>JBKICU010000001.1:0-31818 GCA_046566965.1 Acidobacteriota bacterium
GTCGCACCGGACGTTCGTGGACTTGGACCGGCGCTTCCACTGGAGGCTCGTCGAGCTGGCCGGGAACCCCTACCTGGCCTCGGCCATGGGTCCGGTTAACATGCTGGCCGCCGCCTACCTGCACGGCACGCCGCGCCCCTGGTCGGACACGGTGGCCGACCATCTGCGCATCATCGAGGCCCTGGCGCGCGGCGACGCCGCAGCCAGCGGGGAGGCCATGCGCCGCCATATCGCCCAATCGCTCGAAGCCCTGCGCCTGGAAGCTCCGGGCACCTGAGCGCAACCATATTCCACCCCACCGCAAGGAGGACCCCGTGCCGAAATTTTCCGCCAACCTGTCCATGCTGTTCACGGAAGCGCCGTTCCTGGAGCGCTTCGCCGCTGCCCGCGCCGCCGGATTTTCTGCGGTGGAGTACCTTTTCCCCTACGATTACCCCCCGTCGCAGCTGGCCGGACTGCTGGCCGAAAACGGCCTGGCCCAGGTGCTCTTCAATCTGCCCGCCGGAAACTGGGGCGCTGGCGACCGGGGCATCGCCGTGGACCCGGCCCGAACCGAGGAATTCCGCGACGGCGTGGCCAAGGCCATCGCCTACGCCAAGGCCCTTGGCGTGCCGCGCCTGAACTGCCTGGCCGGAAAGGCCGCGCCCGGAGCCAGCGAAGCGCTCATGCGGCGCACCCTGGTGGACAACCTGCGCCACGCCGCCGACGCCCTGGCCGAACAGGGGCTCTCGCTCCTTGTGGAATTCATCAACCGTAAGGACATCCCCGGCTTCATCCTGCATGGTACGGCCCAGACCCTGGCCCTGCTGGACGAAGTGGACAGATCGAATGTCTTTTTGCAATACGATATGTATCACGCACAACGCGAGGAAGGCGAACTGGCCGCCACCCTGCGCGCCCACCTGCCAAGGATCGGCCACATCCAGGTGGCTGACAATCCGGGCCGCCACCAGCCCGGCACCGGCGAGATCAACTACCCCTTCCTGTTCGCGGAGATGGACCGCCTGGGCTACCAGGGGCACGTGGGCCTGGAGTACGTTCCCGCGCCGGACACCCTGGCCTCGCTCGGCTTCATCGAGGACTTCGGCTACTCACGCTAACCGAAACCAAGGAGCATCACATGAAACGCATAGGCTTCATCGGCCTTGGCATCATGGGCAAGCCCATGTGCAGGAACCTGCTCAAGGCCGGATACCAGCTGACCGTGTACAGCCGCACCCGAAAGGACGTGGACCTCATCGTGGGCGAAAGCGACGGCAAGGCTGTGGCCGCTGCCTCGCCCAGGGATGTGGCCGCCAACTCGGACGTGATCATCACCATGCTGCCCAACTCGCCCCAGGTGCGCGAGGTGGTGCTGGGCGGGAACGGCGTGATGGAAGGCGCGGCCAAGGGGAGCATCGTGGTGGACATGAGCTCCATCGCGCCCCTGGCCAGCCGGGAGATCGCGGCTGCGCTGGCCGAAAAGGGCGTACGCATGCTGGACGCCCCGGTGAGCGGCGGCGAGCCCAAGGCCATCGAGGGCACCCTGTCCGTCATGATCGGCGGCTCGCAGGCCGACTTCGACGAGTGCCTGCCCGTAATGCAGGCCATGGCCGCCTCGGTGGTGCGCGTGGGCGACATCGGCGCGGGCAACGTGGCCAAGCTGTGCAACCAGATCGTGGTGGCGGTGAACATCGCGGCCATGTCCGAGGCGCTGGTGCTGGCCGCGAAATCAGGCGTCAACCCTGATCTGGTCTATCAGGCCATCCGGGGAGGCTTGGCCGGGAGCACGGTGCTGGACGCCAAGGCCCCGCTGGTGATGGACGGCAAGTTCACGCCCGGGTTCCGCATCAACCTGCACGCCAAGGACCTCCACAACGTGCTGGAGACCTCGCACGAGCTGAACGTGAGCCTGCCCATGACCGCGCAGGTGATGGAGATCATGCAGGCGCTCAAGGCCGACGGGCTGGGCGACGCGGACCACGGGGCGCTGATCCGCTACTGGGAGAAGCTGGCCAAGGTGGAAGCGCGGCGCTAGCGCGTGTTGGCGACACATGGTGAAGCACTTGCCAAGACGCAGTAGGGACGCCTCCGGCGGCCAAAGGGCTGCGCCCTTTGGAATCCGCAGGTATCCCACATCGGCACTGCCTCGCCCTTCTGTGCGGGTGACGCCATGCGATGATTCAGGTTGCTTCTCTGGCTTGTACTGAGTTCGTCGTTCTCGAGCCTCGACTCTGCGTACATAGTGTAGCTTGCGCAGACGACCGCCCCCGTCAGGGTTTCCAAAGCCCGGTGAAACTTGGGCCCTTTGGCCGCCGGAGGCTGAAATTGAAAGAGGGGCACTCCATGCCGGAGCGCCCCTCTTTCTCAAAAATCTCCCCTCTCGGCATCACCCCGAATACAGCAGCAACACCAGCAACTGTCCCGCCAGGATGCGCAGGATCATCACCAGCGGGTACACCGTGGCGTACACAGAGGCCGGGGCGTCGCTGCCGAGCATCTGCCCGGCGAAGGCCAGGGCGGGCGGGTCGGTCATGCTCCCGGCCAGCAGGCCGCACATGGAGGCGTAGTTGCACTTCAGGAAGATGCGCCCCACGAGCCCTGCGATCATGAGCGGCACGAAGGTGATGCAGGCTCCGGCCAGCAACCAGTAAAGACCGGCCCCGGAGGTGACGGCGTCCACGAAGCGGTCGCCCGCCTTGAGCCCCACGCAGGCCAGGAACAGGCTGATGCCCACCTCGCGCAGGATGAGGTTGGCGCTCTGGGGCATGTACCAGACCATGCCGCCGAAATGGTGCAGCCGCGACAGGAGGATGGACACCAGGAGCGGCCCGCCCGCCACGCCGAGCTTGATGCCCGACGGCAGGCCCGGCAGGGCCACGGGCACGCTGCCCAGAATCGTTCCCAGGAGAATGCCCACGAAGATGGGCAGGATGTGCGGATGGTCCAAATCCTTGGCGGAGTTGCCCAGGATGCGCTCCACCACGGCCAGCTGCTCCGGCGCGCCCACGCAGCCCACGATGTCGCCGAAATGCAGAGTCACGTCCGGGCCGGGGGAGAACTCCGTGCCGGAGCGGGTGATGCGGGTGACGGTCACCTCGTGGCGCTGGGCCAGGTTCAGCTCGGGCACGGTCTTGCCAACCACGCCGCGCTGCGTGACCACGAAGCGGCGCTTCTTCAGCGGGCCGGGAAGACGCGGCAGGTCGGTTGAGCTGGCCACGCCCACCAGCACGCGCAGTTTTTCCAGTTCACCGGGCCTGCCCACGGCGTGGATCAGCATGCCGCGCTGCAGCCGGGTCTCGGGGGTGGCGGCCTGCATCACGCCGTCAGCCATGACCCGCGAGACCACGACGCCCATCTCCCCGATTCCGGGAACGCCGCCCAGGAGCATGCCGTCCAGATTGGGATTCTGGACCTCCAGGGTCATGGTCTCCAGAGGAGGATTCAGGAGCTTGGCCTGCTCCTCCATCTGGCTCAGTTCCTTGCCGGGGTCGATGCGAAACACCATGCGGATGATGAGCATCACCAGGATGATGCCGAAGATGCCGAAGGGATAGGCCACCGCGTAGCCAAGACCCGCCTGGGCCACGGCTTCCTCGGCCAGGGCGGGGGCCACTTCCTTGAAGGCCTGGGAGGCGGCGGCCAGGGAGGGCGTGTTGGTGGTGCCGCCGCTGAACAGGCCCACGGCGGTGCCAAGGGGCAGTCCGCCCCACAGGTGGAAGGCCACCGTGAGCAAGACGCCAAGTATCACGATGAGCGTGGCCATGGCGTTCAGGCGGAAGCCGCGTCGCCTGAGCGAATCCACGAATCCCGGCCCCACCTGCATGCCGATGGTGTACACGAAGAGGATCAACCCGAACTCGCGGGCGAACTCCAGAACCTCGTGGTTGAGCGACAGGCCGAAGTGTCCCACGGCCAGGCCGCTGAACAGAACGCCGCCCACCCCCAGCCGTATGCCGAAGAAGCGGATGTGCCCGAAGGCCAGGCCCAGGGCGATGGCCAGCCCGAGCACCACCACGGCCTGGGCGGCGGAGTGCGCGTTGAAGAGCTGTACGAACCAGTGCATGGTGATGATCCTTGCGGGCCGCCCGGAGCGGCGTACGGATTCCAAGCGGCCCGAAACATCGGGACGCACTGCCCTGCCCTCTTGGGACGCCTCGCGTCAAGTCCTGCGTGCGGCCCGTGCCGCAGCCGGGCTACTTCATGGGACGCAGGCGCACCTCGATCCAGGGCGAGTCCGCCAGCAGAGGCGGCAGGAGCGTCACGTCGGTTTCCCCGGTGTGGTACGGGTAGAGCACCTTGGGCTTGTGCAGGCGCGCGGCCTTGGCCACCATCTCCGGGGTCATGGTGTAGGGCAGGTTCATGGGCAGGAAGGCCACGTCCACGCCTGCGATGGAGGCCATTTCCGGCACGTCCTCGGTGTCGCCCGCCACGTACACGCGCTTGTCCCCGAAGGTGATCACGTAGCCGTTGCCCTCGCCCTTTGGATGGTAGTGCTGGCCCTCCGGCCTGCGGTGCACCAGATTATAGGCCGGAACGGCCTGGATGCGAAATCCGGCAACTTCCGCCGATTCGCCGTTCTTGAGGATTTTCGCGCCGGGAATGCTGGGTCCGGCCGTGATGTTGGCCACCACCGGCGCTCCGGGCTTGGTCGTCAGGGCCAGGGCATCGGGATCGAGATGGTCGCGGTGCTCATGGGTGACCAGCACCAGGTCCGCCTTGGGCAGGGCGGCGTAGTCTCCGACCTTGCTCCACGGGTCCACCTGGATTATCTTGCCTTGGAACTCGAAGTACAGGGATCCGTGCCCGATGAGTCCGATCTTCAACTCCCCCCCGGATGTGGGCAGGGTGTCCACGGTCAGGGCCAGCACGGACCGGGCGGACACCATCAACAGGACGGCGGCGAACAAGGCGACTACTGTCTTCATGGGCGGCCTCCTTTTCTTCACCATGCCCAAGCGCGGGCGGGCACGCAAGAGCCCAGCGCCGTTTCAACCCTTCAACCAACTCAACCCGTGTAGTCTTGGCGATGCATTGGCCGCCTGGACCGCCAGGCACCGAGAGGCTCACAGCATGTGGATCTTCAACAGGGACGGCTTCTTTTCCGTAGCCGCGACGAAATTTTGCCAGCCGGGCCATGTGGCCATCCGTTCCAGAAAAAAGGAACACCTTGAAAGCCTCATGAGCCGTCACGGCATCGAGGCCGAAATCCTGGTTTTTCCCGAAGCGGACTATCGCTTCCGCATCCAGATTCCCAAGAGCGACTGGGGGCGGGTGATGCAGGAGGAGGCCATGTCCCTGGACTACAACTCCTTCAAGGACGCCATGGCCGATTCCGGGGCCTCGGCTGACTATCTGCGGGCCATGTTCAGCATCTGGGCCACGGTGCACAAGATCCAGACCGAGGAACTGCCCAGGGACTGAACAGGCTGCCCGGAATGACGGGACGCCCTGAGGTGACGGCGGCAACGTCTGGGAGCTGCGCCGCGCGGACATTCCGCCGCCAGACCCGGATAAACGCCTTCAGGCCCTGCGGGCCTTGGCGGCCTTGAGCGGAGCGCAGCCCGAAGACATGACCCCCCGCTGGCTGGAGAACTTCCTCAAGCAGGTTTCCCATCCCCTGCACAGTTGGGAGATGCGCTCCCCCAAACACCTGCTGGCCCTTCTGGACGGCGCGCAAGCCCAGGGGAGTCCGTTCTTCTTCGGCCCGCAAGGGTGATTCCCGGTCAGCCGGCGTTGCTTCCGGAGCGCACGCACACCGGTCCGGTCCGGAACATACCGCAACAACTCTACGCCAAGCCGGGCCAGCGCTTCTGTGCAGCGCCTAACCAAAGAAAACCATATGTTTTGTTTTGAAAAACATGCTCATGTTTTTCAAGACCGCGCCGCTACCCGGTCTTCTTTATCGTCTGCATGGCCGTGGCGATCATCCCGGCCACGTCCGCCACATTCTGCGGAATGAGCATGGTCGTGGACTCTTTGGCCATTTTGCCGAAGGCGTCCACGTACTGCTCGGCCACGCGCAGGTTGGCCGCGGTCAGGCCGCCCTCCGCCCCCAGGGCCTCGGCCACCTGCCGTATGCCGCTGGCCGTGGCTGCGGCCACCAGCTCGATCTGCTTGGCGCGCCCTTCGGCCTCGTTGATCTGGCGCTGCTTGTCGCCCTCGGAGATGTTGATGGCCTGCTGCTTCTGGCCCTCCGAGATGTTGATGGCGCTCTGCTTCTGGCCCTCGGCCAGGGCGATCTGGGCGCGCTTTTCCCGCTCGGCGGTCATCTGGGCTTCCATGGCGTTCTTCACGGATTCAGGCGGGGCGATGTCCTTTATCTCGAAACGAAGCACCTTGACGCCCCAGCCCATGGCGGCCTCGTCCACGGCCTTGACCACCTCGGCGTTTATCAGCTCGCGTTCCTCGAAGGTCTTGTCCAGGGTGATCTTGCCGATGGAGGAGCGCAGCGAGGTCTGGGCCAGCTGGGTTGCCGCGGTGCGGTAGTTGGCGATGCCGTAGGCCGCGAGCCTGGGGTCGTTCACCTTGATGTACACCAGCCCGTCCACGTGCACGGTGACGTTGTCCTTGGTGATGCACGGCTGGGCCGGGGTGTCTATCACCTCTTCCTTGAAGGAGAACTTGTAGCCCACGCGGTCGATCAGGGGCAACAGGACGTGGAAGCCCGCCTCCAGGGTCCGGCTGTACTTGCCCAGGCGCTCCACGATGTAGGCGCTCTGCTGCGGCACAACCGTGACCGACAGAAGAATCAGCAGCAGTACCAGCCCCGCGAAACTCATGGCGACTATAAGCATGGAAACCTCCATACGGGTTACTTTTTGACCACGGACAGAAGCGAATGATCCCCGGCGGGATGCTCCACCACGCGTACCCGCTGACCCGCGGGAAGCGCTTCATCGGAAGTGGCCGAGTAGAAGGAGCCGCGCAGCTTCACGCGCCCTATCCCCCCGGCCTCGATGTCCTCGCTGACCACGGCGTCGGCCCCCACCAGGGAATCGATGGCTTCCACCTGCTCCTGGTCCTGGCGCTGGCGGCCCTGGAACACCTTGCGGAGCGTGCCGCGCAGGGTAAGAAGGCTCAGAACCGAAGCGCAGGCGAAAAGCACCAGTTGCGCCGCCCAGGAGAGGTCCAGAACCAGACAGGCCAGGGCCGTGATCAGCGCGCCCAGGCCGAAAAACATGATGACAAGCCCCGGAGCCAGCGCCTCCAGGGCGATCAGGACCAGACCGGCGACGGTCCACAGAACGGGGGGCGACCAGCTCATCGGGTACTCCTCATGTGCGGGCTGCGGGCATGCCCATTTTCTGGCGCAGGGCCCGCCTGCGCCGCATCGCCACATTCGCGCCAATCTCTCATACCACGCACCGAGCGCCCAAGACCAGCGGGAAGGCATCGCCGCGTCGGCGGACGACTCGCATTCTCAGGCCGACATACGCCTGAGCTTGCCTTGACGTCAATGCCAAGCGAACATGCGACGACATATGTCTGTTTCAATTTGACGGATGCTCTTGCACACTTCCCCTCCACCCCGAGCAGCAGGCGACCCAAGGGCCCCTGATACTCGACTGAGCCAGGAGGGTATTGAAATGCGCCTTGCGCAAAATACTCCTTGGCGGCTATGCAGAAATGGCCACCCTTTCCAGGGAGCGGACCTTTCCGGAACCTCCGGAAGCCGCATCGCACGCGTGCCGGTCTCTTTTACGGTTCCTGCGACATTTCCCGGCCGCATGCGGCACGGCAAAAGGACATCGGTCCACATGAGCATCGAGACCAAACTGCAATCGGAAATGGATTCCATAGACGCCGAAACGCTGCGCTGGCTGCTGGAGTTCTCCTCCTGGAAACGGCGCAAATCTCCCGATCCGCAGGAGGTGCACATCCGTTTCCTGCTGGAATACATGGCCCAGCGGGTCTATGATTACTACTTCATCCAGCGCAACTACAGCCACCTTGTCCCGCTGCTCAAGGGCTACGACGCCTGCTACGGCAACATCGAAGGGCTGACGCGGCTCATCCGCGATCTTCAGGAACGTCTGGCCGGAGATTGATCCGCCACAGGCCCGGGCCTGGGACGTCCAACACCCCGCCTTCCGGCGTCTCGTCCCGGCCGTCGTATCAGGCACATTCCTCAGCGTCTTGAACAGATCGCGGCCGGGATGGGCGGTCCGTGCCACCCATCCGGCACTGCTCGAACCGCCCAGTCGTCCATTTGGCCTCACGACGGCCTCGGCGGCCATTGCCAACACGCAAGCAAGCCTCAGGACAACGTGGCGGCCAGGGCGCGCCCGAACTCCCGGCACTGGTCCAGCCCGCCGTTGTCCGGGTTCCAGAGCATCCTGAGCCCCGGCGCTGCCACTTCCAGCCCTGCTTCGGCCAGTCCGGCCTCGATCATCTTCACGGATTCTCCGCTCCAACCGTATGCGCCGAAAGCCGCGCCCTTCTTTTTCTTGAAGGCCAGGCCGCGCATCTCCTCCAGCACCGCCGCGATGGAGCGCAGAATGCCCTTGTTGAAGGTGGGCGACCCCACCACCACGGCCTTGGACTTGAACACCTCGGTGATCAGATCGTTCACGTCGCATTTGGCCGCGCTGAGGCATTTCACGGTCATGCCGGGCCTCTCCTCCCGCATGCCCTGTGCCACGGCCTCGGCCATGCGCCGGGTGGCGTTCCACATGGTGTCGTAGACCACCACGGCCTGGTCCTCCTGATAGTCGTCCGCCCACCTGAGATAAGCCTCCACGATGCTGGTCAGGTCCTTTCGCCAGATCACCCCGTGGCTCGGGCATATAAGCGACAGAGGAAGGTTCAACGCCAGCACGTCCTGTATCTTCTTGGTCACCAGCCTGCTGAAGGGTGTCAGGATGTTGGCGTAGTATTTCAAGGCTTCCTGGAACAGCTCGCACTGGTCCACGGTGTCGTTGTAGAGCGTTTCGCTGGCCAGGTGCTGGCCGAAGGCGTCGTTGGAGAAGAGAATGTTCTCCCCGGAGAGATAGCTGAACATGGTGTCTGGCCAGTGGAGCATGGGGGCCTCCACGAAGGTCAGGGTCAGGCCCTCGCCCAGGTCCAGGGTGTCGCCGGTCTTCACCACCTGGAAGTTCCAGTCCTGGTGGTACATGCCCTTGAGCGTCTTCACGCCGTTGGCCGTGCAGTACACGGGCAGATCCGGACGCGCCTTCATGAGCAGCGGCATGGCTCCGCTGTGGTCCGGCTCCGCGTGGTTGGAAATCACGAAGTCGATGGCTTCCAAGACGCCCTCGCGGGACAGGTTGTCCATGAACTCCCCGGCGAAGGGAGCCCAGACCGTATCGATAAGCGCGGTCTTGCCGCCCCGCACAAGATAGGAGTTGTATGACGACCCGTGATGGGTACTGTATTCGTCACCATGGAAACGGCGCAATTCCCAGTCGATCTTGCCGACATGGCTGACGCGCTCCGTAATCTTCCTGAGCATGTGTGGCCTCCTGGAGAATTCTTCAACCTCGATACCCATACGGCGCACGTCGCGCAACCCGTTCCGCATGATGACCGCCCCCCCCCGACCTTCGGACTTGCCTATGCGGGCAGCCACTCCCCGATACTCTCCTGGACGGTTTCAAGAGGGCGGGAAGAACAGGCTTGCACTCCACGCCGAAACGAATGACAACACGCATGAGAACCGTGCCATGCGCCGGACACCATCTTTCAACCAAGGACGCCCACGACCATGAACCGTTCCGCTCTGCTGATCGTCTTGCTGCTGACCTCGACCTTGTTGCCGGGCTGCATGCAGCGCGCCCCCATGACCGAATCGGAATTCCTGGGTTTCTGCCATTCGGCCAGCAGCCGCCGTGGTTCCTGCGACAGCGTGGGCCTGTGTGCGCAGTACATGAGCACCGTGGGCGTTCCCCAGAAGGATCTGCCCACCTGCCTGCAGGGCTGCGCGGACGTCCGCAAGCACCTGGTCGACCAGAACCGCACGGGCGGCTGCTCGGGCGTGATCGCCTCGGGCAACGACTGGTGCCAGCGCTACTGCCGGACGCTGTACCCGGAGTAGGCTCGTTTGCGGGGACATCGTGCGGGAGATCACCGACCGCAAACGCAACAGGCTCTTCGGCTACAGCCGCTACGTGGAGATCATGAACCAGGGGCTTGATTTGCCGGAATGACAGGACGCAGGCGGCTTGCCCCGGTGAATCGGCTCCCGGCGTCACTATTTTACGAAAACAACAAAACCTAAAATAACGAACCTCGTTATTTTAGGTTTTCTCTCCTGCGTCCTTCACCCTCACATAGGGTCTGACGCCATAACTCAAACCAGCCCCCCGACGCGAAGCCCATCAGGGTGTGCAGAGGGCGGAGCCCTTTGCCCGCCGGAGGCTCCGAATCTTCTCTTCGCCTTCTGCCTTTTGCCTCTCTCTCCTACCCCCCCACCAGCGCCTGAAGCGCTCCAAAACTCCCCTCCAGGCTTTCGGACTCGTGCACCTGCTGTTGGAGATAGTTGCGGATGGGGCCGATCATCTGCAGGGCCTGATCGATTTCCGCACTGGCTCCAGCCTGGTACGCGCCGATATTCACCATATCTTCCACACGTTTGAAGGTAGCCAGCATGCGGATGAAGGCGCGTCCGGCGTTCACGGCCTCCCTGGGGGCCACGTCGCTTCGCAGTCGACTGATGCTTCGCAGCACGTCGATGGCCGGGAAGTGCCCCTGGTCGGCCAGATCGCGCGTCAGCACGATGTGCCCGTCCAGAATGGAGCGGGTGGAGTCCGCGATGGGCTCGTTGAAATCGTCGCCGTCCACGAGCACCGTGTAGATGCCGGTTATCGAGCCGAGGTTGTTTCTGCCTGCACGTTCCAACAACTTAGGCAGGTGCGCGAACACGGACGGCGTGTAGCCGCGCGTGGTGGGCGGCTCGCCAGCGGCCAGCCCCACTTCGCGCCCGGCCATGGCGAAACGGGTGACGGAGTCCATCATGAGGATCACGTCCTTGCCCTGGTCGCGGAAGAATTCGGCCATGGCCGTGGCCGCGTAGGCGGCGCGCATGCGCACCAGCGGGCTCTGGTCCGAGGTGGCCACCACCAGCACCGAGCGGGCCATGCCTTCCGGCCCCAGGTCCTTCTCGATGAATTCCAGCACCTCGCGGCCGCGCTCCCCGATGAGCCCGATGACGTTCACGTCGGCCTTGGTGTTCCTGGCGATCATGCCCATGAGCGTGGACTTGCCGACGCCGGAACCGGCCATGATGCCCACGCGCTGGCCCTTGCCCAGGGTGAGGAGGCCGTTGATTGCGCGAACGCCCACGTCCATGGGCTCGGTGATGCGCGGACGCGACAGGGGGCTTGGGGGCTCGCCGTAAAGCGGATAGTAGCGGCGCGGGTCGATGGGGCCTTTGTCGTCGATGGGTTCGCCGAAGGCGTTGATGACCCGGCCAAGAAAGCGGTTGCCCACGGGCAGAAGCGGCGGGGTGGCGGTGTTCTGGATCAGGCAGCCCTGGCTTACGCCGCGCAGCTCGCCGTAGGGCATGAGCAGGCAGGAGTCGTCGCGAAAGCCGACCACCTCGGCGGGCACGTTCTTGCCGTCGCCGGAAATCAGGCGGCACACAGCGCCCAACGGGGCCTTGATGCCCTTGCCCTCCGCGATCAGGCCGACCACCTTGCTCACCTTGCCGAAGGTGCGCACGGGGTCCAGCTCGTCCATGAGGGAGAGGCAGGCGGACGCGTCCAGGGTCATGGCTGGGGGTCCGTGAATTCGACGCGCTCCAGCAGGTCGGAAATCTGCTCGAAGCGGGTGTCCAGGGTGTTGTCCACCACGCCGGCCTCGGATTCCAGGCGCACGCCGCCCGGAGTCATGGACGGATCGGTCTTGATGCGCCACGCGCCCAGGGCGGGATGGAGCCGCTTGGCCTCCTCCAGGATCGTGGCGGCGGACTCCTCGTCGCTTGGGTGCACCAGCACGGTGAATCCGGCGCGGGTGTCCAGAAGCTCGACGGCCTGGTCCAGCAGATTGGCGAGAATCTCCTGGCGGCGCTGGGAAAGCTCGGTATGCAGCGTTTTTTCGACGGAAAGCTTGAGCAGCGCGGCGAATTCCTGACGGTGCCTGGCCCAGAGCGACTGGCGCTCGCCTTCCAGGCCCTCGAGCATCCCGGCCAGGGTGTTCCCAAGCCCCGTTACTTCCAGCTGGCAGGCCTGGCGGGCTTCGGCCATTCCCTGGGCCAGGCCTTCCCGGCGGGCCTGCTCCTTGATGAGCTCGCCCTCGGCCATGGCCTGGTTCAGGATCTCGCGGGCCTTGGCCTGGGCCTTGGCGCGCACCCTGGCCCAGAAGTCCAGCTCGGTCTGATGGTCAAGGACCTGGACCTTGTTGCCCTCGATCTGGTTGACGGTCATCTCCGAAGGACCGGCCATGCCGATGCCCATGACCACGCGCGCGTTGCCCGGGAGGAAGGCCCCGCCGGCCTGCACGCCAGTGTCGGATTGTTCCGCCGGATTAGATGAAGACATCGCCGCCGCCTCTGCCGATGGCTATCTTGCCCTCGGCTTCCAATCTTCTCACGGTCTTGACCACGTTCTGCTGCGCGCCTTCCACGTCGGCCAGGCGAACAGGCCCCATGATCTCCAGGTCTTCCTTGATCATCGTTGCGGCGCGCTCGGAGAGGTTCCGGAAGAACTTGTCCTTGAGTTCGTCGCTTGCTCCCTTGAGGGCCTGGGTGAGCTCCTCGTTGGAGACTTCCTTGAGCAGTTCGCGGATGGAGCGGTCGTCCAGGGCCTTGACGTCCTCGAACACGAACATGAGGTTTCGGATGTCCTCGGCCATCTGGGCGGATTCCTCCTCGATCTCGGAGAGGACTTCCTCCTCGGTGGCGCGGTCCACGGAGTTGAGGATTTCGGCCACCGCGGGCACGCCGCCCACCTTCTTGCCTTCCTTGCCGCCCATGGCGATGAGCTGGTTTTGCAAGACGCGGTCCACTTCCAGGAGCATCTCCTCGGCCACGGCTTCCAGCCGCGCCAGGCGCATGAGCACTTCGGCCCGCACGCCGGAAGGCAGGTTCTGCAGAAGCTCCGCGGCCTGGTCCGGGTGCAGGTGGCCAAGGATAAGGGCCAGGGTCTGCGGGTGCTCGTTTCTGAGGATCTGCGCCAGGATGCGCGGCGAGACGTTTTCCAGCTCCTGGAAGGGAGTGGGTCCGGAGGCGATCTCCAGCGAATCCATGATGTACTTGGCGGTGTCGGAGTCCAGGGACTTGGAGAGCATGCGCTTCACCGTGTCCGCGCCGCCGATGAGCGACTCCTGCCCGAACTGCATGGACTCGTTGAACTCCTTGAGCACCTCTTCGACGCCTTCCTTCTCGATGGTGTCGATTTCCAGCATGGCCTTGGAGATACGGGCGATCTCGCTGCGGTCCATGCGCTTGAACACCTCGGAGCAGAACTTGTCGCCGAGCGCCAGACAGAGAACGGCGGTCTTATGCGGTCCGGAAAGGGCCATGGCTTATGCGGCCTCCTGCTTGAGCCATCCGCGCAGGACCAGTATGGCCTGCTCGGTGTTTGTTTCGAAGAGCTGCTGGGCCAGAATCTTGGCGTTCTCCAGCCGCTTGGTGATTTCCAGGTGCTCGGTCTCTTCCTCTTCGGGTTCGGCCAGGGCGATGCGGCGCTCGGCCTCGGGCAGGCGGTTCAGCTGCTCGATCTCCTCGCGGGTGACGCGGGGGCGTATCAGCGCCATGACCACAGGGCGCACCACCAGGAGCAGGAAGAGGAACACCAGCACGCCGTTCAGGAAGGGCTTGCCCAGGCGTTGGGCGTATTCCAGCATGGTCTGGGTGAGGCTCGGCTCGGTGAGCAGTTCGCGCTCGCCGAACGACATGGAGCTGACCTCGATGGTGTCGCCGCGCTGGGGATCGATGCCCACAGCCTTGGACACGGCCTGCTTGATCTGCTCCATCTCCTCGGCGGGCCGGGGGATGAACTTCACTTCCTTGCTGTTCGGGTCCTGAACGTAGTCCACGATAACCGCGACGGACAGGCGCTGCAACTCCCCCGTGGGCGAGTGGATCTCCTGCTGCTCGGAATCGATCTCGAAGTTGGATTTGCGGCGCTCGGAGGACTGGTCCACCTTGTTCTGGGTGCCGGAGAAGCCGTCGCCCCGGAAGTTGGTCTCGGGCACGGAGCCGTCCACGTTGGCCTTCTGGTTGGTGGAGGATTCCTCGCGCTCCTCGGAACGCAGCACGGTCTTGTTGGGGTCGAAGGTCTGGCGCTTGGTCACCTTCTGGGAGAAATCCAGGTTGGCCGACACCTTGGCGATGGACTTGCCGCCGCCCACGATGGGGGTCAGGAGCTCCTCGATGCGGCGCTCCACGTTCTGCTGGTAGGTGTTGCGGAATTCGAACTGGGTATTGGTCAGGCCGTCGATGCTGGCCCCGTCCTTGTTCTGGAAGACGATCTTGCCCGCGGTGTCGGTGATGGTCACGCGGCTGGGGTCCAGGCCCTCCACGCTCATGGCCACGAAATTGACGATGCCCTGGATCTGCTTGGGTTCGAGCTTGGCGCCGCTTTTCAAGGTCAGCACCACGGAGGCGCTGGGCTTGCGCTGCTCCTCGATGAACAGGCTCTTGGCGGGAAGCACCAGATGCACGCGGGCCTTCTCCACCTGCGGGAACTCCGAGATGGTGCGCGACAGCTCGCCCTGAAGTGCGCGCTGATAGTTGATGCGCTGCACGAAATCCGTCTGGCCCACCTTGGTCTCGTCGAAGATCTCGTAGCCAAGGCCCGCGCCGCGCAGCTTGCCCTCGCCCGCCACCTTGAGGCGCAGTTCGCTCACGGCCTCGGCCGGGACCAGCACGGTCTGCCCGCCGTCCTCCAGCTTGTAGGGGGTCTTGTTGGCCTTCAGGAGCTCCATGACGCGGTTGGCGTCGTCCTGGGAGAGCTTGCTGAACAGCACCTTGTAGTCGGGCTGGTTGAACCAGAAGATCATCAGCGCGAAGGCGGCAACCACTGAGGCGGCCACGCCCGCGAAGAGGATGCGCTGAGCCAGGGTGCGGCCGGACCAGAAGCGGGTGGCCTGGTCCCAGAGTGATTTCAGTACGGCAGGCATGGGAGTCTCCTTGCTTTACGCGCCTAGAAGGGCATCTTGACCAGTTCGCGGTACATATCCAGCACCTTGTTCCTGACCGTGGAGGTCATGGACATGGCCAGGCCGGACTTCTGCAACTGGATCATCAGTTCGTGCACGTTCTGGTTCTCGCCCGTGGCGAAGGAAGCCACCATCTGGTCCTTCTTGATCTGCTCCGCGTTGACCTCGGACAGGGACGTTTTGAGCGAGTCCACGAAGTTGGTCTTGGTGGCTTCGCCGGTGCCGGCCACGTTCCCGAAGGCTTCGGCGGTCTTGTTCTGCGCGCCGCCCATGCCGCCCAGCTGGGACTGGCCCATGGCGGAACGGTAGGCGTTGATGGCGATGGGGCTGATGGCCATGGCGAGCCTCCTAGCGGCCTATCTCAAGGGCCTTGTTGTACATGCCCTTGATGGTGGTGATGGTGGACGTGCTGGCCTCGTAGCTGCGCGTGGCCTGGATCATGTTGGTCATTTCCTCGACCACGTTGATGTCGGGATACTGGACGTAGCCGTTCGGGTCCGCATCGGGGTGGCCGGGCTCGAAGACCTGCTTGGCCGGGCGGTTGTCGTTGACGATTCCCGTCACGCGCACGCCCTGCAGTTCATCGCCCAGGGCCGCGTTCATGGCCTTGCCGAAGGGCGTGACCGGCGTGGATTCCAGAGCCACGGCCTTGCGCTGGTAGGGGCCTTCCCCGTTGGCGGTGCGCGTGGTCTTGGCGTTGGCCAGGTTCATGGCGATCACGTTCATATAGGTACGCTGGGCCGAGAGGGCCGAGCCGCCGACGTCGAGTGCGGTCATGAAGTCCATGATTACTTGCCTCCTTCCGCGATGACGGTCTTGATGCCTTCGAAGTTCTTCTGCACCACCGTCACCAGAGCGTTGTACATGAGCGAGTTCTTGCCCATGGTTGCCATTTCCTTATCCATGTCCACCGCGTCCGACCCGTAGATGGTGCGCGGCTTGAATTCCTTCACTGCCCGGCCCTGGAAGCCGTTGACGTCGAAGTTCGAGGGGATGTGCTCCGCGTTGGTGCGCGTGAGCGAATTCTTCGACCGCACCGACCCCACGGCCTGCTGGAGCTGGCTTTCGAATTCCAGGGTGCGGGCCTTGTAGCCAGGGATATTGATGTTGGCCAAATTGGACACGACGAGGTTTTGACGCTCGAGCCGCAGGTCCATGACCTTGGCGAGCAGGTCCGCGTTGGCTCCGTAGATGTCCGGCATGGCGTAACTCCTTGGGCGGCGGCTGTTTTTGCCTGGTGGGTCCCACCCGGCCGGGGCCGCCTCGGACCTACCTTAAGCAACTCCCGTTCCAACCAGATAAGCAGCTGGAATCAAACATTTTGCAACAAACGCGGCTTCCGTGGCACAGCGCATGCTCCCCCTGTTCGCAGCGCCAACCCGGCGGCGGAAATTACCCGAACCGGGACTTGGCACGCACATTGCTAGGAACAACTCGCCTGCTCGTCGGTCCCCGGGAGGGACGTTGTTTGACGGGCAAGCCTGGAAGGGGAGGCGGAGGGCCAGGACGGTCCTCCCAGACAAGGGAAGCGAATGACGGACGCCCGGCCCGGGAGAAGGTTTTGGCAGGCGCGTCCACGCACCGGAGGGGACAGAAATGAGCGGCCATCTGGATTATGAAATCAACAAGGAACTCGGCGAGTGCTACCTGTTCATGGGCGACCTGGACAAGGCGGAAGAATATTACAGCAAGGCCATGAACTCCAACGGAGTCCATCCGGACCCGTACCTGGGGCTGGCCACCATCGCCGTGCACCGGGGCGACCTGGACAACGCCTTCGTCTTCTACCGCAAGGCGGCCAACGTCGAAGCCAGCGACAAGTCCCTCTCGGGCATGGCGCTGATCGAAATGGAGCGCGGCGAACACGCCATGGCCTTCGACCACTTCTCGCAGGCTCTGGACCACAATCCCGAGAACATGGTGGCGCTCTACAGCATCATCCGCCTGGGACACGGCACGGGCAGGCTGCCGGATGTGATTCCCCACCTGGAATCCTACCTGGCCATCGAGCCCCTGAAGCATGAGATCCGCTACTCGCTGGCCGGTTGCCTGGTTGCCGCCGGACGCGACGAGGAAGCCATGACCCAGCTGAACCTCATCCTGGAACAGGACCCGGCCCACAGCTGCGCCGTGGAGCTCAAGGAGCACCTGGACGCCAAGGCGGCCTAGCCAGGGGAACAATTTTTCCGCAGATCTCCCCTCCCCCATTGGTTCCCGGTCCGGTGCGCTCCCGGCGGCCGGACCGGGAACCAACTACTCTTTCCAGGGAGGAAGGACGGTTGCGGGTTGCCAAGCGTGGGCGATTTTGGCACTGCCTGAGCAAAACAAGCGAGGCAGCCATGGATCATTTGCCCATCCGCAGGGCTATTCTCTCCGTTACCGACAAGTCCGGCCTGGCCGAGTTCGCGGCGTTCCTGCATGCGAACGGCGTGGAGCTCGTCTCCACCGGCGGCACCAAGAAGGCCATGACCGACGCCGGACTCCCCGTCACGGCCGTTGATCAGGTCACCGGGTTCCCCGAAATGCTGGGCGGACGGGTCAAGACCCTGCACCCCAACATCCACGCGGGCATCCTGGCCGACAAGGACAACCCCGAACACCTCACCACCCTCGAGTCCTTCAAGCTCAAGCCCTTCGACCTCATCTGCGTCAATCTCTACGATTTCGCCAAGGCTGCGGCAGCCAAGGCCGACCTGAAGGCCGCAGTCGAGCAGATCGACATCGGCGGCCCCACCATGCTGCGGGCTTCGGCCAAGAACTTCCACTCCATCCTGGTGGTCCCCTCGCCCGCGCACTACGCGCGCATCACCGCGGAACTGAAGGACAACGCCATGAAGGCGTCGCTCACACTTCGCCACGAGATGGCCGTGGAGACCTTCAAGGCCACCTCGGCCTACGACGCCATGATCTGCGAGTATCTGGGCAAGGCCTAGCGGCCAGCCCTCCCCGATTCGACGATTTCCCGGCCGGCCGCGCGCATTCCGGCGCGCGGCCGGCCGGTGAGCCCCTTGCCTCCCTCCCGCCGCTGCCTTACAAGTCGAAACTTACACACTCGGCGGACCTCCCACGGCCCGCCGCCGGAGGTTTCCCATCGCCACCAAAGTCCAAGGCAACACCGAAGGCCTGAAGCCAAGCCAGTTGAAGGCCCTCGACCGCCTCTACACCCGGCGCTATCCGCCCGCCGAGGGCTACACCCTCGACCAGGCCCGCGAGCTGGCCGCCATCTCCCACGGCATTGGCCGGCAGGTGGGGCTGCTCATCGACCGCAAGGGCCGCCCGGACATGGTCCTGGTGGGCGAACCCCACGCCATCTACATCCCCGAGCTGTCCAGGTCTCGCCTGGGCTCAGGGCGTCTGCGCGGCGTGCGCCTGCTGCACACCCACCTGCACGACTCGCCCCTGGACCAGGAAGACCTGACGGACATGCTCTTTCTGCGCCTGGACTCGGTGTCGGCCCTCACCGTGGACTCCATGGCCTCCCCGGCCAAGCTCCACGTGGCGCACCTGACCCCTCGCGCCGAGCCCGATCCCGGAGCCAAGCCCTGGGACATCCTGCCCCCGCGCCCATGGGACCGCCCGGAGATCGACTTCGAGGCCCAGACCCAGGCCCTGGAGGACGAATTCGCCCGCCTGGACAAGCCCATCACCGGGGCCGAGTCCGCTGCGGCCAGCGGCATCGGCGGCACGGAGGCGGGCGTGGCGGGCCGGGCCATCCTGATCGGCGTGGGCAGCGCCCCGCGCCTGGACCTGGAAGCCTCCCTGGAAGAGATGGAGGCCCTGGCCGCCACGGCGGGGCTTTCGATCACCGGGCGCATGATCCAGCGCGTGCCTCACGTGAATCCGCGCACCATCATCGGCAAGGGAAAGTTGTCGGAACTCGAGGTGATGGCCCTGTCCACGGGCGCGTCCGTCCTGCTGTTCGACGGAGAATTGACGCCAGCCCAGATGCGCAACCTGGCAGACCTGACCGAGCGAAAGATCCTGGACCGCACGCAGCTCATCCTGGACATCTTCGCCCAGCGGGCCACCTCGCGCTCGGGCAAGCTCCAGGTGGAGATGGCCCAGCTCAAGTACACCCTGCCCCGTCTGGTGGGAAAGAACCCGGCCATGAGCCGCCTCATGGGCGGCATCGGCGGACGCGGCCCCGGCGAGACGAAACTGGAGATCGACCGCCGCCGCATCCGCGAGCGCATCACCCGCATCAAGCGCGAACTGGGCGAACTCCGCAAGCAGCGCGCCCAGGTGCGCGACCGCCGCGCCAAGGCCGGGCTGCCCATCGTGTCCCTGGTGGGCTACACCAACGCCGGAAAGTCGACGCTTCTGAACACCCTCACCCAGTCCGCCGTGCTGGCCGAGGACAAGCTGTTCGCCACCCTGGACCCGGTCAGCCGCCGCCTGCGCTTCCCCATGGAGCGCGAACTGGTGCTCACCGACACCGTGGGCTTCATCCGGGCGCTGCCCAAGGAGCTCAAGGAGGCCTTCCAGGCCACCCTGGAGGAACTGGAGAGCGCGGACCTGCTCATCCAGGTGGCCGACGCCGGACACCCGGAACTGGCCGGGCAGGTGGAGGCGGTGGAGTCCATCCTCAAGGACATGGAGCTGGACACCGTCCCGAGACTTCTGGCCCTGAATAAATGGGACACCCTGGACGAGGAGCGCAAGGAATGGGTTTTAAACCGTTATCCAGAGGGCTTGCCCATATCTGCGCGAACACGCGCAAGCCTGGAGCCCCTGGCTGAAGAAATAATTCGCAGGGTGGATTGGGAAAAAGGACTTGCCAAGTCCGGGTAAAGTCGCTAATTGCTCTCTTCCTCGAGCCGAGGTAGCTCAGTTGGTAGAGCAGGGGACTGAAAATCCCCGTGTCGGCGGTTCAATTCCGTCCCTCGGCACCACGAAAGGCACG
The DNA here is from genome assembly GCA_046566965.1 of Acidobacteriota bacterium. GTDB lineage: Bacteria > Desulfobacterota > Desulfovibrionia > Desulfovibrionales > Desulfovibrionaceae > Fundidesulfovibrio. The sequence goes on from JBKICU010000001.1 coordinate 19,985, forward strand.
GCCCGCGATGAAAATCGCGGGCCTTTTCGTTTCATAGCGGCTCGGAGCCTGACCGGAATCGGTATGCTTCCCCACCCAGGAAAGCCGTTTGACCGACACCCGCAGGCATGAGAGACCCGCTCCCGGCTGCCGCTGCGAGCCCGCGCCCTTGACTCCGGACAGCCCCGTCCCCATAGAGGACGGGCGGCACGCGCCTCCTGCGCGGGCATGGCCGCGCCTCTGTTCCCATCATCCGCGCGGAGCGGGCGCGGGACGGACACTTGCATATCCGTTACATTCGTTTCGCGAAGGGGCTTTCATGTTGCGTTTGAATTCCGGAAGTTTTTTCTCGATCCCCACCATGCTGGTGTCCTACGATTGCGGCATCGAGTTCGACGTCTATATCCGCAAGGGCGGCAACTTCTTTCTCTTCGCCCGTCACGGCGAGCTGACGGACGCCCACAAGCACCGACTCACCGAACACAATGTGGATACCCTGTACATCCACTCGGACGACCTGCCCGGCTACGACGCCTACATCGAGCAGAACTTCTCGAACCTCCTGCAAGACGACGCCATCCCCGTGGACGACCGCTCCGAGCTCCTCTACGGGTACTCCCTTGGCCTGGGCAAAGGCCTGCTGGATAACGACGGATTGCTGCAGCCCACAAGGGCGCACCGCGACAAGCTCCTGGCGCTGGCCGACAACACTTACGACTTCATTGCCAGGCGCAAGGGCGCGTCCCAGAGCATCGCCAAGCTTCTCTCGCACAACTACAAAACGTACAGCCATTGCATCAACGTCTCCATCTACGTGATGCTGGCCATGGTGAAGCTGGGCTTCGACAAGCGCTCCTCGCGGGCCGTTGGGGTGGGGGCGGCCCTGCACGACATCGGCAAGTCCAAGGTACCTGCTTCCATCCTGGACAAACCGGGACGCCTCACTCCGCAGGAGCGCGAAATCATAAACCAGCACCCCATCGACGGCTACGAAATCTGCCGGGACATGGACCTGGACGACGCCAGCATCGACTGCATCCTGCAACACCACGAGAAGCTCGACGGCTCCGGGTATCCCGGGCAGGCCGTGCGCGTTCCCCGGCACGTGCGCATTGTGACCGTGGCCGACATCTACGACGCGCTGACCTCCACCCGCCCCTACAGCAGGGCCTACAACGCCTTCGAGGCCTTCAGGATCATCACCAGGGACGCCGAGGCGGGACGCCTGGACAAGGAGGTCTGCAAGGAGTTCATGCTGATCCTCACCGAAGGGCAGATCCTCTCCGGATAACGGCGCGCGTCTGAAAAAAGCATGCGGCTCCCGGGCCAGGCCCGGAAACCGCACGCCCGCATTGCGCTGGATCGGCGTCGACATGCCGTTCTCAAGACACGTTCACCCACTGCATGAACCAAACCGAGCGAACCATTCGTTTATTATCGAAACGAGGTTCTTGCAGAATTCGCAGTACGGGAACGCCTTCGGCGGCCAAAGGGCTGCGGCCTTTGGAATCCGCCGTTATCCCGCATCGTTACTGACTTGCCTGTTCGGGTGACGGCTTTCGATGATTTTTGCATGCTCCCAAAACATTTCATGCTTTCGAAAACTCGAGCCTAGCGCCTGATGCGCAACAGCCGCAGTCCGTTGAATATGACCAGCAGCGACGTGCCCAGGTCCGCCAAAATCGCCGTCCACAGCGTGGCGACCTGGAGCACGGCCATCACCAGGAACACGGCCTTTATGCCCAGGGCGAACCAGATGTTGGCCTTGATGACCCCCATGGTGCGTCGCGAGTGCCGGATGAGCCAGGGCAGCTTGGAGAGGTCGTCGGACATGAGCGCCACGTCGGCGGTCTCGATGGCCACGTCCGTGCCGATGGAACCCATGGCGATGCCCAGGTGCGAGGCGGCCAGAGCCGGGGCGTCGTTCACGCCGTCGCCAACCATGCCCACACGCCTGCCGGAAGCCACCAGCTCGGACACCACGCGGGTCTTGTCCTCGGGCATCAGGTCGGAACGGTATTCGGTCACTCCGGTCTGCGCGGCAATCTTTTCCGCGGTCCTGGCGTTGTCGCCGGTGAGCATGACGATGGTGCTCACGCCAAGGTGCTGAAGCTCCGCCAATGCGGCCCTGGACTGCGGACGCACCTTGTCCTCGACGGCGATGAGCCCGAGAACCCTGCCTGCGGTCCACACCAGCACCACAGTGGCGGCGGAGCGTTCGAGCCGCTCCAGGGCCTCCTTAAGTTCGGGCGTCCTGGGGGCGTTGCCGGATTCATCCAGAAAGCGCAGGTTCCCGATGAAGTAGGCCTCGCCACTGATGACGCCCTGCGCACCAAGCCCCGGCCTGGCCTGGGCGTCCGCCACCGGGACCGGGGAAGCGCCCATGGTCGCGGCGTGGCGCATGACCGCCTGGGCCACGGGATGGCTGCTACGCGACTCCAGGGCTGCGGCGACGCCCAGCAGTTCAAGCTCGGACGTTGCCTCCAGGGGAATGACGCCCGTCACGGAGGGCCTGCCGTGGGTGAGGGTTCCCGTCTTGTCCAGGGCCAGGGCTTCCAGCGTGGCCGGAACCTCCAGGAACACCCCGCCCTTGACCAGCACGCCGTTGCGGGCCGCCGAGGCCAGGGCGGCCACGATGCTCACCGGGGTGGAGATGACCAGGGCGCACGGGCAGGAGATCACCAGGATCACCAGAGCCTCGTAGAACCATCTGTCCCAGGCCCCGCCGAAAAAGAGCGGCGGAACCACCGCGAACAGCAACGAAACTCCCACCATCACCGGCGTGTACACGGCCGCGAACTTCTCCACCCACTGCACAGCCTTGGCGCGCCTGGACTGGGCCTCCTCCACCATGCGCATGATCCGGGCCAGGGTGGATTCGGACGCGGGCCGTGTGGTCTCCACCTCGAGCGCGCCCTCGGCGTTTATGGTGCCCGCGAAGACCTCGTCCCCCGCGGCCTTGGCCACGGGCATGGACTCGCCGGTTATGGGCGACTGGTCCACTGCGGACGCGCCGGAGCGCACCACTCCGTCCAGGGGGATGCGGTCGCCGGGCCGGACCAGAATGCGCGTTCCGGCGGGGACGGCCTCCACAGGCGTCTCCACAGGCGTGGTCATGAGCGGAGCCAGCACCAGGGCCTTGTCCGGAGCCAGGCTCATAAGGGCCTGTATGGCGTTCCGCGCCCGGCCCACGCTCCAGGCTTCCAGCTGGTTGGCCAGGGCGAAGAGGAAGGCCACGGAGGCGCCCTCGGAATATTCCCCGATGATCATGGCCCCGGCCACGGCCAGCACCATGAGCAGGTTCATGTCCGGCCGGAGCGTGCGAAGCGAATAGGCGGCCTTGGGCAGCACGTGCCACACCCCGCACAGCGCCGCCAGAATCCACAGCGCCTTGGCGGCCATGGGAGCGGAATCGCTTTCCTGGAACGCGGCCAGCACCGAACCATGCTCCGCCATCATGAGCGCCAGGCCGCCCGCCCAGAGGAGTCCGCTGACCGCGCAGAGCACCTCGCGCCCCCGGCGTTCCCAGAAGCTGCCGCTTTCGGAGCATTCGCCCCCGCAGCAGGCGCAGGCCCCGATGGCCTCGGCCACCTGTTCGGCCTTCATGCCCGTGGCGTCTATGGCCGCGGTTATCTGTTTCTCGTCCACCGGCAGGCCCGTGGCGTCAACTTTCAGCCTGCGCTGCATGATGTCGAAGCCGAGCCTGGACTCCTGCCCCACCAGGGGCAGAAGGGCCCGTGTGAGTATGGCGGTCTCTTCGGCGCAGTCCATGTCCTTTACGCGAAACGTCAGATAGCTCATGGTATTCCTTTGGGATTGCGGGCGACATGCCAAACGGGCCGGGCCATCCGAACACTCTGGATGGCCGCCGCGGCACCTGGCGGACCCGCTCCTTGAGGAACTAGACACCCTGGAGTAACTACAGGGTCAAGATATTTCCATCAGGAGGCTTCGATGAAGATCGGCGACCTTGCCAAGCGGGCGGGCTGCACCGTGGAGACAATCCGCTACTATGAGCGGGAGGGGCTCTTGCCCCGGCCCGAGCGCGGGACCAACAACTACCGGCTGTACGACGCCTCCCACCTGGAGACCCTGTGCTTCGTGCGCAACTGCCGCGCCCTGGAGATGTCCCTGACCGAGATAGCCACGCTGCTCAGGCTCAAGGGCATGTCCGGCCAGGACTGCGGCGAGGTGAACATGATCCTGGACGAGCACATCGAACATGTGGCCGAGCGCCTTGCACAACTGCACCAGTTGCAAGAGCAGTTGGTGTCGCTCCGGCGGCTGTGCAGCCGTATCGAGTCGGTCGAATCCTGCGCCATCCTGCGCGGGCTGGCAGAAAGCCCGGAAGGCGACGGCCAGGCCCGCTCCCCGGGACCGCACGTGCGCGGCGCACATTGAGGCGGATGAAGCGTTTTCCGGTCCGCACAGCCATATCTCGGCGGAGATCCTTTCTGGTCTTTTTGATTCTGCTTGCGGCCTGCTTAACACATGGTCTAGGGTCAGCTATTGTTTGACGCTTTTTCGATTTCGCGCCGGCGCGTGGCCGGAGGCATATGACCAACTGGACAAACGTCGCCCTGTTCGCGCAGATCGCCTGCTTCTCCATCATCGTCCTGCTGTATTCGTTCATTTTTTCGAAGCACAGGAAACGATTTCTGCTCTTTTGGACTTTTGCCTGGCTTTCCCACACCCTGCGCAGCGTGGCCATGCTGGCCGATATCCATTTCGGTCCTTCGCCCTTGCTGCTCATGGCCGAACAATTGCTCGTGGTCGCCACGGGAGCATTGGCGCTGCCCGGCTCGCTGCTCTCCGGCGGCCTGGCCGCCAGGTCCTGGTTTTTCCCGGCTCCGGCAGCGGCAGCCCTCTGGGCTGCCATAGCTGTGGGTCTTGCCATGCCCGCCCCCTGGTTCCGCATCCCCACCGCACTGTTTTTCACCGGGTCCCTGCTCATGGGCGGGTACGCATATTTCACGCGTTCACCGGCAGCAAGCCTGGGCGGACGTCTGGCAGGCCTGGCCCTGAGCCTGTGGGGCCTGAACCACCTGATCTGCTCCTTTCCGCGACAGCCGGACTGGTTTGCGCATTGGGGTTTTCTGACTGAAGCGGGGTTGAGCCTTTTGTCCGCCTGTGCCGTCATCATGGCGTACTTCGAAGGGATGCAGGACGAACTCGGGCGCAGTGAAGACAGGTTCCGGGTGCTGTTCCACAGCCACGACGCACCGTTCCTGCTCATCGAACCGCACTCCGGAGCCATCGTGGACGCCAACGAGGGCGCCGTGGATTTCTACGGGTACAGCCGCCAGGAACTCATGGAGATGAACATCTCCCAGATAAACGCCACACCGCCGGAAGAGATCGCGGCCATGCGCAACGCCGCGCTGGAAAAGCGGCGCAAGCACTTCGTGTTCCCGCACCGGATCAAAAGCGGAGAGGTGCGCATCGTGGAGGTGTACTCCTCTCCGGTGGAGGTCGCGGGGCGCGATCTGCTGTTCTCTGTGCTTCATGACATCACCGAGCGCCGCCGGGCCGAGGCGGAACTGAAAAACAGCCGCAGGCGGCTGGCGGATATCCTGTCCTGGAAGGAAAGCATCATCAACAACTCCGCCGTGGGCATCCTGGTGCTGACCGGGGGGCGCGTCATCACCGAGGTCAACCGCGGATTTCTGGACATGTTCGGATACACGCCCGAGGAGTTGATCGGGAAGTCGGTGGAAATGATCCACGTGAATCATCAGACGTTCCGCGCCTTCGCCCGGCGCTACCAGAACGACAGCGTCGAACCAAGGATCACGGCCATCCAGTGGCGGCTGCGCCGCAAGAACGGCGGGATATTCTGGGGCGAACTGGCCGGAACAGCCATAGACCCGCAGGACATTTCCAAAGGCGTGGTCTGGATCATCCTGGACATCGCCCACCGCAAGGAAACCGAGAACTCGCTGCGCAGAAACGAAGAGCGCCTGCGCGTCATCGCCGACAACACCTACGACTGGGAGTACTGGAGAGCGCCGGACGGGAAATACGTCTGGGTGTCCCCCTCGTGCGAGCGGGTGACCGGATACTCCCCCAAGGAATTCACCGAATTCCCGCAGGACAAGATCCGCGAGCTGATCCATCCGGACGACCGCCGCATCTGGGACGAGCACCTCCTGGAAGCGGACTGCCAGGTGCACGGCCACCGGAAACTGGACTTCAGGCTGACACGGCGCGACGGCGAAATCATCTGGATCGCCCACACATGCAAGCCCATTTTCCGCAGCGACGGCGTGCTCCTGGGACGCCGGGGCTGCAACCGCGACATCACCGAACACAAGATCATGGAACAGGCCATGACCTTCCTGGCCACTTCCGGCAGCGGGCAGAGCGGGCGGGACTTCTTCCGGAGCCTGGCCAGGTATCTGGCGGAAACCCTGCGCATGGACTTCGTGAGCATCGACCGCCTGGATGACGACGGTCTCACGGCGCGCAGTCTGGCCGTGCATTGCGACGGGCGTTACGAGGAAAACGCCAGCTACACCCTGAAGGGCACCCCCTTCGGGGAACTTGCGGGCAAGGCTGTATGCTGTTTCCCCAGAGGCGTGCGCACCCTGTTCCCCGGACACGAAATGCTCGAGGCACTCGCGGCCGAAAGCTATGTGGGCGTCACCCTGTGGGATGCCCAGGGCAACCCCAGCGGGCTCATTTCAGTCATCGGTCGACGCCCGCTGGAAAACCCCCGCATCGCCGAATCCATCCTCCACCTGGCCGAGGGCCGCGCCAGCGGAGAGCTGCTGCGCCTGAACGCACAGGAGTCCGTGGCCGCGTCGCTTCGCGAAAAGGAAGTGCTGCTGCGTGAAATCCACCACCGCGTGAAGAACAACCTTCAGATCGTCTCAAGCCTTCTGAGCCTCCAGGAACAGGGCCTGGACAACGCCGATTCCCTCAAGGTGCTGGCCGAGAGCCGCGGGAGGGTCATGTCCATGGCCCTTATTCACGACCAGCTCTATCGATCGCGCGATTTTTCCCTCATCGACGTCGGGGACTACCTGCGGGAGCTCTTGCCCAGGCTGATATCCAGCTTCAAGGGAAACCGCGACATCGGGCTCCGCCTGGACGTGCCGCCAATCAGCCTGAGCCTGGACCTGGCCATTCCCTTCGGGCTCATCATGAACGAGCTGGTCACCAACGCCCTCAAGCACGCCTTCCCCGACCGGGATTCGGGAACAGTCGAGGTCTCGGCCAGTTGGGAGGACGGCATGGCCACCATGACCGTGCAGGACGACGGCGTGGGACTCTCCCCGGATTTCGATCTGAACGCAGTCACGTCGCTCGGCCTGCAGATCGTCACCATGTTGGCCGGCCAGCTGCACGGCACGCTCAGCGCCGGAGTGGACTCGGGCAAGACCATGTTCATGCTGCGCTATCCCCTCGATAAAACTGCGCTCCACTGACCGATCCCAGAGACGGGAACCCATAGGAGCATTGAATTCGGCCTCCCGGCGTGGTAACCATCGCGGTCGCAGCACCCGCAGAACGAACGGTAGTACACTTCCATGAACATCACCCCCTCCCAGCACGACCTCCTCAAGGAACTGATCAACATCGGCGTCGGAAAAGCCGCGGGGCTGATCAACCAGATGGTCAGCACCCATGTGGAACTCGACCTGCCCGAAGTGCGGCTGCTCGACTCCGAGGGAATGGCGGAATACCTGGGACGAAACGGCACGGAGATTCTCTCCACCGTGCGCCTTGGGTTTCGGGGGGCGTTGTCCGGCTGGGCGGGCCTGGTCTTTCCCAAGCCCACCGCCTCCTGGCTGGTTTCCCAGCTTATCGGACAGGAACTGGGAGCCGCCTCCATGGACCTGGATTCCCTGCGCATCGGCACCATCCAGGAGGTCGGCAACATCGTCCTGAACGGCATCATGGGCTCCATCGTCAACATCCTGGGCGTCTCGGTGGACTATTTCCCTCCGGATTACTTCGAAACCGGGCTGAGCGGCCTGTTCGCAGCCGAAGAGACGACAACACGGGTGGTCATGTTCATAAAGGCCCGGTTCCGGCTTGAGGACAAGGACGTGGAGGGCGACATCCTGATCCTCTTCCACGTGGACACCTTCCAGGACATGCTGGCCGCACTGGACCGCCTGCTTCTCGGAAACACGCCCTCATGAATCCGGCCGTGTGCGAAATATCCTTCCAGAACATGGATTTGCTGCCCATGGGCATCATGGTGCTGGACAGGCAGCTGCGCGTCTGCTTCTGGAACGCCTGCCTGGAATCCTGGACCGGCTTCCCCCGCACGGACATCCTGAACCGGGACGCGGGCTCGCTGTTCCCGCAACTGGGCCGCTCCCTGGTGGTCTCGCGCCTGGCCGACCTGTTCGAGGGCGCTCCTCCGGCCATCTTTTCCTACCACCTGCACAACCACCTCGTCCCGGCGCGGCTGCCAGACGGTTCCATGCGGCTCCAGCATTCCGTGGCCTACGGCCTGCGCGGGCCGGACGGCGACATCACGCATGTGGTGCTCTCCCTTCAGGACGTCACCGAGATCCACTCCCGGCTGCGGGAGAACCTGCGCGTCAGGAAGGACCTCGAACGCGAGAACAGACTGCGCAAAAAGGTGGAATTGAAGCTTCGGGAACTGGCCACACGGGACATGCTCACGGGGCTCGTGAACCGGCGCTCCTTCCTCGGCCTGCTCACCCGCGAGATCAGGCGTTCCAAGCGCTACGGGCATCCGCTCTGCCTCATGGCCCTGGACCTGGACCACTTCAAGCGCCTGAACGACACCTGGGGACATCTGGCGGGAGACGAAATGCTGAAGACCTTCGCTTCGGCCTGCCAGGAGACCCTGCGAGACATCGACCACATCGGCCGCCTGGGCGGGGAGGAGTTCGGCATCATCATGCCCGAGACGCCCCCGGAAGGGGCGCGCATTGTGGGAGAGAGGCTGCTCAAGGCCATCCGCAATCTGGCCATCCGCTACGACGGCTCGGTGGTGCGGATGACAGCCAGCATAGGCCTGGCCAGCCTCGAGCCGGAACAGGAACTGAAGGATTTTCTGCTTCGCGCGGACCAGGCCATGTACCAGGCGAAGCTCCTGGGACGCGACCGTCTGGAGCAGGCCCCCGCCGCAACCCGCTAGCCTGGCGGCCCCGGAGGCTCCTCTACCCTTCCCCGCCCGTCCGGGCCAGCCTGGAGAAGTACCCCGGAGCAATGATCAGGCTCATGCTGCCGTCCTCGTCCGGCGCGGCCCCGATGAAGGACTCCTGCGCCACCATCCGGGCCTTGAGCGGCTTGACCATGACCTGGGCCAGCCCCAGCACCTCGTCCACGGCCAGTGCGAAGCGCACGCCAGCATGCCGGGCCACCACCAGATGCTGCAGGGCCTTGTGCGCGGCCGGCAGCTCGAACAGCGCGTCCAGACGGAAACAGGGCAGCATGGCTCCCTGCACGCACACCGTTGCGACCGGGCCTGTGTTCTCGCGGGCCGGGGAGTCCTCCCGGCAATGCTCCACGCATTCGACGGGCAGATAGTACCGCTCTGCTCCAACCCTCACCCGCAGGCAGTCCAGAAGCGAGAGGGGCAACGGCGCGCGCAAGGTGAACACCGTGCCCTGACCGGGGCTTGTCTCCACGCTCACCTCTCCGCCAAGCCGGCTCATGCCGTCCCTGACCGCGTCCAGGCCCACGCCGCGTCCGGACACGCCGTCCACGCTCTGCGAGGTGGAAAAGCCCGGCATGAAGACCATGTCCAGAAGCCCGGCATGGCCCGGTTCCTCACCCTGGTCGGCCAATCCGGCCTGCACGGCCTTGGCCAGCACGGCAGCGGTATCGATGCCCGCGCCGTCGTCGCTTATTGCAAGCACGATCTCGGAACCGTCCTGCCAGGCGTCCAGGCGGACGACTCCCATGGCTGGCTTGCCCGCGCGCAGCCTGTCCTGCGGCGACTCGACACCGTGTCTCACCGCGTTTCGCAACAGGTGCACCAGCGGCGTGTTGAGTTTTTCGATGAGGGTCTTGTCCAGCTCGAACATCTCTCCGCTGACCTGGAAGTCGATCTGCTTGCCGGACTGGGCCGCAAGATCGCGTACCAGCCTGCGATACTTGGGGATCACCGCCTGGAGGGACAAGAGACGCATGGACAGGATGGATTGCCCGAGTTGGGCCAGTTGCCGCTCCAGCTCGCCAGCCAGATGAAGATAGTCGAAACGCCCCTCGGAGCGGGCCAGAGCAGCCAGGCCCTCCCGCGTGGTCATCAATTCGCTCAGGTTCTCCAGAAGCTTGTCCAGATGCGCGGCCCGGACGCTGTAGCCGAGTCCCGGCGTATCGGCGGCCGCATACGCCAGGGGGGCCTCGGGGGGGGATTCCTGCGAGGCCTGCACGCCTTGAACAATAACGGAATCCGACGGCGCGGGATCGTCCTGAGAAACGCGCGCGTCGACGTGGGGTCTTCCATCCAGCAGGGCCTTGAGGGATTCGATGGGCGCAGGCGCGTCCGGAGCAAATGCGTTGGCCGGATCGGCAAGACCGGCGCGAAGACAGTCGATAGCCGCCAGGATCGCGCCCACTGTCTGCGGGTGTGGCATCGCATTCCTGGCGCGCAGGTGGTCAAGGGCGGTTTCCAGCTCGTGGCAGCACCCGGCCAGCTCATTGAAGTGGAGCGTGGCCGCGTCGCCCTTGATGGTGTGTATGGAACGAAACACCGCTTCCACGCCCGGCAGGACGTCCTCGGGAGCCGCGCGCTCCAGGGCCATGGCGGCGGCTTCGGCGCGGTCAAGCTGGTCCAGGGTGCTTACCCGGAATATTTCCAGAAGCGCAGCGTCGGTCATGTCCGTGCGGGAAACGGCTCAGGAGGAAAGAAGCCCGGCCAGAAGCTCGCGCAGGCGGTCTTCCTCCAGGGGCTTGTTCAGCACCTGGGCAGCGCCGAGCTCCAGGCACCGGGTCCTGGTGGTGTTTTGAATATCCGCAGTAACCACAACGGTCCTGAAATCAAGCCCCTGGGCCTGAAACGTTTCCAGGGCCTGTATGCCCGAAAGCTCCGGCATGTTGATGTCCATAATGATGAGATCAGGGCGCTGCTCCAGGGCCAGATCGAGAAGCTGGCGCCCATCGGCTGCGTCCAGGACCTGATGGCCCAGGCTGGTGACTATCTTGCCCAGCAGGAAACGCTGGAACATGGAATCGTCGGCGATAAGAACCAAAGCCATGAAAACCTCGCACACGTCGTTTCCGCACATGGTACGCACCCAGGCTTCGGGCGGCAACGGAAACCACTTATGCCCCGCCCATGAAACGGGAGACGTTTTCACGGGAAAGAGCAGCTTATCGACAGCTTTCCATCGGCAAGCATGCATTTTAACTGAGGATGCCGCATGACGCTGGCTGCATGTGGACCACAAAAAACAAGAAGCCCCCCTCCCGCAGGGAGGGGGGCAGAGACTGGCTTGCGCATGAGGCGCTTGCCGGAGGCGTTTCGGTTTGGTTGAACGGTTGACTGCGTCCAGTGCCTTTCCGAAGAACCCTACCGGGCGGTTTCAATCGACCTGAACCTGACGGGCCGCCCTCGGGAGCGGGGTTTCCTCAGGCTCGCGCCCGGAATCCTGGAGTCTATGTGCACTCCGTACCAGGTTGGTTGCTCGGTTGACTGAGTCCAGTGCCTGCCGAAAAACCGGGGCCGGGAGTTTCAGGCCACCACTGGTGCGCCTGGTCCGGGCTTGCGGGCTTGTTCCCGCAGTTCCCGGAGGGTTTTCTCCTCCCGACTGCGTGGGCCTCGCGGCCCAGCTGCGGAAGCGGTTCGGGTGTCCCTCCTTTTCAGGTTGGCCAAGTCCGCTGTCCGTTCGCTCGTAAAGAAGAAGGTAAACATCCTTTTCGCG
>JBKICU010000002.1:0-100912 GCA_046566965.1 Acidobacteriota bacterium
ACGATCAGGTACACGGCCACGATGTAGCTCAGGAGACGGGGCATGATGAGGATCAGGATGCCGGCGATCAGCGCGACGACGGGCTGAATGGCGATGCTGGTCAGCATGGTTCGTTCCTTTGGGCGGCGCGATGGTTACGGGCGGGAATGCCGGATGCAGTGCGCCTGACCCACTTCAAACCATTCTGTATGCGCGCTGGCCCAGGAAGACAAATCCAAAATGGAAAATGCAGGAATTATTTCAGGGAAGGCCGCGTCCTCTGCCGCAGAAACGTGAGCACGGTGAAGCAGGCCAGCATCAGGGCGGGAACGTTCAGGGCCAGCAGGTTCGCGTAGAACCGGAACGAGCCCGGCAGCAGGAACGCGCCGTGGCTGGCGAAGCTCTCCAGGAACGTGCGTTGCGTCCAGAAGACCAGGTAACTCTGGAGCACGAACGCGCAGGCCGCCACCGCCAGGGCCGTGTTGCGCTTGAGCGGCGTGTCCAGGTGTTCGGGAAACAGCGCCGGATGAACGAGGATCATGAAGAAGGGCAGGCACGCGACGAAATCGTAGGAGGAATGATAGGTGTAGATGGTGGACAGCACGCCCGCCATGGCGAAGGCGAAGAGTTCGGACGTGCGTTTCGCGGCCAGCGTCAGCACGTAGAACGCGGCCAGGTAGGCCAGGACCACCAGCATGTTGTATTTGAGCAGCAGGCCGGATTTGGTGGTCCAGTGCTTGCCCGGTATGAAATAGGCCGATGCGCCGAGCCACTCCCTGATGAGGGTCAGCGGGTCGGTCCCGGCCATGGCGGACGTGACGACGGTCAGGGCTGCGACCAGCCCGCAGGCCACCAGCAGGGTCTTGTAGCGGCGGTTGTCCAGGTACAGGGCCAGAAAGGCAAGCGTGATGCTGGGCTTCAGCAAGGCCAGGAACAGCATGGCCCCGGAGGCCAGGGGAGAGTCGGGGTTGCGGTAGGAATACAGCAGGCCGATGAGCACCAGCGTGGAGAACTGCCCGGAGTGGACCGTCTGGTACGTGGGAGCGAACAGGCACAGCAGCAGGATGACCTTCTCCGGGAGTTGGCTGACGCCCGGTCCCGGCGGAACCAGCGACCTGAGCATGAGATACAGCACGAACACCGAGAGGATGTTCAGCACGCACATGACCGCGTTGGCCACGTCCACGTTGCCGATCTGTCCCAGGGTCAGCGCGATGAGTCCAATGGTGTGCGGCGGGTAGGTGGTGTCGGGAACGGGAAGTCCCTGTATCAGTTCAGGCTTCAGGGTCTCGGGAGCTTCGGTGGGAATGCTCCATATGTTCATGGACGTGTTCAACTCGGTTCCGTGAAGGATGCGCAAGGCTTTCAAGGCCAGGGCGTAGGGGTCCTTATGATATATGACGTAGCGCGCAGCCGTCCATTGCTTCACGAAGTCGCTTCCTGCGAAGTTGCGTACAGCCCCGTCGTGGAAGCTGATTGCAGTCCAGAGGAGGACGACTCCGGCAACGGCGACTGTTGAAAATGAGCGCGGCATGGTTCGATGAACTCCTGTTTCAGTGAAGTGGCGCTTCCCGGATTGTCTGGTTCATTGGCGTGTTGCAGTCGTCCTGGAGAATGAAGTATGAAGGATGCTCCGAAATAGGTAGCAAAATCCGGTATAAACTGTAAAGAAATCGTTCGAATGGAGCGTGCGTCCGAAGTCCGCTGCCGGACGGCGGGCCCGGTGGTTTCCGGGTGCGCACGGTGGGCCCGGAGCTTGAGATGCCGGGTCGATCTCGGATACAGGAAGACGCAGGAGCACTTGCCAATGTTTGAATATCTTCGTCGCAGAAGTCTGACCGCCGGACGCCCCCCGGGATCGCCCATGTACGTGGGCGTGGAACGCTCCGAGCCTGTCACCGTGGAGATGATAACCTACGACGCGGGCGGGGCGGAATCCACCAGGCCAAAGAAGATTAGCGATTGCGCCTGCTTCGATGAAGGTCCCAAGGTTGCCTGGATCAATATTGACGGCCTGCACGACATGAACATCGTCAACCAGGCGGGAGAAGTCTTCAAAATCCATCCCCTGGTGCTGGAAGACATCGTCCACACCGGCCAGCGCCCCAAAATGGAGGAACTGCGCGACGGCAACCTGTTCATCATCGTGAAGATGCTGGTCTACAACGAGGCGGAGCGCAGGATCGAGGACGAACAGGTCAGCTTCATCCTGGGAAAGCACTATCTGCTGACGTTCCAGGAACGCGCCGGGGGCGACGTGTTCGAGGACGTGCGCAAACGCATCATGGCCCAGAAGGGACGCGTGTGCACCCTGGGGCCGGACTATCTGATGTACGCCCTGCTGGACGCCATCGTGGACCACTATTTCGTTGTGCTGGAACGCATGGGCGACGACATCGAGGAGATCGAGGAGATGCTCCTGGCCTCACCCAAACCCGCGCACCTGGAAGCCCTGCACGAACTGCGGCGCGAGGCCCTGTATCTGCGCAAGTACATCTTCCCGCTGCGCGAGGTGGTGGCCAAGCTGCAGATGGGCGGGCACGACCTGCTGTCCGAGAACACCATCTTCTACCTGCGCGACCTCTACGACCACACCATACAGGTGATGGACACCGTGGAGACATTCCGGGACATGCTGGCCAGCATGGTGGAACTGTATCTCTCCAACATCAGCCTGAAAATGAACGAGATCATGAAGGTTCTGGCCATGTTCACCAGCCTGTTCACGCCGCTCACGTTTCTGGCTGGCGTGTACGGAATGAACTTCAAGAACATGCCGGAACTGGAATGGCAGTGGGGGTACTACGCGGTACTGGGCGTGATGGCCGCGACCACGGTGGGGATACTGTTCTTCTTCAGGCGCAAGGGCTGGATCGGGAATAAGAACTAGGCCGACAGCAGCGATTGCAGGCGCTCAAGCCACAACTTGACGAACACTTCCCGCTCCAGGAGTCCGGCAAGGTCCGGCAGGCCTTCGATGCCGTGTCCGGCCAGCACCGACTTCCAGGAGCCGGGGCGGTCTCCGGCCAGGTCCTTGTGGGCGTGGCGTCCGGCCACGGTGAGCAGCGGAACCAGCCGCGCCGAGCGCACCCCGCGCGATTCCAGGTCGCGCGCGATGGCCTGGATGGACAGCGGGTCGCCGGGGTCGGCGGCCTCCAGTACGCCCAGACGGGCCTGTGGCAGTTCGGTCTTCAGGCACTCGGCCAGCACGCGGTACAGGTCCTGGGCGTCGTGGGTGGTTCCGTGGCCCATGAGCACCACGGCCTCGGCCGCATCGTCTTGCGCCAGGGCCAAAGCCAAGGCCCTGGCCGCTGCGGGCGCATCCTGCGGGCCTGCCAGCAGCGGAGCGCACATGGCCAGCCGCGCGCCCGCGGCTGCCGCGAAATCCTCCAGCGCTTCGCGCATCCTGTCGTAATCCGCGCCTGCGATCACATGCAGCGACTGCACCCGCAGGTCCAGTCCGCCACGGTGTCCCAGGCCGGCCAGCCCGTCCAGGGTCTCCGCCAGCCCGTAGTTTGATGTCGCGCCTGGATGGTTTCCGGGGCGCGGTGTGGCAGTATAGGCCATGCGCACGTCCAGGCCCGGATGCTCCCGGCGCACGCGCGCGGCGAATCCTTCCAGGGCGTTGCGCGCCTGGGGATGCGAGGAGCCGTGGGCGGCCAGGATGAGTACGGTGTCGGGCGTTGGCATGGGAGCAGGACCCCTAGCAGACTTCCCTTCGCCAGCCAATGCCCGCATTCCGGTGCGACACCTTGACAAGATACCCCTGGGGGGTATCTTTCAGGCATAGGCGTTTTTGTCGCCTCTGGAGGATCGCATGGAATGTACGAAATGCGGCGGCGAGGCCTGCCCGCCGGACAAGAAGATGACGTCGCGCGTCAAGCGGATCGCCGGGCAGGTGGCGGGCATCGAGCGCATGCTGGAGGATCGCCGGTACTGCGTGGACATCCTGAACCAGATCGCGGCCGTGCGCTCGGCCCTGGATTCGCTCGGCGTGGAACTGCTCACACGGCACCTGGAGACCTGCGTGCTGGGTCACGGCAGCGGCACGGAACACGAGGACGCCAAACCACTGACCCGCCAGGAACTGCTGGACGAGGTCAAAACCGCACTGTCGCGCTTTTTGAAATAGTCTGCCAAGCAGAAGAGGGCCATCCCATGGAAAAAACGACCCTGCCCATACGAGGCATGCACTGCGCCTCCTGTTCCAGCCGCATCGAACGCGTGGTCGGCCAGATGCCCGGCGTCGGCCAGGCCAGCGTCAATCTGGCCGCCGAGACCATGGAACTGTTGTTTGACCCCGCCACCATCAAGCTGCCCGAGGTGGCCGACCGGGTGAAGCAGCTGGGTTTCGAGGCCGTGCTGCCGGAACCTCCCGGCGTCGTGCGCCTGAGCCTGGGCGGCATGCACTGCGCGTCCTGCTCGCGGCGCATCGAGACCGTGGTTGGCGGCATGGAAGGCGTGCGCGCCATGCGCGTCAACCTGGCCACCGAGACCGGCGAGCTGGAACTCTCTCCCGAGGGCCCGTCGCTGGAGGCGGTCATCGAACGCATAGCGGGTCTGGGCTTCACCGCCGCGGTGCTGCCGGACGAGGACGAGTCCCGTTTCGAGACCCAGCAGCGCGAGGCGGCCCTGCGCCTGGAGGCCCAACGCCGGGCGCTCATCCCGCAGCTGGGTCTTGGCGCGCTGGTGCTGCTGGTGGCCATGGGGCCCATGCTCGGCATGCCCCTTCCCGCGTTCCTCGCTCCGGACACGTCCCCCGCCGCCTACGCCCTGACGCAGCTGGCGCTCACCGCGCCGCTTCTGTGGCTGGGGCGGCGCTTCTACCTGGACGGGATCCCGGCGCTTCTGCGCGGCGGCCCCAACATGGATTCGCTCATCGCGCTGGGCACAGGCGCGGCCTTTCTGGCCTCGCTGTGGAGCACCCTGGAGATCCTGCTCCAGCACGACGCCCACCACAAAGTCCATGAGCTCTACTACGAGTCAGCCGCTGTCATCATCGCGCTCATCTCGCTGGGCAAGTATTTCGAGGCCCGCTCCAAGGCCAAGACCACCGAGGCCGTGAAGGCGCTGTTGTCCCTGGCCCCGGACACGGCCACGCGCCTGACGGATACCGGCTCCGAGACGATTTCCGTGAAGCTGGTGCGGCCCGGCGACCGCCTGCTGGTGCGTCCCGGCGAGCGCGTGCCCGTGGACGGCGTGGTGCTGGAGGGCGCGTCCGAGGTGGACGAGTCCATGCTCACCGGCGAGAGCCTGCCCGTGCCCAAGAATCCCGGCGACCCGCTGGCCTCGGGCACGCAGAACTCGCTTGGGGCGCTGACCATGCGCGCCGAGCGCGTGGGGCCGGACACGGTGCTGGCGCGCATCGTGCGTCTGGTGCGCGACGCGCAGGGCTCCAAGGCTCCCATCGCCAGCCTCGCCGACCGGGTCAGCCTGTATTTCGTGCCCGCGGTCATGGCCCTGGCCGTGTGCGCGGCGGGCGCGTGGCTGCTGGCCGGGGAGGGCTGGCCGTTTGCGCTGCGCATTTTCGTGTCCGTGATGGTGATCGCCTGCCCGTGCGCCATGGGGCTGGCCACGCCCACGTCCATCATGGTGGGCACGGGGCGCGGGGCGGGCCTGGGCGTGCTGATCAAGAGCGGGCAGGCCCTGGAATCTGCCAGCGCTGTGACCGCCGTGGTGCTGGACAAGACCGGCACGCTGACGCTTGGGCATCCCGTGGTGACGGACGTGCTGCCCGTCCCGGGCGAAACCAAGGACTTCCTGCTGGGCCGGGCCGCCGCCGTGGAAGCGTTGTCCGCGCATCCGCTGGGGCAGGCCGTGGTGCAGGCCGCCCAGGCGCGCGACCTGGACCTGCCCCCTGCGGCCGACGCCAAGGCCGTGCCCGGCCAGGGCGTGGAGGCGCACGTGGTGGGGGCGCGGGTGCTGGTGGGGCGTCATGCCTGGCTTGCGGGCGAGGGCGCTGCCGTGCCTGCCGACCTGTTGGAGCAGGGCGAACGTCTCTCGGCCGAGGGCAAGACGCCGCTGTACGTGGCCGAGGGCGGCCGGATGCTGGGCATCCTGGCCGTGGCCGACGCGTTGCGGCCGGAAGCGCCGCAGGTCATCGGACAGCTTTCGGCCATGAACATCCGCGTGGTGATGCTCACCGGCGACAACCCGCGCACGGCGGCCGCCATTGCCGCCCAGGCCGGGGTGGCCGAGGTGTTCGCGGAGGTCGCTCCCGAGGGCAAGGCCGCCAAGGTGAACGAGCTGAAGGCCCAGGGGATGACCGTGGCCATGGTGGGCGACGGCATCAACGACGCCCCGGCCCTGGCCACGGCGGACGTGGGCATGTCCATGGGCACGGGCATCGACGTGGCCATCGAGACCGGGGACATCGTGCTCATGCGCGGGGACCTGCGCGGGGTGGTCACGGCGCTGAAACTGGCCAAGGCCACGGTGCGCAACATCAAGCAGAACCTGTTCTGGGCGTTCGCCTACAACGTGCTGGGGATACCCGTGGCGGCGGGGGTGCTGTACGCCTTCGGCGGGCCGACGCTCTCGCCCATGATAGCCGGGGCGGCCATGGCCATGAGTTCGGTGTCGGTGGTGAGCAACGCGCTGAGGCTTCGCTTCTTCAAGGGGTGACGCATGGAACGCAACCCGATCCGCCTGCTGCCCATATTCAGGGTGGAGAACCTGACCGACGGGGTGTTCTCCATCGCCATGACCATCCTGGTCTTCGACCTGAAGGTCCCGCCTGTGTCCATCCAGGATCTCGCGCCGACGCTCGCACAGCAGTGGCCCAGCTTCCTGGCCTACGCCATCAGCTTCGGCACGCTCGGCGTGTACTGGCTGGGGGACCGGGGCCTGTGGCACGTCGTGAAGGCGGCGGATCACACCCTGCACTGGCTGAGCATCGTGTTCATGGCCTTCGTGGCCCTGGTGCCGTTCTTCACCGAGATACTGGCCAGGCACCCTTTCGAAAAACTCGCGCTGGGGCTCTACGGCGCGAACATGATGCTCATCGGGATCACTGTCTACGCCAAGTTGCGCCATGTCTACGGCGCGGGGCTCATGCCGGAGGACCTGCCGGGATTCATGAAGCGCTACGCCGAGTCGCGCTGCCTGCTGGCCCCGGGCTGCTACGCTGCTGCCTGGATGCTTTCTTTCCTGGACGAGCGGATAACGCTCGCCATCTATACGCTCATTCCCTGGCTTTACATCGTGCCGTCGGCGCAACGCATGTGGTTTCGGCTCGTGGAGGGGAGAAGCTGGCAGGGAGACAAGACGCCGCCTGAGTAAATCATCCCATCTCGGCCGGGTTCCCGGCCCGTCCGGCTGGCCGCGATGACCCGCGAAGCTACTGGGGATTCCAAAGGGACACTGTCCCTTTGGCCGCCGGAGGCCTCTAACTCTTCTCTTACAGCCAGACCGGCGCGTCCTGCGTGCGTTCGTCGCCGTCGGCGTCGCCGGTGTTCACGGTGCTGGCCGGTTCAATCAACATGATGCGCACTTCTTCCGGGGCAAAGGGGCAGTGCTCCACCCCGCGCGGGATGGCGATGGCCTGGCCTGCGTCCAGCCACACGTCGCCGTCGCGGAACTTGATGCACAGCCTGCCGGAGAGCACCACGAACATCTCGTCCTCGGCCTCGTGGGCGTGCCAGACGAATTCGCCCTGGATGCGGGCAAGCTTGACGTAGGTGTCGTTGATTTTCGCGGCCACGCGCGGCGACCAGAGGGCGTCGATGGACGCGGCAGCGGGGAGGAGGTCGATCGGCTTCATATGGCTTGATCCGGTCGCATTGGCTGCTACTGGTGGTAATGATAACGGCAGGAGTTGATAAAAAGAATGTTGTTGTCCATGCGGTAGACGAGCCGATGTTCGGCGTCTATTCTTCTTGACCATCTTCCAGAGAGGTCGTGCTTCAACGGTTCGGGCTTGCCGATCCCCTCATACGGAGAGCGGAGAATATCCTTGATGATGCGGTTGATCTTACGGAGTATGGCTTTGTCGGTTGCTTGCCAATGAAGATAGTCTTCCCACGCCTCCGGGGTCCAGGCGAGAGATAGATTCATTCTTCAATGAGACTGCGTATCTGGAAGTTCCCCGCCTTTTCGTTGGCGATGCTGGCCCGGAGGCGGGCAGCGTTTGCGGGGCTGCCGAGCAGGTATGCCGTTTCTTCGATGGAGTTCCAGTCCTCCTGGCTCACGAGGACCACGTTGCGCCCGTTGCGCCGGGTGACGATGATGGGATCGTGGTCGTCGCAGACGCGGTCCATGGTGTCCGCGAGGTTGGCGCGCGCCGCGCTGTAGGTGATGGCGTCCATATGGGTTCCTCAATGATTTATTCTTGAAGAGACTTGTACGACTTGTTGGACAAGTCGTCAATAGGGAGAGCCCACTACCCCCTCCCCATGGCCTGCTGCGCCTCCTCAACCTTCCCCTGTTTCTCCAGCGCCCGCGCCAGATCCCTCCAGAACTGCTTCTGATCGGGCCGCAGGGCCGCGCTCTGCCTGGCCAGCGCTTCGGCGATCGCGGGATCTTCGCCGCCGTCCAGATACAGCCGCGCCAGCAGGTTCAACGAAAACGCGTCCTTGGGGTCGTGCAACAACGCCTGATGCAGGTATTCTCGGCCCTGGTCGGTGTGTCCCTGGGCCAGTTCCACGCGCGCAAGATGGCGCATGGTCAGCCCCTTGCCGGACGGCAGCGCCGCCGCCTTTTCGTAGTATTTGCGCGCATTGGTCAGCTTCCCGGTGTCCTCGGCCATGCGGCCCAGGCGCAGGAGGCAGTACACGTCCTGGGGGTTGAGCTTCAGGCAGCGCTGGAAGGCCTTGCGGGCCTGGGCCTCCTCGCCCAGGCGGTGACAGGCGTGCCCCAGGTTGTAGAGCGCCATGATGTTGCGCGGCTCCTTGGAGAGCACCCGCTCGAACTCGGCCTTGGCCTGGGCCATGCGCCCCAGGCGCGCCAGACAAATGCCCAGGGAGTTTCGCGCCAGCAGGTTGTGCTCGTCGGCCAGCAGCGCCAGCTTGTAGTCCTCCACGGCCCCGTACACGTCGCCGATGGTGAACAGCCGGTCGGCGCTTATGGTCAGCGAGATGGAGTCGAACACGGCCAGTTGCGGGCCGCTGGTGATGAGCAGCGAGTGGTCCAGGGCCTTGCGGCAGTTTTCCAGCACGTCGGCCTTGCCGAAATTCAGGAACGGATACCCGGCCAGACCAACGGCCAGCCCTGCGCCCTGTCCGAGATCCAGGCGCGTCCCGGCCTGCTCCATGAAGGCGGCGAAGCGCTCGCGCAGCACCAGCGGATCATGGCCCGGCACGAAGAGGATCAGGCTGCCGGTGGAGAAGCGCCCGCCCTGCACCTGGGAGCCGAAGACTTCCCGGCAGAGCGCGGCCACTTCCTGCACGCGGGCTTCGGCGGGTGACGCGCTCGTGGTCTGGCGGTCCTTGCCGGAATCGGGCAGGCGCACCAGGGCCAGGGTGAACACGCTCTGAGACTCGCGCGCCTGGGTGATGTGGCGGATGAAGTCGCGGTGGCCAAGAAGGCCGCTGACCATGTCGCGCTGCGGCGGCGCTGCCGGGTCGGGCTCTGCGGCGAAGAGGTCTTCTGGCTCCTGGGCCAGCAGCAGCCGGTCGCCCGGCTCGATGGGCCAGGAGGCGTCGGTGAGGTGCAGCACCTCGGCGAAGGACACGTCCTCCTGGGTCTCCATGAGGATGATCTCGCCCTTGACCATGGAGGGATAGCGCCCGGACACGCGCTCCCCGGCGCGCCCCAGCGGCTGGGCCGCGCCCGTGCGGGGCGACCACACCAGGAAGCGCTGGCCCTCCTTGGCGTCCACGGCCTTGCCCAGGCTCACGGCCAGACGGCCAAGCGGCAGCGACTCCAGCACCTGCCCGCCCTCGCGAAGAAGTTTCGAGAAGCTCATGACCTGATCGCGCCCCAGGTCCTTGGCGCAGGCCAGGGTCTTGCGGGCCTTCTGCACCAGGATGCGCACGGCCTCTCCGGTGGGGGAGGCCAGCTGTCCGCCGTGCAGGTCGCGCGGGTAGAGGGAGAACCCGGCGCTGACCGTGAGGCGGATGCGCTCGCCGTTGACCGGATACTCGAAGATTTCCTCGGCAACTGCCGCGCGCAGAGACTCGGCCAGTTCCTGGCAGCGCGCGGCGGAGGCTCCGGGCAGAAGCGCCGCGAACACGTCGCCGTCCAGGCGGGCGCACAGGGCGTCCTCCGGGGCCTTGCGGGCCAGGAGGTCGCCGAGCTTGGCAAGCAGGGTCTCGCCGAAGAGGTAGCCGTAGTTCTGGTTCACCCAGGAGAAGAAGTCCACGTCCAGGAGCACCAGCCCAAAGCCGCCCCGCGCCTCGCCGGGCGTGTCCAGGCAACTGGCCGTGCCGGGCAGGATGCAGGCCTGCACCAGTTCGATTTCGCGCTCCATGGCGGACATCAGGCATCCCCGGTTCAGGAGCCCGGTCACGGAATCCGTGCGGCAGGCCTTGGCCAGGCGCAGGTTCTCCAGGCACA
The DNA here is from genome assembly GCA_046566965.1 of Acidobacteriota bacterium. Classification (GTDB taxonomy): domain Bacteria; phylum Desulfobacterota; class Desulfovibrionia; order Desulfovibrionales; family Desulfovibrionaceae; genus Fundidesulfovibrio. The sequence continues at coordinate 10,474 of JBKICU010000002.1, forward strand.
GCGTCGCCGCCTGCGTGAGGAGCCCAAGCGAGGTCTTGGGGATGGACTTCACGCCGCGCGCCATGAACATGCCCAGAAATTCGCCGTCCAGCGTGAGCGGCAGCAGAAGCTTCTGTTCGCCGCGCAGGTACTCGGCCTCGAACTGTTCGCCGGAGGAGTCCGGCGGAGGGAAGTAGAGGCTGTAGGATTTGAAGCTCACGAATGCCTGGAGCGCGTCCTTCAGGGCGTGCTCGCCGGCGATGAGGTCATGGCGGGTGAGGCGCATGCTTTGGGAACGCTGAAGGGGGGTGTTCTGTCGCATGGCGAAGGTTGTAACGGGCGCGCGCGCCTTGGGCAAGGGCCAGCAGGCCCGCGTGAGCTTGCGGCTTGCCCGTGCGCCGGGCATGGGCTATGGGACGTGGCTGGAGCAGGTCCCATGCAGCACAATCCAGTTCTCGAAGCCATTCGCCAGCGCCGCTCCATCAGGCGTTTCACGCTTGAGCCGGTCACTCTGGCGGAAATCGAAGCCATATTGGACGCGGGCCGTTGGGCCCCCAGCGGGCTGAACAACCAGCCCTGGCGCTTCCTGGTGGTCCGTCCCGGCGAACCCCGACAGGATGCGCTGGCGCGCCATACCAAGTACGCCCATCTGGTGCGCGGGGCCCAGGCGCTCTTCTGCGTGTTCCTGGACCGCGAGGTGGTGTACAACCGCGCCAAGGACCTTCAGGGCGTCGGGGCGTGCCTGCAGAACATGCTGCTGGCCGTGCATGCGCTGGGCCTGGGCGGCGTGTGGCTGGGCGAGATCATAAACCAGGAGCCGGAAGTGACCAGGGCGCTGGGCTTCGACGAACGAGCCCTGGAGCTCATGGCCGTTTTGGCCGTGGGCAGGCCGGACCAGAAGGGCTCGTCCGAGCGAAAGCCCCTGGCAGACCTGCTGCTGGAGCCCCTGGGCTCAGCCGACGAATAAGAGAGAGGCACCATGAAGGTTGAGATTTTTCCGCTTGGACCGCTTGAGACCAACAGCTTCCTGGCCATCGAGGGTTCGAGCGCCGTGGCCGTGGACGTGGGGGGCGACCCTTCGCCCATGCTGCGCTATCTCCGGCGCGAGGGCCTGACCCTGACCCATGTGCTGCTGACCCACCTGCACTTCGACCACACCTTCGGGGTCAAGACCCTGCACGACGCCACGGGCGCAGTGGTGCTGGCCGGGGCCGGGGACGCACCGCTGATGGAGACCGAGCTTGGCAGGGGCGGCTTCATGGGATTCCCCAAGGTGCCGGAGTTCTCCTACACGCCGGTGGAAGAGGGCGAGATCGAACTTCTGGGCCAGCCGTGCACGGTGCTGTCCACGCCGGGGCACACGCCGGGCGGCGTGTCGTATTATTTCCCGAGGGCCGGCGTGGTGTTCGCGGGGGATTTGCTGTTCTACCGCTCCATCGGGCGCACGGACTTTCCCGGCGGCAGCCATCAGACCCTGCTTGACTCGGTGAGGACCCGGATCTTCCCCCTGCCGCCCGACACTGTGGTCTATGCGGGGCACGGGCCGGAAACCAGCGTGGGCGACGAAAAGCTGCACAACCCCTATTTCAGCGACTTCGCGGAGTAGCGGCCGAGGGTCGCGAGGCACGCATGAAGAGCATCATCCCGGCAACGCTCACGCAGGCGTCTCCCCTGGTGCTGGCGTGCAGCCCGCGCAAGGGCGGCAACTCGGACACGGCGGCGGCGCTTTTGGCCGAAGGGCTCGTCTCAGCCGGGGCGTCGCCCGGGCTCGTCCATCTGCGCGAGCTTGACCTGAAGCCCTGCCGGGGCTGCCAGGCCTGCGGACGCGACCCCGAGCACCGCTGCGTGCTCATGGAGCGCGACCAGTCCGAGGAGCTGTTCCGGTTGATCATGGCCGCGCCCATGCTGTTTTTCGCCTCGCCCATATTTTATTATCACCTTCCGGCCGGCTTCAAAGGCTTCATCGACCGGGGGCAGCGCTTCTACGAGGCGCGGCTGGCGGGTGATCCGGAACTCGCTGCCCTGGCTCCCAGGAAGGCCCACATGTGCATGGTCTCCGGGAGGCCGCGCGGCGAGAAACTGTTCGAAGGGTCGCTTCTGACCATGCGCTACTTCCTGTGGCCCTTCAACGTGACGCTCGGCGAGCCGCTGCTCCTGCCGGGCTACGACGCGCCGGGCGATCTTTCGGGCGACGAGAGCGCGCGCGGCAGGGTTCGGGCGTTCGCGTCCGGGGTCTGGACCGCTGCCGGGCGCTGAGGCCCGAAGCGGCGGCTCGACGAATGTCCGGCATGCAGGCGGAGGAATCGCCGGAGCGGAGCAGGGACCAGGCTGCTGGGCAGCCCCCTGCCCGGCGTCCGGAACGGGATTGCGGCCTCCGGGGCAGCCTCGGGCTCAGCCAACTGCTGCGCGGCGCGTGGCGTTCCCTGGCAGGGGCGCGATGCCGGGTGTGCGGCCGCGTCACCAGCGGGCCGGGTCTGTGCGAGGCCTGCGCGAGGGAGCTGAAGCCGCGCCTCACGGACTACTGTCCCGGCTGCGGCGCGCTCTGCGGGACCGCCGGGCAGCCTCCGGCGTTGTGCGGGGCCTGCCGCCAGAGCCCGCGGCCCTGGACCGGCATGGCGTTTTACGCCGAATACGGCGGTCCGTTGCGCCAGGCCATCCTGCACCTGAAGTTCGGTGGAGGACTTTCGGGCCTGGGCCTTCTGGCCGATCTGGCCCGGCATACCTACAGCCTGCACCGGGAGCGTCCCGGCGGGCTGGACCCCCTGGGGCCGGATATTGTAGTCGCTGTGCCCATGCACTGGCGAAAGCTCCTGCGGCGCGGCTACAATCAGAGCCAGGAGTTGGCCAGGGCCGTGGCCGGCCCGCTCGGCGTTGCGGTTGCCGGGGGCGCGCTGAAGAAGATCCGCCACACCAGCCCGCAGAGCAGGCTGAAGGCCAAAGAGCGCCGCACCAACCTTGCCGGGGCCTTCGAGGCGGACAGAGCGTTGGTGAGAGAAAAATCCGTGCTGCTGGTGGATGACGTGATGACCACCGGAGCCACGCTGGACGCGGCCTCGCGGGCGCTTCTGGAGGGCGGGGCCAGGCGCGTGGACGTGCTTGTTCTCGCTCGTGACTGAAAAATGCAGTTGACAAATTTACGGGGTGTCCTTAGGAACGGTTTCCCCGTTTGCGGAGGTCTAACCATGTACGCTATTGTTGAGTCCGGCGGTAAACAGTACCGCGTTGAGGAAGGCACCAAGATCACCGTCGAGAAACTCACGGTTGACGCTGGCGCTGAAGTTGCCCTGGAAAAGGTGCTCCTGGTGGGCGAGAACACCGGCCTGAAGGTCGGCTCTCCCTACGTTGACGGCGCCAAGGTGACCTGTGAAGTGGTCGAGCACCTGCGCGGCCCCAAGGTTGTGGTCTTCCACAAGTGGCGTCGCAACGACTCCCACAAGAAGACTGGTCACCGCCAGGATCTCACCACCCTGAAGATCAAGTCGATCACGGCCTAGGAGGGACACCATGGCTCATAAAAAAGCAGGCGGCAGTTCCCGCAACGGTCGCGACAGCGCAGGTCAGCGTCGTGGCGTGAAGCGCTACGGCGGGCAGGTCGTCCGGGCTGGCAACATCCTGGTTCGTCAGCTTGGCACCAAGTTTCACCCCGGCGACAACGTCGGCCTGGGCAAGGACTTCACCCTCTTCGCCCTGGTCGACGGCACCGTTGCCTACGAAAAGTACACCCGTAACCGCAAGGTTAAGACCCGGGTGCACGTCCTTCCTCCCGTCGCCGCCTAAGGCGCTGGAGCGGACCCGGCTTTTCGAGCGGGGCGGCCTTTGCCGCCCCGCTTTTTGGCGTTCGCGTTTCAGCATCCTCCGTGTTCCTCCCCTTGCGCCCGGCTCGCGGGCGTCCTATAGGGGCCTACCCATGCGGCCCGTATTGCATGGCCTCTCTTTTGCATTCATCCTTCCCTAGGCAGGGAGCGCCATGGCAGACAAAGAACACAAAAAGATCATCATCAAGAAAGTGAAGAAGGGCGGTCACGGCGGCGCGCACGGCGGCAGCTGGAAGGTGGCCTACGCCGACTTTGTCACGGCCATGATGGCCTTCTTCCTGGTCATGTGGCTGGTCAACTCGCTGCCCAAGGAAAAGAAGGTGGAAATATCCAAGTATTTCCAGTCCTATAGTTTGCTCGAAGGAAGCCCCCAGGGGCTCATCCCGGCGGCGGACCTCTCCCAGATCGCGCAGGAGCAGAACCCGCCCAACATCGTGGAGCCCATCTCCGAGAACCCGTCCAGCCCCGCCAAGGAGAAGTCCGAGGCGGAAAAGGCTGCCGAGGCCATCAAAGAAGCCATCGAAGCCAAGACTCCGGACATGAAGGACCAGATCATCGTCCGGACCGAGTCGGGAAAGGTGATCGTGGACGTATTCGAGGACGCCAAAGGCAAGCCCCTGTTCGCACTGGGCCGCTCCGACCTGACCCCGGACGCCAAGCGCGCCCTGGCCGCCGTGGCCCCGCCCTTTGCCAAGGCGGGCAAGGGCCTCCTGACCATCGAAGGCCATACCGACGCCTTTACCTATACGGGCGAGCGCTTCACCAACTGGGAACTCTCCACCGAGCGCGCCTCTGCGGCCCGGCGCGAGCTGGAACGCGCGGGCGTCTCCCAGGACAGCATCGGACAGGTGGCCGGATTCGCCGCCACCAAGCCCATGGACGCCCAGGCTCCCTTCTCCCCCAAGAACCGGCGCATCCGGCTGGTGATGACCGTTCCCCAGCCGGTCCAGCCCGTCAAATCGCCCGACTCGGCCAAGAGCCAGCCTGCGGCCAAGGCCCAGCAGCCGCCTGCCGCTCCTCCGGCGCCAGCGCCGGACATCCCGATGTCGCCGGAAAAGCGGGAAATCCTGGACCAGCAGATAGAAAGGCTTTACGACCAGAGCATCAAGGGAAAACAAAAACCTGACGGGGTTCAGTAGAGCATGTTCGCCATCATCGGTATCGTCACGGTCCTGGGCGCGGTGGTCCTGGGATACATGCTGGAGAAGGGCAACTTCAGCGTGCTCTGGCAGCCCGCCGAGCTGGTGATCATCTTTGGCGCGGCCTTCGGCTCCATGCTCCTTGGTTCGCCCAAGGAAGTGGTGATCGGGGCGCTCAAGGGCATGGGCGGCGCGTTCGGGTCCTCCAAGACCAGCAAGGCCTTCTTCCTGGACATGCTCATCATGCTCTCCATGCTGTTCATGAAGATCCGCCGCGAGGGCCTGGTGGCCATCGAGAAGGACATCGAGGCTCCCGAGGCCAGCCAGATATTCACCGGCTTTCTCAAGGACAAGTCCAACGCCTTCATCGTGGAATTCGTGTGCGACACCATGCGCGTGTTCTCCACCGTGAACATCGAGCAGCACGAGTTCGAGAACATCATGGAGGCCGACATCGAGGCCTACTCCCATGAGGCGGCGGCTCCGGCCCAGGCCGTCAACAAGATGGCCGACGCCCTTCCGGGCCTGGGCATCGTCGCCGCGGTGCTTGGCGTCGTCATCACCATGGGCGTCATTTCCGAGCCACCCGAGGTCATCGGACACCACATCGGCGCGGCGCTGGTGGGCACGTTCCTGGGCGTTCTCATGTGCTACGGCATCATCGGCCCCATCGCGGCCAACATGGAATCCAAGGCCAAGGAAGGCGAGCATTGCCTCGTGGTGATCAAGTGCGCCCTGGGGGCGTTCGTTGGCGGCAACCCGCCTCCCGTGGCCCTGGAGGCAGGCAGGCGCGCCATCCCCAACCATCACAGGCCAAGCTTTGCGGAGTTGGAAGAAGCGGTGAAGGCCTCCAAGGGCAAATAGACGCCGGGCCTGCTCAGGGAGCTGCGATGCAAAACGGGACGATACGGGTTCTGCTGGCAGAGGACGTGGGCATACTGCGCAAGGGGCTGATGATTCTTCTGGGAGCGGCCTCCGACGTGGCCGTGGTGGGCGAAGCGGCCGACGGGCTGGAGGCGGTTCGTCTGGCCGGAGAGCTTTCCCCGGACGTGGTGCTCATGGACCTTTCCATGCCGCGCCTGGACGGGGTCGGGGCTATCGCCGAGATCAAGCGCCTGCATCCCGGTGTGCGCGCGGTGGCGCTCACCGCGCACCTGGAGGCCGACCTGGTACGCAGGACCTTCGCGGCCGGGGCGGACGGATATCTGCTGAAGAACGCGGGCGAGGCCGAACTGGCCAGGGCCATTCGGCTGGTGGCCGGAGGGAGTCCCTATCACAGCCCGGAAGTGGCGGCCCTTCTGGCCGGGCAGGAGCCGGGCGCGGGGTGAGAGGATTGGGCGATTCGCATTGAGAAATTTGTGGGAAATGTCGAATCCGTAGTTGGGAACAGCCTCCGCAGGCCTTAGGGCGCGGCGCTTCCGGCCGCGTCTTCACCATCCTCCTGATCCCCGGCTTCCCGCGCAAGCAGCTCCGTCAATTCCCTCGCCGCGGCCATGGCCGCATCCCTGTCCCCCTTGCGGGCGGCCTGCTCCAGGCGCGCGCCCAACAGGTTGGCTTCCGTGACCCCGAAGGCCATGGACGTCCCCTTCACGTCATGCCCGGCCTTGGCCGCTTCATCCAGTTCTCCGGCCTCCAGATGGGCCATGGCCGTGGCGGCGCGTTCCTGGAGGAAGGCGTTGAATTCTGCCATGAGCGGCTCGAAGCCCTGGCGCGCCTCCTGCCCCGAGACCTGGGTCTGGGGCGGAATCGGGGCGTCCTTGGGCGCGAAATCGACAAGGGTTTGCTGCAGGGCGTTCAGGCTGACCGGCTTGGGCAGGTAACTGGACATGCCGGCCTGCAGGAAACGTTCGCGGTCGCCGCTCATGGCGTAGGCGGTCAAGGCCACCACGGGAATCCCGGCCCTGTCCTCGCCGCATTCGCCGCGGCGCAGGCGGCGAACCGCCTCCAGGCCGTCCATGCGGGGCATCTGCACGTCCATGAACACCAGGTCGAACATGGCCTGGGAGAGCTGTTCCAGCGCCTGCGAGCCATCCTCCGCCGTGGTGACGGCATGCCCCAGCGAGGAAAGGAATTCCGTGAACACGTGGCGGTTCACGGGGTTGTCTTCGGCCACCAGCACCCGAAGCCCGTGAATAGGCGCGTCGGAAGGTTGGGGCGGAGGCGGCGGAGGCGTTTCCGGGCTGCCCGCCTCCACCGCGCCCGGCAATGTGAAGCCCGCGGTGAAGTGGAAGGCGCTTCCGGCGCCCGGCACGCTGTCCACCCAGATGCGCCCGCCCATGAGCGTGGTGAGCTCCCTGCAGATGGCCAGGCCCAGGCCCACGCCCTGATAGGGCTTGGAGAAGGACGAATCCGCCTGGCGGAAACTCTCGAAGATGGATCCGGTCAGTTCCGGGGAGATCCCGATGCCGGAATCCTTGACGCAAAAATGCAGTTCGCAGCGGTTGGCGGTCTGCCTGAAGAGGTCGGCCGTGACGGTGATGCGTCCCTGGCTCGTGAACTTAACCGCATTGCCGATCAGGTTGGCCAGAACCTGGCCCAGGCGGATGGGGTCGCCCTCCAGGGTCTGGGGAAGTTCGGGGTCCAGCTCCAGGCGCAGCTCGATCCCCTTGGATGCGCATTGGGCCTGGAAAGGCTGGGCGGCGCGCTCCACGGCCCCGGGCAGGTTGAAGACCTTGTATTCCATGCCGAGCTTGCCGGCTTCCACGCGCGAGAGGTCCAGCACGTCTCCGATGATGCCCAGCAGGGTCTGGGCGGATTCGGCGATCATGCGCAGGTGGGTGGCCGTCTTCACGGGATCGTTCTGGCGTTGGGACAGTTCGGCCAGGCCGAGGATGGCGCTCAGGGGGGTTCGGATCTCATGGCTCATGTTGGCCAGGAACTCGCTCTTGGCCTTGCTGGCGGTCTGGGCTTCCTGGTGTGCCAGGCGCAGGCGGGCCTCGCCCTCCTTGATTTCGGTGAGGTCCTGGATGGACACCAGAACCCGTTCGAGTCCGGCTTCATGGCCGGGCATGGGCCGCACGCTGAACAGCGCGTGCCTTGGGCGGGAGTCCAGGGTCATGAACGCGGATTCGTAGGCGTAGGAGGTGGCCCCCTGCGTCAACCCCATGAACAGGTTGATGGTGGCGGGGAAGGACTCCGGCAACAGGACCGATTGCAGGTTGGCCGACAGCTCGTGCACGTTGGGCGCGGAAAAGATGTCCAGGGCGGAGGGGTTGGCGTCCAGCACGGTGATGAGCCGCAGGCAATCGTACATGAAGTCGGGCTTGCCGGCCACCAGCGTGGTCAGGTCGGGGATGGCCGTGGTTTCCGGGCTGCGCAGGAACTCCGCCAGGGCGGAAAGGTCCGCCTCCAGGAAGGCCACGGGGGAGTGCATGAACAGGTTGCGGTAGCGGGCTTCGCTGCTGCGCAGGCGGTCGTTGGCGGCTTCCAGGGCGGCGGTGCGCACCTTGACCCGCGATTCCAGGTCCTGGTTCAGGCTGGCCAGGGCGTCCCTGGATGCGGCCAGTTCCTGCGAGGCTTTCTCCCGCGCGAGGGCGGCTCGCTGCAACCCGGCGATGCCGGAATCCAGGGCCTGGAGGGTGTCCGCCCAGGCCGAGGCCAGCATCCCCGCTTCGCCCGGATGCTTTTTCGCCAGGGTGCGCAACTGCTCCAGCATGGCCGGACCGGCGCCTGCCATGGGGTCCAGATGCGCCACGCTGGCGGTCAGATCCAGGATGGGGCGGCTTATGCGGTTGGTGATGATCCAGGCCAGGGCCAGGCCCGCCAGCAACACCGCTCCGATGGCCATCATCTGGCGTGTGGCCAGGGTGGAAGCCGCAGAGGACAGGGCCGAGGAATCCATGATGAGCCCCACCCGCCAGCCCAGTTCCGGCAGCAGGAGCACGTAGGCCACGCTGTCCCCCAGTTGATACTTCCAGTCGAAGCGGGCCGGGGTCTCCGGGCTGGTAACCGCGCGGGTGATCTGATCCGCGTGGGCTTCGACCACCTCGCGCAGCGCTCCGGACGGCAGCAGGAGGAAGGACTTGCCCATGTCGGACATGACGAACATGCCGCCGGGGCGGCCCTGGCGCAGGCGCGCCAGCGAGTTGAGCACGTCGCGCACCATGTGGTTCTTGTCCAGGACGGCTCGGGTCTCCAGGCGGCCGTAGTCGACGCTGACCCCCACATACCAGCCCCAGGGAGGGAAATAGCCCAGGCTGGCCAGATGCTTGCTCTCCACAAGGGAGTTGCCCTCGGGCCACCACAGAAGCAGGGTGTCGAAGCCGTCGCGGTCCACGATGGAGCAGGCGAACTCCAGGGCGCCTTTCTCGACCGAGCCTTTGAGGTCGCGCCAGCTCTTGCCCACCAGGGACTTTTCCGCATTGGCGAGCCCGTTGAAGTCCTTGTCGAAGATGAAGACGTTCATGCCGGTGCGAAAGCTCGCCCTGTCCGCCGCAGCCAATGCCGTCTGCTTGGCTTCCTCGCTGGAGGCGCCGCTTCGCGCAAGCTGCATCTGCTCGGCCTCCAGGGAGGCCAGGAACATGTCCAGGTTCTGCTTGAGGGTCACGCGCTGGTCGGTGATGCCCTCCAGGCGTCGGTCGGTCTGGTCGTCGTTGCGGTCGCGGATGAGCAGCGAGGCCAGAGTCAGGGTCTCCATGGCCTGGGACTCCTGCTCCCTGGTCACCGTGCCCTCGTAGGTGAGCCACACCAGGCCCAGGGCGCTTGCCGCCGATGCGGCCATGAGGGCCGCGACCAGTAGGAGCATCCTCCCCTTGAGCGTGACGGGGGGGAAGGTGAACACTAATTCACGACTCGGCTGTTCATGACGTCCGGCCGGTGAAAATAGAATTCGACGCGCCGGTTCAGCTTGTCGCTCTCGGGCGTGAAAGACGGGGCGAGGGGCAGGGTATCGCCGTAGGAGACGGCCCGTATGCGGTTGGGGACAAGCTGGTTGTCGGTGAGCACGGCGCGGACCACCGCCCCTGCCCGGGCTCCCGAGAGCTCCCAGTTGGAGGGGAACGGCCCGCCCTTGAATTCGCCGGGCACGGAGTGTCCACGCACCATCAGATAGAGGTTGAAGGCCCTGAGCACCTCCTGCACTTCCTTGACCACCTTCTGGGCTTCAGGGGTGAGCTCCGCCGAGCCGGGCTTGAACATGGCGTCGTTGTTGACGCGCAACAGCACGCCCGTGTCGTCGGAACTGACGCCGGAGCTCTGCTTGAGGAAGGGGTCCTCGGTGATGATCTTCTTGAAGCGCATGGCGATGGCGTAGCGCGCGGCCTGCTCCTCGGAGAGCTGCTGGGCCTTGACGTCGGGGCTGCCCACCAGGGGGTTGTTGGGATCGATGCCCGCCTTTCCGAGCTTGGTGTCGGCCTTGAAATAGGTTTCCAGGGCCTTCTGCACATCCTTGGGGACCATGTTCAAGATCCACATCAACAGGAAGAAGGCCATCATGGCCGTGACAAAGTCGGCGTAGGCCACCTTCCAGCTGCCGCCGTGGTGTTGCTGGTGCCGTCTGGCGCTGTGGGGGGCGCATCGTTTCGCTTTCATGCCGGATGTCCTGCCGCCGGGGCCAGCCCCGGCTCCTGAGAGGTGCGTGCGCGGGGGATCAGCTCCTGATGAGGCGTTCCAGTTCCTCGAAGGTGGGCCGGTACACATCGGGAACGGATCTGCGCCCGAATTCCAGCGCAATCATGGGGGTGGCCCCGTGGGCGGTGCTGGCGATGGTGGCGCGGATCACCCCGAAGAAAGCCTCGCGCTCCAGGGAGCGGTTCTCGAGTTTGGTGGCCATGGGGCCGACGAAGCCGTAGCACAGGAGCACGCCCAGGAACGTGCCCACCAGGGCCGCGCCGATGGAGTGTCCCAGCTCGTCCGGGGGCGCGGTGATCTTCTGCATGGTGAGCACCACGCCAAGGACGGCCGCCACGATGCCCAGGCCCGGCAGCGACTCGGCCACCTTGGAGAGGTTCTGGGCTGGCAGCGAGCTCAGGGAGTGCATGGATTCGATATCGGCGTGCATGATGCCCTCGATCTCGGCGGGTTCGCCGGTCACCAGGTACACCCGGAAGGTGTCGCAGATGAAGCGCACCACCTGGGTGTCTTCGCGCACCCTGCGGTGCGCGCCGAAGATGCCGCTGGATTCGGGGTGTTCGATGTCCGGCTCCACGCTGGCCAGGCCCTCGCGGCGGATCTTTATCAGCAGCCGGGCCAGGAGGCTTAGGACCTCGGTGTAGTCGGCCGTGTCGTAGTGCTTGGCCGAGAACACTTCCTTGAGGTTCTGGAAAACCAGCTTCAGCGAGGTCTTGGTGGAGGCGATGAGCAGCGCGCCCAGGGCCGCGCCTCCGATGACCAGCAGTTCGGCTGGCTGAAGCAGAATGCCGAACTTGCCCCCCGCAACCCAGTAGCCGCTGCCGACACAGCCCAGCACCACCAGGATGCCCAGTATCGCGATCATGTCTTGTCCTCTCCGGCCGTGCATGGATGGGCCAGCGCGGTCTCGATTTCAGCCAGCAGGTTGTCCATGTCCAGCCCGCCGCAGGGCCGGACCGGGCCGGAAAACCCGCCGCGCAGGATGTTGTCGCACCAGTGCGCCAGATGGGAGACGCCGCAGGCTTTGGCGTCCAGGAATTCAAGGGCTTTGTCCAGGCGCGATCCCACTGCGAAGCGCAGGAAATGCGACCCCAGAAAGAGCCCCCCGCTGGTTTGCGCCACCCGGGTGAGCTGGTTGTAGGTGAAGACGCTCAATTCCCCGTAAGGATCCTCGATGCTTGGGTCCCACAGCTTGAGGTAGACGAAGCACGTTTTGGACTCAAGCAGCCTGGAAACCGCGTCGGAGGGCAGGCTGGCGTGCAGCCCGAGCCCCCGGATGGACAGGTCCATCAGCACAATGCGGCCCTGGCCGAGTTTGGACAAGGAAAGGTGGGGTCTGCCGAGTTCGGCGGCGCCCAGCCTGATATAGTCCCGCGCAGGGCAGAACCAGATGGCCAGTTCCCGCAGGTAGGCCTCGGGAACGGCCACTCTGTAGTCCGTGCGTCTGTTGGAACCTTCCACTGTTGCGCCCCTGCTTGAAGTCCTTGAAACACGCTTCCGATCAGCGCATACCACGCGCCAAATACGCCAGGCAAGGCGGATATTGGCTCTGCGGAATGGACGCCGCCGCGGACTGCAAGAAGTTGATTGTCACTCTCCGGGCGCTGGGTGTAGATTCGCCACACGGATATCCACCACATGACGACCACCCCCTCATCCACTCGTCCTGCTTCCTTCGCATCCGCGGATGGTCCCGAGCGGCTCGCGGCGCGCGAGGATCCGTTCGGCCCGGACGCGTCGCTCCTGGGCGGCGCGTTGCTCGGCGCGCCGGGTCTGGCGGTGCTGCTGGCGGACCGCGGCGGGGCGGTGCTCCGGGTCAACGAGGCGGCCCTTGCACTGTGGGGTCTGGACGCGCCGCCGGCTCCGGGAACGCCGGCCTGGGACCTCACGCCGCCCGAATCACGCGAAAACGCGCGGGACATGATCCAGGAAGCGCTTCGGGACAGGACGGGCAATCCCGCGAACCAGGGGCGCTCCGGAACCCTGCGCCTGGGGTCGCGCGGGGGCAGAACCGTGACGGCTCAGCTGACCATCCTGCCCCTGCCCGGCGAGGGACTGGCCATTCTGGCCAGGGACATCTCCGAAGAGCACGAGGAAACCGAAAAGCTGCGGCGCGGAACCCTGGAGATCATCCGCCTGAACGCCGAGCTGCGCGCGGAGTACGTCGCCAAGCAGGTGGCGCTGCAGTCCCTGGAGGAACTGTCCGGGCGGCTCAGAAGCGTCCTGGAGGCCGCCTCGAGGGTGGTTGTCGTGGCCACCAGCCAGAGTGGCGTGATCACCATGTTCAACCCCGGCGCGGCAAACCTGCTGGGGTTTACCCAGGCGGAAATGGAAGGGCTGTCCACTCCGCTGGCCTTCCTGGACGAAGACGAACTGGCCCTGCGCGGGCGTGCGCTCAGCGCCGCCGAAGGCCGCGTGTTCGCAGGCGTGGGTGTGCTGACGGCCCTGGCGCGCTCCGGGCGCAGGGATTTCGGCGAGTGGACCCTGGTGCGCAAGGACGGGTCCCGGTTCGCGGCGGAGCTGGCGCTTTCGACGATCGAGGGGCCTCACGGCGTCGAGGGCTACCTGCTGGTTGGCGTGGACGTTTCCGGGCGCAAGCAGGCAGAGGAGGCCATGCGAGAGCGCGAGGCACGTCTGCGGGCCATTCTGGACGGCGCGGCCGACGGCATCATCACCGTGGACCAGTCCGGGCGGATCGAGTCGCTGAACAGCGCGGCGGCGGCCATGTTCGGGTACGTCCTGCAGGAGCTGGAAGGCCGGGCCTTGCAGGACATTGCGCCCGGCGCGCTGCAGGGACGGCACGTGCGCGGCATGACGCCCGTGCGCGAAGTTACGGGCTGGCGAAAGGACGGCAGCAGGTTTCCCATGGAGCTGAGCGTGGCCACGGTGGACCTGCCGTCCAAGCCGCTGCGCACCTGCATCGTGCGGGACATCACCCCACGGCGCAAGGCCGAGGAGGCCCAGCGCCTCATCACCCAGCGTCTGGCCCAGCAGCAGGCAGACCTGGAGCGCGACCTCAAGGCCGCTGCCGAAATCCAGAAAAGCCTCCTGCCCAAGGACCTGGCCCCGGACCCGCGCTTCGCGGCCCGTTGGCTGTTCGCCCCAAGCGCCACCATCGGCGGCGACATCTTCAACATCCTGTCACTGGATGAGAACCGCATCGCCGTGTATATGCTGGACGTCAGCGGCCACGGGGTGCCCTCGGCCCTGGTGGCGGCCGCAGCCGCCCAGGCGCTCCAGTTCCATTCGCTCTCCGGAGGATGGGCCGCCACGTCGGTTCCCGGCCCGGCCCCGGACAGGGTGCTCACCGCCCTGGACATGGAATTCCCCCTGGAGCGCTTCGACAGGTACTTCTCGCTGGTGTACTTCACGGTGGACCTGGAACGCATGACCCTCTGCTACTGCAACGGCGGACATCCTCCGCCGCTGCTGGTGCGCGCCGGGGGCGGGGTGGAGGAACTGCGCGAGGGGGGGACGGTGATCGGACTGGCCGGACTTCTGCCCTTCCAGGCGGGGGAGGCGTCGCTGTCGTCCGGCGACGCCCTGGTGCTCTACACCGACGGGCTGACCGAATTCGAGAACGCATCCGGCAAGAGCTTCGGCATGGCCCGGCTGCGCAAATGGCTGGACGCCACGGCCGGGCTGCCCGTCGACGCCAGAATGGACGCGCTGCGCAAAAAACTGGAATCCTTCGGCGGCAAGGCCAATCCGCAGGACGACCTGACCGTTCTGGTCATCACCTTCGCATAAACGGAAATCCGGCAGTGGGGGAAATCATGACGGTAGTGGAAAGCTCGATGAACGGCGTGACCGTGCTCGCCCCCCTGGGAGGACGGCTGGACGCGGCCGGGTGCGGCGAATTCCGGCGCAGGCTGGAGGAAATTCTGGCGCGCGGCCAGACCCTGGTGGTCTGCGACCTCTCCTCCGTACCCTTCATGGACTCCACGGGCCTGGGCGTGCTGCTGGGCGCGCTGCGCTCCCTGTCCGGCCGGGGGCGGCTGGCCTGCTCCGGGGCCGTGCCCGCAGTGCGCAAGCTGTTCGAGGTCACCCGCCTGGACCAGGGCCTCATGGGCGTCTTCGACACGGTGGAAGGCGCGGTTGAGGCGCTTTCCGGCGGCGACGCAAGCGGGGAGGACAGGCCATGACGGGCCGCAAGCGGGTGCGCCTGACCATCGACAGCGCCCTGGAGCACGTCTCCATGGTGGGCAACGCACTGCGGGGCATCCTGGAGAACGAGCCGGGGCCGCGGCAGGCCATCGCGCTTGTCGAGCTGGCAGTGTGCGAAGCCGTGAACAACGCCATCATCCATGGCTACGGGCGCCAGGCAGGGTCCCTGGTGGAAGTGGACGTGCACCTGGGGGAAGGGCGTCTCGACGTGACCGTGGCCGACCAGGGCCGGGGTTTCGAGCGCTTTCCGGACACACTCCCCGCGATCCCCGACGGAGACGTCCTGGAACAGATGCCCATGGGCGGCTGGGGGCTTCGCATCATGGGCGAGGTGATGGATGTCGTGGGCTACTCCAGCGCCGGGGGCCGCAACGAGCTTTCCATGTCGCGCCGCTGGGAATGACGCCCTCCGGCCTTCGGCAGTAGGCTTGCCAAGGGGTGTCCTTTGTCATACTGGGACGTGACGCGACACCCCGGCCTCTCTTTCCGGGATGTTTTCCCTTTATGACACGAACGTTTGCATCCTCGCGCAGCTTCTGCGCAGGGCGACCCTGAAGGCCGCGTTTGCGTATCACCCATGATCCTCAATACCGCCAAGCAGATATCCGCACGAAACGTGCTCGAAGGTCTCCGCCAGGGGTTGAGCCGCTTTTCCGGGCCGAGCCGGGTGGCGCTCATCATGGCCGAAACGCGCGACTCCAAGCTGTTGGTTCACGATCCCAGGCGTCTGCTGCGCGGACATGAACCCAAGCTGGCCAAGGTGTTCCTGGAATCCGACGAATGGAAATCCTCCGCTCCGGACACCGCGGCCATGAAGCTTTTCGGGCAGTCCGCCTGGGCGCGCAAGCTCCATCTTACAGGCATGATCTGCTCCGGCGGGTATTCCCAGCCCCTGTTCTACCAGATGTGGTTCACCGAACTGCATCCCAACATGTGTTCCACCGGCCCCACCGAACGCTGGCTGGAGCATGCAGTGTGGCTGCTGGCGCACGACTACGCCTCCGAAGGCGCGTTCTTCACCTCGGCCTCCAAGCACGCCCTGGAAGCCTTCGAGCATCACGCGGTGCGCAACCATCTGTTCTCCGAAATGAGCAAGACTCTGGGAAGGCCGCCGCGCATCACGCTCTATCCCATTCTGGAGGCGGTGCTCAGGATATCCACCACCCGCGAGGAAGGCGAACCTCCCACGGGCAAGGTCGTCTTCATCGAACCGGCCGAGGCCGACAACGTCCAGTGGCTGATCCGCTTCCCCGAGATGGAGCGGCCTTTCCTGCACAACGCCAAGCATGTGCGCAAGCTCCTGTTCTCGGTCGAGGATTCCATGCGCCGGCTGGTCAGCGACGGAGAACGGGTGCTGGGAGTCTGCGCCAACGCCGACTGCCTGACCAACCGGCTCACCGCCGATTTCCAGGACCACTTCGGGTTCCTGCGCCTGGGTGGCAAGCCGGTGTGCAGCTTCGTGGACGGGATGTACCAGTCCACCACGAGAAAGCCCAACCTGGTGGTGCTGGAGGAGGCCCTCCTCGAAGCCCAGACCAGTCCCGAGCAGGGCCATGCGCTGTTCCAGATAACCAGCGCCATCGTGGACCATGCACGCAAGGAGAGCTTCGGCTGCACCCTGGTGCTCGATCCGAAAGGCTCACTTCCTCCCATGGCCGGACAGCATGTGATCCCGCTCCTGCATCTGCGCGACCCCCATCACCTCGATCTGGCCAAGGCCCTGGCCAAGCTCGACGGGGCGTTGCATCTGACCGGCAACGGCGACCTGTGCGCCTTTGCCTGCCTGCTGGACGGCAGGAGCGTGGACTCCGAGGACCGTTCGCGCGGGGCGCGCTTCAACTCGGCCGTGCGCTTCACGGCCATGTATCCGGGCATCATCGTGGTGGTGGTCTCCGCCGACACCCCGGTATTCATCATTCAGGGAGGCGCGCAGCTGAACGCCACCTGCGACCTTCAAATCGAAGGGGATCTGGACCTCAATCCGCCAACCCTGGAAACCTGGCTGGAGGAGCAATAGGCGTGCACGCGAGCTATGTCGTGTACCGGCGCACCCGCGACGGCAGGCTGCGCTGGGGAATGCGTCTGCCGGTCTGGCTGCCCTGGGCGCTCATCGGCGTGACGCTGGTCGGAGCGGCGCACCTGGCCTGGAGAATGCCGGAGGTGGCGGCCTACGGAGACTTGCGCCTGCGCCTGCACGCCGCCCGCGCCAGGAGCGCCGTCGAGCGCGGCGAACTGCTGGCAGTTCACGACAAGCTCGGCAGTCTGCGCCGTCAACTTGACCCGGTGGCCAGCCTCAACGGCAAGCTGTCTCGCGTGACCAACCTGGACGAGACCGAAGCGCGGCTCGTTTCCATGGGGTCGGCGCCGCTGGTCGAGGGTGGAAGCGGCAGCGAGAACCGCCTGGTCCGCCAGCTTTCGGCCATGGCCCGCGCCCTGGTGGAGGAGGTGGCCTTCCAGGAGGTCCGCCAGCGGCAGCTGGCCTCGGTGCTGCACGAGCGGGCACTGGAATTTGCCGCACGGCCGTCTTTATGGCCGGTGCGCGGCTCCATCAACTCGGATTTCGGCTCCCGTTTCATGGGACGCTCCCGCGAGTACCACAAAGGCGTGGACATCGGCACTCCCATCGGCAGCCCCATTGTGGCTCCGGCGGACGGGAAGGTCGCTTCCGTAGGGTACGAATCCGGCTACGGCCTGGTGGTGGTGCTCGAGCACCGGCACGGGGTCAGCACGGTGTTTGCGCATCTCAAGTCGGCCTCGGTTGAGCCGGGGACGGAAGTTGCGCGCGGCACGCTGATAGCCCACTCAGGCATGAGCGGTCGCACCACCGGCTCGCACCTGCACTATGAAGTGCGCCTGAGCGGCCAGCCGGTGGACCCCATGAATTTCATGCTGGATTAAGCTTCGGTAAGTTTGTGCGTAACCGATGGACGGCCGAACTGTACATGATATATGAAGAATCCTTCCGATTCAATAAAACAGCCAAAGGTGTTCCGATGAAATACGCGCTCATGGCCCTGGCCCTGTGTCTGGCAGCTGTGGGATGCGCCAACGAAGTGTACGAGCGCAATCTCCAATACATGACGGCGCCGACCTACGAGTCGGAAAAAGTCATCGTCGCCAAACGCCTGGAAGAGGCGCAGGCGGAGCTGGCCAAGGCCCAGTCCAGCGGCGATCCGGAGCGGATCAAGAAGGCCACCGCCGACTTCAACGTGGCCAAGGCCAAGGCCCGCAGCATGGAAAACGAGGAGCGCCGCCGCAACCGCAAGTACTAGAAGGAGCTGCCAAATTCCCTGTCTTGCCTTGTGAAGCACGCCTCTTGCCGCGGGTGTCCGCCAACGGCCAGGAGGCTGCCTTCGTTTTGGCCTTTGGATGCCGGCTGCGCCCGCGCGTCAGCCCCTGGTCCAGGCCGGGACCAGATGGCGCGCTTCGCGCAGGGTGCGGTCGAGTTTCCTGGCGCCCGGCAGGAGCCTCTCCAGCAATCGCCAATATTGGGCCGAATGGTTCAGGTGCACGGTGTGGGCAAGTTCGTGGACCAGGACATAGCCCGCCACCTCCCGGGGCAGGAACAACAGGCGGGCGTTCAGCGATATAAGCCCCCTGGCCGAGCAGCTCCCCCACCGGGAACGTTGCAGGCGCACGCTGGTTCCTGAAAATGCAAGCCCGAGCCGTTGAGCCTCCGCTTCCAGCCAGGGGGGCAGCAGGCGCTGTCCCTCGCGCACCAGCCAGCGGCGCAGGGCAACGGCCACGCTGTCCCGGCAGGCGATGTTCCCTGCAACTTCCAGGGTCGAAATCCCCTGTTCGCGCACCCGCACTCCGCCCGTTCCTGGTTCGGGAGGTTCGCCCCCCGTCCGGGAGGATTTTCCGGCGCTGAAGCCCGAGGCCCGGTAGCGCACGGACCAGACGCGCTGCACAGCGCGAAGCTCCAGAGTGGAAGGGGGCGCGAAGGCCTCCTGACGCACGGCGAGCGCCCGCTTCAGGTGGTGCTCCACCCAGTCCAGGCGCTTCATGACGATGCCCGCCAGCAGGCCGGTGTCGAAGCCGGGCGGCGTCACCACGGTCAACCCGTTTTCCGGGGTGATGACCAGACGTACACGCCTGGCCCGGGCGCTGACCCGGTGCGAGTAGGGAGGCAGAGGCGGCTGTCCGCCGTTTCCGGGTATCATCGGGGCATGCCGGGGCTTGCTGTCAAAAAAAGGATGTCGTATTGCCTTGGGTTCTTGTTCATGACGAATTTGTAAATTTTTGCAGTTTGGGAGGCTTACCATGTCCTTTGGCCTGAAGACCGTCCGCATTCCGGTTAAGCTGGCCTTGAGCAGCCTTGTATTCGCCCTGCCTATCGCGGTCCTCACCTTCTTCACGGTACGCGGCCTGGACAAGGACATCACCTTTGCGGAAATGGAGATCAAGGGCAATGCCTATCTGCGCCCCCTGATGCTCCTTCTGGAAAACCTGCCCCAGGTGGGCCAGGTCCCGGCGGCCGCAGGCCGGGTTGATCAGGCCTTCACGACCTTGGTCGAGCTTCAGAAGTCTCTGGGCGATGACCTTCAGTTCACTCCGGCGGACCTGGCCAAGCGCGACAGGTCGAAGCTGCTTCCCGCCACGGTGGAAGCCGCCTGGCGACAGGCCCGCAACGCACCCACCCCGGAGGCCCTGGACGCGCTCATGGCCGACGTGCGCGGCATGGCCGCTCATGCGGGCGATACGTCCAACCTGATCCTTGATCCGGACCTGGACAGCTACTACATCATGGACGTGGTGCTCCTGGCCCTTCCCCTGACACTGGATCGCATCTCCAAGGCCCTGCGGGACGCCCTGCCCCTCACCGGAGGCAGCGACCTGAGCCTCAAGGAGCGGAGCATGATCCAGGTGTACGCCGCCATGCTGCGCGAATCCGACCTGGACCGCATCGTGGCCAGCCTGACCACCGCGCTGAAGGAGGACGGCAACTTCTACGAGACCTCCGCTTCATTGCAGTCGGTGCTGCCGCCCAAGCTTGAAGCCTACTCCAAGGCCAACCAGGCCTTCATCTCCGCTCTGGACCGCATGGTTCGCGGGGCCAAGTTCAAGCCCCAGGAATTGGCAAAGCTCGGCGAGGAGGCCAGGCGCACCACGGTTGAACTCTGGGCCGCGTCCTCGGCCGAGCTGGACGTCCTGCTGGCCAAGCGCATCGTCCACTATCAGGCCAACAAGTACATGGCCCTGGGCCTCTCCCTGCTGGCAGTGGCCCTGGCCGGGCTCAGCGTGTTCCTCATCGGGCGCGGCATCGTCACTCAGCTCTCCAGCATCCGAACATACGCCCACAAGGTGGCCGAGGGCGACCTGCTGGCCGCTCCCTGCACCACCTGTCAGGCCGAGCTGGCCGAACTGTCCGAGGACATCCAGGTGATGGTGCGGGAGCTTCGTTCCAAGCTTGGCTACACCATGGGCCTGCAGAACGCCTTCAAGGTGCCCCTGCTGGTGGCCGACAAGGAAGCCCGCGTGACCTACACCAACCGCGAGCTGCTGCAGTTCATCGAGGTGGAGGGCGAGCCCGAGGACTGGGTGGGGCTCACCGTGGCCGAACTGGTGCGCAACGACGCCACCAAGGAAACGGTGATGAGCAACTGCCTGAGGAGCAACACCTGCGTGTACAAGGCGGAGATCCAGTTCGACACGCGCAAGGGCCATGTCCGCCACGCCCTGGTGGATTCGGAACTGCTGCACGACCTGGACGGCAACGTCATCGGCGTGGTGGGCGTTCTCTCGGACATAACCGACATGAAACGCCACGAAACCGAGCTGGAGCGCCGTAACGACTCGCTGGCTCAGGCCCTGGCGTCCTCCCAGGATATTGCCGGAGAGCTGGGGGTCGCCATGCGCCGTCTGGCCGAGTGCATCACCCAGGCCGCGCAAGGCGCAGCGCATCAGAACGAACGGGCCTCGGACACCGTGGAGGCCATGACCTCGATGAACGCCTCGGCCCAGCAAGTGGCCGACCTGGCCGGAGAGGCCGCCCACAGCGCGGACAGCGCCAAGGGCACGGCCCAGGAGGGCGAGGACATGGTGCGCACCGCCGTCCGGTCCATCTCCGCCGCGCAGGACCAGATGCTGGCGCTTCAGGATCAGATGCGCGAACTTGGGTCACAGGCCGACAACGTGGGCAAGGTGCTCCAGGTGATCGGCGACATTGCCGACCAGACCAACCTGCTGGCCCTGAACGCCGCCATCGAGGCCGCCCGCGCGGGCGACGCGGGCCGCGGCTTCGCGGTGGTGGCGGACGAGGTGAGGAAGCTCGCCGAAAAGACCATGCAGGCCACCCACGAGGTCGGCTCCACTCTGGACGCCATCCGCAACGGAGCCTCGCGCACCCTGAGCGCTACGGAAAAGGCGGCGCGAGACATCGTTGAGTCAACCCGTCTGGCAGAATCCTCGGGCGAGTACCTGGGACGAATCGTGTCCATCGTGCAGGGTTCCAGCGAACAGGCCAAGGCCATCGCCCACGCGGCGGGAGAGCAGGCCCGGGCCAGCGCCCAGGCCAACCGCGCCGTGGCCGAGATCGAGGAAATATCCGCTCAGACCTCCCAGGGCATGGAGGAAGCCTCGCAGGCCCTGGAGGACGTGAACCATCAGGCGTCCAGCCTGGAGGAGCTCATCCGGGGGATGAAGAACTAGGAGGCGGTTTCGCCCAGAGCCGCCGCCTCAGGTTCCGGGCGTCACCGGGGACTTCAGCAGTTCCTGCGGCTCTCCGGCCTCGATGGCGGACTGCGCAGCCAGCCAGTCCGCGGCCAGGGCGTCCAGGCATTGTTCCGCCAGCTGCAATTGCCCGTCGGCCAGGGCCTCTTCAAGCCTCGCGGCCTTGGCGCGCACGGTCGTGGCGCCCACCACGGCGGCGGAGCCCTTCATGCTGTGGGCCTCCTGCGCGGCTTCCTGCATGACGCCCTTGAAGTCAGCTCCCGAGTCGCCCGCCTCCGCAAGCAGGTCGCGCAGCTTTTGCAGTCGGCGAGGGGTTTCCTCCGCGAAGATGGCCAGCAGCGCAGTCAGCACCGATTCGCGCCCCTCGAACCATTTGCGCAGCCAGGTCGCATCGAATTCCTTGGCCGTGGGAGGGGGCGGCAGTGGCTTTACGGCAGGCCGCCGCCCGCGTTGCACGTCCTTCAGGATCTGCGTCAGTTCGTCGATGTCCACCGGCTTCACCACGCAGGCGTCCATACCCGCCTCCATGAACCGGTCCTGATCGTCCTTGATGGCGTGGGCCGTCAGCGCCACGATGGGCATTTCCGGGTCCGCGCCCGGAGCCTGGCCGGAGCGGATGAGACGCGTGGCGGTCAGGCCGTCCATCACCGGCATGGATACGTCCATGAGCACCAGATCGAAGCCTCCCTCGGCCAGCTTTTCCAGCGCCCTCGCCCCGTTTTCAGCCACCTCCACCTCGTGGCCTTCCTCCTCCAGGAAGGTGCGGGCGAACATCTGGTTTGCCGGTTCGTCCTCGGCCAACAGAATGCGCATGGGCCGCAACGAGGCGCCCGCTACGGGATGGGCGTCGAACCGGGCTCGCCCGTTCATTTTGCGTTCCGCGGGCTTGGGCAGTTCGCCGGTCCTGAGCGGCAGGGTGATGTGGAACGTGGAGCCGTGCCCCATTTCGCTTTCCACCCAGATGCGGCCTCCCATCATGCTGATCAGCTGGCGCGAGATGGCCAGGCCAAGCCCCGTGCCGCCGAAACGCCTGGTGGTGGTGGAGTCAGCCTGGGTGAAGGTTTCGAAGATCACCTCCTGCTTGTCCGCCGGAATGCCGATGCCGGTGTCCGCCACGGAAATCTGCAGCACGTCCCGGTGCGACACGTCGTCGCGCGCGACCCGTGCGCTCAGAGTGACCACGCCCCGAGAGGTGAACTTCACGGCGTTGCCCAGCAGATTGAGCAGCACCTGGCGCAGGCGCTGAGGGTCGCCGCGCATGGTCAGCGGGAGTTCCCCTGATGTCTCAACGCTCAGCACCAGGCCCTTGCGGGCAGCCTGTATGCCCAGAGTCCTCGCCGCCTGCGACAGTACGTCCAGCGGGTCGAAGTCCTCATCCACGATCTCCAGGCGTCCGGCCTCGATCTTGGAGAAGTCCAGGATGTCGTTCAGGATGGCCAGCAGCGAGGCTCCGGCCTCGGACACGCCTTCCAGAAAATCGCGCACGTCGCTGTCGGACACGCGTTTCAAGGCCAGGCGGGTAAGCCCCAGAATGGCGTTCATGGGGGTGCGGATCTCGTGGCTCATGGTGGCCAGAAAATCGCTCTTGGCGCGGTTGGCCTGCTCTGCCTTGAGGGTTGCGGCCTTGAGTTCCTCCTCCATGTTCTTCTGGTCGGTGATGTCCTGCACCAGTCCTTCGAACAACGACACCTTGCCGTCCGGCCCTCGGGTCACCACCGGGGTGTTGCGTATCCAGCGCAGCGCCCCGTCCCTGCGGCGAATGCGGTGCTCCAGGGGGTTGACCTCCTGGCCTACGCCTGCGCTCATGATGGATTCGAAGAAGCGCATGACCCGCTGACGGTCTTCCTCGTGCACCAGCCTGGCCCAGAGCCTGGGGTCGGCGTCGAAGGCCTCCGAGGAGTAGCCGGTTACCGGTTCGCAGCCCAGGCCGTGCCGGACGGACACGATGCGGCCGGATTCCATGCGCACGGTGTAGATATAGTTGGTCACGGAGGAGAGGAGCCTGCGATAGCGGCCCTCGCTGCGCGCGAGAGCGGCCTCGGCTGCGCGCAGCCTCAGCCGCTTAAGCCCCAGGTCGGCCAGGGTGTCCACCAGCGTGGCATGGAAGGCCAGGATTTTTTCCAGGCGCTCGATGTCCATCACCGGGGCCTGGGCGATCATCTCCATGTGCTGTTTCTCGTGCAGGTGGTACCGCCTGGTGAGGGTCTTGTGCCAGGCCAAGTCCGGCGGCGTCAGCAGAAACTGGCCGATATGGACGGCGCCCACGGACTCGCTTTCCACGAGCACAGGGACGATGGCGTCGCACAGGCCCAGGGGGCACTTGAAGAGCTGGTATCCGGCGGCGCAGTGGGGCATGGGCCGGGTTTCTCCGGGTTGCGGGCGGCGGCATATCAGCGATGCGCAGGGAGTGTCCGGCATGTTGCGCAGGGAGCAGCCCAAGCGCCAGCCTGCCGAGGCCAGGGCGTTGTTCGCGCTGTCCAGCACGATGGCAGGCAGGCCGGTGGCCTTGTGGAGGCTGGCGAGCAGTTCCGCGAGGGTCTGTGTGTCCACCAGGTCCGCGAAGCGATAGGTCATGGTGCGCCTCTTCCCGCTGAATACCGTTCTTGAAACGAAACGATTTGTAGAGGGTTTTGTCAATGCATTACGGTTGTTGCCAGGGCCGCTTTGCCATATAAGAAATAAAACAACAGGACGTGACCATGCTTCCCGAGCAACTGACGCTTTTTTTCCCCTGGCTGGCCGGACTGCTGGGCCTGGTGTTGGGCAGCTTCTACACCGTGTGCGTGCATCGCTATCTCACCGGAGCGTCAATAGTTCTGCCCGGCTCGCACTGCCCCGAGTGCCTGAGGCCGCTTCGCTGGTGGGAGAATATCCCGCTTCTTTCCTTCATCATGCTGCGCGGGCGCTGTTCTGCCTGCAAGGCCCCCATCCCCTGGCGCTATCCGCTGCTGGAGGCCCTGAGTTGCGCCTGGGCGGTGCTTTTGGCCCTGCGCTTCGGTCCGACGCTGCCCTGGCTTCTGCTCATGGCGGTGGGAGGGGTGTTCCTGGTGGCCTCGTTCATCGACCTGGAAATCTTCATTCTGCCGGACATCCTCACCTATCCCGGGGCGGCGCTGGGCATAGCCACGGGCATCTTCGGCCTGGGGCTTACCCCGGAGCAGAGTCTGCTCGGCGCGTTGATCGGAGCTGGGCTCTTCTGGCTGCTGCGTTTCGTGCACATGCGGGCGCGGGGCGTGGAGGGCCTTGGTCTGGGCGACGTGAAGCTCATGGCCATGATCGGCGGGCTGGTGGGGTGGATGGGCCTTCCGGCGGCCATCCTTTTCGGGGCCGGATCGGCGCTGGTGCTCGCGCCGGTGTTTCGACTGGGGCGCACGCAGGACGGCCCCACGCACATTCCCTTCGGACCGTTTCTGAGCCTGGGCTGCATGCTGGCCATTCTTTGGGGCGACAAACTCATGAGGCTCGTGGCGGGAAGGCTCTAGAAACGGCAGCAGGCCACGATACGACAGAACGCGCGACTAAATGGCCTTCCCGTAGCGCCCCTTCACTTTCTCGATGTACTGGCGCGTCTCCGCGATGGGAGGCACGCCGCCGTGCCTGCTCACCGCGCCGGGGCCGGCGTTGTAGGCGGCAAGGGCCAGCTTCACGTCTCCGCCGAAGCGGTCCAGGAGCTGGCGCAGGTAGCGGGTTCCGGCCTCGATGTTCTTGGCTGCGTCGAAGCTGTCCGTGAGCTTCAGGTCGCGCGCTGTGCCGGGCATGATCTGCATGAGCCCCTGCGCGCCCTTGGGCGACACCGCCTTCACCGAAAATCCCGATTCCACTTCCACCATGGCTGTCACCAGGGCCGGGTCCACCCCGTTCTGGCGGGCGGCGCGGATTATGAACGCCGCGATCTGGGTCCTGTCGGCGGTCTCCGGGATGCGGAAGGTGAAGTAGGGCCTGTATTCGGAATTGGTGCGTATGTCGGAGAGGTGCACCGTCCCGGAACGGTCCTGATAATGGTAAATTGTCTGGGCGCGGCATGGCAGCGGTCCGGCAATGATGCCCAACCCGATGAAAAGTGCCGCAGTGATGCGTCCCGACATGGATTCCCCTCCCGTTCCTTGGCACATGCAAGATAATTGCCGATTGCGCAAGGGGCGTGCAGGAAATGATGGAACGCAGGTCGGTTCAGCGCATGCCTATTTTGGGTATGGAGAAGTAGTACGTTCCCGTGGAAGCGCCTGTGGACACCTGATAGCCGTAGACGAAGAGGTTGAAGGCGTTGTGCATGGTGCTGGTGAGAAACAGCGTGTACTGGAGCGTGGGCGTCGCGCCCGCGTAGTCTGCGGTTATGTTGTCGCAGTTTGCGCCCGTGCAGTTGTACCAGGTCTTGATGGTGTAGGCGTACATGTTGAAGCGGGAGTTCGAGGAGTTGGTGGAATAGACCACGCTCGGCCTGTAGATCTCGATTCGCACCGGTACGGGATTGGCGGTTCCCACCATGGTATTGCGGTTGATGGACAACAGGCCCACTCTGCCGGAACCGGCGGGGTCGTTGTCGCCGTCGCCGGGGTTGAACGGCCTGGGGTCGGTCTTGTCGTTGGCGTAGCCGAAGTTGTGCACGTTGTCGTCCCACCCGTAATAGGAGTTCGTGGAGTAGGTGTTGGTGGGCGGCGAGGTGCTGATGTTCCAGGTGGAGCCCCAGAACACGTTGGCGATGTGGTGGTTGTCCGGGTCGTTGCGGCCGTCGCTGCTTATGGTGGGCGAACCGGAGTGGCCGCTGTTGGTGTAGATGTCGAACTCCACGCCGATCTTGGGCGGTCGGATGCCCAGGCCGTTGCCCCAGTAGGGGTAGCCCTGCCCGGCGTATCCAAGGAACGATCCGTGCGACGAGCCCGCAGGAGGGCCGCCTGCGTTGCGGGGGGTGTTCCAGGTGCCGTTCTTCATGGCGAACACGAAGCCGTCGGCGTTTGATCCGCTGGATATGGTGTAGGTGAAGTAGATGCGGATGCCGTTGTTGGTGCTGCCGATGCCGTTGTTGAAGTTGGCGCTGCTCACGGAGTTGCCGGTCCCGGCGAAGCGGGGGTCGAAGCTGATGCCTGCGGTGTAGTCGTTCAGGGAGCTTGCGTTGACCGACACGCTGGTGGGCGAGGCCACGGCCGTGCCGGGCTTGGATTGCACGATGTACACGCCCGTGCCGTTGGGCGGCGCGTTTATGATGTTTGTGACCGCGTAGTTGGCCTCGTAGGGGGTGCCCATGTTCACCGTTCCCACGGACACCACCGTGTAGTCGTAGGGGTTGGGCGGTGTGGCCACCACGCTCAGGGTGATCTTCTGGTTCGCGCCGAGGCCCGTGGTGATCTCGGTGCCGTTCAGGGTGTCCAGGGGCGTGTTGGTGGCTCCGCTCAGGATGTCCGCCGCGTAGGAGCCGGCGTAGTTCATGCCGGATTCGGCCAACAGGCGGGCCTGGGTGTCGAAGGTGAGCATCATTTCGTTGGTCTTGGCGGTGTCGGTGATGGAGAGCACGACCGCAGACAGGGCGGACATGATGGTCATGGCGGCAATGACCCACACCAGGGAGAAGCCGTTTTGCCCGCGAGGGTTGATATGTGTGGTGTGCATTGCGGCGTGCCTCATTGGAAGCGCTGCGTGTTGAGTTCGATTTTGGTGGTGAATGATTTGGTGACCGTGCCGTCAAGCGTCGGGACCCGCGCCTGTATCCTGATTCCTACCGGAATCGCAGGGCTTGCGATGTAGTTGGGGGCGGTAACCTGGAAACCCGATCCGCTCACCACGTTGTTCAGGAGCACGTTGCCGTTGAGTGTAATGGTCGTGCCCGTAAGCTGGATGGTGTTCTGCGAGGCCTCGGCCCGGTAGTAGTAGGTGATTGCGGTGCTGGTGAAGTTGTAGGCCCGCTTGGTGTCGATGTTGGCCACCTCGTGGGTGATTCGCGTGAGCGCCGCCTGGATGTTCTCGGCGGAGGCTGCGGCGTTTCGGGCAAGCAGTGCCCCCTGCATCACGTTCGGAAGAATCGAAAGCGACCCAACGGCAAGGATGCCCAGCACGGCCAGCGACACAGCCATTTCGAGAAGGGTGACGCCCCGTTCTTGTGCGCGGTCGTGTTTCATAACTGCTTCGTGAACACGTAGGTCACGACCTGTTGCGAGGCGTTGTCGCGGATGGTCACCTTGAGCGCGGTGTTCAGGTCGGTGACGAAAAATTTGAAGGCTGGATCCTTGATCACCGTGTGCGAAGCCGTGATGCCGTAGTTCCCGGTGACTATCTGGGCGTTCAGGAGCGACAGGTCGTGCATGTACATGGCCTGGCTGTAGTAGTCGGCCACGATCCTGGCCATGATGTCCTGGAGGCCCAGCGGAGTGGCCATCTGAGTGATGGGTTCCGAGCTTCGGGTGACTCCGGAAAGGAAATACGGAACGACCATGGCCCCCATGACGGACACCAAAATCAGAGTGATGATCAACTCCAGCAAGGTGAAGCCGCTACGGGCGTCTGCGCGTGACCCGGTCATGGCACGAACCCGGTCACTGGGGTGACGGTCACAGGGCTGCCGGTGTATCCGGAAACTGCGTAGGACATGGTGCCCGTGGGCTGGCCCCGGTAGTCGAAGGTTGTCGTTCCCGCCGCCACGCCTGCCGTCTCGAAGGTGAAGGCGGATTTGGCCACGCCGTTGCGGGCAAGGGTGCCGGTCTGGCCGACCACTGTGAAGGACCAGGAGACGATGTCGGCCATGGCGCGGGTGCGGGCGTTGCGGAGCGCGCCCTTGAGGTTTTCTCCGTCGGAGAAGGCGTCAGTGTTGACTGTGCTGGAGCGGCTCAATGCCGCCATGCCGAACATTGCCACCACCACCAGCACCAGGATCAACTCCATCAGGGTGAAGCCGCGTTGCTTCCGGCTGGAAGTGTGAAAGTGGGTCTGCAGAGCGTTCCGGTCGGAGGGAAATCGTGAAGGCATGGCGCAGGGTGCTTGTGAGGAAGGGCAGGCCGAAGGAGAGCGCCTTGCGCTGGTTTCATGCGAGTCGAGGATGTTCAGGCAGGGCTTCATGGTCGTCATCTCCTGGCCCGGGGTAGGCGGCTGCTCGGTGTGCTTTCCGCGTAGAATTCATACCACCTTGCGAAGCCCCTTTCCACTGGCCAAGCGGACCGGTTTCCCGGCCCGCTCGGAGCATCTTTGCTGGTTCGGCTGCGGGAGCCGCTTGCTTGCTTACGGTCCGCCAGGTGCCTGCACGAGGTAGACAACCGTCTTCTTCTTCTGTTCCGCCGTCAGGTTGCCGACCTGTCCGCTGATGGGCGAAGGAGCGGTTGCGAGGTCGACGTCGATGCCCGTGGTGCCGTTAGCGGTATAGGTGACGGTGAAGTCGCCGACCGTGGTGTAGCCGCCGGCATCCAGAGCCGCCTTGAGAGCCGCAGGGGTGGTGGGGTTACCCTTGAGCAGGTTCTCGGAGTAGACCATGGTCACGTTGGAGGCTCCGGCCGCCAGTGCGCCCTGCACGGCGTTCTGGGCCGCCGCGGTCTGCATGTCCATGTACTTGGGGATGGCCACTGCGGCCAGCATGCCTACGATAACCAGGACCGCGATGACTTCGATCAGGGTGAAGCCGCTCTGGCCGTTGATGGGGGCCGTTCTCTTGTTCATGTGTTCCTCCGCATTCCGCTGGTGTTGATTTGTGTCCGCCTCCCCCGAGGCGTCCCTCTTGCCTTGCCGTTGCCCCGAGGGGGCGTTTTCGTAATGTGTCCGGGCGGACTGGCCGCGCCGATGCCAAGCCTAAAGCATGCGGCGTGCCAACGCCGATGATTTTTGGACAAGACCCTGATTTAATTGCTATAAGTTTTAGTCGCGCAAAGTATTGCGCGATTATGCCAGGGCATTTCCTCCATGGAGTGATGCCCGCTCGGCATGGACTGTAGGCCGAAAAAATGTGCCAAATGGGAAGAGTGGTTGGAAGATGGCGGAATATCTAGGAATTGAGTTGCCCGGTTCGTGTGAAAGGACGCGGCGGGGCAGATGGAGAATTTCGAGGCCCGAAGAGCTTTGGAGCTCCACTTTCCGGGAAAAATATGGGGGACGGACAGATTAAAGGGCCAGGGCAAGAACCAAATGGACGCCGGAAGCCCTGTGCTTCTTGGGTTGGCGGGCAGAACGCCGAATACCGGAAAGTCTCTCAGTATTTGATGAGTGGTAGTCCAGGATGCGCGTCATGCCGTCCGGCGGTTGGAGTCAGAACCTCAGCGGGTGCGTGGACACAATATTCTGAAGGGACGCGTCGCTAGGAAATGAGAGCATCTCCAATAATTGAAGCCCCGACAATGCCCCAAAAGGATGAATGCACGTTGACGGTCTGGTTAGTGCGAAGAAAGGCGTAATCTGCCTCGTGGGAAAGCGGCAGCTCAGTTCTGCTTATAGGAGGCCGGGTCCAGGCCGAATTTCTTCACCCTGTGCCACAGGCTGCGTTCCTTGATGCCGAGCATCTCGGCGGCGCGCACCTGCACGCCGTGGCTTTTGATGAGCGCCGCGATGATGAGGCTCTTCTCGATCTCCTGAAGTCGTTCGTCCAGGTCCTTGGCGCGGCTCTCAGGCATGACCGGCATCTGGGGCTGCGAGGCCTGCACCAGCCGGACCTGGGCCGGAAGATGCTCGGGCAGCACCACGCCGTCACCGCCAGCCAGCACGGCCGCGCGCTCCAGGGTGTTCCTGAGTTCGCGCACGTTGCCGGGCCAGGGGTGCGCCATCAGCAGTTGGAGTGCCTCGCTGGACAGGGTGAGCGACGGTCCGAAGCGGTCCAGGAAAGTGTTGGCCAGGAGCGGGATGTCCTCCGGGCGTATGCGCAGCGGCGGGAGTTGCAGCGGGAACACGTTCAGGCGGTGGAAGAGGTCCTCGCGGAACTCGCCGCGCCCGATCATCTCCTGAAGGTTCTTGTTGGTGGCCGCCACAAGTCGCACGTTGAAGCGGACAAGCTTGTCGCCGCCCACGCGCTCGGATTCGCCGTTTTCCAGGGCACGCAGGATCTTGGCCTGGGTCTCCACGGGCATGTCGCCGATTTCGTCCAGGAACAGCGTGCCGCCGCTGGCCTGCTCGAACTTGCCCTTCTTGGCGGCAATGGCCCCGGTGAAGGCGCCTTTTTCGTGGCCGAACAGCTCGCTCTCCATGAGTCCAGGCGGGATGGCCGCGCAGTTCACGGCCACGAAGGGCTTGTCCCGGCGCTTGGAATGCGCGTGGATGGTGTTGGCGAAGAGGTCCTTGCCCGTGCCGGACTCGCCGGTGAGCAGAACCGTGGCTTCGGACGGCGCGACCTTGGCCACCTGGGCCAGCACGCCGCGAAGCGCCCGGCTCTCGCCTATGACGCCGGGAAAGAGCGCCTTGGCGTCCAGGCTGCCCAGCACCTGGGTGACGTGCTCGAACATCTGCCCCAGGGCCTCGATCTCCGCGCCCCGGGCCTGCTCCATCTTTTCGGCGGGCTCCTTGAGCATGGGCAGTTCCTTGGCCTTGGCCAGAAACGCCTTGATGGGCCGAAGCACCAGCCTGCCGAGCAGCAGGGCCACGCCGGAGACGGCGCAACCCGTGACGGCCGCGGTCAGGTATCCTTGGACGGTGGGGGAGAAACCGCTGAAAGCGCCCAGGCTCAGGGCCGCGTCCATCCCCAGGACGCACAGTGCGGCGAGGCCTCCCAGGATGAACGGGATGAGCACGCCCACCGAGATGTCCACCCGAAGGCGGTCGATCATGTTTTCACCATCTTGGTCAGGTCCCACATGGGCAGGAAGATGGCCATGGCGAAGAAGCCGATGATGCCGGCCAGGCCGACGATGAGAATCGGGTTGATGGCCTCCGACAGGCTGCTGACCGCGTACTCCACCTCGGAGTCGTAGTGCTCGGATACGGCCATGAGCATCTCCACAAGGTTGCCGGTCTCTTCGCCCACGGCCACCATGTTCACGACCATGGGCGTGAAGAACTTGGCCTGGCGAAGCGGCCCGGACAGGCCCCGGCCTTCCTTGAGCATCTCCTTGATCTTGGAGAACTCCAGCGCGATGGCCGCGTTTCCTATGGTGTTCTCCAGGATGTCCAGCACCGCCAGCACCGAGAGGCCGCTGGACTGGAGGATGGCGAATATCGAGGAGAAACGGGCCATGGCCGCCTTGGTGAACAGCGGGCCGAAGATGGGCACGCGCAGCCACAGGGCGTCCCACCACAGGCGTCCCTTGCGGGTCTTCAGGAACCTGGCGAACAAGAAAAGGCCCCCGATGACCGCAGCCAGCAGGTAATAGCCGTAGGCGTCGAAGAACTCGTACATGCCGATGGCGATGACCGTGGGCGCGGGCAGGTCCAGGTTGGCCTTTCTGAACGTGACGATGAACTTGGGGATGACGAAGGTCAGGAGCACGTAGAAGGCCAGGCCCAGGGCGATCAGGACGGTGATGGGGTATTGAAGGGCCGAGCGGATGTCCGACTTGACCTTGTGCTCGTGCACGATGAGGTAGATGAGGCGGTCCAGCACCTCGGGCAGCGAGCCGGACTGCTCGCCCGCGGAGATCATGTGGCGGTACAGGTCCGGGAAGACCTTGGGATGCGCGGCGAAAGCCTCCGAGAGGGTCTTGCCCTTTTTTATCTCCGCGCCCATTTCGCCGCATACGCGCTTGAGTTTGCGGTTCTCGGTCTGCTCCTCGAGGATGCGCAGGAGTTCCAGGATGGACAGGCCCGCCTGGACCATGGTGCGGAACTGCTTGGTGAAGAGGATCAGGTCCTTCAGGCTGACCGAGGTGGTGTTGGTCTGGAAGTCGTCCATCCAGCGTTCGAAGCCGCTCTTGGCCTTGCCCCCGGTCACCGAGATGGGGATGTACCCCAGGGCCATGAGCTTCTGGCGGGCCTGGTCGGCGTTGTCGGCCTCCAGGGTTCCGGAGATGGTGCGCCCGGCGTCGTTCAGGACCTGATAGGAGAAGGAGGCCATGATTTATTTGAGGATGATCCGAAGTCCCAGGGGCGTCTTTTCCACCGTCGGCTGGAAAGGCCCGGCCGAGGCGTCCTTGAGATAGACCGCCACCCTCAACCTGTCTGGTTGGACTGCGGTGCGAACTTTGTCAAGCCGGACGGTGCCTACCGGCAGCTCCCGGTCCGCGCGGCGCTCCCAGGCGCCCATGAGGTCCACCAGAATGCGCGAGGGATTGGGCTTGAAGCTCACCTCGAAGCGGTCCACCGGCCTGCTCGTGAGGATGTCCAGGCTTTCGTCTCCGTCCTGCGCGGATGCGCGAACGCCGGTGAAGCGGGGCGGCCCTGACTCGCGGGCCGGTTGCGTGGCGTCGGCCTGCTGCTTCGCCGGGTCGGTCCCTTCCTGCGCAGGAGCAACGTCCTGGGCGGGCTGGACCGGATCAGGCTGCGGTGCGGCGGCCTGGGATTGTTCCGGGGCTGCGGGAGCTGGCTGGGGTGCGCTCTGCGCGACTGGCGCAGGCGGGACGCTGGGGGACGGTTTCGCCGCGGTTCGGGCGGAATTCAGGGTCTGGTGCCCCGGGTCGGCCATGGCTTCGGGGGAGTGCCCGGAAGTCGCCCCGGCAGCTGCGGGAGTGCCCGAAGAGCCGTCCGGGGTCTGCGGGGCCGAGCTTTGCATCTCCACCGCCGGGGCTTTGGCGAACCAGGAACCCACATCAGGCAGTTTCACGTCCTTCATCCATGACGCCGCAACCTTCAGGCGTTCGGCGCTCACTGGCGCATATCCGAAATAGACGCCCGCACCGGCCAGGGCCAGCAGAAGGAACAGGGCAGCACCGGCCAGCCAGGGCCAGCGCCTGCGCCGGGGCAGGCCCAGGGTGCGCCAGCGCATGCAGCTTCGCACCACGCCCCAGGTGACGCGCGGCCTCTCCTTGATGATGACCGCCAGGAGCGCCTGATGGCACAGCTGCACGATCTGGCGCGGGAAGCCGTCCGTTGCCAGGTACACGG
Organism: Acidobacteriota bacterium; assembly: GCA_046566965.1. Lineage (GTDB taxonomy): Bacteria > Desulfobacterota > Desulfovibrionia > Desulfovibrionales > Desulfovibrionaceae > Fundidesulfovibrio. The sequence goes on from JBKICU010000002.1 coordinate 43,745, forward strand.
CCAGGAAGGCCCAGAAGCTGAACAGCCCCTCGGGCGAAATGTCCTTGGAGCACATGGCGATGCGCGCCTGGATGAGCTCGCGCGTATCCTGGAAGTCCAACGGGCCGAGGCGGAAACGCAGGTTCACCCGGTCGGCCAGGTTGGCCTTGGCCTCCAGGATGGGCTCGAACTCCAGCTGGCCGAAAATCACTATCTGCAGGAGCTTGTGCTCGTTGGTCTCGAAGTTCAGCAGTTCGCGCAGGATCTCCAGGCATTCCAGGCTCATCTTCTGGCCCTCGTCCACGATGAGGACCACCAGCCGGTCTTCCTCCACGGCCAGGGTGAGCAGCGCGTTCTTGATGTTCTCGCGCAGCTGCCAGTCGCTGGCGGTGCGGGCTTCGGCCGCGTCCACGCCGAAAAGGCCGTTCAGGTGCGTAAGAAACTCGCGGGCGTCGGAGAAGTACGGGTCAAGGACCAGGTGGGTCACCACGCCCTGGCGGTCGCTCAGTACGCGGATGAGCTGTCGGCACAGGGTGGTCTTGCCGGTTCCCACATGTCCGGTGACCACGGAGAGCCCCCGCTTGAGGCGGATGGCGATCTCCAGGGCCTGGAGGCATTCGCGGTGCTCTTTGGCGCGGTAGAACAGCTCCGGGTCCGGCGAGTTGGAAAAGGGCTCGCGACGCAGGTTGAGAAGCTCGAAATAACGCATCAGCTGCCGGGCCGTCCTGTCTGCGGGATTGCGGGAGCCTGGCCCAGGGGGATGGGCTGGCGGTCAGGCGAGGCAGGAGGCGCTTTCGGAGTCTGGGGCGACTGGGAGGCCGGGCCCGTCGGCGCGGGGCCTCTCGCTGCCGGGACCGCCGGGGGGAGGCCTCCGGGCGCGAGGCTCACGGGGGGAGTCTGGGGCGGCGTCTGGAGCGGCGTCTGGGGCGGCGTCTGGGGCGGGGGGATTTGCGCCGTATCGCGCTTTTTGAGCACCGTGGGCGTGATGAACACCAGGATGTCCTGCTTGGTGCTCTGCTTGCTGGTGTTCTTGAACAGGTAGCCTGCGCCGGGGATGTCCTTCAGGCCCGGCACGCCCTGGTCGGCGTCGGTCTTGGAGTTCTTGGCCAGGCCCGCGATGATGATGGTCGCGCCGTCTTCAACGATGAGCGTGGTGTTGGTCTCCTTCTTGCGGATGGGAGGGTTGCCCATGACCCAGCGGGTCTGGTCGTTGACCACCTCGTCGTTCTTCAGGACGATCTTCATGCGCAGGTTCTTCTCGTCGATGACGTGGGGGGTCATTTCCAGGCGCAGCACGGCGTCCACGAACTGCACGTTTGTGCCGTTCTGGGACACGGTGACGAAGGGGATGCGCTCGCCGTTCTCGGTGAAGGCGGTCATGTTGTCCAGGGTGGTGAGCGACGGCTCGGACACGATGTTGATCTTGCCTTCCCTGGCCAGCGCCGTGAGCTGCAACTGGAGAATGTTTTCGTTCAGCATGCCCCACATGAAGTTGAGCGCCGTGCCCTGCGAACCGAGGCCCGTGCCCGTGGGCGTGATGGAAGCGGGATAGTTGAAGGCGTAGCCGTAGCTGGCGGGGCCCAGGCCGTAGATGGGCGTTGCGGTGCGGGTGCCGTCGGTGATCTCGGTGTTGTTGCCCGAGAGCACGTAGGCCCGGTTGCCGTTGCCGTCTGCGGACGTCCTGAAGAATCCGCCCCACTGGAAGCCTAGGTCGAAGAGGTTGTCGCGGCTGGCTTCCACGATGAAGGCCTTCAGGTGCACCTGGAGGCGCGGCTCGTCCAGCTTCTCCACCAGCTTCACGAGCATTTCGGCATGCTCCCTGTTGGCCTGGATGATGATGGAGTTGGAGTGCTTGTCCGCCACCACGAAGCCCCTGATGCGCCCCGGCAGTTCCGTGGCGGAGTCGCCGCTCTTGGATTCGCCGCCGCCTGCGCCGCCGCCCGCGCCGCCGTCCCCGCCTTTGCCGGAATCGGCCTTCTTGGGGTACAGATAGCCCTGCATGGTGCGCTCGAGCTCTTCCACGTCGGCGTAGTTCACCTGCACCTTCACCGTGACCACGGGTTCCACGGACTTGATCCGTTCAGTCTGGACCATCTTGTTGGCGATGGCCATCTTCATGTCGTTCTGGCTTTTCATGTCCTCGAGGGTCATGACGCGGATGATCTCGCCGTCCCAGTCGTAGCTCAGGCCGTTGGCGTTCAGGATGGATTCGAAGGCCTGATCCCAGGGGGTCTCGCTGACGTTCAGGTTGACCTTGTGCTTGCCCTGGTTCTCGGGAGCCTGGAGCGACGCGGACAGGATGATGTTCTGGTTGGCGATGCGGGCCATGGAGCGCAGCACGGCCTGGAGGTCGGTGTTGTAGAAGTTGAGCGACACCCGCATGGTGGGCAGGTTGCGCTTGGGTTTCATGTCGATGGGCTTTTCCGGGGCCTTCACCTGCACCTCGGAGAAGTCGACTTTGCGCGGCTGCGGGGCGTAGGTGTTGTCTTTAACGTCCTCGGCCTTCTTCTCCCACTTCTCCAGGAAGGGGTCGGGCTCGTGCTTCTTGGCGCATGCGGCCAGCAGCACGGCCAGGCCCAGGGCCAGAAGAAGCCCCGGCGTCCAGATCGCCGCGCGGCGCTTGTCGCTGTGATTGCGGATCATCGAATCGCTCCTTGGCGCACGCGAGGGCGCGCCGTGACTCCTGACGCGTCCTTGAAAAACATATTCATATTTGTATCATCAAAATAAAGAGATATTTATTTGATGACGCCACACTACCGGCCTATGAAGAAGCTCGGGTCCTGGTAGGGGATGCGCACGGTGTTCTTGCGCGCAACTCCGGAAAGCACCACGGCCTCCGGTGAAATGGCGGAGACCTCGAAGCCTCCGCTCTCCAGCTGTTCGCCCACCTGGTATTCGCGTCCGTTGATGACGGCCAGGCTGCGTTCACCGATCCGTATGAAGCCGGTGTAGTGAAATTTGTCGCGGTCCACGGCGGCCTCGGGGTCCGGCGGCTTGGGGGCCAGCGGATCGTTGGGCCAGGGCTGCTGGGCGCTGGTGACCGCATGGACCTCGCGCGGGGAGAGCTGGACGCGCTCCAGGGCCTGCAACTGGGATTCTGCGGCCTTGCGCGAATCGGCCAGCCTCTCGGGCGTCATCTCCGGGGAGGCCGGCGGCGGGGCGGGCCACAGCAGGTAGATGGCCGAGCCCAGGATGGCCGCGCCCATGCCGCCCAGAAGGATCCTTTCTCTCTTGGAAACGTCCATGCCTACTCCGACGCCAGCCAGACGGTGAGGGTGCAGTCCCTGGGGCCGCTGCCGGGGCCTATCTGAATCTTCTCGATGTTCTCGAAGGTGGGCTGCATGGCCAGTTCGCCCAGGAATGCCCGAAACTTGTCGAGCGAACCCCGCACATGGATGTTGACCGCCAGCGACTTGGAGCCCCGCCCGAGGGAACCCGGGTCCGGCACCACGGACTGGGCCTCGAGTCCCGCAGTCACGATCAGTTGCGCCAGGCTGTCGGTGATCTCGGACACCGCCTTCTGCCCCAGGCTTTGCTTCTCCGGCAGGGCGGGGGCCTTGGCTCCGCCCGCCTGGGCGATGGTCAGCATGCGCAGGTAGATGGGATGCAGGGCGTTCTGCTCCTCTATGCGGAACTTGGCCTGCTCGATCTGCCGGTCGAGCTCGTGCAGGCTTTTCTGCATGGGGACGATGCCCAGCAGCACGAACAGCACCAGCACGCCGGACCCGATGAGCAGGTACAGGGCCGTTTTCGGTGGGAGTTTGCCGGGAGTGGCGCGCGGGTCGGCCATCTATCGCCTCACCTGGCAGGAAAGGGTGAACCGGAGCACGTCCTCGCCTGCGGCGGTCAGCTCAAGCGACCGTTTGCTCACGGAAGGCTCGCCCAGAAGGGGGGACGTGCGAAGCCGCACCAGATACGCCGAGAGCAGCGATTCCAGTATCTGGCTGTCGCCTTTGACGTAGCCTTCCAGGGTCAGGGTGTCCAGGCCCACGCGTCCCTGCTTGTTGATGGCTGGCGCAGGCCCCTTGGGCTGGGAGTCCGCCGCGCCCTTGGACACGGGCTGCTCCTCGGGAGTGCCCAGGTCCATGGAAATGTTGAACAGCTTGACGTTTTCCGGCGTGAGGCCGGTCACGTCGTGCAGCACGGCCCCGGCCAGGTTTCGCGCCCCGAAGCGCCGGAGGTTGTCCACCACGCCGCGCACCTTGCTGCCCGTGCCCAGAAGCAGGGGCATGGTCACCTGGGGCTGGAATTCGCGCAGTTGGGCTTCCAGGCCCTTGATCACCTGGCGTTTCAGGTAGGCCTGGGTCTGCTGCCAGGTGAACAGGCCGCCCATGAGCACGGCCACGCCCAGCCACACCAGGGCCACGATGCGGTTCAGGTCCGAGACGCGGTCCTGCTCCTCCTTCTGCTTGTAGGTGAAGAGCAGGTTGCAGGCGGCGCGGTCGGAGTCGGTCAGGCCGAGCACCAGGTTGTAGGGCTGGCGTTCGCCGGGGGAGAGCGACGGAGCCGCGACCGACAGGCGGCCCAGATTGTCCGGAGAGAGCGGGTCCAGGTGTCGGCAGGGCACGCCGAGCTTCTGGCCCAGAAATTCCAGGAGCGCCGGATCGCCGCCCAGCGGGCCGCCAAGGCTCAGGCTGGACACCTGCTCGTTGCCCAGGGTGACCGCGTGGTGCGAGAAGGTCATCTGCACCTGGCGCAGCAGGCGCTCCCAGGAGGGTTTGAGCATCTCCAGCACGTCGGCGGTGGACAACAGCCGACCGGGATGTCCCTCGGGCAGGGACTGGGGGCCGCCCGCGAGGTTTTCCAGCAGCGACCGTGCCTCTTCCGGAGTGAGCCCGGCGGGCTTGGGTTCCTCCAGGAGCATGGAGGCGGCAGCCGCCCCGGCCTGGGGAAATCCCGGCGCCTGAGTCTTTTCCTGCACCAGTCCGGCGAAGGACGGCTGGACCATGGACTCGATCTCGATGGATATGGGGGCGGATAAAGCCGGGGTTTCCGGAACGATCATGGCTGCCGCCGCACCGACATGGCTCCGGGCCGCTTCGGCGTCCTGGAGTGCCACCGGCTGGGACGTCGGTTCCGGAGAACTCGGAGGCGTGGGGGCGTGCGGCTTGAACTCCTTGGAGGCCTCGGCCAGGGTCAGGGCCATGGCGGCCAGTCCGCCCTTGAGCACCCGCACGAACTGGAGCCTGCCTGCGGAGAAGAGCTCCAGGCGCGAGAAATCCCCGCCCAGGTGCAGGGTGGCCTGGGTCTGGGCGGCGTTTTCCAGCCATCCGCCGCGCAGAAGGTTGCGCATGGCCACCGAGGGAACGGTGATGCCCGTCAGGGGGGATCCGGCCTGCAAAAAGAGGTTGCGCAGCTTCTCGAACTCGTCGCGCTTCACGGTGTAGGCCAGTACGGAGAGTCTGGTCGCGCCCTTTTCCAGCACCTCTCCCTGGATCTCGTAGTCGAAGACCACTTCGGCGTCGTCGAAGGCGGCCTCCTTGCGCGCGGTCCAGTAGACGGCGTTGGAAAGCTGCTTCTTGCCGGTCTTGGGTACCTGGATGAAGCGCAGGTCCGCCGATTCCGCCGGAACCATGGCCCATATGTCGGCGTCGGCCTTGCCCAGGAAGTCCTTCAGGGCCAGGCGCAGGACCAGCGAGAGTTCGGGGGCGTCCGGGCCTTGCTCGGGGATGGGGACGGTCTTGAACTCCAGGGTGCGGGATCGGCCGGACCCGGTGGTGAGCTTGACCATGCGGATGGTCTGGCCGGTGAGTTCCACGCCCAGGCGCACGCCCTTGGCGCTTGCGCCGGGGGATCTGGAGCCCTTCAGGGAAAGGGAGGAAAGCCACCGTTTTTTCGACGGCAGCGGCTGCGGCGCGGGAGTTCCCTCCCCGCCGGTTTTTTTCCCTGAACCCCGGATCAGCTCCAAGAGCTTTTCGGTGGAGGATGCTTTGGGAGATGTATCCAATGCCGAATGCTCCACGGTGCGTTGGCTGTTGTTGAGGGACATGGATGGCGATTTGATGGGAAATGTCAAGGGTAATCGTTCTCTTGCAGTGTAATTTTACTCTATCGCCACCGTAGATCGTCCCGGCTGGAAGCCGGGTGCGCCCTCCCTGGACGAGTGGAAAAGGCTATTTTTGCCGCAATGCATACTCGGGTCCGTCTGTACAAACTGTACGAATCACATGCGTCCTCCATTGCGTGATGCATTGCCGTGGGGCGACGTTGCTGGCATGAAGGAGGAAGTGCTCCATTTTTTGGAGGGACGCTGCCCGGGCGGGAAGAAGCGCGTGATGCGTTTATGCGATACTGCGGCGATCTTGGGATTTGCTTCGTGACTGTTGCGAAGAACGGGACCACGTCCTGGCGCGTCCGGAAAGGTCGATGCCGCGGCGTGCAAACGGCCCAGGCCCGGAGGCCGCCGCAACGGCGCTCCGGGCCTCGTTTACAGGGACCAGCCCCGCATCATCTGAAGGGGATGATGATGTTGAATCCGGGCGGAATGGGAGGGGGGACCACCACTACCGGCGGCGGAGGAGGGTAGTAATATCCCGGCGGCGGATAATTATAGTATCGCGGCGGCCTGGGGTAGTAGTAGCCGGGCGGCGGGGGCTGATAGTACCGGTACGGATACGCCCGCTGCTTGTACCATCCTTTGTGCTTGCCGTTGGCCAGCGCCGGGTGGCCGCCGACGAGCCCCAGGACCGAGGCGGCAGCCAGGGCCGCCAGAACGAATTTCCCGAATCTTTTTGAGCAGATCATCATGGCCCTCCTAAAGAAGCCACAATACGCTGGGAACTGTGTGTATGTGTGGTTCTGCTCCTCGCGCCGAGGCGGACGGCCGGCGACGCCATGTCGCTGGCCGGGAGACGCCCGACCGCATGAGTCCGTTTAGCGGCGCTTGTGTTTGGAACGGCCTTCATGAGTGGCGAAAATCTTGTCGGCCGCGGCCTTCTGGTCCGGAGCCATCTTGACGTAGAGATTCTCGAACGCCGGTATGAGCCTGTTGAGCGCCTTGGCGTGCTCCAAAGCCATCTCCTCGTGGACCTTCAGGCTCTCCACGGCCGTCATGGAGCTGCCGCCTTGCGCCCATTTGTCGAGCAGGGCCTTCATCTTGGCGGCGTTGTCGCGCATCACCTGGGCCAGGTTCGTCCAGGTCTCCTCCTGGTCCGGCTTGATGCCCAGTTTGGCGTGCAGGTCGGCTATGCGCTCTTCCACCTGGTCGGGTTTGGCGACCACGGCCGGGGACGCCTTGGCGGCGGGGCGCGCCTCCTTGGCCTGCTTGGTTTCCCTGGAATCCTGGGCCATGGCGATGGGCGCAACCATGAGCGCGGCGACGGCCAGAAGGGTGAAGACGGCAAGAATCATGCGCGAGGCCCGGATGATCGAACCTTGTGTCATGTGATCCTCCTTCGAAGCGGTTTTCCAAGCTTCAGCGTAGTAGGAAACCCTTGTGGCATTGTCAAGACGCGAGGCCTGCGACACACTCCGGAACGGGACGCCGGGCCTGTCCCGCAAATTCCGCATTGGACGGACGCCCTGGTCGGCGTGTAGGAACATCCCAAGAACCGTTCCAGGAGTCCCACATGGCCCAGATCGACGCCTTCTTTTCCATGATGCAGGAATTGGGAGCATCGGACCTGCATCTGTCCAGCGGTTCCCAGCCCATCATCCGCCTGCACGGCGTGCTGCAACGGGTGAAGTTCAAGGTGCTCGAGCACGAGGAGTTGAAACAGCTCCTGTACGAGATCACCCCCGAACCCAAGATCAAGGAATTCGAGGAAACCGGCGACGTGGATTTCGCCTACGCCGTGCCCGGCGTGTCGCGCTACCGCGTGAACTTCTTCCTGCAGAGCCGGGGCGTGGCCGCGGCCTTCCGCACCATCCCGGAGAAGGTGCTGTCGCTCGAGGACCTGGGCATGCCCCCGGTGCTCAAGGAGTTCTGCAAGCTGCCCAAGGGGCTGGTGCTGGTCACGGGGCCGACCGGCTCGGGCAAGTCCACCACGCTGGCCGCCATGGTGGATTACATCAACACCATGCGCCAGGAGCACATCCTCACCATCGAGGATCCCATCGAATTTCTCCACCAGCCCAAGAACTGCCTGATAAACCAGCGCGAGGTGGGGCGCGACACCAGAAGTTTCAACTCCGCCCTGCGCGGAGCCCTGCGCGAGGACCCCGACGTCATCCTGGTGGGCGAAATGCGCGACCTGGAGACCATCCGCCTGGCCCTGGAGGCAGCCGAGACCGGCCACCTGGTGTTCTCGACGCTGCACACCATAAGCGCCTCCAAGACCGTGGACCGCATCATCGAGGTGTTCCCCGGCGACCAGCAGGAGCAGATACGCTCGGCCTTGTCGGAGTCGCTGCGCGGCATCGTGGCCCAGACGCTGTTCACCCGCGCGGACAAGCCCGGCCGCGCCGCCGCCCTGGAGATACTGGTGGCCCTGCCCTCGGTGCGCAACCTCATCCGCGAGAAGCGCACCTTCCAGATCAACTCCGTCATCGAGACCGGCAAGAACCAGGGCATGCAGACTCTGGACGACGCCATCATGGAACTCTTCGACGCGCGCAAGATCACCGCCGAGGACGCCTACAACAAGGCCATCCAGAAGGCGCGCTTCAAGGATCTGCTGCCCCAGCCGCCAAGCGGCATGAACGATTGAACCCGGCCCGGGCCGGTACCGCGTTCCTGAAAACGTGAGCTAGTAAGGCTCTCGCAACCCAGGCAAAAGTGCGACTCGGCGACAGGTTGGGATACGAGCGGATCCAAAAGGGCGCAGCCCTTTGGCCGCCGGAGGCGTTCTCCTGCTTCAGTGCATGTTTCGCAGGTATTTCGGCCAACAAGAACTGATTCTCTTGATTCGAGTTCGTAAACTGATGAACATATTCTGAGAACGTCATATTAGAGGATAGGCACGATGCTCAGGTCTCATTTCGACCACCTGATGGGGCTGGCCCTGGCCCAGGCCCCCTCGCTCTCGGACACGCTGTTCACCGTGGGCAAGCGGGTACAGGCCGAACTGCACGGCGAGCTGCGCGACCTGGACCTGCCGCTCGGGCCGCTTTTGGCCCGCCAGACCGAGGCCATGGCCCAGGTGCTCATGGGCCGTAGCCCCCGCCTGTACCGCGACCTGATGGAGCGCGGCTCCTGCGACCTGTCCTACGAGCACCCCAACAAGATACGCTTCCGCGTGAACATCTTCTGGCAGCGCGGCAACCTGGCCCTGGTGCTCAGGCAACTCTCCGCCCAGGCTCCCAGCATGGCGCAGCTCGGGCTTCCGGCCCCGTTCGGGCTCATGGCCAAGGAGAAATTCGGCCTGATCCTGGTGACCGGCGCCACCGGCACCGGCAAGTCCACCTCGCTGGCCGCGCTCATCGACGAGATCAACGCCACCAAGGCCGTGCATATCGTCACCCTGGAAGACCCGGTGGAATACGTGCATCCCCACAAGCGCGGCACCGTGAACCAGCGCGAGCTGGGCCAGGACTTCGACACCTTCGCCTCCGGGCTTCGCGCCGCCCTGCGCCAGGCCCCCAAGATCATCCTGGTGGGCGAAATGCGCGACCGCGAGACCGTGGAAATAGCCCTCCAGGCCGCCGAGACCGGCCACCTGGTGCTGGGCACCCTGCACACCTCGGACACCGGCCAGACCATCAACCGCGTCATCGGCATGTTCGAGGCCAGCGAAGAGCAGCTCATCCGCCAGCGCCTGGGCGCGAGCCTCAAGTACGTGGTGTCCCAGCGGCTCATGAGCCGGGTGGGCGGCGGGCGCGTGGCCGCCTTCGAGATCCTGCGCAACAACCTGCAGATCCGCGAGATCATCCAGAGCGGCGAATCCGGCGAAAAGACCTACTACGGCGCGGTGGAGTCCGGCTCCACCTACGGCATGTTCACCTTCGACCAGTACCTGCTGGCCCTGTACGAGAAGAACCTCGTCGAGCGCGACACCGCCCTGGCCAACGCCACGGACCGCGCCAAGCTGACCCTGAACATCGACCAGGTGCGCCTGTCGCGGGGCGAGAAGGTCTCGGACCTGGGGACCCTGAAGCTGGACCTGGACTACAACGCCTCGGCCAGAAAGCCCGACGAGGAGGACGACCTGTGAGCCAGCCGGATACCGCCATCGAACCGGACATGATCCCCTACGGCATGAAGGCCGCGCTCCTGTGCCTGGAGGACGGGCCCTGGCGTGCGGGCGCTGCCGCCTTCTTCAAGGACCTGGGCTACTACCTGATGGACGAGCCGGACCCGGCGCGCGCGGCGGCCAGGCTTCGCCTGAACGCGGTGGACGCCGTGGTGCTGGGTGAGAACATGCGCGAACCCCTGGAGGAGATGCACGCCCGGCCCGGCCTGCGGCGGCGGGAGTCGGCGCTCTTCGTGGTGGGGGCAGCGTCCAGCCTGGACGCCTGGGCGGCCTTCGTGTCCGGCGCGGACTGGACCCTGGCCCAGGCCGACGCGCCCCGGTGCGCGGAACTCCTGGCCGAAGCCCTCAAGCGCCAGGACGGCCTGCGCGAACCCTGGCGGCTTGCGGAGGCGGCTCGCAGCGCGTAAAGCCCCCGTTCTGCCTCCGGCGAGGCAAGAACTCAGGGGCGGTGTCGCAATGGGGCTTGGCGAGGTTTTCAACAGCATGCAGGTGGCGTCGGATTACTGGCTGGTCTCGGACAAACTTTCTTCCATCGACGGATTCCTTGATCCCATCGAGGGCTACGCCCTGCTGATGCTGGCCGAACACGGCCCGCAGGCCGGGTGCATCGTGGAGATCGGCAGCTACGCGGGCCGGTCCACGTCCTATCTGGCCCACGGTTCCAAGCGCGCCCGGCGCGAGAAGGTGGTGGCCGTGGATCATTTCGAGGGCTCCCCGGAGCACCAGCCCGGCGGCGGATTCGAGTCCGCCCACGTGGCGTCGGGCGGCCTGTATGAAGTGTTCCGGAAGAACCTCAGGGACGCCGGGGTGGATGACTGGGTGCACGTGGTGCGGGCCGGGTCCGCGCAGGCCAACGAGGGCTGGAGCCACCCCATCCGCCTGCTGTTCATCGACGGCGACCACTCCTACGAGGCCTCGCGGCGCGACTACGAGTCCTGGTCGCCCTGGATCGTGCCGGACGGGCTGGCCGTGTTCCACGACATCGGCACCTTCGCGGGAGTGACCGCGTATTACGAGGAGCTCCTGGAGAGCGGCGCGGTGACCGAGGTCCTGAGCGTGGGCACCCTGCGGGCGGTGACGAAAAGGCGGGTGGCCTGAGCCGGGAGTTGCGGGCTTTGAACGGCGGAGGTTGCTTCCGTTCCGTTTCGGTATTACAAATTGAATAAAGTAATACTGGAGGCGGCCATGCCCACCTACACCAGCACCATGACCAGCAAGGGACAGGTTACCATCCCCAAGGAACTGCGGGACGAGCTTGGGCTCAAGCCCTCGGACCGGGTGGTTTTCACCTCGTCGAACGGACTCATCACCATCATCCCCAAGACCCGCAAGGCCTCGGAGCTGTACGGTTTCCTGGCGGACAAACCCCGCACCCGCAAGGAACCCATATCCATCGAGGAGATGGACGAAATCATCTCCAATGCCCGCCTGAAGCATGGCATGAGGGGACTTGAGGATTGATCTTCCTCGATACCAACATTCTGGTCAGGCTGGTGACCGGCGATACGCCTGAGCAGGCGGCCCTGGTCAAGAAGGCGCTTGAACTCGCGGAGGAACGTGGCGAAACCTTTTGCGTGGGCCTGCCCGTCATTCTGGAAACGGTCTGGGTCCTGACGAACGGCTACGGTTATTCCCGAGGGGAGGTCTCAAGCCTTCTGTTTGCCATGGCGACCTCCGAAAGGCTGGACATCGAGCACTTGCCAACCCTTCTCAATGCAGTCTCGAAGTACTCCCGTGCGGGTGATTTCGCCGACATGCTGTTCGTGGCTCACGCCCGCCTGCACGAAGCGCGGGGGTTCCTCAGCTTCGACAAAAAACTCAAAACGCTCGAACCTGGCCTCGTCCTCACCCCTGAGGAGTATTGCTTGGCTACATGAACGCGATCGTGGCCGCCTCTTCGATGGTGGTGTGGCCCGCCACCACTTTGGACAGGGCGTCCATCTTCAGCGTGGAGAACACCCCGGCCTCCACGGCGGCCTGCTCGATCTCGCGGGCCGATGCCTGCCTCAGGATCATGTCCTGCACCAGATCGTCCACGTAGAGCACCTCGTACACGCCCACGCGTCCCGAATAGCCGAGCCCGCCGCAGTCCGGGCAGCCCTTGCCGCGCATGAACACCACGTCGCGCAGGTGCTGCATTTCAAAGAGCGACACCAGCTCCTTGGGCGGGGTGTAGGCCTCCTTGCACTTGGGGCAGATGCGCCGCACCAGACGCTGGCCCACCACCACGGCCAGGGTGGAGGCCACGAGAAACGGCTCGATGCCCATTTCCATGAGGCGCGTCAGGGCCTGGCAGGCCGAGTTGGTGTGCACGGTGGAGAGCACCTGGTGGCCGGTGAGCGCAGACTGCACCGCGATTCCGGCGGTCTCGCCGTCGCGGATTTCGCCCACCATGATGATGTCCGGGTCCTGGCGCAGGATGGCGCGAAGCCCCGAGGCGAAGGTCATGCCCGCGCGGGCGTTCAGCTGCACCTGCCTTATGGTCTCGATCCGGTATTCCACCGGGTCTTCCAGGGTGATGATGTTCACTCCGGGCTGGTCGAGCTGGCGAAGCACCGCATACAGAAGCGTGGTCTTGCCCGAGCCGGTGGGGCCGGTGGCCAGGATCATGCCGAAGGGGCGGTCCATGCCTTTCTGGAGCTTTCGCCTGTCGTCCTCGCTCACGCCAAGCTCATCCAGGCCGCTGCCGCGCGAGGAGCGCATGAGCAGGCGCAGCACAAGGTTCTCCCCGTGGATGGTGGGCAGGGTGGAGGCGCGCACGTTCACCTCCTTGCCGTCCAGCACGAAGGAGAAACGGCCGTCCTGGGGAATGCGGGCCACGGTGATGTCCATGTTGGCCAGGAGCTTGAGCCGCGAGAGCACGGTCAAAAACACGGACTTGGGTGGCGTCGGGAACTCGCGCAGCTCCCCGTCTATGCGAAAGCGCATCTGAATGGTGTTGGTCATGGGGGAGAGGTGGATGTCGGAGGCGCGCTCGCGCACGGCCTGGGCCAGGATCTGGTTCACCAGGCGGACCACCGGGGCTTCCTGCACCGCGCTTTGCAACGCGCCGGCCAGGTCCATGCCCTCTTCGAGCTCGTCGCCGGACTGCACGGACAACTCGTCGATGATGCCCAGCATGTCCCCAAGGTGGGACTGCACCCCGTACTGCCCGGCCATCAACTCCTCGAGCTCGGCCTTGGTGCAGAAGATGGGTTCCACCTCCAGCATGGCCACGCGCTCCACCTGGTCCAGGCGGTTGATGGATTCGGGGTCGGCGGTGGCCACGTAGAGGACGTTGCGCTCGGTCTTCACCGGCACCAGGTCCAGCTTGCGGGCCAGATCTTCGGGCAGGACTTCCTTGAGGGCCTTGTCCAGGGGGTATTTTTCCGGGGAATATTTGTCGATCTTCAGTTCGCGACTGATGAAGTCGATCAGCTCGTTTTCGTTCAAGCGCCCCTGATGCATGAGGTACTCGACGATCTTCCAGCCGGACTTGCGCTGAATCTGACGGACCTGATCCACCTCGTTCTTGGTGACCAGCCCGGAATCAACCAGTTTTTCGTGAAGCGCCTTCATCCTGGAAAAACCCCGAAATGTTTGAATATGGCATCATATACCTCGCTCCGCGCGAGCTGTCCATGGATTCCGCCGGAGAGGCCGGGAAAATAGACAGGGGGCTTCAGGTGGGGTAGGAGGTGGAAAGACACAAACCACCCCAGCAGGAAGACGCACCGATGCCCATGGACGGCGCCTCGCAGAACTACGTTGATACCTTTTTCGCCAGACAGCCCATTTTCGACGCTGAGAAGCGCGTCTTTGGCTACGAGCTGCTGTATCGCAAGAGCCCGCTTGAAAAGTCGGCCAACTTTTCCGACAAGGATGTGGCCACCCTTTCGGTCATCTCCACGGCACTTCTCGCATCGCCCGAGCCGGATCAGGCGGGCAAAAAGATCTGCATTCACTTCTCGCGCGAATCGATCCTGTCCGACGTGCCCTCCACGCTGCCGCCGCGCACCACCGTGGTGGAACTCGAACCCGTGAAAACGCTGGAACCGGACTTCGAAGCGGCGCTCAGCCGGGTCAGGCAACAGGGGTACACCCTGGCGCTCAACCACTTCCTTACCGGCGAGTGCGACAAGCGTCTGGTGGAAATGGCCGACATCGTGTTCGTGGACGTGCTGGACAAGGACGAGGCCCAGCTCAAGTCCCTGCTGAAGGAACTTTCCGGCTGCAACTGCCTGCTGGCCGCCAAGCGCGTGGAGGACGACACCCACTTCCAGCTGACCAAAAAGCTCGGCTTCCACCTGTTCCAGGGGTTCTTCTTCGAAAAGCCGGTCATCGTTCCGGGCAGGAAGCTCCCTTCCAACAAGATCACGCGCCTGAACATCTACCGCACCCTGGAAAAGGGCGACATGGACCTGGAGGAGCTGACGCGCAACATCGAGTCCGACGTGTCCATCAGCTTCCGGCTGCTGACCTTCATCAACTCCCTGGCCTTTGGCCTTCGCTACAAGGTCAGCTCCATCCGCCACGCCATCCTGATGCTCGGCTGGCAGCAGATCAAGAGCTGGCTGTGGCTGGTGCTCCTGTCGGACGTGATGCCCTCGGACAAGACCTCGGAGCTGCCGTATCTCTCCTCCATCCGGGCCAAGTTCCTGGAGCGCGCCAGCGCCAACCACCACTCGCGCGAGGTGGCCCCGGACACGCTGTTCCTCATGGGGCTTTTCTCCCTGCTCGAACCCATGCTGGACACCCCCATGCGGGAACTGGTGGAATCCCTGCCCCTGGAGGAGGAGGTCATGGCCGCCCTGTGCGGGGAGCGCAACGTCTACAGCGACTGGCTGGAAGTGGCCAAATGCTTCGAGACCGGCGACTGGGCGCGCCTGGACGAACTGACCCGCGCCCTGCACCTGGATCCCATCAAGGTGGCCAGCTCCTACTGCGAGGCCCTGGTGTGGGCCAAGTCCCTGTACGAGCAGCCCGGCGAACAGGCCTAGCCGGTGGTTCGGCAGGCACCTTGGTGAACCCTGGACGCCTGCGAGCATTTTTTTGTTTGTAAAGAGCGTATTCGTGTTATGTGAAAACATGGCGCCGGGGGGCCGTCCGGGAGGCCTTCCAGTTGCCTGCGTCTGGCTGGAGTATTCCGGCGAGCCTTTCCCGGGAATCATGTTCCCGTTTTCCTGGAATGCGACATTCGGCATGCGTACCCGATTCGACACGACACCACTTCGGAGGATTTCATGCGCAAGACATTGGCCCTGTTCATCCTGATTATGGCTATGGCCTGCCAGGCCATGGCTGCGGAGAAACGCATCCTGTTCATCAACTCCGCGGACCAGGAGATCAAGCAGATCCGCCTGGCTCCTGCCGGAACCAAGAACTGGGGAGCGAACCTTCTGGACAAGTACAAGCTGCACCCCGGCAAGAAGATCAATATCGCAGTGCCGCACGATCAGGGCGACTGCATGTGGGATCTGCGCTACGTGGTGGTCAACAAGCTTGGCTACACCATCAAGGACGTGGACATCTGCAAGGCCGTGGAAATCGAACTCTTTCTGAAGAACGGAGAGGCCTGGGCCAACATCAAATAAGGAATGTCACCATGCGCACGGCACCATTTGTACTGCTTCTCGCATCGCTTCTGTTGCCGCTGACTGGTTGCAAGATGAACACTGCCATGTCCACCAGCGAATTCTACGAATTCTGCCTGGACGATGAAAACGACGACTGCGAAGGGTCGGGCATCTGCTCCTCCTACCAGACGGCCTTGTCCCGGACCTACGACGGCGTGCAGAGCTGCGTGGCCGAGTGCAACCGACTGGACCGCGAACTGTGGATGGCCAACGTGGTGGACGGTTGCGCCGGGTCGGTGGGCAACGCCACGGACTGGTGCGAGCAGTTCTGCCGCAGGAACTACAAGAAATAGATGCCGTATGCGGCCGGGGCAATGCGCCCCGGCCCCTCTCCCATGAGTCATCCACATCAGGCCGATCTGGCGCTCGCCGTCTCCTTTGCGCCCTCCATGGGCAGCCTGGACCCGAAGGAATGGAACCGCCTGGCTGCGGGCGCTCCCCCGTTCCTTCGCTGGGAATGGCTCAACCTGCTGGAAACGTGCGGCGCGGTCAGTACAGAGGCCGGCTGGATGCCCGCCCACTGCTCCCTGCGCGTCTCTGACCGGTTGGTGGCTGCCGCGCCTTTGTATGTGAAGGGCCACGGCCAGGGCGAATTCGTTTACGACCAGCTCTGGGCGGACGTGGCCCAGCGGCTGAACCTGCCGTATTATCCCAAGCTGGTGGCTGTGAGCCCCTTCACGCCCGTGGCGGCGTACCGGTTCCTTACCGCGCCTGGATTCTCCCGGCACGGCATGGCCGGGGCCGTGCTGGAGGGCATGGAACGCCTGATCGACGCCAACGAGCTTTCCGGACTGCATGTGCTTTTCGCGCAGGACGATTTCGCGGACGACCTGGAGTCGCTCGGCCTGACGGCCTGGGAGCACCAGGGCTTCATCTGGGAGAACCGGGGCTATGGGTCCTTCGAGGACTTCCTGGAGGTTTTCCGCACCGGGCAGCGCAAGAACATCCGGCGCGAACGCCGCGCGCTGCGCGAATCCGGAGTGCGCGTGGAGGTGGTGGAAGGCGTGGACGCCCCGGACTCCTGGTTCGAGCTCATGCACCACTACTACGCCGGGACCTGCTCCAAGTTCGGGGAGTGGGGCTGCAAGTACCTGCCGCTCTCGTTCTTCCAGGGGCTTGCCGACGTGCTGCGCGGGAACGTGGCCTTCGCGGCGGGCTTCATGGATGGACGCGATGAACCTGTGGGGCTGTCCATGCTGGTCCACGGCGACGGCGAACTGTACGGGCGTTATTCCGGGGCCGCGCTGGATATACCCTTCCTGCACTTCGAGCTGTGCTACTACGCGCCCATCGCCTGGGCCATCGAACGGGGCCTGCACCGCTTCGACCCCGGCATGGGCGGCGAGCACAAGCCCCGCCGGGGCTTCACCTCACGAGTCACCCGCAGCCTGCACCGCTTCTCCCATCCGGTCATGGCCCACGTGTTCCACCGCCACATCCCGGAAATAAACGCGCTCACCCGCGAGCACGTCCAGGAGCTTCAGGACCTGTGCGCGTTCAAGAGGGAAGGACGGCCATGACGCGACGAATGGTTCTTGGCTGGCTTCTGGCGGCAATGATCCTGGCCTGCGCGGCGTCTCTCGCCCTGGCCCAGGAGAGCGCTGCGGACCATCTGTTCACCGCCCAGGAGTGGCAGGCCAAAGGCAACCTGGAGGCCGCGCGCCGCTCCTTGCAGGACGCCCTGCGCCTTCAGCCGGACGACGTCTTTCCGCGTATCCGGCTGGCCCAGGTCGATGCGGCCTCGGGTGACCTGAAGGCTGCCGAAACAGGGCTGGAACAGGTGCTGCTCCGCACGCCCAGGAATATCCTTGCATTGAATTGGCTTGGGCACGTGCTGCTGGCGCAGGGGCTGCCCACGTCCGCCGAGGATGCCTACCGCCGCGCTCTGGGAGTCGATCCCGGAAACGCCTGGGCCAAGCTCGGGCTGGCGGCCTGCCGACTGGCCCAGGGCGACGACGCGGGCGCGCGCCCGCTTCTGGCCCAGGCCCAGGCCGCAGCTCCGCAGGATGCCGACCTGCATCTGGCGCTGGGGGACACGTTCCTGCGGCTGCACCTGCCGGTGAACGCCCGCCTGGAACTGGAGCGCTCGCTGGAGATCAACCCGCGCGGCGTGCGGGCCTTGGTGCTGGCCGGAGAGGTGTACGAGCGGCTGGGCTTGGAGAACCTTGCCCTGAACGCCTGGAGGCAGGCGCTGGACCTGGACCCCACGGAGTCCAACGCCCGGTTCGCCCTGGTGGCCGTTCTGGGCAGGCAGGGGGACCACGCCCTGGCTGAAGGAAAGAAGGACGACGCCCAGCGGGTGTGGCGCGCCGCCCTGAGCTACGACCCCGGCAACGCCGGGATTCTGGAGAGGCTGCGCGCCCTGGCGAAATGACTCCCTAGGTCTTCCGCGAAAACGTGAGGCGGGCCTGTTGTCCGAGGCGGACGACGCCCGCAAGCCTTGAGGAATCGGTCGAGGGTCCGCCAGATGATGCCCGGTGCCCCCCATGTGTCCCGTAAGGTCGTGCAGTTCCCGCCTCATCAATCTGTCCCGTCCGTTTCCCGGAGCAACTGAAAACGCCGACCCGGCATGCCGGGTCGGCGTTCGATTATCAATCAGGGATCGTGGCCCGGGCCTGGAGCCTACTCCTTGGGCTTGGCCTTCTTGGGCTCCTTGGGCTTGCCCTTGTAGAAGATCACGTCCTTATCGCCTGCGGGCGGCTTGGTGACCGGGGTCATGAACATGCACTGCACGGGGCAGGCTTCGACGCAGTTGGAGCAGTACACGCAGGCGAAGGAATCGCAGGTCCAGGTGCGGCCCTTGATGTCCACCTCGATGCACTGGCTGGGGCACTTCTTGGCGCAGGTGCCGCAGAAGATGCATTCGTCGACATTGATGTCCAGCGTCCCCCGGAAGCGCTCGAAGCTCTCGCGCTTGGTGAAGGGATAGAGCCTGGTGGAGCTTTTCCCCATCAGGTTTTGCAAGACGTTTTTGGTCATCTCGAACATGTGGCGGCTCCTCTTAACGCTCCGTGCAGGAAATGCACGGGTCGATGGACAGCACGATGACGGGGACGTCCGCCAGCTCGCAGCCGGGCAACATGGCCAGCAGGGGCGGGATGTTGGCGAATGTTGGAGTGCGGATGCGCACGCGCTCCAGGTTTTTCGAACCGTTGCCCTTCAGATAGTAATAGAGCTCGCCGCGCGGCTGTTCCACGCGTCGCCACACCTCGCCCTCGGGCTTGCCCTTGACCTTGGTGCTGATCTCGCCCTCGGGCATCTTGGCCAGGGCCTGGCGCACCAGGTCGCAGGAGGCGTAAACTTCGCGGAAGCGGACCTTGCTGCGCGCGTAGGAGTCGCCGTCGTATTCCACCACGGGCTCGAAATCGAGCTGGCCGTAGGCGGCGTAGCCGGTCTGGCGGGCGTCCTGCGCCCAGCCGGAGCCGCGCAGCATGGGGCCGACCGCGCCCAGCATGTGGGCCTGTTCCTTGGTGAGCACGCCCTTGCCGCAGCAGCGCTGCTTCACGGTGTAGTCTTCCAGGATGGTCTTTTCCAGGGCGCGGACTTCGGTCTCGGTCTTGTCGATCTCGGCCAGGATCCAGGCCTTCATGTCGGGGGTGATGTCCTTGCGGACGCCGCCCACGATGTTGGTGGAGATGACCACGCGGTTGCCGGCGGTTGCTTCCATGAGGTCCATGGCGCGCTCGCGGATGCGCCAGAACTGCATGAACAGGGACTCGAAGCCGAAACCGTCGGCGAAGAGGCCCAGCCACAGCAGGTGGGAGTGGATGCGGTGGATCTCGCCCCACATCACGCGCAGGAAGTGCGCGCGCTGGGGAACCTCGATCTTCAGCATCTCTTCCATGGCTTCGCAGTAGTTCAGGGAGTGGATGCAGGAGCAGATGCCGCACACGCGCTCAACGATGTTCACCATCTGGTTGTAGTCGCGGATGTCGGTCAGTTTCTCCAGGCCGCGGTGCACGTAGCCCAGGTTGGGGAGGGCCTCGACGACCTTTTCGTCTTCAACCACCAGCTTCAGGTGGATGGGCTCGGGCAGCACCGGGTGCTGGGGGCCGAAAGGAAGAATGGTACGCATGTCTAGGCCTCCTCTTTGCCTTTGGCTTTCTTGGCAAAGGTGAAGGTGCAGAACGGGCTCTTCACCACTTCCGGCTCGAGGTACAGGGTGCAGCCGAAGTCGATCAGGATGTTCTGGAAGTTCACGCCGAACTGGTCCTTGATCTCGTTCTCGTAGAGGAGCGCCGGGAAGTACACGCCCGAAATGGAGGGCACCGGGTCCTTGGTGGGCACGTTCAGGCGAAGGTGCGAGAGCTCGAGATCCTTGTCGAAGTGGTAGAGCACGTCGAAGGTTTCGTCCTGCTTGATCTCCACGGCGGTGACGCCCACCAGGCGCAGGCCCTGGTCGTAGCGTTTCTGGCACTCGGGGATCAGGGAGTCCACCGTGACGGCCTGCTCATTGTCAAACATATGGGATACCTCGCTGAGGTTTCTGTTAACCGGCGGCTTCGAGCGCGGCCTTGACCTTGCCCAGAGCCATCACGACGCCATCGATCATGGCCTCGGGCTTGGGCGGGCATCCGCGCACGTAGACATCCACGGGGATGACCTTGTCCACGCCGCCCACAACGTTGTAGGCCTCGCGGAACACGCCGCCGGTCAGGCCGCAGGCTCCCATGGCGATGACCGCCTTGGGCGAGGGCATCTGGTCGTAGATGTTTTTCAGCACGTGCTTGTTGCGGTGGTTCACCGTTCCGGTGACCAGCAGCACGTCGGCGTGCTTGGGGTCGCCGATGTTGATGATGCCGAAGCGTTCGACGTCGTAGACGGGGGTCAGGCAGGCCAGCACCTCAATGTCGCAGCCGTTGCAGGACCCGCAGTCGAAGTGGACTATCCAAGGGGATTTGAGCCTTCCCTTGTTGATCCAGTCTTTGAGCATGCCCATGTTCTATCTCCAGTGAGGAAGGATTAGGCGTACAGCCAGAGCAGGTTCAGGACCGAAAGGGCAAGGCCCCACGCCCAGACGCTCTTCAGCATCCATTTGAAGTTCATGCGGGCGGTGACGTTGTCGATGACGATCTCGACGAAGTAGGTCAGCACCAGCAGAACGAGCATGCCCCAGAGGCTGGTGGCCCAGAAGAGGCCGACCAGGCCCAGCACGAAGACCACTTCGTACCAGTGGGCGATCTCGATCATGGCCAGCTGCGGGCCGGAGTACTCGGTGAGCACGCCGCGGACGACTTCCTGGTGGGCGTGGTGGCAGGTGGAGATGTCGAAGGGCGACTTACGCAGCTTGATGGTCAGCGCGTAGCCCAGCACGATGAACATGAGGGGCAGCTGGGGCAGCAGGGGCTTGCCGTAGGCGAAGACCTCGGAGACCTTGAAGCTGCCGGTGACCATGGCGATGGAGACGAACACCAGGATGATGAGCGGCTCGTAGGTGAGCATCGTCACCAGCTCGCGTTGCGCGCCGAGCTGGGCGTAGGGCGACTGGGTGACCAGCGCGCCCATGACGAAGAACACCGCGCCGATGGTCAGCACGAAGAAGATGAGCAGAAGGTCCGAGCCCATGAAGAACAGGAACACGGTCAGCACGGCGCTCATGAGGTACACCCATACGGAGAGTACCTGCCAGGGGCTCATGATCATGGGCGATTTGCCCAGGAGCTTGAACACGTCATAGAAGGGCTGGAGGATCGGAGGTCCGACCCGGGACTGAAGCCAGGCAGTGGTCTTGCGGTCCAGGCCGGCGATGAGGCCGCCAAGGACCGGGGCCAGGAACACGGCGATGGTGGCGAGCAGGAGCTTACCCATTAGATCACCCCTCCCAGCAGAAGTCCCAGCATGACCGCGAGAAGAACCCCGGCCACCATGTTGATGGAGCTGGTGAGGCGTTCTTCGCCGAAGATCCAGGACAGATAGAAGTTACCGGCCTGATAGGTCACGTTGGCGCGGCCCGTGCTCACGAAGGACGTGTTGTCGCCCTCGGCCTGCGCGCCGCACAGGTAGGGGCCGACGCAGCTGGCCGGGTCGATCTTGCGGGCGGCCTTCCAGGCCAGGTAGAAGCCCACGCCAAGGACCAGGAACAGCGGATAGATGTAGAAGATGCCCTGCGCGTTGACGAAGTTCCACGCGGACAGGACGTATCCGGCGGCCTTGTGCGAGCTCTTCACCGCGGGCTCGATAAGACCGCCATAGAGGAAGGGCACGAGCAGCGAGAGGAGCAGCGCGCCGTAGGCCAGCAGGACCAGGGGACCGCGCACGGTGGAGGGCTGCACTTCCGCGGGGACGCCCTTGGGGTACGGGGTGCACAGCAGGATGCCCGCCCAGCGTGCCCAGAACATGACGGTGAGGCCGGAGCCCAGGGCCAGCATGATGGTGACGGGCATGTACTTCAGGGCGGCGGCGCTTTCGATGGCCATCCACTTGCCCAGGAGCACGCCGAAGGGCGGCAGCAGCATGGTGAACACGCCGATCAGGGCCACGATGGTGGTCTTGGGCATGGCCAGGTACAGGCCGCGCATGTCTTCCAGGTCGCGGGAGTGGATCTTCTGCTCGATGGTGCCCACGCACAGGAACATGAGGGCCTTGGACACCGCGTGGAAGATGATTATCACGATGGCGGCGGTGATGGCCGCGGGGGTGTTGATGCCCGCGCAGGCGATGATCAGGCCGAGGTTCGCGATGGTGGAGTAGGCCAGCACCTTCTTGGCGTTGGACTGCCCAACGGCCAGGGCCGAGGCGGTCAGGAAGGTGAACGCGCCGAACATGGCCAGCATGCCGGACAGCATGGTGCCCGCGTAGGCCGGGGACAGGCGCAGCACCAGGTACACGCCGGCCTTGACCATGGTGGAGGAGTGCAGCAGCGCGGAGACCGGCGTGGGCGCGACCATGGCGCCGGTGAGCCAGCTCTGGAAGGGCACCTGGGCGCTCTTGGTGATGCCCGCGTAGCACAGCATGAACAGGGGGATCAGCGCGGCGGCTCCGGCGGCGGAGAAGCCGGGCTTCAGAAGCTCGGACAGATACAGGCCCGTGCCGGACTTCTGCATGAAGATCAGCGCGAACACGAAGGCCACGCCGCCGGTCATGTTCATCCACAGGGCGCGGGTGGCGTTCTTCACGGAGGTCTCGTCTCCGTCGTGGGAGATGAGCATGAAGGAACAGAACGTGGTGATCTCCCAGAAGAAGTACAGCCAGAGCAGGCTGTTGGCCAGCACCAGGCCGTTCATGGCGCCAAGGAACGCCACCAGGAAGAAGAAGAACCTGGGCTGCTTGGACTTGGGCAGGCGCAGGTGCTCCTCGTGGGCGGGCATGTAGCCCAGGGCGTACACGCAGATGAGCGAGCCGACGATGGAGATGACCAGGACCATGATCATGGACAGCTGGTCCGCAAACATTGCGGGCGCGGCCACGGCCGAGCCGTGCGGCATGATGAATTCAAGATAGATGAGACCGAGGATCTGGGCCGCTGTCAGCGCGGCGACCAGGGTGCTCTTGAGCTTCGTCATGGCCATGAAAAGAATGACGAATAGCAGGCCGAAGTCGAGCAGCATGATCAGCCCGTCAAGGCCGATCCCCAAAAAGCTTTTGGGCGCGTACTCGAAGGAGCCCTGCCCGACCAGGGCCAGGGAAGCCGCGGCCAGGACCACCGCGGTTCCGACCACGATCAGGCTTCTGGAGCCCTTGTCCCGAAGCAGCAACAGGGCAATTGCCGCCAGGAACGGGAGCACCACGGTCGCGAAAACCAAGATGTCCATATTCACCTCACGTTAGGTTGTGTCGAGTCATTTTCCTCGCCTCGATGCGCATGTACTGTATGGTGGAGGCCACCTCCCGCGTATGGCAGTTGATAATTCTCCGACCCCCCGGTCGGCAGGTAACAGGCGAAATACTGGAATGAGAGCTTGGAGACGATCCATAAGGAATTGAAATTCCTCGGTCAAGGCACACCGGAATTTCCTTTGTCACTGCTCTGACGCCGCTTCTGGGGGCATCGCCGCTAAGGGTGCTCATAAACGGCGAAATTCGTCCGGTGAACGGTATTATATTGCCGGTGAACGGCGGCATTTTTTTCGCCTCAGGTTCGGGGAGCAACTCCGAAACCCCTTGGCAACCGCGGCAGGAGGATATACCCGGCTTTGACTGCCCCGGAAAAATCGCTACAAGATGAACATCATGCGGGAAGGTACGCCTGCCCGTCCGAACATGTCTGGAGGATTGATGCGTCAGCTGTTCTGCCTTTCGCTTCTCGCCGTGGCCGCGCTGTGGGCCGGGTCCGCCGCCGCCGAGGACGTCGTCTTCGTCGGCAAGACCTTCAGCCCCAACCACATGGAGGTCTTAAGCCCCCATGCCAGCCCCGAGGAGTTGAAGATATTCGAGTCCATGGCCAAAGAGGTGAAGCTCAAGCGCGGCGAGGATGCCGAGCCGCCCATCAAGCCCTTCACCGGGCGCATGAAAGTCACCAGGATGCTGGCCGACATCGGCCAGAAGGTGGACCTGGACCAGCGCCTGCTGGAGTACGCCTTCCCTCCCGAAGACCTGTTGTCCGAGCGGCGCAAGCTCTCCCAGGGGGAGATCCGCGCCCAGGAGGCAAACCTGGAGAGGGTCCGCTCGGACATCTCGCAAAAACGCAGGAACCTGGAGGAACTGCGCATGCGCCTGGGACGCGGCCTGGCTTCCAGCCAGGAGGTCAACGACCTGGCGGGCGAGCTGGAACTGGCGCGCTTCCGGGAGCGCATCATCGAGGAAAGCCTGCGCATGGAGCGCGAGATGGCTGCCGGGGAGCTGGAGCTGGCCAGGGCCAAGTTCGGTCAGAAGGCCAGCGAGAAGAGCCTGCCGGGAGTCTCCTGGATCACCACGCCGGTGGCCGGGCATGTTCTGTGGGTCAATCCCGAGGTGAAGCCCGGGGTCATCCTGTCCAAGAAGACCAAGCTCTTCGTGGTTGGATCCATGGACCCCATCCTGGTCCGGGCGTTGGTCCACGAGATATACATCTCCCGGCTGCGCGTGGGCGACAAGGCCGACATCGTCTTCGACACCCTGCCCGGCAAGACCTTCGAGGCCACGGTGGTGCGCATCCAGATGACCGCTGCCTGGTCCGACGTCCAGCTGCCCTCGCATTTCGAGGTCGAGCTCTCCCTGCCCAACCCCGACCTGGCGCTCAAGGAGGGCATGCGCGGCAAGGTCACGGTGAAAGCGCCGGAAGGCCCCCGTTCGTAGAGCGCACGGGAAAAGGAGCGGGCACCAGGCTTTTATGGCACAACCTGTTGTTTTCCCGGCTGATGTCTTTTAGGGATCAGGAGCGGGCCGCGCGGCGCAGCACCAGGAGGCACGATGGACGAGGATTACCGCAGCACGTTCAGGGTGGAGACCGACGAAAGCATCGTCCTGGAACTGGCAGTATGGCTTCGCCGCCCCGCCGAGATGAAACGGGTCCATCTGAAGGATCTGGGCGATCCCAAGATGATCCAGGGCAAGCCTCCCTATCCGCGCATCGAGGACATCTCCTCCACAGGCATGAGTGTGTCCTTCAAGGCCTCGCAGCTCATGCCAGTTGAGAAGTTCGCTGGAGTTGCCGTGCTGGCCTATTACAAGCTGGTGGATCCGACCGACATCATGGGCGAGCCCCTGAGCTTCCTGGCAGGCTACGAGGTGAAGCATTCGCAGTTCCACTCGGAACGCAACTACCTGGGGCTCAAGCTTCGTTGGGACGGAGTGCCCGATCAGAACGACAAGGCGGTGTTCTTCGCGGACGCCGCCAAGTACGGCATCGCGGACCTGACCAAGTGGTGCGACGACATGAACAGGAAGGTCTGCGGCATCGAGCACCTGCCGCCGCAGGGGTTGCGGCTGGACAGGCTGCTGCGGGAACTGGACATCATCAGAAGCGGCGCTCCCGCCGTGGTGCATTCGTCGTCCAAGCGCTAGCGGCGCACTCCTGGCTTGCGCGCGCCACGGTGGCGCTGCATCCCCGAAAGCGTGAGCATGTCTATCGGAAGCAGCAGGCGTTGTTTTTTGAAGACGCCATGCGTAGCGCGGGTTCCGGCATGCGGCATGATCCGGGCAGCCTGTCTTTCAGGTCCCGGCAATCATGGGCCGCAGCTTCCCGGCCGCGGGTTTGCCGGCCCTTCTTCCGGGCAGCCCCGTTAGCTGCTCTTCATCCCTTCTTCCAACTCTTCCATGCTGGGCTGCACGTCGGTGGGGATGGCCCGCCTGGCGTATTCCACTGCCAGGATCGGGGCCAGCCCGATGGAGTAGCCCATGAGCGCCGACTTCACCACCTTCAGCCGGGCCTGCTTGGCCGCTGCCTGGTGCTCCAGCAGCGTGGCCATGGGACCGACGAAGCCGTAGCAGAGCAGAACGCCCAGGAACGTGCCCACCAGCGCGGCGGCGATGTGGTTGCCCAGGACCTCGGGAGGCTGGTTGATGTCGCCCATGGTGATGACGATGCCAAGCACCGCGGCCACGATGCCAAGGCCCGGCAGGGCGTCGGCGGTCTTGCTGATGGTGCCGCCAGCAAGCTGGTCGTGGTGCTTGCGGGTGCTGATGTCGGTGTCCATGATGGCTTCGTAGTGGTGCTGCTCGATGTTGCCCGCGATGACGATCTTCAGGTTGTCGCAGATGAAGTTCAGCACGGTCTTGTTCTTGGACACGGCCCCGAAGCGGCGGAAGATGTCGGAGTCGGCGGGGCGGTTGACGTGCGCGTCCAGGGCCACCGCGCCGGAGCGGCGAGCCAGCTGGAACAGCTCGTACATAAGGGTGAGGATCTCCATGTAGAAGGCCTTGGAGTCCTCCTTGGCGGTGAAGATCTGGGGGATGTGCTTGAAGACGTCCTTCACGACGCTCATGGGAGAGGAGATGAAAAGCGCGCCCAGAGCGGCCCCGCCGATGGTCAGCAGCTCATAGGGCTGGAAAAGCACTTTAAGTTGGCCATGGGAGAGCACGTATCCCCCGATGACGCTGCCCAGAACCATGACGACGCCGATGATCGCGTTCATATATCCCCGCCCATCCCGGCGAGCCTGCTGCCGAGTTGAGAACGTAAGTCAGATGTGGATGGCCTTCCGGGGCGTGCCGCGCAGGGCGGCAGCCGCATGGCAGGCGATGCGACTGCACTAGTTCCCCGGAATATGCCTGGAAGTCAAGTTGCGAGTGGCTCCCGCGATTGCCCGCCCGGGCGGGCAGCCCGCACCGGCCGGGCAGTGGAGCGGCGTTTGCATTTGCCGGTTCCGCCGAATATCCGGGCGCGCCTCGCTGCGTCGTCCTCCGGGGGCTGGAAGATGACGCCCAGGCCACCTGCCGATGGAGCCGGTTCAGGAATGCTCCCTCGATGAAAAATCGAGAAAATCCATGAAATTTCTTGAATTCGTGAAAAATCTCGAGTTCAAGCCGGTTTGCCCGCCGCTGGCGCCCTGCGACGGCATTAAATTTTAACTTTTCTTGTTGGCTTTTTCTGATATGTGCCTTATCAAGCTGCACGTCGTTAGCACTCACCCTTGGCGAGTGCTAACACGATGAAACAAGCAAATACCACCTGGAGGATTACCCCCAATGAAGCTCAAGCCTTTGAACGACCGCGTTCTGGTGAAGCGTCTGGAAGAAGAACTGGTGACCAAGGGCGGCATCATCATCCCCGATTCCGCCAAGGAAAAGCCCATGAAGGGTGAAGTGATCGCCGTGGGCCCCGGCAAGGTCGGCGATGACGGCAAGCGCACCAAGCCCGCCGTGGAGAAGGGCGACAACGTCCTCTTCAACAAGTACGCCGGCACCGAGATCAAGATCGACGGCGACGAGTACCTGATGATGCGTGAGGACGACATCCTCGCCGTCATCGAGTAAGTTTTTCAACGATCATTTCAACTTTCATCCTGTTCATTCAAGGAGATACATATGGCCGCTAAAGAAATTCTCTATGATGCCAAGGCCCGCGAAAAGCTGAAAAGGGGCGTCGACAAGCTTGCCAACGCCGTGAAGGTCACCCTGGGACCCAAGGGCCGCAACGTGGTCATCGAGAAGAGCTTCGGCTCCCCGGTCATCACCAAGGACGGCGTCACCGTGGCCAAGGAAGTCGAGCTGGACGACAAGTTCGAGAACATGGGCGCGCAGATGGTCAAGGAAGTCGCTTCCAAGACCTCCGACGTGGCCGGCGACGGCACCACCACCGCCACCATCCTGGCCCAGGCCATCTTCAAGGAAGGCGTGAAGCTCGTGGCCGCCGGCCGCAACCCCATGGCCATCAAGCGCGGCATCGACAAGGCTGTGGAAGCCATCGTCGCCGAGCTGGCCGTGCTGGCCAAGCCCACCCGCGACCAGAAGGAGATCGCCCAGGTCGGCACCATCTCCGCCAACTCCGACGCCACCATCGGCAACATCATTGCCGAGGCCATGAACAAGGTCGGCAAGGAAGGCGTCATCACCGTCGAGGAAGCCAAGGGCCTGGAAACCACCCTGGACGTGGTCGAGGGCATGCAGTTCGACCGCGGCTACCTCTCCCCCTACTTCGTGACCGAGCCCGAGAAGATGGTCTGCGAAATGGACGATCCCTTCATCCTCATCAACGAGAAGAAGGTCTCCTCCATGAAGGATCTGCTGCCCGTGCTGGAGCAGGTCGCCAAGATGGCCAAGCCCCTCTTGATCGTGGCTGAAGACGTCGAGGGCGAAGCCCTGGCCACCCTGGTGGTCAACAAGCTGCGCGGCACCCTGCAGGTTTGCGCCGTCAAGGCCCCCGGCTTCGGCGACCGCCGCAAGGCCATGCTGCAGGACATCGCCATCCTCACCGGCGGCCAGGCCGTCTCCGAGGACCTGGGCATCAAGCTGGAGAGCCTGACCCTGGCCGATCTGGGCCGCGCCAAGCGCGTGGTGATCGACAAGGAAAACACCACCATCATCGACGGCGGCGGCAAGGTCGAGGACATCAAGGCCCGTGTGAAGCAGATCCGCGCCCAGGCCGACGAGACCACCTCCTCCTACGACAAGGAGAAGCTCCAGGAGCGTCTGGCCAAGCTGGTGGGCGGCGTGGCCGTCATCAACGTCGGTGCCGCCACCGAGACCGAGATGAAGGAGAAGAAGGCCCGCGTCGAGGACGCCCTGAACGCCACCCGCGCTGCCGTTGAAGAAGGCATCGTCCCCGGCGGCGGCGTCGCCCTGGTGCGCTGCCTGAAGGCCCTCGAGAAGGTCAAGCCCGTCGACGACGACGAGACCGCCGGCATCGAGATCGTCCGCCGCGCCTGCGAAGCCCCCCTGCGCCAGATCTCCGGCAACGCCGGGTTCGAAGGCTCCATCGTGGTGGCCAAGGTCGCCGAGGGCAAGGAAGGCTTCGGCTTCAACGCCGCCACCGGCGAGTACGAAGACCTGATCAAGGCCGGTGTCATCGACCCCAAGAAGGTCACCCGCATCGCCCTGCAGAACTCCGCCTCCGTTTCCGGCCTGCTGCTCACCACCGAGTGCGCCATCGCCGAGAAGCCCGAAGCCAAGAAGGACATGCCTGCCATGCCCGGCGGCGGCATGGGCGGAATGGGCGGCATGTACTAGGCCCTAAGCCTGGCAACACGCTGACCAACCCAGTTGATCAAGGCCCCGAAGCGCACGCTTCGGGGCCTTTTTCGTGGGCGCTGCTTGACGCACGAGCGCCACGGCGGCACAACGCATGGGCAAGCCGTCTTCTCGGCTACACCAACCGCCGGGACGTCCCGGACTGGTCTGGAGCGCCGCAACGGATGCGGCGGCCCGCAAAGCTCAACCGGCCCGCGATTCGTCCGGGCCTTTCAGGAAGGAACACCCATGAACGCACGTTTCGGCATTTTCGCATCCCTTGCTGTCGCCGCCTGTCTGCTGCTCTCCGGCATGACCGCCGACGCCCAGGCCGCCAACCCCCTGGTGAAGCTCACCACCAGCAAGGGAGACATCGTCCTGGAACTGGACCCGGCCAAGGCTCCTGCATCCGTCGAGAACTTCCTGAAGTACGTGAACGACGGCTTCTACAACGGCTTGATCTTCCACCGCGTCATAAACGGCTTCATGATCCAGGGCGGCGGCATGGACAAGGACATGCAGCAGAAGCAGACCCGCGCCCCCATCAAGAACGAGGCCGACAACGGCCTGCAAAACGACAACTACACCGTCGCCATGGCCCGCACCGGCGACCCGCACTCGGCCACCGCCCAGTTCTACATCAACGTGAAGAACAACACCGGCCTGAACCACACCGCCAAGAGCCAGAGCGGCTGGGGCTACGCCGTGTTCGGCAAAGTGGTGGAAGGTAAGGACGTGGTCGACGCCATCAAGGGCGTGCCCACCATGACCAAAGGCCCGTATTCCGACGTGCCGCGCGAACCCGTGACCATAATCAAGGCCGAAGTCATCAGGAAGTAGAGACGCGCTGCCAGGGGGCCTGGCAAGCTCCACGACAACAGGTGATCATCCCGGCTTTTGTCTTATAGAGGCTGAGCGTCGGATGGACCGGGAGGCGTGAGGCGAGTGCCGGGGAGGTGGTCGGAAGAGAGCCTCCGGCGGCCAAAGGGGCCAGCCCCTTTGGAAACCTGTATAGGTTTGCGGTTTCCGGCGATTCTGAGTCAGATTCATTACTGCGGGCGTCGGTATCGCACTGGGACGCGAAGCCCATTTGAAGTTTTTGAAGGAGAGTCCAGAGAGGAAACTTTTTTCAAAAAGTTTCCTCTCTGGCCGCCGGAGGCATCCTCCGAAATCAGAGAGCCCCGAACTGCGAAACGCGCAGGCCGGGGCTCTTTGTATCATGTGCGGGAAGAGGGGAAGGCTATTCGGCCGGAACCGCCACACCCCGGCTGGTGAACGAGATCCCCTGCTGGGCGCTGGTGCCGATCATCACCGCTTCCACCAGCAGCGGGCTCGCCGGAGCCTCCGACGCCCAGCGTACCAGGAAGTTGGCCCCGGAACCGCCCGACTCGTCGGTCTGGGCCACGATGAACTCTGCGGTCATCATGGGCTCCAGGCGCAGCGGCTTCTCCAGATGGCGCTTCACCAGTGCGCCCTTGGTGTCGAAATAATCCACGGACGAAACGGTCACGGCCCGCTTGGGGTCGGTGTTGCGCACGGACAGGGTGATGGTCAGGTCGATGCCGCGCGTCTTGATGCCGTGGTAGATGTGCGAATAGCAGGGCACGTACACGGTCTGGCCCTTGGAGGTCTCGGCCGCGCGCGACGCGGCGGGCATGGCCGCCAGGCAGGCGAAGGCGAGGAACAGGGCCAAAACGGGCAGGACGGCGAGGCGATGGACGCGGTTCATGGCTTCCTCCAACTGATTCGCCCCAATCTAGCGGACAAGGGTGCATGGCGTAAAGAGTTAGCCGTGAACCGGGCCGATCGTGCCCAGGGGGTTGTCTCGGTCCTGCGTTCGTTTGACGGCTTGGCCGCAGGTGCGTGTTCGAGGCGGCGCAGCAGTGAATGGCCTTCACAGGCCGAAGGCCTCTGGCACGCCATAGGATGGTCCGACATCAGCAGCGTTTGACCGCGTTCTTGAAATGAACCAGCAGCGTCAGAGATGGCCAAGCCTGCCCAACCTGTAGGGCCGCAAGGCTGACCGGGGCAGCGTCGTCAGACTCCCCTCTTTCCGCCGTTGGCATCCCCCGCGCCTCGGGCTATGATGCCCGCCTCATGACCATCGAAACAATCTGGCATTCCACCGCCTGGCCCATTCTCAAGCTGCTGGGGGCGCTCTCCTTGAGCCTTCTGGCCGCCAACCTCGTGGAAACCCTCAACTGGACCCGCTTCCTGGCCCGCTTCGCCCGCCCGCTCATACGTGCGGGCCACATGCAGGACATCGTCGGGGCGAGCTTCTCCATGGCCTTCTTCTCGGGCATGGCCGCCAACACCATGCTCTCCGAGGCGCACCAGCAGGGCAGGCTCTCCGATCGGGAGCTGGTGCTGGCCAACATGTTCAACTCGCTGCCCACGTACTTCCTGCACCTGCCCACCATGATCTTCGTCACCGTGCCCTTTCTGGGGCGCGCAGCGGCGGTGTATGTGGGCATGACCCTGGGAGCGGCGCTGTTGCGCACGCTGGGCATCGTGCTGGCCGGACGGGTGCTGCTGGAACAACTCCCCGAGGGCTGCGTGGAGTGCCAGCTGCCCGAGCGCGGCCCCACCTGGCGCGAGGCCCTGTCGAAAAGCTGGAAGCGCTTCAAGAAGCGCATCACCAAGATCTGCCTGATAACCGTGCCCATCTATGCGGCCATGGTGGCGCTCAATTCCTGGGGGGCGTTCGCGGCGGCGGAGCGCTTCATCGCCGACAACCTGAGCTTCCTGGACTGGCTTTCTCCCAAGGCCGCGTCCATCGTGGTGTTCGGCATGGCCGCGGAGTTCACGGCCGGGCTTGCCGCTGCGGGGGCGCTCCTGAACGCGGGCGACCTGCCGCAGAAGGACGTGGTGTTGGCGCTCCTGCTCGGCAACCTGCTCTCCACGCCCATGCGGGCCTTCCGCCACCAGTTCCCGTACTACGCGGGCATCTTCAGGCCAGCCCTGGCCATGAAGCTGATCGTGCACAACCAGAGCTTCCGCGCGGCCAGCCTGCTGGTGGTGGGCGTGGGGTATTATATCCTGGGGTAGCCGTGACCGCGCGCGAGGTTCTGGACCGGCTGCGCGAGCTCGGCAGCGAACACAACCGGCAGGGCATGGCCCGCTTCGGCATCAACACGGCGCGCGCCCTGGGCGTAAGCATGGCGTCCATGCGGCCCCTGGCCCGCGAGCTCAGGCGCGAACACGAACTGGCCCAGGCGCTGTGGGACACCCGGGTGCACGAGGCGCGCATCCTGGCCTGCCTGATCGACGATGTCAAACAGGCAGGGCGAGGCCAGCTGGAACGCTGGGTGGCTGATCTCGATTCCTGGGACCTGACCGATCAGTTCTGCAACAAGCTGGTGGTGAAGACGCCTTTTGCCTGGGAACTGGCCGTAATCTGGGCCGCGCGGGAGGAGGAGTTCGTGCGCCGGGCCGGGTATTCGCTGATGGCCCAGTTGGCCGTGCACCACAAAGCCGCGCCGGACGGGGACTTTCTGCCGCTCTTGGAACTGGTGGAAGGCACGGCTGATGACGAGCGCAATTTCGTGAAAAAGGCTGTGAACTGGGCCTTGCGGCAGATCGGCAAACGCAGCCCGGCCTTGCGGGCCGCCGCCGTGGACACGGCCCGCAGGCTGGTCAAGCGGGAATCGAAGTCCGCGCGCTGGATTGCGCGGGACGCATTGAGGGAGCTGGACCCTGCCTGAGCGATTTGGCCATGCTGCTCCTTCAAATAACGTATGTTGATTTGAGAATAATGGTATTAAGCTATTGTTTTTTTGCACATGAATAAAGCAGGCTCATGTATTCTCAAGAAGATGGCGCTGTTTGATGATTTTTCTGTGCAGGACGGTAAGACTGGATGGATTGGAGAGTTCACTTTCCATGGTGCGTTACGTGAAGAAAGTGTCAAGTGCAGTCCAGTGATGGGGTGCGGTTCCAGTGAAACTCGACCGGGAAACGCTACATGTGTAGGCGTAAAGACTGGGAGCGTCAGCGCACGGGGCTTGAAGTGCTTAGGCCTGCATTTACACAGTATACCTCGTTGAGTGTTAATTGAGAATGATCAATTGTTTTGTTTTCAATGAAAATACGGATCCAGAGGTCGAGTGAGAGGAGCATGAAAACGAGGCACCCGTGGTGTTTTGTGGTGATAAATCCATAGATTAATTCCCTGACTGCACTCATATCCATGATGTCTTTGAATGTTGTCGAAAATCTGTCGATAATGTTGTTGTTTTCGACAAATGATAACAGCCATGCTTCTAGAGGCGGAGTAAATCCTTTCTTTTTCCTGTAGATTGTCTCGGGAGGCAAATATTTAACAGATATGTTGTTTCTTAGATGGCTTTTGGTTGTGCAGTCAGACGTGAGCATTTTGAAAAAGTTGCCGTTGATCTTGCTCTTCATTGGGATGCCGGCGATTAGTTCTGCATATTTTGTGCTTAGATATGGTTCCCTGATAAGCAAATTTGAGGAAGATGCAGCCCTGCCAACTTTTGAAAAAACTCCAAATGAACCGTCTATGTAAAAGTCTGCAAAATTGATGATTCTGAAGGAATCTTCGGTGCTGTTTTCGCATGTTGTTGGCGCAAGTGAGCCTACGTAGCCTGATCCAGGCGTCTTCCTGTATTTTGATGTTATGATCGAAAGTATTTTGTCAACTTCGTTGTGTCCCCAGTTTGGAAGTGAAAACAATTCACTGTAGGCATACTCAATGTCACTGGAAGATGATCGGAGGAGTCTTTGAATGTATTTATTTTTTGTATTGCGTATCCTATTTAGTATTGGCTGCGCTTGAAGTCCAATTATTCTCTTGATCGCTAGAGGGTAGTATCTTCCAAAAAGATGGTCTGGGCCGTCTCCTGAAAATACATGACGGAAGTCATTCGATATTTCACGAAATAAGGCGTATGTTGGCAATATGGAATAGTCAAGGAAAGGTTCACCAAGGGCGTAAACAATGGCAGGTAGTTTTTGAAAGACGTTGTCGCTACCAAGTTCGATGCAGTTCAGTTGCGCGGAGCAGTGTTTGGATACCAGTTCTGCGTACGGTGTCTCATCAAGGCCTTTGTGTCCCTTGAATGATCCCGTAATGCACTGGACTTTGTTGCCAAGCAGTTTTGCGGCAATCCCCACTAACGTGCTTGAGTCAAGTCCCCCGCTAAGAAGAAAACATGCATCTTTTGTTGTTGTCGCTTCAATGTACTCTGCCAGATAGGATTCCCCGCTGGAGATTTCAGATTCAAACTCATTGGCAAGGAATGGAAGCGTGGAAATGGTTTTCGTCGCCAAACAATTTCCGGAAACTGAAAGCATGGTTCCCGGGTAGTTTTTTGAAATGCCATGTGCCAGCGTTTTGGGGGGAAGTATGTATCCTCTGCAAAAGAGGTTTGACAGAGAGTCAAGATCAATCGAGACGTTGTGATAGAGGGTAATGAATTGGAACGATGAAGAGCATAGGAATGTATTTTCAGAGTGTCTGTAGTATGTTGTATGTATGCCCCCTATCTTGTCGTTGAATATATGCAATATGTTGCCGTTCACATCGTATGCGACGACAGTAAACATACCAGTCATCGCTTGTATTGAGGGCGCGCCATCCCGTTTTATCGCCAGAGAAATCTCCCTGGCAATGTTTGTGGGTGGATCTGTATCGGCATTGAAAAAATCATGTTTATTTGTAATCTCGCCATAAATAAAAACAAACGGTGCGTTGTCAGCCTGGAAGTGTTCGATATTGTGTGTTGTTTCGCTTTTTCTGGAGTAAATTATACTAAGGTTCCCAATCTCCAATCCCTTCTGGCTGGTAAAACAGTTTTCCGGAAGGATGTTGCGCTGTTTACCGTGTATTAGCCCAAATCCAAGCATGGTTGGCACCACTGTAGTGTTGAGGGCTTGGCCCTCAAGTATCTAGGATGGTTTGGGTCATTAAATAATTACAGCAAATAGATGTCAAATGCTTTGTCCACGAATAAGGGTGTAAATTTCCGGGAACACAAAGCGGTTCAACTTTGAAGGCTGAGGTGCTATGCTGCCGGCATGACTCGCCGGACACGAGAAAACTGTCGCGGCCTGGTCAGGAAGCCATCCGCATGCAGATGTTCAGAGCGGTTGCCGTGGAAGGCATGCGTCAGATTATAATCATTTCACAGCGCGTTAACCGCTCTATTGTCTAAGAAGCCCCACCAATTCTTCCGGCTTGTCGATGAACAGCTTCGCCCCGGCCTCTTCCATGGTGTCGCGCCCCCGGAATCCCCAGGTGACCCCCACCGGCGTCATGCCCGCGTTAAGCGCGCAGGCGACGTCCATGGGCGAATCCCCCACGAACATGAACTCCTCGGGCGCAAGGCCCAGGCGCTTGGCGATGGCCAGGGCTCCCGCCGGGTCGGGCTTCCTGGGGATCGCAGCCGACTCCCCCACGATGGCCGCCCAGCGCACGCCCCCGAAGAACTGGATCATGTTGGCCTGGCAGAACTGCTCCGGCTTGTTGGACAGCACGCACAGGGCGATGCCTTGCGAGGCCAGGGCCTTCAGAAGCTGCATGATGCCCGGATAGGGCTTGGTCTTGCAGTCCAGATGTTTGGCGTATTCCTCGCGCATGCGTTCCAGAACCCGAGGGTAGGCGTCCATGTGTTCCGCAGGCATGGCCCGTCTCACCAGCATGCCCACGCCGTCGCCCACGAACTGTTTGTAGCTCTCCACGGGATGCTCGGGGTATCCGAATGCCTTCAAGGTGGCGTTGCCGGCGTCGGCCAGGTCTTCCAGGGTGTTCAAGAGGGTCCCGTCCAGATCGAAGATCACGGCGCGCACGGACATCAGCGGCTCCTTGAGGTGTTTGCGGCCCGCAGGGAGCCGGATGACGAATGACTGGTGAACGTTTTACCCGTCCGTCGAACGAGACCCGCCCCGTCGCGCCCTGCCGGCGTCCGGGGCGGGTCGGAATCACCCGTTCTATTTGAAATACAGCTTGATCTGGTTGGTGAAGCGCTCGGTCTGGCCGGGGGTGGGCTGTCCGGCGGTGACCACGACGGATTCGCCCGGATCGAACTCGGGGGATTCGGCCACGAAGCGTTCGGCCCGTTTCATGTGGCTCTCGTCCGAGACCGGGATCAAACGCGGGGTGACGCCCCAGACGAAGTTCATATGGTGGATGACGCGCTCGTCCGGGGTCAGGGCGTAGATGGGGAGGTTCGGGCGGCGCGAGGACAAGAGGCGCGCCGTGGCGCCGGAGAGCGAGTGGCTCACCAGGGCCCTGGACTCGGCGTTGTCCGCCAGGATGCAGGCGGAGTAGGCCAGGTACTTGGCCGGGTTCTTTTCCTTTTTGGGGGCGTATGGTCCGTCGATGCGCTCCAGGTAGTAGCTTACGGCATTGGCCGAGATTTCGCGCATGTAGGACACGGCCTCCACCGGGAAGTCGCCCACGGCGGTCTCCTCGGAGAGCATCACGCAGTCGGCCCCGTCCAGGATGGCGTTGGCCACGTCGGTGGATTCGGCCCGGGTGGGGATGGGGTTCTTCACCATGGACAGAAGCATCTGGGTGGCCACGATGGCCGGTTTCTGGGCGTGGCGGCAGGCCCGGATGATCTTCTTCTGGATGATGGGCAGCATGGCGATGGGGCACTCGGTGCCGAGGTCGCCGCGCGCCACCATGACCACGTCGGTCAGGGCCAGGATCTCGTCCAGATGGTCCACGGCGTTCTGGCGCTCCAGCTTGGCCACCACGGGAATCCACACGTCGTGCTTCTTGATCTCGCCCTTGATGTGGCGGATGTCGTCGGCGTTCTGCACGAAGGAGATGGCCACGGCGTTCAGCCCTATGTCCAGGCCCTCGTGCAGGTCCTTGATGTCTTTGGCGGTGAGGGCGGGCAGGGCGTGGTGCTTGCCGGGAAAAGCAATCCCCTTGCGCGAGGACAGCATGCCCGCGTTCTGCGCCTGCATCTCGAAAAGCCGGTCGGACTTCACGGTGCGGGTCACGGTGAACTGGAGCATGCCGTCGGAGAGGTTCACGGGCATGCCGGGAGCCAGGCCGGACAGCAGGCCCGGAATGTCCAGGGGCACGAAGGCCCGGTCGCCCAGGTCGGCGGGGACTTCGTCGGGCAGGCCCAGGAGCAGGATCTCGCCCTTGTCCACCTGCCTGGGGGCGTCGGCGATCTCGCCGATGCGGGTCTTGGGGCCGCACAGGTCGCCAAGCGCGGTGAGCGGACGTCCGATCTCGGACTCCACGTCGCGGATGATCTTTATGATCGGCTCGAAGTCCGCTGCCTCGGAATGGGAGAAGTTGAGCCGGAAGATGGATGCTCCGGCCAGGGCCAGGGCTTTTATGGATTCGCGCGACATGGAGGCGGGGCCGAGCGTGGCGATGATCTTGGTGGTCATGGAGTTCTCCGGGAGAGGGTTCGGCGTCCTGTATACCGGATCGGGTTTTGGTTGTGTATCAAAAAAACGCTTTTCCAACGGGGCACAAAGCGGATGCGCTCCGCCGAGCTTTTGTGTAAAACCTCGCCCAGCGAGGACCAGCCAATGTTGAACAAAATGAGGCTTCTCACCCCCGGCCCCACGCCGCTGCCCGAAGAGGTGCGCCTGGCCATGGCCCGGGACATGATCCATCACCGAAAGCCAGCCTTCCTGCCCGTGATGCAGGACGTGCGGGCCGGGCTGAAATATCTCTTCCAGACCTCCCAGGAGGTCATGCCCCTGTCGTGCTCCGGCACCGGAGCCATGGCCGCCGCGGTCACCAACCTGTTCTCCCCGGGCGAGAAGATCCTGTGCATCGAGGGCGGCAAGTTCGGCGAGCGCTGGGGCGAAATCTGCGACATGCACGGCCAGATTCCCGTGCGCATGGCCGTGGAATGGGGCCAGGCCGTGGACCCTCAGGCCGTGAAGGCCGCCCTGGACGCCGACCCCTCCATCACGGGCGTGTGCGTGCAGGCCTCCGAGACCTCCACGGGCGTTCTGCACCCCGTGAAGGAGCTTGCGCAAATCACCAAGGGGCGCGACGTCCTCCTGGTGGTGGACGGCATCTCGGCGGTAGGCATCTCGCCCTGCCCCATGGACGCCTGGGAGCTGGACTGCCTGCTCACCGGCTCGCAGAAGGGACTCATGCTGCCTCCGGGCCTGGCCTTCATCGCCTGTTCGGAAAAGGCCTGGGCCAAATGCGCCACCGTGAAGCCCTCCAACTTCTACTTCCAGCTTCAGGGCGAGCGCGAGAAAATCAGTAAGAACCAGACCATGTTCACCTCTTCGGTGGGGCTTCTGGTGGGCCTTCGCGAGAGTCTGAAGCTCTTTACGGATTTCGGCCTGGAGAACCTGTTCCGCAAGCAGTGGGCGCTGACCATGATGGCCCGCGAAGGCGCGGCGGCCATGGGCCTGGAACTTCTGGCCCGGGACGGCTTCACCTGGGGGCTGACGGCCATAAAAATGCCGCTTGGTGTTGACGGTTCCGCAGTGGTCAAGGCCGCATCCAATGATTATGGGGTGGTATTGGCAGCAGGACAGGGCCACATGAAGGACCAGGTGGTGCGCCTGGGGCACATGGGCCACGTGGACTTCGGAGACGTGCTGGCCGGTCTGGCGGCCTTCCGCGAGGCCTTCGTCGCCTCCGGCGGCTACGTGAGCTGCCCCGACTGTCTGGAACGGGCCATGAACGCCTACGGTCAGGCCATGAAATCCGGCCCCCCGGCCCATCTGTGCGCCTAAGCGGGCACCTGGAGGAGTTTCCATGAATCAGAAGAACGAGTGCGACACCTGCCCCGACGGACAGGCCGACTACGCCGGGATGTGCCTGCCCGAGGTCGATTTCATCACCTTTGTGTACTCCCTGGCCTCGGCGGCCATGGTGCACCTGGGGGAGATGCCCGAACCCGAATCGGGCCGGACACAGGTGAGCCTGCCGCTCGCCAAGCACACCATCGACACCCTGGCCATGCTCGAGGGCAAGACCAGGGGCAACCTCACCGATGACGAAGCCAAGAACCTTGGCGACATATTGGCGCATCTGCGCATGCTCTACGTCCGCGCCAACGATTGAGGGCTTGCGGGAGCAGCAGCGCCGTAACCCGGCCCTGCGCGCTGCGCGATCAGCGTGCCCGGACGGCGCGCCGATGCTGAATGATGATTCCCGGTCGCTCAGGCCGCGAAGAACTGACCGCGAGAGCGGAGCAGGAGGTTTCGATGTCTCGGATTCCCGTTGGGCTGGTGGGCGTCACCGGCTATACCGGCATGGAACTGGCGCGGCTTCTGGCCGTGCATCCCTCACTGGAGCTGGTCCGGGCCACCTCGCGCACGGACGCGGGAAAGACCCTGGCCGAGATATACCCCTTCGTGCAGGGCACGCGGTTGGAACATCTGGCCCTCACCCAGCCCGACGCCAAGGATCTCGCGGCCTCCTGCAGGCTGGTCTTCCTGGCCGTGCCCCACGGCGCGGCCATGGACACCGCTGCCGAGCTTCTGGAGGCGGGCCTCAGGGTGGTTGACCTGTCCGCCGACTTCCGCCTGCACGATCCCGAAATCTACGCCCAGTGGTACAACCTGGAGCACCGCCATCCCGGGCTCATCGGCGAGGCCGTGTACGGCCTGCCCGAGCGCTATTCGGACAAGATCGCCCAGGCCAGGCTCATCGCCAACCCCGGCTGCTACCCCACCTCGGTTATTCTTGGGCTGTGGCCCGCGCTGGAAAACGGCCTGATCGAAACCGGCGATATCGTCTGCGACTGCAAATCCGGCACGTCCGGAGCCGGGCGCAAGGCGTCCGTGCCCACACTGTTCTGCGAGATGCACGACAACTTCCGGGCCTACGGCCTGGGCACGCACCGCCACACCCCGGAGATCGAGCAGGAACTGGGCAGGGTAGCCGGGCACGGCATGACCGTGTCCTTCAACCCGCACATCCTGCCCATCGACCGGGGCATCCTGTCCACCCTCTACGGCAGGCTGAAAACAGGCGCGACCCTGGACGCCGTGCATGCGCTCTACACGGCCCACTACGCCGGGCACCCCTGGGTGCGCGTTCTGCCCAAGGGCAAACTGCCCGAGACGCGCTACGTGCGCGGCACCATGTTCTGCGACCTGGGGCTGGTGGTGGACCCGCGCACCAACCGCCTGATCGTGGTCTCGGCCATCGACAACCTCTGCCGTGGCGCGTCCGGCCAGGCTCTGGCCTGCGCCAACCTGATGCTCGGGCTGGGGGTTACGGAAGGGCTGGCACTCTCGCCGTTCATGCCTTAATATGACGTACCTGCCGGGGATTGCGGGGCTTTTTGCCCGGATCACCCGGATCGCCCGGGGGGGCGCAGGAGCGCACCACCCCGGAACATCATAGGATAGGGCATGAAAGAATCAGCCGAGCAGCAGGCCTGGGACGATCTCCTGGAGCACGTGTTCGTTGCGCGCCAGCCCATCTTCGACACGAAGATGAAGGTCTGGGGCTACGAGTTGCTTTACCGTCACGCAGCCGGAGCCTCCGAGGCCTTCATCGCCGATGGGGACATGGCCACCTCCAATGTCATCGCCGACGGCGTGACCCTGGGGCGCACCGGCCTCTCCCCGGGCGAGAAGACCCTGGTCAACTTCCCCATGCAGCTCCTGCTGGACGGCTTCGGGTTCGCCCTGCCTCCCGACAACTGCATCATCGAGATTCTGGAGACGGTGGAGCCCACCCCGGAGATCCTCACCGCCCTGAAGAAGCTCAAGCACGCGGGCTACACTCTGGCCCTGGACGACTTCGTGGGCCAGCCCGAGCACGCTCCCTTCCTGGAACTGGCGGACATCATCAAAGTGGACCTGCTGGGAACGCCACCGGAAGAGCTGGCCGGGATGGCCGCAAGGCTTGGGGGCGGCAAGCGGATGCTGCTGGCCGAAAAGGTCGAGGACGCGGCCATGCACCAGAAGGCCCTGGACCTGGGATTCTCGCTGTTCCAGGGGTACTTCTTCCAGAAGCCGGAGCTGGTGAAGGGCCGCAAGATGTCCAGCTCCGAGATGTCCAAGGTCAAGCTGCTCAAGGAACTGGCCGACGAGGACTTCGATCCCGGCAAGGTCTCCAGGATCATCGAGACAGACCTTTCCCTCTCCTACCGCCTGCTGCGCTACATCAATTCCGCCTCCTTCGGACGCGAGGAAGCCATCGACTCCATCCGCCAGGCCATCATGGTGCTCGGGCAGCGCAACCTCTCCAAGTGGCTTCAGGCCGTGCTCATGTCCGACCTGAACCCCTCGCCCAAGGGCAGGGAGCTGGTATTCATGTCCGTTCGGCGCGCCAAGTTCCTGGAACTTCTGGGTAAGCTCTTGCAGCAGCCCCCGGCCAGGCCGGACGCGCTGTTCGTGCTGGGGCTCTTCTCCATGCTGGACTCGGTGCTGGGAATTCCCATGGACGAGGTGCTGAAGGACCTGCCCCTGACCCCGGCCCTGGCCGAGGCCCTGAGCGGTGAACGCAACCAGGCGCACCAGCTCCTGAGCCTGGCCCAGGACCTGGAGCGGGCCGACTGGAAGGCCGTGGGGAACGTCCTGCAAGGCCTGCAACTGCCCCCCAATACGGCGTCCAGGCTGCATGCCGACGCTCTGCGCTTCACCGGTGAACTCATGCGGGAAGTGTGCGTGCTGCCGCAACCGGGTAAGAGGCACTGAGGCGAAGCGCTTTTTTCAGTATTTGCCCACATAGACCTATGTGGGGTGCGGGTTATCCGATTCCGTAGACACTTGGCCTCCATGTTCCTGGCACAGCCAGCATGGAGGTTTTTGCATGTATCAGTTCCCGGAGATTCGTAGGGGAGCGTTCATCGTGGCGAAGGTGCGTCCGACCTATCAAGTCTGTCGGGGATGCGTACCAGGAGTACATCAACGGGCAGCGGGATACGATCATGAACACCATGAACCATGAGTTGAACAAGACGTTCACACCGCAACTCATTGATGGTGTGAATACTTGGGCTCATAATATGTTGACCATGACAACGGGGATTGACACCGGGTTCAAATCGGAATTTCCCATAAACAAGGTGCTGTCACCTAGTTCGTGGTTCAATACGGGGTCGGGTACACCGCAGTGATGGGCTTTCAGTCCAGGGTTCCTCCACTAATGGCTCCGCTGGTGGGAGCGGCAAGGTGGATGGGGGGCGATCCCATTAAACCGTCGGAGATTGCAAACTATGGGCGTGCTGCGACACAGTTAGGGTTGTCATCGGCATCAAGTCCTGCAAACCAGGCGGCCCAGAAGGTTCTGGACGGTGTGAACAAAGGCTGGGATTCTGGGATTGCTACCTTTGAAGTGGTGAGCCCGAACAAGTAGATACAGCGGAAACGAATGATGTAACTCTTGGGTTGGCCGAGGGTGAACGCGCAACGTTCCCCTCGGTCATTGAGTTGTTTGTAAGGACGCCATATGTCAAGAGGGTGTTGTCCTGTTTTGCTGGTTGCATTTTTCGTAGTCTCAGTTTCTCCAGCGAGTCTTGCTTGTGCATTTATTCCAGATGCCAGCATGATGAAAGATTATGGGAGCGAGTTCGGCTCGTTCTCTGAGCGTGCTGCTCGTTTAGCTAAAGAGTTTGATGGTTACAGAAATATATACAATTCCCTGATCAAATCGAAACCGGAAATAGGTGTCGTTTCTCTCCACGGGTATAATGGAGGGATGGCCCTGCTCTTTGCTGAAAAAATACACAATGTCGCTGAAGTGACAGCCTTTCTAGAGCAAATGAGAGCGAGAGTGTATGCGCTTGCCGGAAAGGACTTTCCTGGAAACACGGAGAGCGTCGGGGCCGTGAATACAATAGCCGGAGAAGTTTCACGGGAATTCAGGGAGATAGCCTCACGCATGGACGGGACTGATGCGCGCGAACTCAAGGACGAACTGAACAAGAACGCCGAACGGCTTGAACAGGCATATGCGGGGTGGCCTTTCCCGTCTCTGAAGATGCTGTCCTCCTCACGCGGTGAAATGAGCATCGTGAGCACAAAGCCATACGCAGAGTTTGCGAAAGCCTCTCTTGAGTTTGCCGATTATTTCAGAGCCTGCGCCGGAGAGTTCGAAAAGTACATCCGGCGTGAGGATGTTGCCCCCGTCGTGGCGTTCGATTCGAGCTATTTTCATTGGCAATCGAGGATGAAGCGGGTCTGCGTGTTGACAGGTATGGCGTGGGCTTTCGTCTGTGATTTCGCTCAACGGAATCTGGATGTTCCTGGTTTCATCGACGTCAGGAGATACTCGCTGGAGCGACTGTCCTCAGACGTGCGTGAGGTTGAAGCATGGGGGAAGGAGGTGCGGATGGCATCCGCCAAGGCCGACAATTTCATCAACCCGGCTTATGCAGACGAATTGGATGCACAGATTGCCCGGTGGCGAAAAGTTCTGGATACGGCCCTCGCCGTGGATGGCTTGACGTTGCCTGTTTCCGCGCTCAATTGAGTTGGGCTTCCGTCGTTAATCCAAAAATGCGCGGACAACGCTGAACGTAATACCATGGGAGCCTCGCCGGAAACTGACCGGGCATCGTTGGCGAAGGCCGCGCAAGCCGTTCCGCTGCGCCCAGCGCGCCAGCCCCTACTGCTCCCCCGCCTCCCGGTCGTCCACCACGCGTTTGGTCTTGCCGAAGCTCCGGGGCAGCTCCCCCTGTCCCATCACCTCCACCCAGGCCCGCACCATCACTTGCTTGCGCAGTTCCTCGCTCACGGCCTCGGACAAGTTCTGGTCGTAGGCGGGGTCGGTCTCGGGGCGGCGCTCCACCTGCAGGAGCATCTGGTCCTTGCCGCCCTTGCGGAACAGGTGGATGCGGAACTCGCTGCCCAGCTCCTTGAACAGTTCGAGCACGGCGGCCACCTGGCCGGGGTAGATGTTCACGCCCCGGAAGATGATCATGTCGTCGGAGCGGCCCAGGATCTTGTCGTGGCGGGGCAGGCGCACTCCGCAGGAGCACTCGCCGGGCAACAGACGCGTCAGGTCGCGCGTGCGGTAGCGGATTAGCGGCGCGGCCTCCTTGCGAAGCGTGGTCACCACCATCTCGCCCACCTCGCCCGGAGCCACGGGCATAAGCGTCTGCGGGTCCAGAATCTCCAGAATATACAGGTCCGCCCAGTAGTGGATGCCCTGGTGGGCGCGGCACTCCAGGCCCGTGCCCGGCCCGTAGAGCTCAGTCATGCCCACGATGTCGAAGCTCTCGTCAATGCCCAGGAGCTCGTGGATGCGCCTGCGCATCTTGTCGGAGTGCGACTCGGCTCCGAAGATGGCCTTCTTCAGGGCGATCTTGCCCTTCAGATGGCGCTTCTGCACCTCCTCAGCCATGAGCAGCGCCATGGAGGCCGTGGAGCACAGCGTGGTGGTCTGCATGTCCTCCAGCAGTTGCAGGTGGATCTCCATGTTGCCAGGCCCCACGGGCACGGCC
Source organism: Acidobacteriota bacterium (assembly GCA_046566965.1). Taxonomy (GTDB): domain Bacteria; phylum Desulfobacterota; class Desulfovibrionia; order Desulfovibrionales; family Desulfovibrionaceae; genus Fundidesulfovibrio. Next base: position 88,364 of record JBKICU010000002.1, read on the forward strand.
ATGGCCCCGAAGTGCTCGCAGCCGATCTGGAACCCGGCGCCCGCGGTCCACAGGCCGTAGCCCACCGCGATCTGCACCCGGTCCAGCACGCTCAAGCCCGCAAGCTCGTAGCAGCGGGCGAACATGTGCTTCCAGGTGTCGATGTCGGCCTGGGTGTAGGCCAGCACCTTGCGCTTGCCCGTGGTGCCGGACGAGGCGTGCACGCGCACCACGTCCTTCTGGGGCACGGAGAGAAGCGGCAGGGGGTAGCCCTCGCGCAGGTCGTCCGTGGTGGTGAAGGGCAGGGTGGTGATGTCCTCCAGGGACAGGGTCATGCCCGGCTCGTACCCGGCTGCCGTGAGCTTCTGCCTGTAGGCCGGATTTCCGGCGAAGGCGTGCTCCAGGGTCCAGTTGAGTCCGGAGGTCTGGATGGCGGAAATTTCGTCGGCACTGAGGTCGGGAATGAAGCGATGGGATGTGGGCATGGGTCCGAAGTCCGTGGTTTCAGGTGGTTGCGACCGGCTGCTGCGCGCCGCGCGTGTCCCAGGCTACCCCAAAAGGGCGATGAGAAAAACCCCCAGGACCATGAGAGCGGCCCCGGCCAGGCGTTCGCGCACCTTGCCCTCGCGCAGCACCAGCCAGCCCAGCAGTACCGCGAACACCGCGCTCATGCGCTTCACGCCGATAACGTAGGGCACGATGGCCACCGTGAGCGCGTACATCTGGCAGGCGCAGGTCACGGCCTCCAGAAAGCCGGTGGCGGCCAGCTCGAAGGGCTTGTCCAGCACCTGCCGGAAACCGCGCCGGGAATACTTCCACACCACCGGTGTCTGGCAGATGGTGGTAAAGCCGAAGGCGCAGGCGATCCAGAACATGGGCGAGGAGTTTCGCAGGCCGATCTTGTCGATATTGGCTGATATCGACCACAAAAAGGCCACGATCAGCATGTAGCGCACGCCCTTGTCGCTGACCAAGGCCTTGAACGGCCCAAGCCAACCCTTGCGCGAGCCGTTCAGGTTCAGCACATAGGACCCGGCCACGATGCACACGATCCCCACGATGCCCGCCGGGTCCGGCACTTCGCCCAGCATCACGGGCGAGGTGATCAGCAGGAAAAGCGGCGTGGCCGTGAGCATGGGCGCGGCCAGCGACAGATCCGCCGCCTCCAGCGACTTGACGTAGAACATGAACGTGACCACCGCCATGGGGCCGATGGTCAGAAGCGCCCACCAGAAGCCGGGCGTCAGCTCCGGCACGCCTTCGCGCAACGCCGCCACGGACAGGAACAGCGTGGTGGACAGGCAATAGGCCCAGACCACCACCGGCGCTTCCACCCCGGTGACGCTGCGCTTCAGGCAAAGGTCCTTCACGGCCTGACTCAAGGCCGCCACAAGCATAAGGCCGACCCACAGCATCTATCTGGCCGCTATCCCCCGGAGCGTGCGTCCGTCGTAGCCGAAACCCTTGCAGGAAGGCGAATCGATAAGGATTATTTCCGAGGGTTCAAGGGCCTGGAATTGTAAGGCCACTTCAAGGTCCATCCGGACCTGGTCGCCTTTCACGGCCTGCATGCCGCCGAAGTCCAGCCGTCCGGAGACCACGTAGACGAACACCCGGCGCGAATCGTCGCAATGAAACGTCTGTCCGGTCCCTTCGTCCATCGCGCACCTGTAGATGGTTGCGTCCGTCTGGAAGGTGACAACGTCCGGGACGCCCTGGCCGGAAGCCACGGGGCGCAGATGGTTGCGCCAGGACGCGGGCTCGTAGGCGCGCTGGTCGTAGGACGGCGCAAGGCCCGGCACGTCCGGGAAGAACCAGATCTGGAAAAAATGCACCGGCTCGTGCCCCAGGTTGTACTCGGAGTGGGTAAGCCCCGTGCCCGCGCTCATGCGCTGCACCTCGCCCGGCTTTATCACCGCGCGGTTGCCCATGGAGTCCGCGTGGGTGATTTCGCCGGAAAGCGCGATGGTCACGATCTCCATCTCCTTGTGGGGATGGGTCGGAAACCCCGTGCCGGGGGCCACCACGTCGTCGTTGAACACGCGAAGCGCCCCGAACTGGATGTTGTCCGGATCGTAATAATCCGAGAACGAGAACAACCAGTACGTCTTCAACCAGTCATAGTCCGAGTAGTGGCGGGCTGCCGCCGGAATGTGACGGATCATGGCGCACCTCCGAAGGGTCTCTTAACCCTAATTCCCCGCGGGACGCCAGCCCTCCATGAAACTCCCGGCCCCCTTGCCTTCGCGGATGTGCCTGATGAGCGCCGAACCGATCACCACGGCGTCGATGCGGTCGCCGAACGGGGTCACCTGCTCGGGGCGCGCGATGCCGAACCCCAGCGCGATGGGCACGTCGAAGTACGGGCGCACCTCGTCAAGCTTGGCCAGCACCTCCTCCGGCAGGCTCTCGCGCACGCCCGTGGTGCCCAGCACCGACACGAAGTACACGAACCCGCGTGCCTTTTCGGCGTAAAGCTTCAGGCGCTCCGCAGGGGTATTCAGGCCCACCAGGCAGATGACGTCCACTCCCGTGCCCTCAAGCGCCGCCGTTGCGGGCTGGGCCTCTTCCAGGGGCAGGTCCGGAATGATCAGCCCCGACACGCCGGCCGCGGCGCAGTCGCGCCCCAGGCGTTCAAGTCCGTACTGCAAAAAGGGGTTGTAGTAGCCCATGAGCACGAGTCCGGCCTTGAAATCGCCCTTGCGGCGGGCCAGCTCGGCAAGAATCCAGGAGAGGCACGCGCCCTTCTCCAGGCATTCCAGGCTGGCCTGTTCCACCACGGGGCCGTCGGCCACCGGGTCCGAGAAGGGGACGCCTATCTCGATGATGTCCGCGCCTGCCGCGTCCAGGGCGGTCAGTTCGTCCCAGAAGCGCTCCCGGTCCGGGAATCCGGCGGGCAGGTAGGGGATTACGGCCTTGCGGCCTGCGGCGTTGGCGGCGCGTATGCGGTCTGTGAGGATAGACATTTTTTAAGAGCCTCCGGCGGCCAGAGAGGAAACTTTTTGGAAAAAAGTTTTCCTCTCTGGACTCTCCTTCAAAAACTTTTAAGTAGCTTCGCGACCAGCGCGGGGGCTTGTCGGGAAGGCGAAAACCATTGCCGGGGTCCGGGGGGAGGCTCTCCCCCCGGCGGGTCCAGGGCAGAGCCCTGGCCGGGTCTGGGGCGGAGCCCCAGTTCGCTCGTGTGGCTTTCTCAAGATACGTTCATACGATGTATGAGCCTAAACCAAGAGAACCATCTGTTTTATTCTTGAAAAACATGTTCATGTTTTTCAAGAACGCGCCACTAGCTTTTCTTATTCTTCTCATACTCTTCGATGATGCCCAGGTCCTTGTCGCCGCGCCCGGACAGGCACACCAGCACCTGGCTGCCCTTGGGGATGCTGGCGGCGTTCTCCAGCACCCAGGCCACGGCGTGGGAGCTCTCCAGCGCGGGGATTATTCCCTCGGAGCGGCACAGCGTGTTGAAGGCGTTGTAGGCCTGGGTGTCGTTTATGGTGCCGTACTGGGCGCGCCCGCAGTCTTGCAGCCCGGCGTGTTCCGGCCCGACGCCGGGGTAGTCCAGGCCCGGCGCGATGGAGTGCGACGGCTCGATCTGGCCGTCGGGCGTCTGCAGCAGCATGCTCATGGCTCCGTGCAGCACGCCCGCCGTACCGAGGTTCAGCGGCGCGGAGTGGTGGCAGCCCGGCTCGCCCGTGCCTGCGGCCTCCACGCCGATCAGCTTGACCTCCTCGTGCGGGATGAACTCGTTGAACGCGCCGATGGCGTTGGAACCGCCGCCCACGCAGGCCACCACGTAGTCGGGCAGGCGTCCGGCCTTTTTGAGCATCTGGGCCTTGGCCTCGCGGCTGATGATGGACTGGAATTCGCGCACCAGGGTGGGGAAGGGGTGCGGCCCGGCCGCCGTGCCGAAGCAGTAGTGGGTGGTGCGCTGGTCGGCGATCCAGCGGCGCAGCGCGGCATTGATGGCGTCCTTCAGGGTCTGGGTGCCGGAGTCGATGGGAACGACCGTCGCACCCAAAAGGCCCATGCGGCGCACGTTGTGCGACTGGCGCACCACGTCGGTCGCGCCCATGTACACGACGCATTCCAGGTTCAGCATGGCGGCGGCGGTGGCCGTGGCCACGCCGTGCATGCCCGCGCCGGTCTCGGCCAGCAGCACGGACTTGCCCATGTGTCTGCACAGGAGGCCCTGGCCGATGGCGTTGTTTATCTTGTGCGCGCCCGTGTGGTTCAAGTCCTCGCGCTTGAGCCACAGGTCGAAGCCGAGCTTCTTGGAGAGATTTGGGCAGCGGTACAGGGCCGAGGGCCTGCCCACGTAGTCCTCCAGAATGGAGTGGAACTCGGCCTGGAAGGCCTCGCTCGGAACGATGGTGTTCATGGCCTCCTCGATCTCGAGGAGCGGCGGCATGAGAAGCTCAGGGACGAACATGCCTCCGAATTTTCCGAAATAGCCTTTCTGCATGGGATGATGCCTCCGGCGGACAGGGCAGGGATTTGGGGCACGCAGTGGGCCGGGCTGTTCTGGCCCTGGCCCGGAGGGCGCTTTGATGGCGTCCGGCGTGGCTTCCCGAAAATCTTCCTCCCTGGAGCCCCCTCAATACCTTTTGATGTTGCGAATCACTCGTTCGACAGTCTCTATGTTTTTCACTCCGGGCGCGGATTCCACCCCGGAGTTCACGTCCAATCCGTCAGGCTGGGCCTGGTCTACGGCCAGGGCCGCGTTGTCCGGGGACAACCCCCCGGCCAGAAGCCAGGGGCGCGGCGCTTTCAGGCGCGCCAGGGCCGCGAAATCGAGGCTCGTGCCGTGCCCGCCGCCGGACGTGCCGGAGTCGAGCAGCATGAAGGCACACAGGTCCGCGTAGCGGGCCATGTCTCGTTCCAGGGCTTCCTGCCTGCCGGACAGGTCGTCGCCGGAACCGGGAACGCTCACGGCCTCGCCAGTCTGGGCGGCCAGCGCTCCGGCATAACGCTGCGGCCAGAACACCCGGATGACGCGCTCTGGGCCGACTGCGCGGCAGAAGGCTTCGTCCTGCCCGGCATGAAGCTGGGCGTAGTCCAGCTTCGCCACATCCATGATGCGGTTCACCCCGTCCGCGTCCTGCTCCACGAACACGCCGACGCGCTTCGCACGTCCCGGCGCGATGCCCGCCACATGCTCTGGCGTCACGCAGCGCGGACTTTTCTTTGCGAAAATGAAGCCCAGCAGGTCCACGCCCATCGCATCGATGGCCTCGACCTGCTCGGGCAGGGCCATGCCGCAGACTTTGAGCAGGAGGCTCATCTGCCATTTCCCCACACAGGCGCGTGCCGGACACTGCGCCGGTCCGCCTCTTCACCTGCGCGAACGCCCGCCGAACCAACCCCTATAAGGGTGTCCAGAGGGCGGAGCCCTTTGGCCGCCGGAGGCATATTCTCTTCTGCCTTCCTGCCTTTGGGACGGCGGCCTCTCACGCCGCTAACAGGCCCCATAAGGGATTCCAAAGGGGCTCGCTGTTCCGGAACCTGGGGCCGCCGGAGGCTTTTTCCACGACTCACTCCCCGCATCCCCGTCACCTCACCCAGCCTGCGCCGTCAGCTTTTTTAGCGCCGCGCCGGGGTCGGCCTCACGCATGAGCGAGGTGCCGACCAGCACGGCGTCGTAGCCTGCGTCCACCATGCGCGCTACGTCGGCTGCGGTCTCGATGCCGCTGGCGGCGATCCAGATCTGCCCGTCCTGCTTGTGCTTCGCCAGACGCTCGGCCACGGCGAGGTCAGTGGTCAGTTTGTCCAGGTCGCGGTTGTTGACCTGGATTATTTCCGGGTCCAGGGGCAGGACCTTTTCCAGGTCGGCCTCGTCGAACACTTCCACCACGGCGGCCAGCTCGAAGGCCATGGCGAGGCCGAGCATCTCGCGCAGCTCGTCCTGGGTGCTCATGCGCGCGATGAGCAGGAAGGCCGATGCCGGGGTGGCCGCAGTCTCGATCACCTGCACGGGGTGCAGGATGAAGTCCTTGCGCAGCATGGGCAGGCCGGGGCAGCGCATGCGCTCCAGGTAGGCGAGGCTGCCCTTGAAGTGGGCCTCCTCGGTGAGCACCGAGAGGGCGGCGGCTCCGGCGTCGCGGTAGGCCTGGGCGACGGCTTCGGGCGTGAGGTCCACGTTTATTTCGCCGCGCGAGGGGGAGGCCCGCTTGTACTCGGCGATCACCGCGCCGGGACCGGCCTCCCAGAGGGCGCGTATGAAGTCCGGGCGCTCGCCCTCGAAGGGCGGGGGCATCAGTCCCTGGTCTTCCTGCTCGATCAGGCGGGCGATGTCGGCGGCTTTGGCCTCGCGGAATTTCTCAAGCATGGATCTGTCCGCTCCAGAATTTGGCGGCGGCGCCGGAGGAGACGGCGTCACGGGCCTTGTCGATGCCCTGCTGCAGGGAGAGGCCGTCTTCCAGCAGATGCAGGCACGCTCCCAGGTTCAGGGCCAGCATGTCCTTCATGGCCTCGGGGCCGTGTCCTTCCAGGAGCTCCAGCAGCACGGCCACGGCTTCGTCCTTGCTGGCCACGGCCACCTCGGAGAGCTTGTGGCGCGGGACGCCGTAATCCTGCGGGTCCAGGCGCTCGCGGCGCATCCAGCCGTCGCGCACCCAGCAGACCTCGGCGGGGCCGAAGGGCGAGAGTTCGTCGAAGCCGCCCGCGCCGTGCACGACAATGGCCCGACGAACGCCCGTGAGGGACAGGGCCTCGGCGATGAGCGGCACGAAGCTGGCGGTGGGCACGCCCAGCAGCTGATGCGTGGGGCGGGCCGGGTTCAGAAGCGGCCCCATGAGGTTGAAGAGCGTGCGCGCGCCGAGCTCCTTGCGGATGGGCATGATGCGCTTGAAGGCCGGGTGGAAGTTGGGTGCGAAGAGGAACACGAAGTTGCGGCGGGCGAGTTCCGCGGCCACGGTCTCGGGCTCCACGGTGAGGCCCAGGCCCAGGGACTCGATGATGTCCGCCGAGCCGCAGGTGGAGGACACGGAGCGGTTGCCGTGCTTGACCACCTTGTGGCCAAGGGCGGCGAGATACAGGGCCACGGCGGTGGAGCAGTTGAAGGAGCAGGTGTTGTCGCCGCCGGTGCCGCAGGTGTCGATGCGGTCGCCTTCGAGGTTGGGGACGAGGCGGGCTTCCTCCAGGGCGGCCTTCACGCCGCAGGCGATCTCCAGGCCGGTCTCGCCCTTGGTCTTAAGCCCCATGAGGAATGCGCCGACGCAGGACGCGGGCATCTCGCCGGTGTACATGGCGCGAAAGGACTTGAGGGCCTCTTCTTCGGTAAGGTTCTTGCCGATGGCCAGATGTTCCAGGACTTCCATGGAGACTCCTTGTTCCCGGCGGCTGGGACGCGCCAGCCGCCGTCAGGTCTTTTGATATGCCGGGCGTTACCGCTTGTTTCCGGGAAAATTGAACAATGTTGAGCGGATCAGCCGCTCTCCCAAGCCCTGCTTGTCGATGATGGCCTGGGTCAGCTCGAACTGCCAGGGCTCGGACAGGGGCGACACGTAGATTCTGTCCACGATGTCCGCCGGTTCCACGGGGATGTGCAGCCCGAAGCAGTCCAGGAGCCTGGGGTTGTCGTCCCCGCCGTCGTTGATGAAGATCAGCCGGAACTCGCGTTCGTGCTCGAAGGGTTTGCGCTTGAGGAGCGCAAAGTCGAAGATGTCCGAGATGACGCAGTCGTCCTTTATCATGTCCTTGTAGAGGACCTTTCCTGCTGTGAGTTCGTGCTGGCTCATCTCGCTCATGATGCGCCCGAAGGTGGTGCGGATGGCGATGGAGTGGCCCGAGCCGCCGAACAGCTTCCACATGGCCTCGGACTCGTACTCGTTGATGTGCCAGGAGTTCAGGAACACCTTGGAGCGGGCGGAGTTTATGTAGTGCTCGTGCGCGGCGATGAATTCCCTTTCGGCCTGGGGCATGTCGCCTTGCGGATCGCCCAGGCACATGTCCGGGGGCATGAGGCATTCGAAGGGGTCGGAGAGCTTGTCCGAGCGGCGGAAATACAGACGCTTCATCAGGAGAAAGTCCAGGAACTTCTCGAAGGTCAGGTACTTCCACAGCGTGGTTTCGCTTCCGGCCACGTCGTCGGGCGAGAGATTGCGTATGGAGAGGGGCATGGGTCGCCTCGCGCCTTACGCGATCTTCTCAGGAAAGTTCGACAGCATCTTCATGCCTTCGGGCGTAAGCACCGATTCCGGGTGAAACTGCACGCCAACCCAGGGCCGGTCCTTCCAGCGAAGCCCCATGACCTCGTTCTCGTCGGTCCAGGCGGTGATCTCCAGCTTCTCCGGCGCTTTGTGGGCCAGAACCAAAAGCGAGTGATACCGGCAGACCTCCATGGGGTTGGACACGCCCGTGAACAGCCCGGACTCGCGGTGCGTCACCAGGCTGGTCTTGCCGTGCATGATGCGGTCCGCCACCACCACGGGCGCGCCCGCGAAGTGTCCCAGAATCTGATGCCCCAGGCATACGCCCAGCACCGGCGTCTTCCTGGGCAGGCGCTCCAGGAACTCAAGGCACAGTCCGGCGTTCTCCGGCCTGCTGGGGCCGGGCGAGATGCAGCACATCTCAAGCTTGCCGGACTCGGCCAGCTCCAGAACCTCCGGGTCGTCGTTCTTCTTCACAACTGGCTCAAGGCCCAGTTGCTGGAAGTACTGCACCAGATTGAAGGTGAAGGAGTCGAAATTATCTATGAGCAAAAACATCGCCTTCCTCCTGTCCAGCCAGTACTTCAGCCAGAACGCGGGCCTTGTTGTGCACTTCCTGCCATTCCTTGTCCGGGTCGGAGTCGAACACGATTCCGGCTCCGGTCTGCCACTGCACCATGCCGTCGCGGAACCACATGGAGCGGATGAGTATGCCCGTGTCCAGGTCCACGCGGCCCTTGTCCAGGCCCAGCCAGCCGATGGCTCCGGCGTAGGGGCCGCGCCCGATGGTCTCGGTGTCCGCGATGATCTCCATGGCGCGCACCTTGGGCGCGCCGCTGACCGTGCCCGCCGGGAACACAGAGCCGATCACGTCCAGGGCGTCCAGGTCGTCTTTCAGCGTCGCGGTGACATAGGAGGTCAGGTGCAGCACGTGCGAGAACTTCTCCACCTGCATGAATTTTTCCACGCGCACGCTGCCGGGCTTGGCGATGCGCCCCAGGTCGTTTCGGCCAAGGTCAACGAGCATCACGTGCTCGGCGCGCTCCTTGGGGTCGGCCAGAAGGTCCTGGGCGTAGAAGTCGTCCTGGGCCTCGTCCTTGCCGCGCGGGCGGGTTCCGGCGATGGGCGCGGTGGTGAGCGTGCCGTTCACGCAGCGCACCAGAAACTCCGGCGAGGAGCCCACCAGGGTGACGCGCGGCAGGCGCACGAAGAACATGTAGGGCGAGGGGTTCACCTGACGCAGACGGCGGTACACGGAGAAGGGGTCGCCGTTGAACGGAGCCTGGAAGCGGTTGGAGAGCACCACCTGGATGCACTCGCCCTGATGGATCAGATCCTTGGCCTTGCGCACGCCTTCCAGGAAGGCCTTCTCGCCGGGATGGTGCAAGACGCCGCCCATCTCGGGCTTCTCCGTGGGCCGAAGCACCGCCGAGGCGTCCAGCTTGGGCCGCATGCCGCCGCCAAGCGAGAGCAGGCAGCAGCGGTGGCGCAGGTGGTCGAACAGCACCACGTGGCCGGGCAGGCACAGGGTGCACTCCACGTCCTTCTCGGGGATGACCTTGGCGATCTTGGGCTCGAACAGCGCGGCAGCGCCGTAGCCGAAGTAGCCGTACAGGCCGCGGGTGATGCCGGGCAGGTCCGCGAAGCCTTCCGGCGGCGTGACCGTGACGGCGGCCATGAGCTCGCGCACGCCCGAAAGGAAAGGCTGGCCGTTCAGGTCCTCAAGCGGCTTCAGGCGGTCGTCGCGCGTGGTGAGCGCGAGCTTGCCGTCCTGGCAGTTGGCGGTCAGGCGGAAATCCCAGGCCAGGATCGAGTAGCGGCCCAGGCGTCCGTCCACCTCGGCGGACTCGAAGAGTATGCCCGGCCTGTCGCCCACCAGGCCCAGGTACAGGCTGATGGGCGTCTGCACGTCGGCGGGCAGCCACTTTGCTTCCTGCAAGAGTTCGATCATGGCGCGTCCCTTTTCGTCTCGTATGCGTTCTGTTTCGCGGGATGCCGGGTGCGTCGCGGGAGAGGCCCCCGACGGACATGGCGTCCCGAGCTGTTACATGACGGCGTTTCGTACTGGCCGGAGAGGGCGAGCCTGCCGGGCCATGCGGTTATGGTCGTTGCGGGATGCCGCTGAAGGGGGGAAAGCCTCCGGCGGCCAAAGGGCTCCGCCCTTATGGAATCCCTTATAATTTACTCTTGTCTGGTGGGCGCGAGGGCGGGCAATGCTTGGCCGCTTCGTCCTTCCACCAGCCCTTGGCCCGCTCCACCAGGAGCTCCACGTCGCCGCCCGCCGCCACGTTCAGGTAGCTGCGGTAGGACCGCACGGCCTCCAGGCTGTAGGGGTTGGCCTCGTAGATCAGCCGGAACAGGTCCGCGTCCTCGAGGATCAGCTTCTTTGCCGCGTCCAGGCGCCTTGTGAACGAGGGCGTCAGGAAGCGCGAAAACTCGTCGTGGTTGGCCTGGGCCGCCAGATACGCCACCGTGGACACGAAGTTGAGCCCCTGCACGTAGGCCATGGCCCGGTCGTGCTCGTGCGCCGTGGCCCGGAAGGGCGCGAATCCCAGGCGCGCGAGCAGCTCCTCGGTCTGGCGGCAGGATTCGTCCCCGCGTCCGGGGCAGACCGCCACCCGCAGATCCTCGCCCTCAGGCGGCTTGGGGCCGAACAGCGGATGCGTGCCTACGACCGGGCCGGGATGCAGGGCCATCATCTCTTCCAGCGGGCGCACCTTCACCGAGCAGATGTCCGCCACGATGCACCCCCTGGGGATGCGCGGGCCGAGCTGGGCCAGCACCTCGCCCACCACCTGGGCCGGTACGCACAGCAGCACCAGGTCCGAGCGGGGCAGGGCGCGCTCGAGAGCGTCGAGGGCGAAAGGCGCGTCCAGCTCGTGGCAGGCCAGCCCCTCCCGGCGGCAGCGCGACACGAACAGCCGCCCCATCTTGCCGGAAGCGCCCACCACCGAGATGGTGCGTATGCCTTGGGCCTGGCTCAACGGGTAAGCCCCCACTGGTCCCAGAAGCCGGGGAAGCTCTTGGCCACGCAGCCGGGCTTGTCCAGGCGCACGTCCACTCCCGCAAGCTCCAGCAGCGACAGGCTCATGGCCATGCGGTGGTCGCCGTAGGTGCGAAATTCCACCGGGGCCGACGTCGCGATGGGAGCCGAAGTCACGGACAGGCCGTCCTCGAACGTCTCGACCTTCGCGCCGATCTTGCGCAGCTCGTCGGCGCAGGCCTGGAGCCTGTCGGACTCCTTGATGCGCAGGTGCGCCACGTTGCGGATGGTGGTGGTCCCCTCGGCCTGGGCGGCCACGGCGCACACCGTGGGCACCAGATCCGGGCAGGCGCCCATGTCCAGCTCCACGCCGCGCAGCTTTTCGCCCGCGCGCGAGACCGTCACGCCCGCGTCGTCCCAGGTGACGCGCGCCCCCATGCGTTCCAGGATGTCGAGTATGGCCTTGTCGCCCTGGAGCGAATCGCGCCGAAGCCCCCGCACCAGCACGGGCCGCTGCCCCACGGCCCCGGCGGCCAGGAAGTAGGAGGCGTTGGACCAGTCCCCCTCCACGGTGTAGGCGCGCGGGCGGTACGTGGCGGGCTCCACCGCGAAGCGCAGCTTGCCCGGGACCACGCCGGTCACTTCGGTGAAGGCCTTGCTCTTCCAGAAGCCGTCTTCCAGGGCCTCCACCAGTACCTCCACCCCGAAATCGGCCATGGCCATGAGCGTCAAGGACACGTAGGGCCAGGACACCACCTTGTCCCCGCCGATGCCGACGACCATGGGCCGTTTGGCCAGGGGGGCGGCCAGCAGCATACCGGACAGGTACTGGCTGGACTCCTCCAGGCTTATCATTGCGTCGCCGCCGGAGAGTCCTTCGGTGCGGATGACGAAGGGCGGGTAGCCGGGCTTCTCATCCCAGTCGAAGACCGGGCCGAGCGGCTCCAGGGCTTCGGTCAGCTGGCCGATGGGGCGCTCGTGCATGCGGCCCTCGCCGTGGATGTGGAAGAGGCCCCGGCCTGCGGCCAGCACGGCGGTGAGCAGGCGGCAGGTGGTGCCGGACTCGCCCACGTCGCAGTCGGCGGGATGCTGCACGCCGCCCTTGGGCTGGCCGCCGATACCGGTGATCTCCCAGCCGCGTTCTGTGTGGCGGAACACCGCGCCGCAGGCCGACAGGCAGCGGCGGGTGCGGATCAGGTCGTCCGAGTCCAGGGCGTCGATGACCAGGGACTCGCCCTGGGCCAGGGCCGCGCATATGAAGGCGCGGTGCGACACGGACTTGGAAGCCGGGGCCTTTATGTCGATTGTGTTGCTCATGACTATCCCCTTTCCACCACGGCGGACCCGGACACGTCCAGGTGCGGCCCTGCCGGATAGCTGCCGAGAATACGCAGCGAGTGCAGTTCGTGGCGCAGGTCGGCGATCATGGCGGCGTACTCT
>JBKICU010000003.1:0-94632 GCA_046566965.1 Acidobacteriota bacterium
GCCGCCGCTTCCGTCTCGGGGTCCAGGCCGGCCTTCATGGCCGCCACGATGAGCGCGCCTTCGGTCGGGTCTCCATTGACCTGATAGTCGCCGTTTTCCAGGGCCACCCTGGATTCGTTGCACAGAAGGCCCACCCGCAGGATGGTTTCAAGCGTGGGATTGTCGCTCAAGACCACGTTTTTGCCGTCCAGCAGCACATGTCCCCGGGGGAGGTATCCCGCTCCGGTCACTTCCAGGTCGTTCTCGCCGTCGAAGATGCGGCGAACAGTCATCTCGTTCCTGGTGAGCGTGCCGGTCTTATCGGAGCATATCACCGTGGCCGACCCCAGGGTTTCCACGGCCGGGAGCTTCCTTATGATGGCTTTGCGCCTGGCCATGTGCTGAACGCCGATGGCCATGGTGATGGTCACCACAACGGGCAACCCCTCGGGTATGATGGCTACGGCCATGGCGATGGCTATCATGAACAGGTCTGCGACCTCGAATCCCAGATACAGCCCGGCTGCGAAGAGCACCAGGCAGAACGCCAGAGCGAACAGCCCCAGGCGGTGGGCGAACTGCTCCATGCGAGACTGAAGCGGCGTCTTGGCGGATGAGACCCCCTGGACCTGCTCCGCGATTCGTCCGAGCAGCGTGGCGCTTCCAGTGGCGGTCACCACGCCGCGGCCTCTGCCGGAAATGACGATGGAGCCCATGAAGGCCATGTTGCGCTGATCGCCGGGGGGAATGTTGGCCTCTTCGATTGCTTCCGTGATCTTCTGCGCAGCCAGTGATTCCCCTGTGAGCATGGCTTCCTCCACCAGGAGGCCGTTCACATGGAGAAGGCGCATGTCCGCCGGAATCCTGTCGCCCGAGGCCAGGTTGACCACGTCGCCGGGCACCAGTTGCGAGGATTCCTCCACCGTCTCGTTGCCGTCGCGCAGGACCTTGGCCAGGGGCACCACCATCCGGCGCAACGCCCGGATGTTCTTTTCCGCCTTGATCTCCTGGGTGAACCCGAGGGCCGCGTTGATGAGCAGCACCGCCAGAATGACGCCCGCATCCTTCACCTGGCCGATAGCGGCGGCAACACCGGAGGCCAGAAGCAGTATGTAAATGAGGGGATCCTGGAATTGATGGAGCAGCATGGCCAGACGATTGATTTCGTCACCGCCGGAAAGCTCGTTCAGTCCATAGCGGGCGAGGCGGGCAGCCGCCTCTTCCTCGGTAAGTCCTGTTTCTGCCGATTCGTGTGCTTCGAGGGTCTCACCGGCGGTGCGTCTGTACCACTCGTCGTCTGTTTCCTGGGCGGGCATGGCTGAATCCTTGGCATGCTGAAACGCTGAATCCTGTGAGCGTTGTGCCACGCAGGCCGCGCTGGGACAAGATCTTTCCGGCATGCGCCCAGCTTGCCGGACCTGCATTCGCGGCATGACGCGTCCGGCAGAAGCGCGGGGAACGCCTTCCCCTGCGCACCGGGAAACGCTAGGTAAGGCCACTTCCCTGAAATACCCTAATGGACAGGAGCCAAACGTCCGATGTGAGGCAGCAGGGAAGAAGAACGCACCCGCGTAAGTTTCCGGCCACGGCGAGAGGAGTTCCATGTACAGACTGTCCCAGCTTGCGGAGAAAATCACCCCCGTGTCCCAGCCCAAGCTGGTGACTTCCGGCGTGGGCGTCTGGTTGGTCTGGGATGGCCAGCTCTCGCCCGTGCTCAATCAGATTTTCAGCGAGTTCGGCGGTTTTCATCAGGCCCAGGAAGGAAACCAGGCCCTGTGGTTCTTCTTCGGCGACGAGGCCTTCAAGGCGCTGGGACGGCTTGCCGGGTACGCGCGCGTCAACCGGCTCCCTTTGTTCATCGAGGCGTTCCCCGCCTCACTCCTGATCGGCTACAAGTTCGAGACGGCCTTCTCCTGCCCCGAGGAATTCCTGCGCCAGGAGGTCGCTGCCTCGCAGGACCTGGAAATTCTGGTCCACCCCAGTTTCAACACAATGATCGGGGCTCTGCCGGGAATAGCCGTCAAGCCCGCAGCGGACGTCTCCGGCCTGACCCACGCCGGTTTCAGCCACCTGAATGTGGATACCACCATGGGCCAGGACTCTCCCCTGGGCTGGTACTGCATGCTGCGGCCGCTGGGTGACCCGCTGGACAAGAACGCTGCCGAGGGGTGGAGGGCGATCTTCTCGGAGATGCAGGCCCTGATGGAGCGGCTGGCCGTCAAGTACCTCACCCATGAGGGATTCATAATCTTCAGCCTGGAGAACGTCCGGGCTTTCCGCAACGTCACCCGCGAAATCCTCAAGACGGAGGCCGCCATCAAAAGCGGCGAAAGCGGGAAGAAGTACTGGCCCTGCGTCATGGCCTGCGTCATGAAAAAAGGGCAGCATTTCAACAAGGACCTGCCCAGACGCGTCAACCTGGACTGGCGGCAGCTCTCTCCGGACTATCCGCATATGAGTTTCAAGTCCGCCCTGTATCTGGGCAAGGGCTTCCGCATAAACGACGTGCGCCACTCTTCCGGGAATCTGGGGATCGACGACTGGTGCCATATCTCCCTGGCCGCAGACGAGGACTCCGGAGAGAACGCCGGGGAAATTCCTTTCAAGCTCCCGGCGAACCTCGTGGCCGGAACGAACCCGCCGTGTTTCTACTGTGGTCTGGCCGGACATCTTCCCAGGGACTGTCCCTCAAAGACTCTGGCGGACATGGACGAGAACATCTGGGCGCAGCTTGGCGTCGTGGACCTGGGCAAGCTCGACGAGGCCGGTCTGGCCCTCAACCGCGAACTCGGGGGAGGAGACGTTCAGGCCCTGGCCCGCATGCTCGGCTCCGGCGACGAAGCGGGCCTCATCGTGCGTGGCATGTTAGAATTGTCGTACCCCGGCCAGATACGGTGCATCCAGCGCATTTGGCGCAGCAAGGGCAAGGACCTCCCCGCCGGATTCTCCGTACTGGCAGCTCCCGACGAGGGCGAATACCTCTGGGGAGCGCTGGACATGCTCAAACTATCCGACGTCGAGGGCTTCGAGCGGGAGATTGCCCAGGGACTGACCACCCACGGCCGGGGCTTCCAGCCTCGATCCATCCAGGGGTTCATGGCCATGGAATCGGGCGACTGGAGCAGATCGGCGTATTTCTGGCAGGAAGCGGCACGCAGCGCCTTCACCCCGCTGCAACGGGGCTGGCTGGCCTATCTCGAGGCACGATCCATGGAGGTTCAGGGGGATTTCCAGGGCGCGTTGGGTTTGTACAGGCAGGCCAAGTCCGAATGTCCTCGCTGGAACGCTCCGCTGTACCGCCAGGGCGTGTGCATGGTGAAGATGGGCTTCACCGACCAGGGCCTGCACCAGTTTTTCGAACTCATCCGCTCCGATCCGAACATCTTCAACCAGGTCCTGCTGGACCCCGAACTGGAACGCGGCCGCATCCACATTCTTTCCGCCCTCTGGAAGCCCTGGAGCGAGGCGCAGGCCGCCAGGGACGAAAAAGCCGCCTACCTCCCCGGACAGCCGGACTACCTCAAAAGCTGGTTTCGCGACGAGCACCCTTTCCTGAAGGAGGCGTTGGAGCGTGCAGAGGTGTTGTCCGAGATCGCCAAGGTAAACAACTTCGTCTGTTTCGATCGGGTGGTGAAGGAGTATGACGCGCTGCAGAAGGATCTGCACCAGACCGTGGAAAAAAGCATCACGGCGTTGAACAACAAGCTCAAGTATTTTCACGAGGAACTCAAGGAGATCCACCACGAGGCGGCCTGGTTCCCCTTCGGCAAGCTGCTTCGCGAATTCAACAAGGATTTCAATGCGTGCGCCACCAAGCTCAACTGGATGCGCACCTCGTCCCTCCAGGTGGCGGCGAATTTCCGTAAAACCCAGGACTACCTCGACGAGATCGACGCTGCCATCAATCTGCTCAAGGCGCGGCTGGTCACACTGCGCATCGTTCGGGACGCCACGCTGTTCGTGCTGCTTCTGGGCAAGAGTTTCATGTGGATTGAACTGATCGGGCTGGCTCTGACCCTGATCGCCGTGCCCGGCTTCATATTCCTGGCCCACAAGATAGGGCTGGGCTGGCTTGCGGAAATGGTATCCAATCAAAAATGGCAGGTTCAGAAAGGGCTCGTGATCATCATAAGCATCGTGGCCATGGCGCTCGCTTCCATCAAGACTGCGTTGACCTTTGAGAAGAAACGGGCCGAACTTTTCAAGGAAGGGGAGGAGAAGGCCGCCAAGGGCAAGTCCAAGGGGAAGGGCGGCGGCAAGGAAGGGACTCCAAAGGGAGCCAAGGCCCTGCCGTCGGGCAAGACAAGCCAGCCTGCCAAGAAGAAGTAGCCGCTGGCCTGAATATGAGGAACGTGCGCACTTCGTGATGGGGGAACGATTCCTCAGGCCTGAGGGCAGCGAAGTCATCTGAAACCAGCAACAGGGCAACGCCTGGCGGCTTGGCCGTTCCGCCCGAAAGACGGGGCGGATCGCCGGGCATGCCGGTCACGTGCGGACTGCTCATGCGGCACGCGAACATCTCGCCCCTTGCCTCTCTACACCCCCCCCTCCACCCCCCCAAAAAAAAAACGGGGTTCCTTTCGGAACCCCGCAGAGATCGTGAGCCGTGTGAGACTACACGCAGCCGGTGGGCTTGGGCAGGCCGGCCATTTTGCAGGCTCCCTTGCCAGGTCCGGAGGGGAACAGCTCATAGATGTGCTTGAGCTTGTAACCGGTGACCTTCGAGAGGATGCGGACCATGGGGGCGATGCCGTTCTTCTTGTAGTAATCCTGCAGGAACTCGATCACCTTGTTGTGCTCGTCGGAAAGTTCCTTGATGCCCTCAGACTCCTTCACGTACTCGACCCAGTCAGGGGTCCAGTCTTCAAAGCGCTGCAGGAATCCGTCCTCGTCAACCTCGAAGGCTTTGCCCTTGAATTCAACAGTGGCCATTCTCCATCCTCCTTGGCGTTGCTTGAACTATCAGTCTGTTCCCAGAGTTGCCGTTGCCCCCACATGAGGGCTCCTAAACCAGTAAAACAGCATTCCGCTGTTTCGGTTCACCAGGTAAGAACTCAGCTTCTTTACCCGAAGCTTAGGCGCTGTGCAAGCGCTTTGACGTTCCACCATGGTCCCCACCCGAATTCGTGCCGTCTTAAAGGCGAATTCCGAGTGTTGTCAAATCATTTCGCTATCCGAGTCGTCCGGTATGATATGGCTCAGATGCTCCCTCGCGAACTCCAGGGAAGGGTCCATCTCCAGGGCCTTGCTCAGGAACTCCACGGCGGCGTCCTTGTGCCCAAGAAACTTGTGGCACAGGCCCAGGTTGGCAAGGTCCATGGCGGAACCTGAATCGAGCGCCAGGGCCGCCTCGAAGTCGCCCGCCGCGTCGGTGTAGTTGCCTGCCTTGAAGCGGGCCACGCCGCGCAGGTTGTAGTACTCCTTCACCTCGGGGCTCTGCGAGATGGCCTTGCCAAGCAGGGGCTCGGCCTTGTCCCACTTGTCCTGGCGGGTCAGGGCGAAGGCGCGGTAGAAGGTGGCCAGGGCGCCGTCTTCGGGATCGGGCTGGATCTGCTCTGCCTTCTCGAAAAGGCGCATGGCCTGTTCGATTTCTCCCTGGCGCATGGCCAGCAGACCCTGGTGCAGCGGCAGATACGGCTTCCCGGAGCATATCTCGGCCAGGGCCGCGAGGCCCGGCACGGCCAGCTCCTCTGGCGCGTCTTCGGCCAGCATGCGGCCTACGAACATGCCCAGGCTGGCGTGGGGGGTGCGCTCCCGGAAGAGAAAGCCGGGCACGAGGTTGTAGTTGGCGGCCACGCCAAGGTCAGGCTGCGTGGTCTCCACGCTGTACAGGGTGAAGCCCTTGGCGCGCAGGCCCGCCGCGAACTCTTCGATCTCATGGAGCATGTCGGAGCGCTCCAGGCAGGGCAGGCGGTCCAGGTCGGTGTCCGGGCCTTCCACCACCCAGCTGATCTCGCCCAGGTCGGTGAACTTGCGCAGTCCCGAGGCCTCGTAGTTGCTGCCGGTCTCGAAATCTCCGGCCAGCTGGGCGATCTCCGTGACAGCGCGTATGGCCGCCTTCACCGGCGAGGCAGCAGTGCCTGCCGTGAAGACGATCTCGCTCTTCATGCCCAGGGTGGAGGGGTCGTAGGCCAGCGCTCCCACGGTGGGGACGGGCATGTCCAGGCTGAAGTCCTTGAGCCAGAGCTTTACGCCGTTGCGCTCGAAGGCATCCACCAGATGCCGAAGGACCGGGTCCTCCAGGGAGTGGGTGCGGATGGTGGGCAGATGCATCTCCTGGCGGTCCACCACGGCGCTCACGTGGCGCTCCACCAGTTCGCACGCGCCTTGCAGGATGGATTCCTCCAGGCAGTTGCCTGCGGACGATCCGTTGAACTCGTTGAGCTTCTTGAACCAGTCCAGGGGAGTCATGACCTTCCGGCCGTCCTCCACGCGTGTGACCGGATGGAACCGCCAGGGCAGCAGGTCCATGAGCCGGGCTGCCTGACCCTCGTCCAGATCGTCGGCCACGGAGGCGAGAATTTCGGATACGGGCATGACCTGTCCCGGCCAGAGGGCTTGGGCCTGCGACCATGTGGCGTTGGTGAAGTTGTCAGGGTTGGCCCAGAAGCTGAAGTAGCTGAACCGTTCCGCCAGTTCCATCAGGGCGGATGCCTCGGCCTGGGCCGGGGACGCGCCCTTGCCCATCTGCTTGCGCGTTGGCATGACGCCGCGTGCCTGGGGGCCGCAGATGCTGAGGTAAACCGGAATGCCCAGCCTGCCGGTGTCCGTGCGGCGAAGTTCCGCCAGGATGCCGCCGTGGTTGGCAAAGAGCCCTTTCACGCGCTCAACGGTCTGAGCTGGGGAGCAGAGTTTGTCGGAGTCGGAGGTGTATCCCTTGGGGGTACTGACGAGCTTACGCATTGATACGGCTCCGCATGCGGTACAGCACGCAGGTTTGGGACTCCCCGGAATCCGAGCGGCAGGTGGACTGGGTGCGCTGGATGAGGAAGTCCTGTTGGACACGGGAAAAGAACGGGGCCGCTTCCCGGCAGCGGTCGCAGGAGAGGAGCACCTGGGAGTCCTGCCCGGGTTTGAGATGGCCGGCCAGGAAGGCGGCCAGCGGCTCGTGGAGCTGGGGCAGGTACAGGGCCTCTGAGGCGACGATCACGTCGAAGGATTCGTCCAGGCGGGCGTCGCCCATGTCCAGAAGCCCGGTCCTGGCCACGCCGTCAAGGCCGTTCTTCAGGATGCTGGCCCTGATGAACAGAAGGGCCTCGGGTTCGATGTCGGTGATGAGGGCGTGGATGCCTTTCTTGGCGGCGGCCAGGCCGCACAGCCCGAGGCCGGCTCCCAGTTCCAGCAGGCTCTTGCCCGGAGCGGGGTCCTGTCTGGAGGCCAGCATGGCCAGAGGGAAGGAGGCTGGCCAGAGCTTGGCCCAAAAGGGCAGCACGATCTTCTCGCCGGGGCGCGCTGTCTCCACGAGGCGGTCGATGTAGCCGGGCAGGTCCTCGATCTGGAGCAGGTCGATGTCCATGCCGCCAAGGCCGACGGTTTCGAAGAGCACGGGGTAACGGGCCTGGGCCAGGGCCATGATGTCGTCCAGGCGTCCGGCCGGATCGAGGGCCAGTTCCAGGATGCGCGGATCGCTTTTCATGATGCGGGGCTCCTCAGGGTGTGATTCGGAAGGAGGTGCGGCGCATGGTCGCGTAGGATGGAGGCGAGCTCTGGCGGCACGCACGAAAAAGGCCGGACCCGCGAGGGTCCGGCCTTGGCTGGTCTGGTGGAGCGGGAGACGGGATTTGAACCCGCGACTTCAACCTTGGCAAGGTTGCACTCTACCACTGAGTTACTCCCGCGAAACTTTGGAGGCGGCACCCGGATTTGAACCGGGGGATGGAGGTTTTGCAGACCTCTGCCTTACCACTTGGCTATGCCGCCCCGCGCAAAGGGAGGTCATTTTTAGTGGATGTGGCCTCCACTGTCAACGGCCTGTCCCGGTCGAAAAAAAAGCCCCCCGGAGGAGGAGTGGAGCGGGAGACGGGATTTGAACCCGCGACTTCAACCTTGGCAAGGTTGCACTCTACCACTGAGTTACTCCCGCTCGTGGCGAGAGGCGTGTCTATGTGGAACCGGCTCTGATGTCAAGCATTCAGTCAAAAAATTTTGAAATCTGCTTGTCTCGCACTGTCCCGGCATACGCCTCGGCGCCGCCCCGGCGTCATCAAGAGGCCGAGGGTTCCGGTCACGGCGGAAGAAGACCTTCCTCGTGAACGGAAGGGGCTTATATGCCTTGGGAAGCGCTCTGTCCAGTGTTCTTTGAGGAGCCTGCCGCGAATCTTTCGTATTTTGTCCGGCCGGACGCGTCCTAGGATGTCGATGGCCGCCATACCTGGAATAAACTGGTTTTCCAGGAGTGGGTGGCAGGAAGTTTTTTCTCCTATATGCCGGATTCTTCGTGATTGTTTCCTGTTGATGTCATGACCAAGCATCAATGCCCTTTACGTCCAAAAGCAAATCCTTTAAGGGAACTCACTTCGCCGTACCTTGAGTCCTACGCTCCTTTGGAGGTTCTCTTATGGATCAGAAAGATTTGGACTTCTTCCGGCAGTATCTGAACGACTCCCTCCAGGATATCCTCAAGAAGGGTGAGGAGACCATCGAGGACATGACCGACACGGTCGAGGTGTACGCGGACCCAGCGGACCGCGCCACAGCGGAGTCCGACCGTGCCTTCACCCTGCGGCTGCGCGACCGCGAGCGCAAGCTCATACGCAAGATCCAGGAAGCCCTGGAACGCATCGAAGACGGAACGTACGGACGTTGCGAGGAGTGCGACGAGGACATCAGCGTGGCCCGGCTCAAGGCGCGTCCCGTCACCACCCTGTGCATCAAGTGCAAGGCCCGCCAAGAGGCCGATGAGGACCTGCGGGGCGAGTAGCCCGGAGGGATGGACGCCGCATTTTTCAGGTTTCTTGGGCCTGAGCTGGCAGGCGTCCTGGCGGGCGTTCGGTTCGATACGGTCTTCAGTCCGGCTCCCGGCTGCTGGACCTTTGTTTTTTCGCCTCCAGCATCGCTTGGCGGCGAATCTTCTTCTGATTGCCGCTTTCTTCTGGCTCATGTCCATTCACGTTCAGGGGTCCTGTCGCTTTCCTCCGTCAAGCCGGTCAACCCGGCTCAACCTCCGGCCATGGCCATGTGGTTGCGCAAGCGCCTGCGCGGCCGAAGGGTGGCGGGCGGACTGAGCGACTGGCGGCGCAAGCGCCTGGCCCTGGAGCTGACTTCGGGCGAAGGGCGTTTCCTGCTTCTGGGCATGGATGAATCCCCGCTCATAGTCGACAGCCTGCCCGACGATTTCGGCAGCGCTCCCGGCTGGCGCTGCGCCAGTGATGCGCTGGAAGACCCGGCGTGTCCCCGGAGTCTGCGGAAAGCCATTGAACGGGAAGAGCTTCATGATAGAGATGCGTTTCTGGTAGCGTTTCTGGCAGGGCGTTCTTCAGGATTTTTCCTCAGCGAATCCGAATCGTCGCAGGATGGTCCGCTGCCTTGGCCTGTCGGGCGGGAGTCTCAACGCTTTCCTACGGCCCTCCACGCCGCCCATGCCTACGCGCAGACGGCATTCTTCGCAGCCCTCGTCCCGCCGGAGGAGCCGCCGCAGCGCGCCCGGGCCCGGGTGAAGAAGCGCCTGGCTCTTCTGGACCAGGACCAGCGCCGCCTGAAGGACCTGGAAGGGCAGCATCTTTACGGCGAGACCCTGGCCGCCAACCTCTCCCGGCTGGACAAACGGGCCAAGCTCGGGCCGATGGTCATGGAGCATCCCGTGAACGGCCCCGTGAACGTGCCGCTGGACCCGTCGCTCACTGTGCTCGAGAACATGGAGCGCTTCTTCCGCAAGGCCGCCAAGGGAAGGCGGGGGCAGGTCCACGTGGAACGGCTTCGCCGCGAGGCCGAGGAGGGCGGCGTTCCTCCGCGCAAGGTCCTGCCGCAGGCTGTGGAACCGGAAAAAGCCGCCTCCAGGAAGCGGGCCAAGGCCCAATCCGTGGCCCTGCACCGGTTCCGTTCCTCCGACGGCTTCGTCATCCTGCGTGGCAAAAACAGCGCCGCCAACCACAAGCTCCTCTCGGAGATGGCCAGCCCGTTCGACTACTGGCTGCACGCCGAGGGCGGCCCTGGCGCGCACGTCATCCTGAAACGCGACAATCCGGGCCAGGACGTGCCCGAGAGAAGCCTGCGCGAGGCTGCGATTCTGGCCGGACTCTCCAGTTGGAGGGCGAATGACGCCAAAGCCAACGTGCTGGTTGCAACCGCGTCCGAGGTCCGCAAGATGAAGGGGGCCGCCCTGGGGCGGGTCCGCCTGGACAGCGCCAGGACGCTTCTCGTCGATCTGGACCCTGAGCTGGAAGACAGGCTGCGCCTTCCTTCTTGACTTTTCATGACCCGCTCATCAATCTATTCGTCCTGCTTGCTCTGTTTTTAGAGGTTTATTGTCGTATGTCCCTCAAACTCAAATTGCAGGTGTTGTCTCTTGTATCCGTAGCGCTCATTCTGGCCGTCTGGCTTCCGGCCTGGCTCGGCATCGGCAAGGCCTTGGACGCGGCCGCCGGGGCCGGTGCCTCGAGCGGGCCTCTGGCGGATACGCGCCAGCTTCTTTTGTGGTCCGGCCTCGGGGCCATGGCCTTTGCCGTTGCCCTTGGCGCTTTCCTGGGGCTTGGCATCACCGGCCGGGTCCGGGGCATCCTGGACGCCCTGACGCGCGCCGGAACCGGCGACCTGGGCAGCCGTTGCCCGGAGTCCGGCGCTGACGAGGTCGGCCGCATAGCCGGAGAAATCAACACGCTCCTGTCGCGGGTGCAGGAGCTCTTCGCCCAGGCCAGGGAGCACGAATCCCAGGCCCGGGAAAGCACCCTGCAGTGCCAGTTGGCCATGGGCCAGGCGGCGCAGTCCCGCCAGAGGGCCGAGAACGCCCGCCGCCAGGGAATGGGCGGGGCTTCGGGCACGCTCCGGAAGGTGGTGGGCGAGATCCAGAACGTGGCCTCGACCCTCTCGTCCGAAGTGGACCACACCGCCGAGGCTGCCCGCAGGCAGGCGGACATGGTGGTCCAGACCGCTTTCGCCGTGGAGCAACTCGACCAGGCAGTCATGGAAGCCGCCCGCAACGCCTCGGGTGCATCGCAGCTCGCCGCCAAGGCCCGCGACCGCGCCGAGCATGGCGCCGGTGTGGTCGAGGCGGTTCTGAAGTCCATCACCGCGGCCCACGCCCGCACCATGGAGCTCAAGGACGTCGTCTCGGACCTGGGCGTGCGCTCCGAATCCATTGGCCGCATCATGACCGTCATCTCCGACATCGCCGACCAGACGAACCTCCTGGCGCTCAACGCCGCCATCGAGGCCGCCCGCGCGGGCGACGCCGGGCGCGGTTTCGCCGTGGTTGCCGACGAGGTGCGAAAACTGGCCGAAAAGACCATGGAAGCCACCCGCGAGGTGGGGCAGGTTATCCAGGCCATCCAGTCCGGAGCGCGCGACGCCGCCTCGGGCATGGAGAACGCGGCCGCCGAGGTGGAACGGGCCACGGGACAGGCCCGCCAGTCGGGCGAGGCCCTGGGAGAGATCGTGTCCATCGTGGAGGCCACTTCCGACCAGGTGCGCTCCATAGCAACCGCCGCCGAGCAGCAGTCTGCGGCCAGCACCCAGATCGGACGCACCGTGAACAGCGTACGCGACATCTCCACGGGAACTCTTGACGGTATGAACAGATGCGAGCATGGACTTGATACCTTGCTCGAACAGGTGGGGGCGCTTGCCAACTTGAACAGCGTGTTTACTCTGCTGGGGCAAGGGGTCGTGCAGGACGTCATCGAGCAGCTGGCCTGTTCGCCGGAGCTTACGTCCATGGAACGCTCCAGAATGGAGGCCGGGCTCAGGCGAGCCATGGCCGACAATTCTTTTTTGGAGCTGGCGTACATCACCGACGCCTCGGGGCGTCAGGTCGTGAGCAACATTCCTCAAGCCGGTTTTCCCCAGCAGGAAGGGCAGGGATTTGGCAAAAGCTGGAGTTCGCGCCCCTGGTTTATCGGAGCAGTGAAGAATAAAGATATTCATATATCAGAGGTTTACGTGTCCACAGCGTCCAACGCGCCGTGCATCACCGTCAGCCGCCCCATCGAGGCCGCCGACGGAACAGTACTCGGGGTGCTTGGGCTGGACGTGAAACTCAATTAGCGGAAATACATGACAAAAAACAACGGCCTTGAGCGAAAGCTGGAATTCGACGACGCATCCATGGCCCGGGACCTCTTCGGGCCGCACAACGCCAACCTGGCCTTCGTTGGCGAGAAGACCGGCATCCGGGCCGACTCGCGCGGCTCGGTGCTGACCCTTCGCGGCGACTCGCAGGAAGTGCTCGACCAGGTGGCGGAGGCCATGATCAAGCTCTACGGCATGCTCAAGCGCGGCGTGCCGGTCTATCCGCGCGACATCGAACCGGTGCTGGCCCATCTGGGCAAGACGCCCGGAGCGAAACTCGGGAAATTCTTTGAGGAGCAATCTTTCGTCGTATCCCCCAAGAAGACCATTTCGCCCCGCACCTTCACCCAGCGCGAATACATGGGAGCCATCCGCTCCGGCGACATGGTCTTCGGCATCGGACCCGCCGGTACGGGCAAGACGTATCTTGCCGTGGCCATGGCCGTGGCCGATCTGCTGGCCCGTAGGGTCAAGCGCCTGGTGCTGACCCGTCCTGCCGTGGAAGCAGGTGAAAAGCTTGGCTTTCTTCCCGGAGACCTTATGGAAAAGGTCAACCCGTATCTGCGCCCCTTGTACGACGCCCTGCATGACATGCTGGACTATCAGCGCGTTACGGAGATGCTGGCCGAGGGCGTCATCGAGGTGGCTCCCCTGGCCTTCATGCGCGGGCGCACCCTGAACGACTCCTTCATCATTCTGGACGAAGCCCAGAACACAACCCCTGAACAGATGAAGATGTTCTTGACGCGGCTCGGCTTCGGGTCCAAAGCGGTTGTGACCGGCGACGTGACCCAGGTGGATCTGCCGCGCGGCGCGGCTTCGGGCCTCACGGAGGCCCGCGCCATCCTGTCCGGCGTTGAAGGACTGAGCTTCGTGCATTTCAACGAGGAGGACGTCATCCGCCACCCCCTGGTGGGCCGGATCGTGCAAGCCTATGAGCGGCATTCTCAGTCGTCTGAAAAGAAATAACACCGCACAGAAACCGGCCATGCCCTGTCAGCCGGGCATGTACTGCGCGTTGGAACGCCCGCTCCCGTGGGGATTGGGCGTTTTTCTGGTCGTCATTCTGGGCGCGAGCATCCTGTCGTCCGTGCGGTTCGAATCGCCGGTGAAGGTGTTCCTGGCCGGCGAAATCGCCACCCAGGACGTTACCGCCGACCAGAACCTGCGTTTCGAGGACCGCGAGGCCACCCTGCGAAAGCGCGAACAGGTGAGCGAAAATCAACCTCCCGTCTTCGATCTGAGCCCCGAATCGTACGAGTACCTTCGCAAGCACGCCGCAGAGGTTCTTCTGCAGGCCAAGCGCACGGACGATGACCCCGAAAAGGTCCGCGCTTCCCTCTCCGAGGACCTGAATGCGGAAATCAGCCGGGAAACCATCCAGATATGGCGTTCCCAGGAGTTTCTGGACCTCATGGCCCTCCAGGTTATGCCCTGGCTCAAAGAGGTTTATGCCAAGGGCGTGGCCGCGCATCCTGGCGTCTTCGCCTCCTATAAGCAGGGCATCCTGCTGCGCGAGCTTCCCTCCGGCATGGAGACTCTGTACTTGGAGGCTCCAGGCACCATGGATCTGGAAAAGCTCAAGGACGATCTGGACCAGCTGCTGCGCCGCGACCTGAAAAAGAACATACGCGTGCGCAAGGCCGTCTTCGCGCTGATCGGACCTTTCCTGCGCCCCAACCTGATTTTCAACCAGGAGACCACCCGCCTGCGCAAGCAGGAGATCGTGGTGGCCATGGAGCCGGTGTACTCCAACATCTACAAGGGCGAGATGGTCGTGCGCCAGGGCGAGCGGGTCACTGCCGAGCAGCAGACCAAGCTCCAGACCCTCTATACCCACCGCACCAGTTCGCTCAAACCCTTCGCCATTCCCGGCACCTTCC
Source organism: Acidobacteriota bacterium (assembly GCA_046566965.1). Taxonomy (GTDB): domain Bacteria; phylum Desulfobacterota; class Desulfovibrionia; order Desulfovibrionales; family Desulfovibrionaceae; genus Fundidesulfovibrio. Next base: position 14,085 of record JBKICU010000003.1, read on the forward strand.
TGCTGGCCTGCCTGTTCTTCGTGCTGCTGCACCTGTCTCAGGGCAAGAAGTCGGGCATTCAAGCGGTCAGCCATCGGGACTGGCTGGCCCTGGCCCTGGTCACGGCCTTCTTCGTGCTGCTGGCCAAGTTTGTGGAACTCGCCCGCGTGTCCGACGCACATCTCCCGGCGTTCCTCAAGTCCAGCCAGGTTGCTTTCGGCCTGCCCATCGCAGGCGCGGCGGGCGTGCTGGCCATGTTCCTGCCTCAGGCCTTGTGTTCCTTCGCCGTACTTTTGCTTTCGTATCTGGTCACCAACGAGGTGGGCGGCAACGTGCACCTGTTCAGCTACTATCTGCTGGGCGGTTTCGTGTACGCCACCATCATCAGGAACTGCGAAACCCGGCAGGACGTGTTGCGTTCCATTCTCCCGCTTTCCGCCCTGTGCGTCGTGTCCTGGTTCGGCGTGGTACTGGTGCAGGAAGGAGCAGGGGAGCTGACCCTGGCGGGCGGCGTGCACGCGGCATTCAACTCCGTGTTTTCGCTTCTTCTTGTGCTCGGCCTGAGCCCGGTGCTGGAGATGGTCTTCGGCTACACCTCGCGTTTCAAGCTGATGGAACTCATGAGCCTGGAGCAGCCGCTCTTGCAGGATCTCATGGTCAACGCGCCCGGCACCTATCATCACTCCATCATCGTGGCCAACATGGTGGAGGCCGCTGCGCGAGCCGTGGGAGCCAACGCCCTGCTGGCCAAGGTTGCCGCGCTTTACCACGACATCGGAAAACTCAAGAATCCTCAATACTTCATCGAAAACCAGTTCGGGAAGGAGAACAAGCACAACAAGCTCTCTCCCTCCATGAGCGCGCTCATCCTCATTTCCCACGTTAAGAAAGGGGTGGAACTGGCCAAGGAGCATAAGCTCGGCGATGAGATCGCCGCCCTCATCGGGCAGCATCATGGCATGACGCTCATCACCTACTTCTACCACAAGGCCCAGGAGCAGGCCGAGGCCAAGGGCGAGGAACCCGTGCGCGAGGACGAGTTCCGCTATCCCGGCCCAAAGCCCCAGTCCAAGGAAGCCGGGATCATCATGCTGGCCGACGCCATCGAGGCCTCCAGCCGCACCCTGGTGGACCCGACGCCCAGCCGCATCAAGGGGCACATCCAGTCCATCGTGCGCAAACTCTATAATGAAGGCGAACTGGACGGCTCCGAACTGACGCTCAAGGACCTGACCCAGGCCTCCGACACCTTCCACCGGATTCTCACCGGCATTTTCCACCACCGGATCGAGTATCCGAACATGGAGCGTAGCAAGGACAAGTCGAAAGACGGCGCCGACAAGATCGCGCTTCCCGAGAAGGCGGCTTTACCAAAGGGGACGCTGCCGGAGAAGGCTGCCTAGAGGCGGGGCTTCGACAGAGATCCTCATAGGCATCGCTGCAGCCCGGCAGGTATGAGCGCAATGGTCGTCATCCCGTATGCGGCCACGGATGAGCTGGCAGCGGGATTCCGGTCCTGTGCGGCATAGTGCTGCAGGCTCCGCTGTGGCGGTGTCAGGATGATATCTGCGGACTTCGCGTTTTGTGCGGCAGGCGGGTCTGGTGCTGATCGTGTCCCCGCGGCAACAAGTGACAAGGCAGGGCCCTGCCCAGGAACTTCCATTGATCGGGGGACGTGCCGGGTTGCTTTCACCTGCCTGATGCACCTCCCCGAACTCGGAAGATCCGTCTCTTTCCCCCGTTCACCCGTATCAACAGACGAGGCATGGACATTTGCCATGAGCGATTCCCTCTGGATCGAACCCGGCGCGGCCTTGAACCCCGCCCTTCCACTCTCGAAAAACGAGGTGAAGCCGCTGCTCAGGCGGCTTTTGTCCGTGCTTGGGCTGCAAGGAGCCACCCTTGAGGTCCGCTTTGTGGACGATGTGGAGATAGCACGCCTGAACCAGGAATTTCTGGGAATGACCGGCCCCACCAACGTGCTTTCCTTTCCCGCCGAAGACCCGGAGCGCCCGGAATACCTGGGCGAACTGGCCTTGTCCGTGGATACCCTCTCGCGCGAAGCAGCGCTCTACGGCCAGGACCCGACTGCGCATCTGGTTCGGCTGCTGGCCCACGGCCTCCTGCACCTGGCCGGGTACGACCACGGCCAGGCGATGGAGGCGATGACGGACGCCGCGGTTGAAGCGCTGGCCAGCTAGGCCGCGCAGATGCCGTATCTGGGGAGGAGTGTCCTCAACACGAACACCCTGTGAAAGAACAGTGCGTCGTGGAAGAGTTTCCAGTCGGATGTCATGAAGGCGGGAGTATATTGTACTGCGTTGTTTATGATCCTTCCTTCGTCGTCATCTCCGAGTGCCAGGTATTTCCAGGATCGTGTGCCTCTTTTCTCGTATGAGAGGTTTTCTCCTGACCTGTTCAAACCGGGAACATCTCCGGAGCGGATGCGCTCAAGCCATGACTGGTGTCTTGTTTCAGCATCTTTGCTTTTGAACGAAAGGAATGCACTTTTGAGATAATCGCGCTGCGTGGCATCGAGTCCTTGGTCGGAGGGAAGAGCGCCGCCCTGCTGGTATTCACGCATGAATGCAAGCATGTGTGACGCTGCGTCCAGGAACAATTCGGTATTGTTGCGCGTGATCTTCTTCCCCCTGTGATTGCGGTACTCCCATTCGATGAACGGATAGTCCGGACAGCAACTCACTTGGGCGTGGCCGAGCTTGGTGGGGCAAATGGTCGCCAACTCGTCCAGAAAATCTTTGTATCCTTTGGGGGATGTCACTTCGAGGCTGGATGCGTCGTTTTGCTTGATATCAAGCCCGGTGAAGTGTTGATGCGCCCATGTGTCGGCATACACATGCATGGTTATCCCCAGCCGGTGCAGGTGGTGGGGCTCCTGTTTCAGGCTGGCGCATTCTGCGAGCATGTCCTGGGCGATGAGGCTGTTTTGAATGCATTCGAGCCTTTCCAGGAAGGGCGGGGGAGGGGTCGGGTCGTCATGTCTGCGCCCGCAATTTCCGGGCAGGAAGTGAAATGGAACCCAGGTATTTGTGTCCTGAATGGCTGACGCGTTTCTTGCATCGATGATTTCATGGGCAGATGCCGTGCGCATGTATGTTTCGCCGTCCCTGAATCGGACACTGCCCACATACGTGGAGTCATCCACATATTGGGCGCTGTAGGCGATGATAAACGCCTCCTGCTGGTCAAATCCCGCCCAACGTGCCAGAATGTACGTTACGGCATGGTGAAAATCAATTTGCATTGCCCACCTCCTTGCCAGAGTTCCTTCTCTTTTATGCGTTTGGCTGCTTCAGTCAAACGGAAAATGTCTCAGTATAATCTATGGTTGCTTTGGAAATCAAGGGGGCGCATCTGTCGGCCGGGTGTTCTTCGTCGTTAGCGGGTCAAATCGCCTCACCTCTTTACATCCTCCCACGCAGCGGCTAATTTGCCTCTTTTCGCCGTAAGATCACTTGGAGGCCCGCATGCCCAAAAAATTCCTTGAAATTCATGACATGACCCGCGCCGAGGCCCACGCCGTGGTGTACCGGGCCATCGAAATGAAGCGCACCAAGTTCCGCTCCGACCTGCTCGAAGGCCGCACCGTGGCCCTCATCTTCGAGAAGGCCTCCACCCGCACCCGCGTCTCCTTCGAGATGGCCGTGCGCCACCTGGGCGGCTCCACCATCTACATGACCCAGAACGATTCCCAACTCGGCCGCTCCGAGCCGGTGGAGGACACCATCCGGGTTCTGTCGCGTTATGTCGACGGTCTGGTCATGCGCACCTTCGAGCACTCCAAGCTCACCCGCATGATGGCAAAATCCACCATCCCCATCGTCAACGCCCTGTCCGACGACTTCCATCCCTGCCAGGTGATGGGCGACGTGATGACCATGGTCGAGCGCGGCGCAGACCTGGAGAAGACCAAGGTGGCCTGGGTTGGCGACGGCAACAACATGGCCCAATCCTGGATCAATTCGGCCACGTATTTCCCCTTTGAGCTTGTGCTGGCCTGCCCCAAGGGCTACCAGCCCCGCAGGGACATCCTGGACGCCGCCCTGGCCATGGGCGCGAAGATCACCCTCACCGAGGACCCGGTGCAGGCCGTCACCGGCGCGCATTTCGTCAACACCGACGTGTTCGCCTCCATGGGCCAGGAAGGCGAGGCCACCGAGCGCCTGAAGGTCTTCGCGGGCTACCAGATCGACGCCAAGGCCATGTCCCTGGCCGCACCCGGCGCGAAGTTCATGCACTGCCTGCCCGCGCACCAGGGCGAGGAAGTCACCACCGAGGTCTTCGAGTCCGACGCCTCCATCGTCTGGGATCAGGCCGAAAACCGCCTGCACATTCAGAAAGCCATCCTGGAGTGGGTCTACACCAAGCAGTACGACGCCGCCCCCTACACCCTCGCGGAGATTTAAACGATGAGCAGCATCAAGAAAGTCGTCCTGGCCTATTCCGGCGGCCTGGACACGTCGGTCATCCTCAAGTGGATCAAGAAGACCTACCAGTGCGAGGTCATCACCATGACCGCCGACCTGGGCCAGGAAGAGGAACTGGACGGCCTCGAGGAAAAAGCCCTGAACACCGGGGCCACCAAGGCCTACATCGACGACCTGCGCGAGGAGTTCGCCCGCGACTTCGTCTTCCCCGTGCTGCGCGCCGGAGCCGTGTACGAGGGCCGCTACCTGCTGGGCACCTCCATCGCGCGCCCGCTCATCGCCAAACGCATGGTGGAGATCGCCCTCAAGGAAGACGCGCAGGCCGTGTCCCACGGCGCCACCGGCAAGGGCAACGACCAGGTGCGCTTCGAGCTGACCGCCATGGCCCTGGCCCCGCAGCTCAAGACCATCGCCCCCTGGCGCGAATGGGACTTCAAGGGCCGCGCCGACCTGATGGCCTTCGCCAGGGACAACGGCATCCCCGTGCCCGTCACCAAGGAGAAGCCCTACAGTTGCGACCGCAACCTCATGCACCTCTCCTTCGAGGGCGGCGAGCTGGAAGAACCCTGGAACGAGCCCGGCCCGCACAGCTACCTGTTGTGCTGCCGCCCCGAGGACGCCCCCAACGAGGCGGAATACATCGAGCTGGAGTTCGAGCAGGGCAACCCCGTTGCCCTGAACGGCGAGAAGCTCTCTCCCGCAGCCATGATCCGCGCCCTCAACCGGCTTGGCGGCAAGCACGGCGTGGGACGCCTGGACATGGTGGAGAACCGCTTCGTGGGCATGAAGTCGCGCGGCGTCTACGAGACCCCCGGCTGCACCATCATCCACGCCGCCCACCGCGACCTGGAAGGCATCACCATGGACCGCGAAGTCATGCACCTGCGCGATTCGCTCATCCCGCGCTACGCCGAGATGGTCTACTACGGCTTCTGGTTCGCCCCCGAGCGCGAGGCCATCCAGGCCCTGGTGGACAAGAGCCAGGAGCGCATCAGCGGCGTTGTTCGCGTGAAGCTCTTCAAGGGCCAGGCCACCCCCGTGGGGCGCAAATCCCCCAACAGCCTGTACAACACCGAACTTGTGACCTTCGAGGAGGACTCGGTGTACGACCAGTCCGATGCCACCGGGTTCATCAGGCTTCAGGGACTGCGCCTGCGCGGCTACAAGAAGATGTAAGTTGGGGCGCTGCCCCAGACCCGCTGGGACGCTGTCCCGGACCCTGCCAGGGCTCTGCCCTGGACCCGCCAGGGGGATGATCCCCCTGGACCCTCAGTAGGGGGGACTTGCCATGTGATCTGATCAGGGCCGCAGGTGGAAGATATCATTAAATATCTTTAAGCCTGCGGCCCTTGATACTTCTGTGGCGGCCCGCTACTGTCGGGCTGTTGATAAGCATTTCCTTCTTATCGACAATTGAATTGATGATTCTCGCTGGTTTTGCTGGAGCGCCGGATTGGCGACTCTCGACGCGAAGCTACATAGGATTCCAAAGGAACGAAGTTCCTTTGGCGGGAGAGTCCAGAGAGAGCAGCGCCCTCTCTGGACGCCGGAGGCTCTCTTCCAACTACCCACGTCGCCATCAAGCCGGAGGCTCAAATACCATGTCTGACAAACCCTGGGGCGGTCGCTTCACCGAGCCCACTTCCAAGATAGTCGAACGCTATACCGGCTCGGTCCGTTTCGACCAGGCCCTCTACGCCCAGGATATCGCCGGTTCCAAGGCCCACGCCCGGATGCTTGCCAGGCAGGGCGTCATCAGCCAGGACGAGGCCCAAAAGATCGTCGGTGGCCTGGACATCATCCTGAACGACATCCACGAAGGCCGGTTCGTCTGGAAGGACGAGCTGGAAGACGTGCACATGAACATCGAGGCGCGCCTGACCCAGATGATCGGCGACGCCGGGCGCAAGCTGCACACCGGGCGTTCCCGCAACGATCAGGTCTGCCTTGATTTCCGCCTGTTCGTGAGCGCACGGCTCGAAGTCTGGAGCGAACTGCTGGCCGAGCTGGTGAAGGTGCTGTCCGACCGCGCTGAAGAGCACGTGGAGACCATCCTGCCGGGCTACACCCACATGCAGCCCGCCCAGCCCGTGAGCCTGGGGCATCACCTGCTGGCCTATGCCTGGATGTTCAAGCGCGACCACGAGCGCTGCCGGGACGCGCTGAAACGCTCGGCGGTGTCGCCCCTGGGCGCTGCGGCCCTGGCCGGGACGACATTTCCCCTGGACCCCAAGGCCGTGGCCGACGAACTGGGCCTTTTCGGCACCTTCGGCAACAGCCTGGATGCCGTGTCCGACCGGGATTTCGCCCTGGAGGCGTTGTTCGTGGGCACCACGGTGATGATGCACCTGTCGCGCCTGTGCGAGGAGCTGATCATCTGGGCCAACCCCAATTTCGGCTACGTGGCCCTGCCCGACGCCTACGCCACGGGCAGTTCCATCATGCCCCAGAAGAAGAATCCGGACGTGGCCGAGCTCATGCGCGGCAAGACGGGCAGGGTGTACGGGGCGCTTTTCGCGCTGATGACCATCATGAAGGGCCTGCCCCTGGCCTACAACCGGGACATGCAGGAGGACAAGGAGCCGTTCTTCGACGCCGACCGGACGGTCAGCGACTCGTTGGCCATCATGGCCGAGATGATGAAGGTGATGGGCTTCAGGCCGGAGCGCATGCGCCAGGCGTTGAAGCTGGGCTTCTTGAACGCCACGGAGCTGGCGGATTATCTTGCCGCCAAGGGCGTTCCGTTCCGGGAGGCGCACCACGTGGCCGGTTCGGCGGTGGCCCTGGCGGAGAAGTCGGGCAGGGGGCTCGAGGACCTGAGCCTGGCTGAGTTGCAGGGGCTTTGCGCCCAGATCGGCCCGGACGTGGCCGAGGTGCTGACCTATGAGGCGGCCATGCGGCGGCGCAATACGTCCGGCGGCACGTCGCCCGAACGGGTGAAGGAGCAGATCGGGGCGCTTGAGGGCTGGCTTGCGGGGCTGTGATGGCGGAAGCGTATAGGAGTCGAACCTACCGGCGGGTATGAGCCGCCCAACGGTTTTGAAGACCGTGCGCCACACCGGTGACGATACGCTTCCGGCCGGGTGAAGGGGGCTTGTAACCTTAACAGCTCATGAATTCAACTGCGGCGAATGGACAGCCCGGTTTGGAAGTGTTACTTAGACCGCTGGGGGAAACCCCCACGGAGGAATCGACTTGAATAATTTCACCAAGAATTTGGGCATTTGGGCGGTCATCTGCATCGTGATGATTGTCCTGTTCAACCTGTTGAACCAACAGCCTGTCCAGTCTTCCAAGCTCCCTTATTCCGAGTTCCTCAAGAAGGCCACCTCGGGCCAGCTTGAGTCCGTTCGCATTCAGGGACACCGCATCGACGGTTTCACCACGGAGAAGGAGCGCTTCTCCACCTATGCGCCCTCGGACCCCACCCTGGTCAAGACGCTCATCGACAACAAGGTCCAGGTGCGCGCCGAACCGGAGGAGGAATCCCCCTGGTACGTTTCCGTCCTGGTCTCCTGGTTCCCCATGCTGCTGCTCATCGGCGTGTGGATCTTCTTCATGCGCCAGATGCAGGGCGGCGGCGGCAAGGCCATGAGCTTCGGCCGCTCCCGCGCGCGCCTCATCAACCAGGACAGCCAGCGCGTCACCTTCCAGGACGTGGCCGGTGTTGACGAAGCCAAGGAGGAACTGGCCGAGATCGTTCAGTTCCTGTCCGACCCCAAGAAATTCACCCGTCTGGGCGGGCGCATCCCCAAGGGCGTGCTGCTCGTCGGCTCGCCCGGCACCGGCAAGACCCTGCTGGCGCGGGCCGTGGCCGGCGAGGCGGGCGTGCCCTTCTTCTCCATCTCCGGTTCCGACTTCGTGGAGATGTTCGTGGGCGTGGGCGCTGCCCGCGTGCGCGACCTGTTCACCCAGGGCAAGAAGAACGCTCCCTGCCTGATCTTCATCGACGAAATAGACGCCGTGGGCCGTCAGCGCGGCGCTGGCCTGGGCGGCGGCCACGACGAGCGCGAGCAGACCCTGAACCAGCTCCTGGTGGAGATGGACGGCTTCGAATCCAACGAGGGCGTCATCCTCATCGCGGCCACAAACCGCCCCGACGTGCTGGACCCGGCGCTCCTGCGTCCCGGCCGCTTCGACCGCCAGGTCGTTGTGCCCGCGCCGGACGTGCGCGGCCGCAAGCGCATCCTGGAAGTGCACACCCGCCGCACCCCCATCGACGGCTCGGTCAATCTCGACGTCCTGGCCAAGGGCACGCCCGGCTTCTCCGGCGCGGACCTGGAAAACCTGGTGAACGAGGCCGCCCTGTCCGCCGCCAAGCTGAACCGCGACCGTCTCGTGATGGCCGACTTCGAAATGGCCAAGGACAAGGTCCTCATGGGCAAGGAGCGCCGCAGCCTCATCCTCTCGGACGAGGAAAAGCGCACCACCGCCTACCACGAAGCCGGGCACGCCCTGGTGGCCAAGCTCATCAAGGGCTCCGACCCCGTGCACAAGGTGTCCATCATCCCGCGCGGCCGCGCCCTGGGCGTGACCATGCAGCTGCCCGAGGACGACCGCCATACCTACTCCAAGGTGTTCCTCACCGATTCCATCGTCATGCTCATGGGCGGACGCGTGGCCGAAGAACTGGTGCTCGACCAGCTGACCACGGGCGCTGGCAACGACATCGAGCGCGCCACCAGCATGGCCCGCAAGATGGTCTGCAAATGGGGCATGAGCGAAAAGCTCGGCCCGCTGTCCTACGGCGAAAAAGACGAGGAGATCTTCCTGGGCCGCGACATGGTGGCCCACAAGAACTTCAGCGAGGACACCTCTCGCCAGATCGACATGGAAGTGCGCGCCATCGTGGAAGGCTGCCACGCCCGCGCCAAGCAGCTGCTCACCGACAACCTGGAGCAGCTCCACGCCATCGCCAAAGCCCTGCTGGAGCGCGAGACCATCAGCGGCGCGGACATCGATCTGCTGCTCAAGGGCGACGAACTGCCCCCGGTGGAAATCCAGGCGGACGTGCCCAAGGATGTGGAGGCCGCGGCCGAAGCGCCCAAGCCCGAGTCTGGCGCTTCAGATGCGGCCCAGGCTTCCGGCGATGCTCCCGCAGCTTCCGGGTCTCCCAAGGAGAACGGCAAGGCTGAGGAAGGCGAGGCCGCGGGCGATAAACCCGCTGAAGGTCCCAAATCCTCCTGAGCGGCTTAAGGCCAGGTACGGCATGCAGGCGCAACCGGGCCAACACACGGCCTCTGTGTCCGGAATCACCAGCAACTCAGGTCTTTGGCCACTGCGTACATGACCAAACCAAGCGCAAGCCTCGGACGAGACGATAACAGCCCCGCCAACGGGGTCGCATGGACCGTAAAAGGGGGGAGGGTCTTGGGACCCGCCCCCTTTTTTGTGATGGGCATCGTCAACGTCACTCCGGATTCCTTCTCTGACGGCGGCCTTTCCTTCGATCCGGCACAGGCGCTAAGCCACGCCCGGCGCCAATTGGACGAAGGCGCGGCTATCGTGGACGTCGGGGGGGAATCCACCCGGCCGTTTTCCGATCCGGTCTCCGAAGCCGAAGAACTCCGCCGCGTGCTGCCGGTCGTAGAGGCAATCCTGGGCATGTGTCCTGCCGCTGTTGTCTCGGTGGACACCTACAAGGCAGAGATTGCGTCCAGGGCGTTGGAAGCTGGAGCGCTCATCGTCAACGACGTCTCCGCCTGTCGCTTCGAACCGCAGCTTCTGGACGTGCTTGTCCAGCACAAGCCCGGGTATGTGCTCATGCACTCCCAGGGTACGCCCAAGACCATGCAGGTGGAGCCACGTTACGGAGACGTCGTGGCCGAGGTGCTGCATTTCTTTGAGAAGACCCTCGCAGGACTGGTCAAGGCAGGTTTGCCGGAAGACCGCGTCGTTCTGGACCCGGGCATCGGATTCGGCAAGAACATTGAACACAATCTTCAGCTTATACGTAAGCTTGACACTTTTTCCACACTCGGGAGACCGGTCCTCATGGGACTATCCAACAAATCCTTCCTGGGCGTGCTCACCGGCCGGGACGTCGGCGCGCGCGGGCCGGCCACTCAGATAGCCACAGCTCTGAGCCAGGCACACGGAGCGCGGATTCACCGTGTGCACCAGGTGGCGCAGGCAGTTGAGGCTCTGATCCTGGCGGAGGCCCTGTGCTGAATTCAGGTCGTGCGCCCCGCATGAGTGATATGCAGACAATACTTCGGGGGACAACGTGCTGATGGACTGGTTCCGGACATTCCTGGACAACCTGCCCGCATATCTGCCGCTCAGCTGGCGCGAACTTCTGGACATCACCCTCGTGGCCGTACTGTTCTACCGGGTGATCCTCCTGGTGCAGGGAACGCGCGCGGTCTCGGTCATAAACGGCATCCTGGTCCTGCTGGTGGCCTATTATCTCTCGGGCGAGTTCGGCCTTTTCACGTTGCATTGGCTTCTGGCCAACTTTCTGGGTTCGTTCTTTCTGGTGATGGTCATTCTCTTTCAGGCAGACATCCGCAAGGCGCTCTCGCAGGTTGGCCTGCGCTGGTTCGGCAGCCGGGTTCGAAGCCGCGACGCCGGGGCAGCCCAGACCCTCGCGGATTCTCTCCAGATGCTGGCCAACTCCCGCATCGGCGCGCTTATCGTGCTGGAGCGCGGCATCCTGCTGGGCGACCTGACCGCGCGCGGCGTGGAACTCTCCACCAAAATGACCGCTGACATTCTGCTGACGATCTTCAACCGCGACAGCCCCCTGCACGACGGCGCACTGATAGTGCGGGGAGATCAAGTGGTGGCGGTGGCTTGCATCCTGCCGCTGGCCACATACCAGTCCTTGCCCGCCTCCTTCGGCACCCGACACCGCGCAGCCGTGGGGGTCACCGAGGAAACAGACGCACTGGCTCTCGTCGTCTCGGAGGAACGGGGCGAAATTCGGGCCGCCTCGGCAGGCAAACTCTCTGAACCATTGGATGATGCCGCACTCTTGACCCTGTTGCGGACCAAATGGCTGGGACGCTCATGAACTCGCAGTGGCATTATCGGGCGCTGGCCCTTTTGCTTGCGCTTCTTTCCTGGTATCTGGTCATAGGACGCGAACGGGTGGACACCTGGGTCCAGGTGAAGATCGAGACAGCCGGACTGGCCGAAGGTCTGGTGTTGCGCGGAGCGCCGCGTGACTACCTGGATGTTCTGGTGCATGGCCCGAAGGGGCTGGTCAGAAAGATAGATCCGGGGGCGCTGGTCTACACGCTGGATGCGCGCAAGCTGGTTCCGGGCCTGAACACCATCGTGATCGAGCCGGACGCCATCCCGCTGTCCAAGCTGTTCGAGGTGGCCGAGATCCGCCCGTCCAAGCTTGAACTGGCGGTCGAGAAGCGCATGTCCAAAACCGTGCCTGTGCGCATGGTATTTCGCGATGGCCTCAGCCGCGACTATAAGCTCAGCGGACATCTGGACCCGGCTCAGGTCACGGTTTCCGGGCCGGAATCCCTGGTGAGGGAGATGACGCACGTGGCGATCCAGGCCCTGGGACTGCCCGACGACAATTCGGGCCAGTTCGAGGTCCTGGCGAACGTGGTGTCGCCCGACCAGGTGGAAGCGTCTCCCCGCATGGTCAAGGCCCAGGTCAGCTATCAATTGAACACCCGCGAGGTGGCCGTGGACGTGCCCGTGCGCGTGGTATCGCCTGAAAGGGCGGGAGTGAGCGTTTCGCCGGAAGTGGTAATGCTGCGCTTCAAGGCTCCGATGGCGCTTTTGCGCGAAGGCGCCTGGCGCGGGCTGGTGGATGCATTTGTGGAAATCGACCCCAAGGCGGCTCCCGGTCGCCATGACATGACCTACCGCGTGACCCTGCCGCAGGGTTGCGAGCTTATTCAGGCGCGACCCGAAAGAGTCGCCGTACTGATCAAATGACAGGAGACGAGATGAAGAAACGCCTTTTCGGAACCGACGGATTGCGCGGCCAAGTGAATATCCACCCCATGACTCCGGAAGTGGCCCTTCGTCTCGGGCTCGCAGCGGGAGCGCATTTTCGCAATGGCAAGGGCCGCCACAAGGTGGTCATCGGCAAGGATACGCGCCTTTCCGGCTATATTTTCGAGTACGCCCTGTCCTCGGGTTTTTGCGCCTCCGGCATGGACGTGTTCATGGTCGGGCCGCTTCCCACCCCGGCCATCGCATTCCTCACGCGGTCCATGCGAGCCGATGTGGGCGTGGTTATTTCCGCATCGCACAATCCCTACATGGACAACGGCATCAAGTTCTTCGACCGCCACGGGTTCAAGCTGCCCGACGAGGCCGAGGACCGCATCGCCCAGAGGGTCATGGCCGACTGTTGCGACTGGGAGTACCCCGCGCCCGAGGAAGTGGGCCGCGCCTTCAAGATCCAGGACAGCCCGGGCCGCTACAACGTGTACTTGAAGTCCACCATCCCGTCGGAACTTAAGTTCGACGGCCTGAAGATCGTCCTGGACTGCGCCAATGGCGCGGCCTACCGCGTATCGCCGCTCATCTTCGAGGAGCTCGGGGCCACGGTCATCAAGCTCGGCGTGGACCCGGACGGCAAGAACATCAACCGCAAGGTCGGTTCGCTCTATCCCAACGTCACCGCCCAGATGGTGCGCGAGACCGGGGCCGACATCGGCATCGCCCTGGACGGCGACGCGGACCGGGTGATCGTGGTGGACGAGAAGGGGAACGTGCTGGACGGCGACCAGATCATGGCCATCTGCGCCCTGGACCTCCTTGAGCAGGACAGGCTGCCGGGCAACCTCCTGGTGTCCACGGTGATGAGCAACATGGCCCTGGAAGTGTTCATGAACGACCGCGGCGGACGGCTCCTGCGCACCAACGTCGGCGACCGCTACGTGTTCGAAGCCATGCAGCGCGAAGGCGCGGTGCTGGGCGGCGAGCAGTCCGGGCACATCATCTTCAAGAATCACGCGACCACCGGAGACGGAACCCTGGCCGCGCTGCAACTCATCCGCATCATGCTGGAGCGCGACAAGCCGCTTTCCGAACTGGCTCACCTCCTGGAGCCGTATCCGCAGGTGCTCGTGAACGTGCATGTGGAGCGCAAGATTCCCTTCGAGCAGGCCCCGAAGGTCATGGAGGCCGTCAAGGACGCCGAAGCCTCCCTCTGCGGCAAGGGACGGGTGCTTCTACGCTATTCGGGCACGGAGTCCGTGGCCCGCATCATGGTGGAAGGATGCGACTCTGGTCAGGTGAAATCCCTGGCCGACTCGTTGGCCGGGACGCTCAAGGAGCACCTGCGCTAAAGTCAGTGGCGCCTGGCAGACAGTCGCTCGAGATGCTCGCGTGAGCCTGTCGGCAGAACCGATGGTGAGCCCAAGGGCGACATACAGGAGCATGTCTCCGAGCGGTCCCGGATCAATGCCCCAGACGCGATAGTGCAGGATGAGAGGACACAGGGCGGCGCTCTGACCAGGGAACGCGGGCTGAAACCCGCGGCTGGTCTTGGCGTTGGATCAGTTTGCGGGCATTCCGGTTCGCAGAAGGTGACGTTTGCCACACACTCTCGGGTGGCCGCCGTTTTCTCTGGACATTTCAGGCGATTCTCCTAAACTTAACCGTTGGATAAAGGGCACGCCCGGTTCCAAATTGTCGGAGAATTCAGCAATTTCGCTTTTTAAGCGCCAGTTTGCGAGTGCTGCGCTTTGGTTGCGCCTCGCCGTCAAGGAGAAGGGTCATGGAGATCACGAAAGTCGTCGTTCCTGTTGCCGGTTGGGGCACACGTTCGCTTCCGGCCACCAAGAACGTTCCCAAGGAGATGCTCCCCATCTTCAAGAAACCGGTGGTGCAGTACATCGTCGAGGAGGCCCAGGCGGCCGGGCTCAAGGATGTGGTGTTCATCACCAACCGCAACAAGACCATCATCGAAGACCACTTCGACTATAATCTGGCATTGGAAACTCTCCTGGAGTCCTCAGGCAAGACAGAGCTGTTGAACACCGTGCGCCAGACCGCCGAAATGGCCAACATCATCACCGTGCGCCAGAAGAAACAGTTGGGCCTTGGCCACGCCGTGCTCTGCGCCAAGGAAGTCGTCAAGAACGAACCCTTCGCCGTCATGGTGGGCGATGACCTTATGTTCAGCATGGAACCGGGCATCAAGCAGCTCATCAACGTGGCTCAGTCCGAGCACATGCCTGTGGTCGGCGTCATGGAAGTGCCAGCCGACAAGGTCTCCAGCTACGGCATCATCGAGGCCGAGGAGTTCTCCTCCGGCCTGTACCGCGTGCGCGACCTGGTGGAAAAGCCCAAGCCCAGCGAGGCCCCGTCCAAGCTGGCCATCGTCGGCCGTTACGTGCTCTTCCCGGACATCTTCGAGCACCTGGAAGCGCTCAAACCCAACAAGGACGGCGAGTACCAGCTTACCGACGCCCTGAAGGGCCTGGCCAAGAAGGGACGCCTGCTGGCCGTGAAGATCCGCGGACAGCGCTTCGACGCGGGCGACTGGGTGGAATATCTGGCAGCCAACATCTACTTCGCCCTGCAGGACGAAGAGCTGCGCTATCCGCTGATCTCCAAGCTGCGCGACTTCATGCCCGTCTAAACCGCCGGGGTCGTTTGATTTCAGCGCGCCGCTTGCCATTCCGGCGAGCGGCGCTTTGCATTGAGAGCAGGGCGCTCCTGCACCCGCCAGGGGCCAACAGTGGATCATCCCCCTGGACCCTCAGTGGGCTTCGCGTACGTGCACGGGAGCTGGTGGCTGGGGATTATCCCGTCCGCGCCCTGCGCCGCGGGCTCGAACCGATTTGAAGACGATTCGTCGCCCGCAGCGCAGGGCGCGTCCGTCATAACCCCAGCCCCAGCTTCCAGAACGACATGCTGCCGCGCTGGAATGCGAAGCTACGTAACAGTTTTCGAGAGGAGGTCCCGGAGGAGGACTTTTTTCAAAAAGTTCTCCTCTGGGCCGCCGGAGGCATCTTCCGCCTTGGCAACCATGACATGACATCTCCATCACGCCCCTTGCTGCGCATAGCGCTTCTGTCGCCGCCGTTCGCGGCGCTTACCTATTCGCTGCCCGCGCACTTCTCCGGCTGGGACTTCCCTGCTGGACTTCGCGTGGCGGTGCCCATGGGCCGGTCCGTGCGTGCGGGCGTGGTGCTCGGCCCGGCTGACGCAATGCCCGAAGGCATCGAGGCCAGGGACGTCATCTGGCCCCTGGAGCTTTCGCCGCTGCTCACCCCGTCCTACGTCACCCTGGCGGAGAATCTGGCCTCGCGGCAGATGGCCCACGTGGGGCAGGTGCTGTCCACGCTGCTGCCTGCGGGTCTCAAGCTGGCCAAGGCCACTTTGTCCTTCCGGCACGATGGCAAAAAGTTAAAGTGTCCGTTGAGTAAGTTGGACCAGGCTCCGGTTTCGCCAGCCGATCTGGCCGTTGCTTGGCGCGGCGGCGAGGCGCTCCTGTCCGTGAGCGCCGCCGAAGCCGAGCCAGCCTATCGCCTGCTGGTGGACCCGCCCTGGCCGGTGCGCCCGGCGGCGTCCGCCCAACTGGCCGCACTGGAGATGCTCTTCACGCGTGGGCAAGCTACGCCCTCGCAGCTGCGCGAAGCGCTGGGACCGGGCATCACCCAGACGCTCAAGACCCTGGAAGGCAAGGGGCATATCATCCTGGGACCGCCGCCCGAGGAGCCTGACGACGAGCTGGTTCCGGTTGAGCCAGAGGAGCGCCCGCCGCTGACGGACGGTCAGCGGGCCGCCTTTGACCAGCTCGCGCCGTTGATCGCGTCCGAGGCGGGCGGGGAGCGGCTGGTGCACGGCGTCACCGGCAGCGGCAAGACCCGCCTGTATTTCGAGCTGGCCGCCGAGACCCTGAAGCAGGGACGTTCGGTGATGCTTCTGGCTCCGGAAGTTGCCCTGGCCTCGGCCCTGCGGGACCGGGCGCGGGCCTGGTTCGGTTTCGAACCGGTGTACTCCCACGGCTACCAGTCCCCGGTGCGGCGTGAGCGCACCTTCCGGGAGTCCGCCCAGTCGCGTTCGGCGCGGCTTATCGTGGGCACGCGCTCGGCGCTTTTTCTGCCCGCGCCAAACCTGGGGCTGATCATCCTGGACGAGGAGCACGACGCGTCCTTCAAGCAGGACGAGCGCCTGCCGTATCAGGCCAAGGAAGTGGCCTATTTCCGTGCCAGGCAGGACAAGGCTCTTTTGCTGCTGGGCTCGGCCACGCCGGACGTGAAGACGTATCAGTCCGCACTTGAAGGCGTAACACCCATGGTGGTCATGCCCAGCCGGGCAGGCGCAGGGCGTCTGCCCGAGGTGGAACTGGTCGATCTGGTTCCGCGCGACAAGGCCGTGCAGCTGGCCGGACGCCTGGACAAGGGCGGCGCGGGGCTTCTGACCGAGCGGGCCGTCACCGAGCTTGGGGAGACCCTGGCGCGCGGCGACCAAGCCATGATCCTGCTCAACCGGCGCGGGTATTCGCCGCTTATCTTCTGCCTGGACTGCGAGCAGGTGCTGCGCTGCCCAAGCTGCGAGGTGTCGCTCACCTACCACAAGGGGCGCGAGCGGCTGGTGTGCCATTATTGCGGACAGAGCTTCGGTTTTCCGCGCCCGTGCGGCTCCTGCGGCGGGTGCAACTTCCTGCCCATGGGGGAGGGGACGGAGCTTCTGGAAGAGCAGCTCTGCGCCGTGCTGCCCTCGGAGACCTGCGTGGCCCGGCTGGACCGCGACGTGGCCCGGCGCGCCGGAAAGGCCGAGTCCATCCTGGGGGATTTCGCACAGGGACGTTCCCAGGTGCTGGTGGGCACGCAGATGCTCACCAAGGGCCATGATTTTCCGGACGTTACTCTGGTTGTGGTGGCCGACGGCGACATGGGGCTTAACATGCCGGACTACCGGGCCGGTGAGCGAAGCTTCCAGATGCTGGTGCAGGTGGCCGGACGGGCAGGGCGCGGCGAAAAGCCGGGCCGGGTGCTCATCCAGACCCGCAATCAGCACGATCCGTTCTGGAATCTGGTGCGAAACGCCGATTATACGGGCTTCTTCGCCCAGGAGATCGAAAAACGGCGCAAGTATTCCTATCCGCCCTTCGTGAAGCTCGGGCTGGTGCGCGCCAGCTACCCGCGCGACTACGAGATGGGGCAGGAGGATATGACCGAGCTGGCCCGCGCCCTGCGGGGCGTTCCGGGCGTGCGGGTGCTCGGGCCCGCGCCCGCGCCCATCGCAGTGGTGCGAGACCGGAGGCGCTTCAACTGCCTCTTGAAGGCGGCGGACTGGCCGTCGATCCGCCAGAGCTACGCCCAGGCCCTTAGGGTGCTGGGATCGTCCACCAAGCTGCGGCTTCAGCTGGACCTGGACCCGGTGGACATGATGTAAGGCCCAAGCGGTGCCCGAAACGGCAGGCGCATTGAGGATCGAAGCGAACCGGAAACCCGAGGATGGTGGAGAGGTGTCTCAGTTCTTTGTTTATCTGGTGAACTGGCTGGGCCCCCTGACCGCAGTGTGCGCCATCCTGGCCATGTTGGTTCAAGTGGCGGCGAAGCTCCTGTTCAAATGGAAGCCTCGGTTCCTGTTGGTTCTGGGGGCGCTGGTGGCGGGAAACGTCTTCGTTGTTGTGGCCAACCCAGACATCGTGCTGGGGCTGCTCGGCCTGGGAACACTTCTGCCGAACTGGGCCAAGGGGATCATCTCCATGCTCACCGCCGTGTGCGCGGCGGGACTCATCATCGGCCTCTCCAAGGACTTCAAGGGCCGCCGGTTCCAGGGATTGCTGAAGTCGCTGGCGGCGGTGGCCGTTGGATGCCTTATCCCGATCATGCTGGTGTTCGTGGGGTTCGAGGCCTGGCGTTCGTTCGTGGCTTAAGTGCTGCTCTCCTGGTGGGAGACCTCCCCACCCTCGAAGCCCCTTCTGCTCCCATGACCCTTTCCGCCGAGACTTCTTTTCAATAAATTCCAAAACGTGCTATGGTGCCCTGAACGCCTGGAAATTGCGCTTGGAGGTCGCCCATGCCACGCCCCCTTTGGGAAGGTCACATCACGTTCGGGCTGGTGAACGTCCCTATTTCGCTCTACACGGCCGAGTCCCGTTCCGAACTTCAGCTGCACCTTCTGGACAGCAAGGACATGGCCCGCATCAAGTACAAGCGCGTGAACGAGGTCACGGGGGAGGAGGTTCCCGGTGACCGCATCGTGAAGGCCTACGAACAGGACAACGGCGCGCACGTGGTGCTGACCGACTCGGATTTCGAGAACGCGGACGTGGAAGCCACCCAGGCCATCGAGATCGAAAGCTTTGTGGAGCGCGACTCCATCGACACCACATACTTTGACCGCCCCTACTATCTTGTGCCCGGCAAAAAGGGCGAGAAGGGCTACGTGCTGCTGCGCGAGACGCTCAAGCGCGTCAACAAGGTGGGCATAGCCAAAGTGGTCATCAAGACCCGGCAATATCTGGCGGCCCTCATCGCGCAGGGGGACGCCCTCATACTCAACCTGTTGCGCTACGCCTACGAACTGAGGGACTTGAGCGAATACAAACTGCCCGGGAGTGATCTGGCCGAATACAAGATCACCAGCCGCGAGCTGGACCTGGCCATCAGCCTGGTCAACACCATGGCCGCGCCCTGGGAGCCTGAGAAGTATCGAGACGAATACCATGACGCGCTCCTGGCCTGGATAGAGAGAAAGGCCAATGAAGGAGCGGAGGTCCAGCCGCCCGAGCCGCAAGCCAAGGAGAGCAAGGGCGTGGTGGTGGATTTCATGGATCTTCTGAAGAAGAGCGTCGAGCAGTCCGAAAAGGCCCGCAAGCAGGCCGGAGAAACAGGCCGCGAAAAAGAGCACCGGAGGCAGAAACGTGCCGCCACGTGACCTGGGGACTCTGCCTAACGCCCGCAAGGCTGAGCAGCCGCAGATGCTCAAACCCCAGCTGGCTACCCTGGTCCAGGCAGCGCCCGATGGTGACGACTGGCTGCACGAGATCAAGTTGGACGGCTACAGGCTGGGGGCGTCGATAAGAAACGGGGTCGTCCGGCTGTTCACGCGCAACGGCAACGACTGGACCAGCAAGTTCGAGTCCATACGTGCGGAGTTGGCCGGGTTGCCCGTGGAGCAGGCCCTTTTGGATGGTGAAGCGGTGGTTCTCGACGAGCAGGGCATTTCCAGCTTCCAGCGTTTGCAGAACGCTCTGGATGGCGGAAACTCGGAAATCATTTTCTATGTTTTCGATATGATCCACTGCGATGGATTCGATATTTCCCATACTCCCCTCATCGAACGGAAGGAACTGCTCCGCCAGGTGCTGCAATCGCGGGGGCAGGAGGCCCGGCTGGTGCGTTTTTGCGACCACATCCTGGGCAAGGGCCGGAGTTTTCATGACCATGCCTGCCAGGCCGCGCTGGAAGGCATCGTGTCCAAGCGCGTCCAGTGCCGTTACGAACAGCGGCGCACCTCGTCCTGGGTCAAGGTCAAATGCCTTCTGCGTCAGGAATTCGTGGTCAGCGGCTATACGAACCCGAGCGGTTCGCGCACGGGATTCGGAGCCTTGCTGCTCGGGTACTACGACGGCTCCGGAAGCCTCAACTATTGCGGCAGGGTCGGCACCGGATTCGACGAAAGTGCGCTGAACAGCATGATGGGCCGACTCAAACCCCTGGAACAGGCCGAACCGGCTTTCATCCGCCCGCCCAGTGGCGCGCAGGCTCACGGCGTACACTGGGTTCGCCCTGAATTGGTGGCCGAGGTCGCCTTCACTGGTTGGACCGAGGACGGAGTTCTGCGCCATCCGTCATTCAAGGGTTTACGCTCCGACAAGGACGCGCGCGACGTCCGCCGCGAAGAATCCGGCCCCACGCCAGAAGGCGAAATCGACCTCATTTCCGGCCAAAACAAGGGGAACACCACGATGGAACGCGATGCCGTCGCCGGAGTCAGGCTTTCTCATCCCGACCGGGTTCTGTACCCAGGCCAGGGACTGACCAAGCAGGCCTTGGCCGAATATTACGAGAGCGTGGCCGAGTGGATCCTGCCGCACGTGACCATGCGTCCGCTCATGATCCTGCGCTGTCCCCAGGGCCAGCAGGAGGAGTGCTTCTACCAGAAGCACATGAACAACATGCTCACCGGGCCGGTGCATGGGGTGGCCGTTGAGGAAGGCCGCGACGTCAGCAACTACATTGCCATCGAAAATCTGGCGGGACTCGTGTCGCTGGTGCAGGTGGGCGTGTTGGAAATCCACCCCTGGGCAAGCCCGGAGCATGACATCGAGAAACCGGACCGGATCATTTTCGACCTGGACCCGGGCACGGGAAAGGGCTGGGAGGCCGTGATCGAGGCGGCCTTATCCCTGCGCAGCCGTTTGAAGAAATTGGGGTTGAAGAGTTTCGTCAAGACCTCGGGGGGCAAGGGTGCCCATGTGTTCGTGCCGATCCGCCAGGGTTTGACCTGGGAACAGGCCAAGGGATTTGCCCGGGACGTTGCGGAATCCTTGGCTCGCGACGATCCCGACAAGTACCTCGTGAACATGAGCAAGGACAAACGCCGGGGCAAAGTCTTCCTGGATTACCTGCGCACGGGTCGGGGAAGCACGTGCGTTGCGGCGTACTCCACCCGCTCGAGGCCCGGCGCGCCGGTGTCCGCGCCTGTCACCTGGGAGGAGTTGCAAGACTTGAGCGGCCCGGACGCGTTCACTGTCGAGAATATGGCGAAACGTCTGGCGGGCCTGTCGGCGGACCCTTGGGAAGGCTTCTTCAGCCTGCGCCAATCCGTCACCAGGGAAATGCGCGAGGCCGCCGCACGGGCTTGAGGACAGTTGACGCATCTCTTCATTCCCTGTTGGACAACCCGCACAAATCGGGTATCACAGCAAGTGAAGCGTTCCCTTTCAAACGAGGTATTCCATGGTTGAATTCAAGCTAAACGATGACTCGGTTCTTCAGGCTGCGGTGGAACGCATCCGCAGGCAACGGCGGGCAGACGGCCTGGAAGGCCTGGTGGGGGGATTGGAGGCAGTCATCATCACCACCGAGCCCGACCATTTTCAGGGCGCCGTGAACGACCTGCTGTCCACCACGGGACATGACGTCCGCTGTTCCTATGCCAGCGGGCCGTACAACGTATGCGTCCTCTCTCTGGAAGGCTCGGCGGATCTCATCATCCAGACCCGCAAGAGCGGGGCGAACCCGTTCGTACAGGCCAACCGTGGGGCCAAGACGGCCGGTCTCCCCAATACCCGCCTGGAAACCTTCGTGTTCAAATGCCGGGACGTAAAACAGTATTTCGATACCCAGCGCAAGCGGGGAGTGGCCTTCCTGGACGACAGGGTGTTCAAGAACTCCAACTATACTTACGCTCAGACCATGCCGTCACGCTTCACGGGCAATGCGGTGGGGCTCATCGAGTGGAAGACCAGCGAGTCTGACTACGTCACTCCTGGAAGCACTCCCCTGGATCTGAACTTTTCCAAGCCGGGCAAGCAGTTCCTGGCCAACATCAAGGAGTTGGACCATGTGGCGACCAGGGTGCGCGCCGAGGAGCGTGATGCCGCCATTCTGGAGTTCATGGAACTCACCAGCTACGATTTCGCCTTCGCGGTGTATGTCGAGTTCCTGAACTCCATCACCAACGTGGCGCGCCTTTCGCCCGTCGACTACGCCCAGGTGTTCACTTCGGGAATCGCCCCGTTCACCACGCCCGAGGACTCCGGCCCCACGGAACTCTTCATCTACAATTACGGACCGCGCAGCCATCACATGGCTTTCAACACCGAGAACATCGAACCCACCATCGACGCCCTCAAGGCTGACGGGGTCGGGTTCCTGTCCGAACTCGTCGGATCGAGGGAGGAAGGCCTGAAACAGGTGTTCACCAAAATGAATCCGCATACTCTGCTGGTGAACGAATACATTCATCGCTATGACGGCTTCGATGGGTTTTTCACCAAGTCGAACGTGACGTTGCTCACTGAATCGACAAGGAACCAATAACTCGGAGGTTCACGATGGCATACGGACGCATCTCCTTACTGGCAGTGCTTCTGGGCGTATTTTTTCTGTCCGTGTCGGTCGCCGGACGCGCGCAGGCCCAGGATCTCACCTTCCCGGTGATTACCGGCGAAAACTGGATGAACGCCTCCCCGGATGAACGGCTGGCCTTCATCGCAGGACTGACAACCATGATCGAGATGGAAAAGGAAGTGCAGGGGATAACCCCCCTGACGGATCAGCGCAGCCTGATTCCCGCCTGGGTCAAGGGGCTGTCGCGCTTCAAGCTGAAAGATATCGTGGCCGCGCTCGATGACGTGTTCAAGAAAAAGCCGGAGCTGAAGTCCAAGCCGGTGGTCGAGGTCCTGTGGTACGAAGTTGCCTTCCCCCAGGAAACGGCCTTTCCCAAAACGACCAAGAAGTAGGTGACGACATGAGCAAATCCATAGCAGCCGGTGTCCTGGCGATGTCCCTGTTGTTTGGCGGCGCATGCACCAACATGACCAAGACCCAGCAGGGCGCGCTGAGCGGCGCGGCCATAGGAGCGGGTGCGGGTGCGGGAATCGCGGCCATTTCCGGGGGCTACGTGGGTGTTGGCGCGGCCATAGGCGGCGCTCTGGGCGGGCTGGCCGGCGGCCTTTACGGCAACGAACAGGAAAAGAAGAGCAGGGGCAAGTAGCGTCTTTCGGACAGCAGTCGATTCATGTGTTCGCACTGGAGAGGCAGCCCCGAAGGCCGAAGCTGCCCTGGAGAGCCATTTTACGATCAGATCATACGATCCACGAGCATAACCTGTGAACTGGCTCTCCTTGTTCTTTCAGTCGCAGCACTCATCGTAACGACCTGAATGGAAAACAACATCGCGCCCGTTTTCGGAAGTATTCCAAAAACGGGCGCGATTTCTTCGCTCTGTGCTTTCATGCGCCGGATGGCCCCATGAAATGAGATGGGCAGATGGCGCAGCCCTTTGACCGCCGGGGCCTTCTCCCACTCCGGCCTGCCCGCTCTCGCCACACAGGAGGATGTCTTCCCTCCGGCTCGCGGCGCTACAAATTATACAGCACGTCTCCGGGAATGACCTTGATGCCCTTCTGGCCGAACAGCTCGATGGCCTGGTCGGTCTTGTCGAAGCGGAAGACGATGATGGCCGTCTTGGAGCTCTGCTGCACGAAGGCGTACATGTACTCCACGTTGACGCCGCCCTGCGAGAGTATCTGCAGGATGGCGTTCAGCCCGCCCGGATGGTCGTCCACTTCCACGGCCACCACGGAGGTGCGCCCTACGGTGAAGCCGTTCTCCTTCAGGGCCTTCTTGGCCTTCTCGTGGTCGGAGACGATCAGGCGCAGGATGCCGAAATCCGAGGTGTCCGCCAGGGACAGCGCACGGATGCTCACCTGGTTTTCGGCCAGGATGCGGGTGACTTCCTCCAGGCGTCCGGCCCGGTTTTCCAGGAAGATGGATATCTGTTCGACTTTCATGGGTTCCCCCGTGTGTTGTGTCTTCAAAATTCGTTCACGTGGTTGCGAATCTGACCAAAGAGAACCATGTTCCCGTGTGCTAGTTCTGCTTGCGCAGATCGAGAATCCGCTTGGCCTTGCCCTCGGAGCGCTGAATGCTGCGCGGCTCCACCAGTTTCACCTGCGCGGTGACGCCCAGGTAATCCTTGATGTTCTTGACTATCTTGCCTTCGATGCGTTGTAAAATCTTGATTTCGTCCGAGAAGAGCTTCTCGTCCACTTCCACCTGCACTTCCAGGGTGTCCAGGTTGGCCTCGCGCTTGATCACCAGCAGGTAGTGCGGGGCCAGGCCCTCGGTCTCCAGCAGGATGGATTCGATCTGGCTGGGGAACACGTTCACGCCCCGGATGATGAGCATGTCGTCGGAGCGGCCCATCATGCGGTGCACGCGGGCCAGGGTCCGGCCGCAGCGGCAGGGGACGACGTCCAGCTTGGTTATGTCGCGGGTTCGGTAGCGGATGAGCGGCTGGGCTTCCTTGGTGAGGGTGGTGATGACCAGTTCGCCGATCTCGCCCGGAGGGAGCACCTCGCAGGTTTCGGGATCGATGATCTCCGCCAGGAAGTGGTCTTCCATGATGTGCAGGCCCTTCTGGGCGATGTTGCACTCGATGCCCACGCCCGGTCCCATGATCTCGGAGAGGCCGTAGATGTCCAGGGCCGTGATGCCCATCTTGTCCTCGATGTCGCGGCGCATCTCCTCGGTCCAGGGTTCCGCGCCGAAGATGCCGGTCTTCAGGGGCAGGTCCTTTATGTTGATGCCCGCTTCCTGCGCAGCCTCGTACAGCACCAGGGCGTAGGAGGGTGTGGAGCAGAGCACCGTGGGTCCGAAGTCCTTCATGAGCATCACCTGGCGCTTGGTGCCGCCGCCGGAAATCGGCACGATGGTCGCTCCCAGTTCCTCGGCGCCGTAGTGAGCGCCAAGGCCCCCGGTGAACAGGCCGTACCCGTAGGCGTTGTGGATGATGTCCTTGGGCGAGGCTCCCGAGGCCACGAAACAGCGGGCCATGAGTCTGGCCCAGGTGCGCACGTCGCGGTTGGTGTAGCCCACCACCGTGGACTTGCCCGTGGTGCCGGAGGAGGCGTGGATGCGCACCACGTTTTCCTTGGGCACCGCGAACATGCCGAAGGGGTAGTGGTTGCGCAGGTCCTGCTTCTCGGTGAAGGGCAGAAGCTTCAGGTCGGCCAGGGTGCGGATATCCGATGGCTTCACGCCCATGTCGTCGAACTTCTGGCGATAGAAGCCGACGTTGGCGTGAACGCGTTCCACCAGCGACTTGAGCCGCTTGAGTTGCAGGGCTTCCAGGTCTTCCCTGGGCAGGGTCTCCATGTCGACATCATAGATCATAGGGGCGTCACCTCCATCGTATGCACGTGTGGAGATTCCTGCCTGACGGCGCATGTTTCCGTCAACATCCAGAATGCGGACTTCGTGCGGCGCGAGGGATCACTTTGCGTTTGCGGACCGAGGTCAAAGGCTGTAGGAAGAGGCCACGGAAGAAAAAATATGGAAAAATCGAAGAAAGACACCATCGCGACCAGTGAAAAAGTCCGCCTCGTTGCCACCTGGCTCTATGAAAAGAAAGCCAAGGACCTCGTGGCGCTGGACCTTACCAAAGTGTGCACCGTCACCGAATCCATGATCGTGGCCACAGCCGCCAACATTCGCCAGGCCCAGGCCATGGCCGACCACGTGCTGGCCATGTGCGCCCTGGAAGGCTTCTCTTTCCTGGGTATGGACGGCTACAAGACCGGACAGTGGATTCTCGTGGATCTGAACGACGTGTTCGTGCACATCTTCATGGACGAGTTCCGCCAATTCTACAACATCGAGGGCTTGTGGTCCGAAGGCACGGAAATCCCCCTGCCCAAGGCTCCCGCTCCCTCCACAGACAAAGACTCCGACTTCGATTCATGAACAAGACGCCAACTCTGCTTCTTATCCTGGACGGCTGGGGCATAGCCCCGGCCGGTCCGGGAAACGCCGTCACGCTGGCCTGCGCCGGGAACCTCACCGCCCTGGCCGAGAAGTACCCTCATTCGCGCCTCACGTGCTCCGGCCGCGCCGTTGGCCTGCCTGAGGGGTTCATGGGCAACTCCGAAGTCGGGCACATGAACATCGGGGCAGGCCGGGTGGTCTACCAGGACATGACCCGCATCGACGTGGCCATCGAGGACCGCAGCCTGTGGGCCAACCCCGTGCTGAAGGACGTGGCGGACAAGGTCGCGGCCAGCGGGGGGAGGCTCCATCTGATGGGGCTGGTCTCGGACGGCGGGGTTCACAGCCACCAGCGGCATGTTGAAGCGTTACTTGAGGTTTTTTGCGACCTGGGCGTCAAGGACGTATTCCTGCACTGCTTCCTGGACGGGCGCGACACCCCGCCCGAGAGCGGCGCGGGCTACGTGGAGTCGCTTGTGGCGGCTGCCAGGCACATCGGATGCGGGAGCGTGGCCTCCGTGACCGGGCGCTTCTACGCCATGGACCGCGACAAGCGCTGGGAGCGCGTGGCCGAAGCCTACGCTGCGCTGACCGACGGGCAGGGCACGTTGGTGGCCGATCCGGTGGCCGCCATCCGGGAGTCCTACGCTGCGGGCGTCACGGACGAGTTCGTCAAGCCGAGCCTCGTGACCGGTGCGGACGGCAAGCCGCTGGCGCTCATTGAAGACGGCGATGCCGTGTTCTTTTTCAATTTCCGGGCCGACCGCGCCCGCGAGATTACCAAGGCTTTCATCGAACCCGGTTTCGAGGCTTTTGCGCGCGCCCGGACTCCGGCCCTGGCGGCCTACGCCACCATGACCGAATATGAGTCGAGTTTCGGCCTGCCCGTGGCCTTCGCTCCGGAAGAGCTGACCAACACTCTGGGGCAGGTCTACTCCGAGGCGGGCCTCAGGCAGCTGCGCATCGCCGAGACCGAGAAGTACGCCCACGTCACCTATTTTCTGAACGGCGGTCGCGAAGAGGCCTTCCCCGGCGAGGACCGGGTGCTGATCCCTTCGCCGCGCGAGGTGGCCACCTACGACCTCAAGCCCCAGATGAGCGTGTACGAAGTCACCGACGCCTTCCAGCAGGCCTGGGCCAAGGGCTATGACCTGGTTGTGTGCAACCTGGCCAACCTGGACATGGTGGGCCACACCGGCATCGTGGAGGCGGCCGTGGCCGCGTGCAACGCCGTAGACGAGTGCGTGGGGCGCATTGTTTCCACCGTGCTGGCCTCGGGCGGGCGCGTGCTGGTGACCGCCGACCACGGCAACGCCGAAGAGATGATCGCCGCGGACGGGGGCAAGATGACCGCGCACACCCTGAACGAGGTGCCGCTCATCCTGGTGGACCCGTCTCGCATCGGTGCGAAGCTTTCGGACGGCAAGCTGGCCGATCTGGCCCCCACCATTCTCAAACTGGCCGGGCTCGCCCAGCCCTGGCAGATGACCGGGCGCTGCCTGGTGGAGGACTGATCCGTGTCCGAGAAGAAGAAGCCCGTCACTCCTGTAAAGCCCAGCGGGCTTGAGCTTGTCTATCTGTATCCATGCCCGTTCTGCGTGCGCGAGGTGCCGCTTATCGCTCCCACCAAGCCCACCATGGCCCAGTGCGACGCCTGCCATCAGCGTTTCCCGGTTGTTCCCGCCGACGAGAAGACCGTACGCTTCATGAAGCTCATGACCTCCAACGGCAGGGCGGGCATCGACCCGGACTTTCTCTAGCACGCTTCTTCATGTCATGTGGCCAACCCAGGAGAACCGTTCATTTGGTTGTTGAAAAACATGACCATGTTTTTCAACAACGCGATTGACCGCCAGGGGCTTTTCCTGCGAAAACTGTGGTGGCGAGCGGCTCGGGCTGGTATACGTCGTCACAACAATGAGCCGCATCATCAGCACGATTCCTTCCGATCACCTGCCGTCAGTTGACGGCGACGCCGCCAGACCGGGGTGTTCTTCAGGTGCGTCCGAAGCGCCGGTCGGGATTGATTCCGACACCGGCCTGGATATGAGCTCTCCTGCTGCGCCCGCATCTCCCCGGCGCCTCACCAGGCGAAGCGCACTGGGCGTCCTGGCCGCAGCCTGTCTGTCCCTGTCTGCTCCGTCCGGCCTTCGGGCAGCCTCGGACCCGAGCGGCGATCTGGCCACCAAGGGCCGCGAACTGCTCCTTTCGGGAAAACCCGGAGAGGCCGTGACCGCCCTGAAGGAGGCCGCACGCCTGGACCCCGCCAACCCCTGGGTGTTCAACCTGCTTGGCCGGGCCTACTCCCAGGCCGGGCAGCCCTATCAGGCCGCCGAGAGCTTCCGCGCGGCCCTTCGCATCGACCCGTCCGACGGCTACTCCCGCATGATGCTGGACATGCTTTCCCAGAGCCCCATCCCCGCGCCCAAGGCAGAGGGCAGGCCGACCCGTCATGTGCGCAAATCGCAGTTGGAGGAAGACGCCGCCAAAGAGTTCGAGGCCTACGCCGCCACCGGCAAGCCTCCGGGAGACCGGCTGATCGTGCTGGACGCAGGCCACGGCGGCACGGACAAGGGCGTTTCGGGAGCATCGGGCCTCGCAGAAAAGGCCGTCACCCTGGAATTGTCCAAAAAGCTGGCCCAGGCGTTGTCGGCCAACACGGAAGGCAAGGCGGGCTTGCGCGTGCTCCTCACACGCGAGACCGACCACGACCAGCCCCTCTGGGCCAGGGCTGCCACGGCTGGCCTGTTCGGGGCCGATCTCTTCATATCCCTGCACTGCACCGCCTCGCTGCCAGGGCATTCCGGGCTGGAGATCTTCACGTATGCCCCCCAGGCTTCGGACGCCCAGGCCCAGGCCGTGGCCGACCTGGAGAACGGCGTCACCCGATTTGAACGCTCGCTGCCCCCCAAGGCTTCGCTGTCCTCCGCACCGGATTTCCTGGCCTCGTGGCAGACTCGTCGTCTGGCCGGGTCGAGCCGTCTGCTGGCGGAGCGCCTGGCCGCCGAGCTCAAGGCCGAGAAGCCGCAAGGGGTGCCCGTTCACGGCGCGCCCCTGAAGGTGCTGGCCGGGGCGCGCTGTCCGGCCCTGGTGGTGCAGGCCGGATTTCTCTCCAGCCCGGCCGACGAGGCGCAGCTCAAGACTCCGGAAACCCTTGACAAGTTGGCCTTGGCACTGGCCGGGGCCTTGACGAGAAGCCTTGGATGAGGTTTTGAATGCGCATGGGCTTCTCCTCTGAAAACTGGACGATCCCCAACGCGCTCACCGTGGCGCGCATCCTTTTCACGCCGCTTTTCGTGGTTTTCTTTCTGGACGGGGAACATCTGGCGGCGCTGTCCTTGTTCTTCCTGGCCGGCCTCACCGACGCGCTGGACGGTTTTCTGGCGCGCGTTCTCAATCAGCGCTCGCCGCTTGGAGCCATACTGGACCCGCTGGCGGACAAGTTCCTGCTGGTGGCGGCCTACATCTGTCTGGCCCACGAAGGATGGATTCCGGCTTGGCTGGCCGTGGCCGTGGTCAGCCGGGACCTGATCATCCTGGGCGGAGTCGCCCTTTTGAACTTCTGGGGGCAGGACATGCGTTCGCGCATCCGGCCAAGCATGGTCAGCAAGGCGACCACGCTTCTTCAGATGGCGCTCATTCTGGCCGTGTTCCTGCACGATGCAGCCGGGTGGGGATTCGTGACGCAATGGGCCGTGGAAGCCCTGGTATGGGCTACGGCCGTGCTGACGGTTGTTTCAGGCGGACATTACGTGGCCAAGGGGCTGGCCATGTTCACGGGGGGACAGGACATGAATTAGGGCTTGGGCGTGCCGTCCTTGTCCTTTGTGATGTCGATTTCATCCGGTTCCGATGCGGAGCGGCGAAAATCCTTGATGGCCTTGCCCAGGCCGCGACCCAGTTCCGGCAGCTTGCTGCCGCCGAAAAGAAGCAGGATGACGATCAGAATGAGTGAAAGTTCCCATACTCCGAGTCCGAACATGCCAGGCCTCCATGTGCTGATTGTACGCAAGGCTACACTGCGGCCTGAGCCCGGTCAAGCCAGGGCGGACGTCGCGTGAGCCAGATACTGCGCCTGCCAGCGCCCGCCTGCCGCCACAACGTGCGCGGGCGCTGCGACTATGAGGAGTTCCTCAACCCCGGCTATGATCCCGGATACCGCTGCCTGGTGCTGATGCGCCTGCAGAAAGTGTACGACACGTTCCTGGCCCAGGCCGACGCTTTCGACCTGGATGAATCCAAGGCCACGGACATCTGGGAGAAGCGGTTCCGCGCGGCTTGCAGCGAGGATACGGGTTGTCAGGAATATGAGCCGGATGATACGAACGCCTATCCCGGTTGTGCGCTCTGCCTGGGGGATGTCTGCCTGCTCAGGCTCCCGGAGTGCAGCGGACGCTGCCGGAACTACACACCCAAACCACGGGGATGACCCACGGTCTATGAGCTCGGAAAAAAAAGATTTTCTCGTCAATGTCCCCGCCCTCAATCCCAGGACCTTCCCGAACGCTCCCGAGGCGGTCCGCTTCCTGAATCCGGGCCTTGCCGCCCCGGCGGAGCAGGGCGCCCAACCCAATGCATGGTTCCGGCCTGAGAACCTGCCCATGGCCGAACCGGTGGTCCAGTCCATGATGGCCCAGTTCGTTCAGATGGCCAGGGACGCCAAGCGCGCCGGAGACCTTTCGGGGTTCGCCTCGGCTCACCGCAAGGACTTTCATTCCAGCACCAGCTTCGCCATCCGCGACGACATCCGGGCCGCGCAGTCCGGCGAGGCTGCCGCTCTCGAGCATGCGAAGATCTTGTCCACGGCCCAGACCGAACTGTGCCTGGCCTGGGCGCTGGAAGAGGTCGCCCTGGAACTGGCCGGTCTGGAAGACAAGCTGGACAGCCAGTGGGCCGTGTTCGAACAGTCCCTGGGCCTGGAGGACGACGACGCCATCGGCGGCGAGGGGGCTTCCCTGGCCGGAGCCAGGCCGGACCTCGTGCCCGGCGGACCGGGCGTGCCCTCTGCGGTGCTCATGGACGCCGTGCTGACGTTTCTGCCCCCGCAGTGCGGACTCTACTGCGCCGACCAGCGCTTCCTGGGCGACTGGGAGGAGTACGGCGCGGTCTTCGTCCCGGCCACTCCCGAGACCCTGGACCGCTTCGGGCTGGAAGGCGAGTTCCGCCAGGCCAGCCTGCCCGGACACCTGCTCTGTTTCTCCAGGCGGCCCGATCCGGCCAAACCATGGCTGGACGGCCCGCGTCTGGTTGTCGCCCCAGTGAGGTTTGATTCATGACCGAAAGCGTCACCGTCATTCGCGAATCCCTCCTGCACGGCATCAAGGGCGTAATCTTCGACTGCGACGGCGTCCTGGTCGACTCCAAGGACGCCAACCGCATGTACTACAACCTGGTGCGCCAGAAGCTCGGCATGCTGCCCATGACCCCCGACGAGGAGGATTTCGTCCACGCCCACGCGGTCATGGCTTCCATCGCGCACATCGTCCCGGTGGAGCGTCTGGCCGAGGCCGAGGCCGCCCGGCGCGAGATCGACTATTCCGAGATCATGCCCTTCACCTATCTGGAGTCGGGCCTGGTTGATTTCCTGGATCTGCTGCGGGACAAGAAGTACCTGCTGGCCGTGAACACCAACCGCACCGATTCCATGGACATGCTGCTGGAGGCATTCGATCTGCAGGGCTACTTCTCCCCGGTGATAACGGCCGGAAGGGTCAGTCACCCCAAGCCCAACCCCGAAGGAGTGCACAGCATCCTGAAGCACTGGAACCTCACCCGCCACGAGGTGGCCTACATAGGCGACTCCATCGTGGACGAGCAGACCGCCCGCGCTGCCGGTGTGGCCTTCTGGGCCTACAAGAACCCCAGGCTCGCCGCGCACCACCACGTGACGAGCTTCGAAAGCCTGCGGACCTGCTTTCTGGACGGGCCTTGCTGAGGTTTTTCCAGGCCTTGCGAGGTTTATCGGCAGCGGGAAAGCCCTTGATTCGCCGGGCAACGTGTGAGACTCTAACCTAGCCGTGAAAAACCGGCCTAGCCTGCAACACGGGGAACGACATGCCTTTCGTGGGACCCTTGATCAAGACTTTGGCCATGATTCTGGACTTCGCATTCGGCGCGTACAAGTGGGTGTTCATCATCGCCGCCGTGATTTCCTGGATCCGGCCCGATCCATATCATCCGATCGTCCGCTTCCTGTACGCCGCCACGGAACCGGTGCTATACCGCGTGCGCCGCATGATGCCTTTCGTCATGGTCGGCGGGATGGACCTCTCTCCCATTGTGGTCATTCTGGCCTTGCAGTTTATCGGCCAGGTATTCATCGTCGAATCGTTGTTCCAACTGGCCTTCATGGTGCGTTAACCGGGAGAACTGCGTGACGGTCTCCAAGATCGACCTCCTGGGGAAGAAATTCAACCGCTGCATGCGCGGGTACTGCACCGAAGAGGTGGACCTGGTCATGCACGACGCCGCCGAGGCGTTGGGCGAGGCCGCCGATGAGAACCGCAGGCTCATGGAGCGCCTGGTGGAGATCGAGCGCGCGTACACGACGCGCGTCCCGGACCCAGCCCTTTCACAACCCGCGTCGGACATGCGGACCACTCTGGCCGCCGGACGAAAGATCGTGGAGGAAATCCACGGCAACGCCCGACGCGACGCGCAGCGCATTCTGGAGGACGCCCGCCAGGAAGCCGCGCGCATAAAGGCCGACGCCAATCTCATGAAGGCGCGCATCTTCGAAGAGATAGCCGAGATGCGCGCCCAACGGGAAGCCTTCGGGCAGGAACTGCGCAAATTGCTCGAAGACCATTTCCGGCTGCTGGAGTCCACCGGGCCGTCCTCGTCCTCGGATCAGTCCGACGGTGATTTCACCTTCGTCGAGGGGCGGGATTAGCGTAACTTGTTTGAAAAACAGGAATATGTTTTTTAAAACTAAATGGTTCTCTTTGGTTGGGCTCATATGCAGTGTGAACGAATTTTGAGGGGGCGGCACTAGGCCATGGACACTCCGTCCTATGCCGAGGCGGCCAAGGACGGCGGATACCGCGTCCGGGTGTGGGTGCAGCCGGGCGCCAAACAGGACGCCGCCCTCGGCGTGGTGGACGGCAGGCTCAAGCTGAAGCTTCGGGCACCCGCCGTGGACAACAAAGCCAACGCGGCTCTGGTGCTCTTTCTCTCGAAATTTTTGGGCCTTCCCAGAAGCGCCCTGGAAATTTCCGCCGGGCAGACCGGCAGGAAAAAGACGATACGCGTATCACCGGGCTTCATGCCTGGTTGGCGCGAGATGGAACAGGCAGTGGAGGACTCGGAGAAACCTTAACAGGAGGCAACGGCCATGGACAGTCGCGATCTGGAGCTTATCGCCAAGCACAGCGAATCGGACGTGGAACTCAGGGCGCTATACAGCGAACACGTGGCCTTCGATAAGCTTATCGACAAGCTTGAAGGCAAATCTTTCCTCAATGCCACCGAGGACCTGGAAATCAAGGAACTCAAGAAAAAGAAGCTGGCAGGCAAAACCCGTATCCAAACCATCCTGGATAAATACCGTCAGGCGGAGGCAATTTAATTTATGGAACTGACCGGGGCCCAGATACTCCTCGAGTCCTTGGGACGCGAGGGGGTGGACGTTCTTTTCGGCTTCCCCGGGGGCGCGGTGATAGACATCTACCACCAGATCCCCAACTACCCCAATCTGAAGCACGTGCT
Organism: Acidobacteriota bacterium; assembly: GCA_046566965.1. Taxonomy (GTDB): domain Bacteria; phylum Desulfobacterota; class Desulfovibrionia; order Desulfovibrionales; family Desulfovibrionaceae; genus Fundidesulfovibrio. Next base: position 47,605 of record JBKICU010000003.1, read on the forward strand.
GGTACGCCATGAGCAGGGCGCCATCCATATGGCCGACGGCTACGCGCGCGCCACAGGCAAGGTAGGGGTATGCCTCGTAACGTCGGGTCCCGGCGCCACCAACACCGTCACGGGCATCGCCACGGCCTACATGGATTCCATCCCCGTGGTGATCATCACCGGGCAGGTGCCCACGCCTCTCATAGGCAACGACGCCTTCCAGGAAGTGGACATCGTGGGCATCACCCGGCCCTGCACCAAGCACAACTACCTGGTGAAGGACATCACCAAGTTGGCCAAGACCATCAAGGAGGCCTTCTTTCTGGCCCAGTCCGGCCGCCCAGGTCCCGTGCTTATCGATCTGCCCAAGGACCTCCAGCAGCAGAAGTGCGCCTACAGCTATCCCAAAAAGGTGTCCATGCGCGGCTACAACCCGCACTACGACCCCAACGTCAAGCAGGTGCGCAAGGTCGCGGAGTTGCTCTGCAAGTCCAAGCATCCCGTGATCTACGCCGGAGGCGGCGTGATAAGCTCCGGCGCGTCCAAGGAAGTCACCAAGCTGGCCCAGACCTACGGCGTGCCGGTGACGGCCACGCTCATGGGCCTGGGCTGCTTCCCCGGCGACGACCCCATGTGGCTCGGAATGCTGGGCATGCACGGAACCTACGCCGCCAACCACTCCATATCCAACGCGGACCTCATCCTGGCGGTGGGGGCGCGCTTCGACGACCGGGTCACCGGCAAGCTCTCGGAGTTCGCCACCAAGGCCACCATGGTCCACATCGACATCGACCCCACCTCCATCCAGAAGAACGTGCGCGTGGACGTGCCCATCGTGGCCGACTGCCGCCTGTTCATGGAGGCCCTCAACAAGGAGATGGCCGCCATCGTGGAAGAGGGCGAGGGCTGTCCGCCCAAGACCAAATGGCTTGAGCAGACCGCCGAATGGAAGGTCAAGCATCCCCTCAAGTACAAGCCCGCAGCCAAGGGCGGCATGATAAAGCCCCAGTCCGTGGTTGAAGCCATGTACAAGATCACCAAGGGGGATTGCATCATCGCCACCGAGGTGGGGCAGAACCAGATGTGGGCCGCGCAGTTCTTCAATTACAAGAAACCCCGCACGCTCCTGACCTCGGGCGGACTGGGCACCATGGGCTACGGGTTCCCTGCGGCCATCGGGGCGCAGGCGGCCTACCCTGAGAAGCTGGTCATCGACGTGGCGGGCGACGGCTCCATCCAGATGTGCATCCAGGAGCTGGCCACCGCCGTATGCTACAATCTGCCCGTGAAGATCGTCATTCTGAACAACGGCTATCTGGGCATGGTGCGCCAGTGGCAGGAGCTCTTCTACGAGAAGAACTACTGCAATACCTGCATGGACGTGGCCCCGGACTTCGTGAAGCTGGCCGAAGCCTACGGAGCGGCGGGTTTCCGCGTGTCCCAGGCCAAGGATCTGGAGGCCACGCTCAAAGAGGCTTTCGCTACGCCCAAGCCCTGCATCGTGGATGTGGTCGTGGACCCCGAGGAGAACGTGTATCCCATGGTCCCCGCCGGCAAATCCCTCACTGAAATGATCCTGGTCTAAAGGAGGACGCCGTGCGCCACATTCTCTCCATTCTCGTGGAAAACGAGCCGGGCGTCCTCTCGCGCGTTTCGGGACTGTTTTCCGGCAGAGGCTTCAACATCGAAACCCTGAACGTGGCCCCAACCCTCGAGGAAGGGGTGTCCATCATGACCATCTCCACCGTGGGGGATGAGCAGATCATCGAACAGATTATCAAGCAGCTTCGTAAGCTCGTCACGGTCATCAAGGTCGTGGACCTGACCGAGGTGAAGAACGTCGAACGTGAGATGATGCTCCTCAAGGTGTCGGCCGAAGAGGGCAAGCGCGCGGAAATACTGCGCATCGTGGACGTGTTTCGCTGCAAGGTGGTGGACGTGGGCTTCGACGAACTGACCATCGAGATCACCGGCACCCAGGACAAGCTGACTGCGCTCATCAACCTGATGCAGCGTTTCGGCATAAAAGAGATCGCGCGCACCGGCGCGGTGGCCATGCGCCGCTCCATGCAGTAGGATGGTTGTGGCGCGTGGAGGCAGGCCGCCGGTCGCCCAATGGTCCACCCTTTCTGGGCTCCGGACATTCGGCGTGACTCCCTGCAAGGCAGCCTGCCACAAGACGAACTATTCAGCGAGGGAGCCCGCCCCAAGGCGGGCTCCCGTCCGCTTGCCATAATGACGGATTTTGTCTAATCTGCACGTCCCGCGACAATCAGCCATCCCTCTCTATAAGATGCAAAGGAGCCCTTTCGATGAAAGTCTTCTATGATTCCGACGCCGACCTGGCCCTGCTGAAAGACAAAACCGTTGCCATCATCGGCTACGGCTCCCAGGGCCACGCCCACGCCCAGAACTTGCGCGATTCCGGCGTCAAGGTCGTCATCGGCCAGCGCGAAGGCGGCCCCAACTGGAAGCTCGCCAAAGAGCACGGCTTTGAGCCCATGGACGCCGCCAAGGCTTCCGCCGCCGCCGACGTCATCATGATCCTGGTGCAGGACCAGCTCCAGGCCGAGATTTACGAGACCTGCATCAAGCCCAACCTGAAGGCCGGAAAGACCCTGGCTTTCGGACACGGCTTCAACATCCACTTCAACCAGATCGTGCCCCCGGCCGACGTTGACGTGATCATGATCGCCCCCAAGGGACCCGGCCACATGGTGCGCCGCGTCTACACCGAAGGCTCCGGCGTGCCCTGCATCGTGGCCGTGCACCAGGACGCCACCGGCAAGGCCTTCCAGACCGCCCTGGCTTACGCCAAGGGCGTGGGCGGCACCCGCTCCGGCGTGCTGCAGACCACCTTCACCGAAGAGACTGAAACCGACCTCTTCGGCGAGCAGGCCGTTCTGTGCGGCGGCGTTTCCGAACTGGTCAAGGCCGGGTTCGAGACTCTGGTCAACGCCGGATACCAGCCCGAGATCGCTTACTTCGAGTGCCTGCACGAGCTCAAGCTCATCGTGGACCTCATCTACGAGGGCGGCCTGGCCAAGATGCGCTACTCCATCTCCGACACCGCCGAGTACGGCGACTACACCCGCGGTCCCCGCATCATCACCGACGAGACCCGGGCCGAGATGAAGAAGATCCTCACCGAAATCCAGACCGGCCAGTTCGCCAAGGACTTCATCCTGGAGAACAAGGCCGGTGGCCGCGCCCACTTCCTGGCCATGCGCCGCGTCAACGCCGCGCACCAGATCGAGGAAGTCGGCGGCAAGTTGCGCTCCATGATGAGCTGGCTGAAAAAATAATTCGTCGAAATGCCTTAAAAAAAGGCCGTGCCCCTGGACGGGGACACGGCCTTTTTTTATATAGAGTTCGATGTTGGAGGGGTGACGGTGACGAAAGTGGTGAGGGCGCTACGCGCCAGTCCTCTATGCGGTGGTGCGCTTGTGTTTCGGCGCATGGTCCTGTGCTCGACCTTCGTTCTGGTCCTGATGGCGGCTCTGTCACAACCGCTGAACGCCCAGGATAAGCGCGATGGCCACTACTGGCGCGCGATTCCAGAGACAGAAAAACTGGACATCCTGCTGGGACTGTTCGACGGCATGGCCCTCTCCGAAAGCCTCATTCACATCGTAATCCGCGAGAACTATTCGGTCTGCACCGATGTCATTGAAAGCATCATGGCGCAGACCGCAAAATACATGGATAACGTCACCACCGCGCAGCTCGCAACAGGTCTGGACACGTTCTATGAGGACGCAGCCAACCGCAATATACCCATTTTCTGGGGTACCTGGGTGATTGCCCGTCAGATCAAGGGGGATAAGAACGTCAATACGTTCATTAAGGAACTCAGAAGGGCGCATAAATGATCAACGCGCCTGCCGAATGGGATCCGAGCCTGAATCTGGGGCATGACCTCACCGACAGGCAGCATAGGGTGCTCTTCGACATGATTCTGGAACTCGACAGGCGGGTTTCCAAGGGGGAATACGGCCAGGGGGTGCTGGATGCGCTTCATGGCATGAAGTCGTATGCCGCCTCGCACTTCGCAACCGAGGAGGCCATCATGGCCAGGGCAGGCTGGCCGAAGCTTGCACAGCACCAGGGACTTCATGGCGAATTTTTGCAACGGACCAGCATGTTCGGCGGAGAGCCCCTCATTGAAAGCGAGTGGACCTCGCTCGAGGTGCTGCGCTTCCTGCTTGTGTGGCTGGTGAAGCACGTCAAGGTTCAGGACCGGGAATTCTTCGAGTGGATGGCGGCCAACCGCCCGGCCTTTTAGCGCACCCCGCGCGCTAAAAGGCCCATGCCTTGCGGCACGGGCCTTGGGAAAAGGACTGGTCAACCAGACCGGGATGCTAGGCGGTAGGGGTAAGCCAGGACAACTCTATTTTAATGGAGCCCTTCTGGCCATCATCTTTGGGTTTCATTTTTCCTTTGCACTCCACATTGACCTGCCCGCCCACCTCCACCTCGCCGTCGGGGGTGACCAACTTGCCCTGGGCCAGGCCGTCCGCAAGCTTTCTCAACATGACAGCCGCGTCATACCGCAGGACAGTCTCCTCTACATCCATGAGAACGGTCTTCTCTCCCATACTAGCCTCCTGAATCGAAACGTTGAGTCATGCTAGCGCACTTTTCCCACGTCTGCATGACAAAATCACGAAGAATCCGCCTGGACCCGCAGTGCGTCGTATTCCGTGCGCTTGAAGTCGCAAATGGCATTTCCTGCCATCCTTTCCGGCTGTTCAGGCAAGGATAGGCAAAACACATTGCACCTGACGGGCGTTCTTCGCCCTGGCTAGTCTTCAAGATCCCAGGCGCACGTTTCATTTTCACCATGATTTGGGATCCCGACATTGTGTCGGATTGTGGTATTCAATGGCATTTGAAAATAAATCACGCCATTGGGACTTGACATGGGATGTATTAAGCGGTTTTCACTGTGCCTGGGTCATACCAGTGAATCGCATCCGGAAAACCTTCTTGCGACGCCGTCGCGATATTTTCCAAAGAGGTGTCATGAGTCCTTCCCGCTCGTCCTTTCTGGCAGGTGTATGCGCACTGGCGGCGCTCCTGCTGGCATCACCCAAGTCCGTCCTGGCTGCCGATGCGCATCCGGAATGGACGTATTATAAAGCGACATTCATCCAGAAGGATGGCCGGGTCATCGATTTCTTCAATAAACAGATGAGCCACTCCGAGGGACAAAGCTTCACCATGTATCTGTCCCTGGCCTTCGACGAGCCGGAACTTTTCGACACAGTCTGGACATGGGCCCGCAACAATCTGGCCACGCCTGAATCCGAGGGGCTGTTCGCCTGGTCCTGGGGCAGACGCGACGACGGTTCCTGGGGCGTGCTGGACGCGAACAACGCCACCGACGGAGACATATTCCTGGCCTGGACGCTGCTGCGAGCCGGGGAGCGCTGGAAGCGGCAGGACTACATCGACGCCTCGCGAACCATCGCCCGGGCCATACGCGAACGCCTGACCGTCACCTCCGGCGCATACACCATCCTGCTTCCGGGCCGGGATGGGTTCGTCAAGCAGGACGAGGTCGCCTTCAATCCTTCGTACTTCATTTTCCCCGCGTTCTACGATCTGGCCCGTAGCGGCGACGCCGACTTCTGGCGCAAGCTCCACGCATCCTGCCGGGAGGTTTTGTCGAAAACGCTGGCCGGGCCGCTGAGCCTGCCGCCGGACTGGGTGCTGCTGGCCAAGGGCGTCTTCTCCCCATGGGGAGAGCGGGGGCGGTCCTTTTCCTACGATGCCATCCGGGTCCCCCTGTATCTGGCCTGGGACCTGGACCGCAAAAGCCTGGCCGGATTCACTCCGCTTCTGGACATGTTCAAGGACAAAGGGACGCTTCCGGCCAGTATCGGGGTCGTCGCGGGTGTGGGCAACGAGGGCACCGCCTCCGCCGGTTTTTACGCGGTGCTGGCCCGTACTGCGGAAACCCTGGGCGACGGCGGAACTGCCGCAGACCTCTGGCGCAAGGCAGAGTCACTTCTTCCAAACGAAAAACAGAACTATTATTCGTACGTTTTGTTCCTGATGGCCAAGACGCGAGGTCTGCAATGAAACGCGTGTACGTCCTGATGCTTGCGGCGATTCTGATTGGCTCCGCAACGTCCGCTTTGGCTCAAGGCAGCAGCGTGGAGCGGAGCGCTCAGGGGCCTTCCGTGGTCCGCGAACCGGCCACGCCGCGCACCGGAGGCGATTCCCAAGCCCCTATCGCTGTGGAGCGCTCCGGCCAGGAAGGTCGTCGAAGCGGTTCCGAGCAATCCGCACGCGTGGTCCTGTCTCCGGAGCAGCTTCTCTCCATCGGCTGGGAACGCTTCAGCGCAGGCGACTGGAAACAGGCGGAGCAGGCCTTTTCCCAGGCGCTGGCCGCCGGAAACGCCGACGCCCAGATGCGCGCGCGACTTGGACTGGGCTATGCCTCGCTGCGCCTGGGCAATCTTCCCCAGGCCCGAGAGAACTTTCAGAAGGCTTTCGACGCAGGCTACAACGTCCAGGAGACCCTTCCTGCGCTCCTGACCGTGCTCAAGGCCCAGGGCGACAGGGAAACCCTGGACCGTTACGTCCAGAAGCTCCCTGAGAACCAGCGGTCCCAGTGGGCACAGATAAAACCGATAGAACCAGCGCGTCCGGCCGAGGCTCCGGAGTCCGGCGTCCGGGCTGCGCTGGCCCAGGCCGGGAACAATCCCTCGCCGTCGCGTCTCCAGGCCATCCTGTCGCAGCACGCTGCCGGACTTTCCGCCTGCGCCGATGCGGACGTGTACCTCAAGATTGCCCAAGGCCTGTCCGGCCAGGGGCAGGAGGCCCAGGCCAAGCCTGTGTTCGCGCGTCTGCTGTCCTGCCCGAAGCTCGATTTCGGCGTCCGCATGGGAGCTTTCTACGATCTGGCCGCCATCACGGACCCGGAGATCGTGCGGGACAGCCTGCAACGCTTCCAGGAGAACGCCCGTGGTTTGACTTCGCGCCAGCAACAGGCCCTGCGCGATCTGGCACTGATGCTGGACAAGAAGCAGATGGGCAGGACGGGCGTTCCCCAGGCACGGCGCGTCGAGTTGGCGCGGTCCATCCTGAACGCAGATCCCGCCGATCCGGACGCGCGCGCCATGCTCGCCTGGGACGCTCTCAACCAGAGGGATTTCGCACGGTCACTGGAGAGTTTCCGGACCCTGGCCGGGCAGTATCCGAAACGCGAGGACGTGCAGTTGGGGTTGGGTTACAGCCTGCTCCAACTGGGGCGTGCGGACGAGGCTCTGGCTGTGGTGGCCGCTTCCGGCAAGGCGGACGATCCCTCGATGAAGGACCTTGCCTATCAGGCATATGTGCAGCAGGCCTTTTCCGCCGTGGACGCAGGGAATTACGATGCAGCCGGTGCATTTACGGCCAAGGCTCGGGCCATCTGGCCGGACGGCGTCCAGGTGCGGGAGGCCGAAGCCTGGACGGCTTACGGCAAAGGCGACTACGTCGCTGCGTATACTGCGTTTCAGGAGCGCTACAAGGCAACCGGCGATTCCCGTTTTCTTTCCCCCATGGTCCTGTCGCTTTCCAACAGCGGTCAGCGCGTGAAAGCCTTCGAGGCTGCGGCGCAACTGGCCCAGGATAAGAATACTGAATCGAACCAGGCGGCCGCGCGCTTCTATCGGGAGCAAAATGCCCCGATTCTTGCTGCGCAGGCTGTAAAATCCGGGGGCAAACCGGACGAGTGCTGCGCCAACGCCGACACACAGATGATGGACGTTCGCGGCTTCGTGCGCTCCAAGACCGGAGACAGCGGTTTTTCCAGGCTGATCGAGTGGACCGTTCCGGCGGGGTATTCCTGGGCCAGCCAAAGCGGCTGGCGGGTAGGGGCGGTCATCGCCCCAAGCCTGTTGAACAGCGGAAGCGCTCCGGCAAATCCGTATGCCGGTTCCTACTACGCGCGCGTCGCAGGCGTCTCTGCGCGGCATTCACTGCTCACCGAGGCCACGGTCTACACGCCGACCCTGTCCCTGGACATCGAAGGGCCTTACCTCTGGCGTCTGACAGCCGGCACGAGCCCCATCGGCGGCCCCGTGTCCGTCATGCCTACCTTCAGCGCCAACGTCTCGTCGCCAACCTGGGAACTGCAACTGCACCAGAAGCCCGTGACTGAATCCATGCTGTCCTGGATCGGCCAGCGCGACCCGTACAGCTCCAAGGTCTGGGGGCGCGTGTTGCGCAGCGGCGCTCAGGGTTCGTACGTGTTCACACCGGCGGACAATTGGTTCCTGAGCCTTGGGGGCGCAGCGGAGTACCTCTGGGGTGAGAACGTGGCCGACAACGTGGGCCTGAAAGGGACCGCATCCGCCGGGCGCACCTTCAAGCTCGCGGACAACGAACTGGCGCTTGGCGTGTTCGCCACCCTCAAGCACTACAGCCGCAACCTGAACTTCTACACTTTCGGCAACGGCGGCTACTACAGCCCTGACCTGCTGTTCATCGCCGGACCCTTCGTGCGGGTCCGCTCCCCCGAATGCCGCGACTACTGGTTCGATCTGGAAGGGTCCGTGGGCTACATGTACGAGCGGACCGCCAGCGCGGCCAAGTACCCTCTTGCGGGCGCGTCGGCCTTCGGCCTTTCTTCGGCTCAACTTGAAGAGTTTGCCGGGCACTATTCGGGCAAGAGTGAAACGAAATTCGCCTATTCCGCCAAAGGTGAGGCCCTGAAGCTTCTGTCTCCGTATTTCGCCGCAGGCGTGTTCGGCGGGCTCAGCAACGCAGCCGACTACCGCGAAGCCTTCGGCGGCATCGGCATGCGGGTCTTCTTCGATCCACAGAAGGGTTTCTGGGCGCCCAAGGGGCTTTTCCGGTCCTACACGCCGCTTGACCGCGATCAGTGATCACGCCGTTTCACAAAAAGCTGGAGTCTGCCGGGATGCATCGCAATGTAATCCGGTATCGGATAAATTCGTCGTAAATTGGTCGGATTATTAGCCCGTTGTCCTTGTCCGCAAGCTTCTGTATGGAGTGGACATGCTCATTTCATTTAGAAACCACTACTGAAGAGGGACAACAATGAGGAAACTCACGATCATCCTGACTGTCGTCGCCGCGAGCACCGTTCTTTGGGCCGCCCTGGCCCTGGCGCAGCCCGCGCCCAGCACACCGGTTCCCACGGACACCCGCAAGCAGACCTCCCTGGGCAAGTATTGCAACTCCATGGAAGCGTATCTGATGTGGCGCGGCAAACCCAAGGAAGTGGTCATCCTGGATGTTCGCACCCCCGAGGAATACAGCTTTGTGGGCCACCCCGAGATGGCCTTGAACGTTCCGGTGCAGTTGGTGACCACGAATTTCGACGCCGAGAAGAAAACTTACGCCATGGCCGCCAACCCGGATTTCGTCGCTCAGGTCTCCAAGCAGGTCGACAAGAACGCCACCGTGCTGGTGATGTGCCGTAGCGGCCAGCGTGCCGCCACAGCGGTCAACCTGCTGGCCCAGGCCGGCTTCACCAACGCCTACAACGTGGTGGACAGCTTCGAGGGCGACATGGTGAGCGACCCGGAAAGCGTCTACAACAACAAGCGCATGAAGAACGGCTGGAAGAACTACGGCCTGCCCTGGACCTACTCCCTGGACCCCAAGCTGGTCTGGTCCAAGTAGTCCGCTTCTTCGACATGAAAAAAGGGCAGCCTCTCGAAAGGGGGGCTGCCCTTTTTCAATCCGATCTCCCGAGATAGGTTTGACGCCGCGTCGCCCTAGGGCTTTTTGAACCCGTACTTGGCAAGCACCGCCTGCCCTTCCGGCGAAGAGAGGAAGGCCAGGAATTTCGCGGCGTCAGCCTTGTTTTTCGAGGCAGCCACCACGGCGGCGGGGTAGGTTATGGCGTCGTGTCCGCTCATTTCGGAGGCCACCAGAACCTTGTCTTTGGCGATAAGGGCGTCGGTATTGTATACGAATCCGGCCTGCACCTCGCCCCGGCTCACATAGTCCAGCACCTGGCGCACGCTCTCGCCCAGAACGAACCTGGGCTGGAGCGGGTCGTACAATCCGGCGGCAGTCAAGGACTGGCGCGCGTAGCGCCCGGCCGGAACCGAGCCGGGATTGCCGATGGCGATCCTCTCAACCGCGGGGTTCGAGAGGTCCTTCGGGGTCTTGAGCCCAAGCTTGGAGTCCGAGGGGACGATCATGACCAGAGTGTTGGCCGTGAAGTCCTTCCGGGACCCCTCGGCAATGAGCTTTTTGGCCGCGGCCTGGTTCATGGTTTCCTGATCGGCGGAGGCGAACACGTCCACGGGAGCTCCGGCCTCCATCTGCTTCAGCAACGGCCCGGAAGCGGCGAAGTTGAAGAGCAGGGTGGTTCCCGGCGCATTTTTTTCGAAAAGGGGTTTCAGTTCCTGAAAGGCGTTGGTGAGGCTGGCGGCAGCCGAGACTGTGATCTCTCCGGCCATAGCAGGAACGGAAAAGCAGAGCGTGACGCAGATGAACAGCATAGTCCATTTCGCGTTATGGAATAGCTTCATGGCCTTGGCCTCCTCGTGATTGAAGTGTTGTGGCTTGGTTTTTGGTGTCAACCGGCGCTGTGGAAGCGTTCGTCCGCTTCATGCGTGGCCGCGTTCCGGGCCACGCCCTCGAACCAGCCGATGCGGTCAGCCTGCCAGGCGTCGAAAGCCGTAACATACGGCTTGATGTCCAGCACTGGCGTGTTGTCCAGCATGTCCACATTCTCCACAAAGACCCTCTCGCCGTCGTGCCCCGTGAGACGCAGCACGGAAACGCCCAAGGGATTGGGCCTTTTGGGGGAGCGGGTGGCGAATACGCCGTGCGGACCGTCGCCCAGGTAGGGTTTCACCATCAACTCGTAGCCTTTGATCGCATGCAGATGATAGAGAAGCAGAATGTGGGAAAACCCTTCCAGGTCGATAAGCCCCAGCCGGTAGGGCTCGTCAATCTCGATGGTTCCTGCAACGCCCACGGCACCGATCGGTTGGATGGGCATCCCTTTGATCGATTTGTGCGGGGTGCGGATGATGCCGATGGGAGAGTACTGCACCTGCATCTTAACATGCCCTCATGATCCGGCAGACCAGCACGTGCAGGATTGCCGCTCCCGCCACCAGCCAGATGGCCCAGCCGTGCTGGCTGGACATGGGCAGGCCGATTCCCGCTGCGGACAGGGGCAACGCCTGCCCGAAGAATGCCCCGAGCTTCATGGGCGCGCGGGCAGTGGAGCACCCGTCTTCCGATTCGGGCAATGTGCCGCCCCAAAACACTTCCACGACGAAGAGCAGCGTGAAGCAGGCTGCCAGAATGACGATGAGTTCCATGGGAAGACTCCTTCCTGCGGGACGGACCCGCCAGTGCATCTCCTATAGGGCCTGACGACCGTTGCGCCAACCGGCTCACGCGTTCAGGACGATTCGTGACAATGAGACAAACGTAAGATTCGATGATAGCAAGCAATAAGTGAGGTGCTCCAGCATGATTCGAGACAATCTGGTCGCATTCCTGAATTCGCTCGGCTCCGACGACCTGCGCTTCGTTCTGGAGAAAATCGGCGATGGCCGTTCGAACGAGGGGAATACTCCTTCGGCGGAATGCGGCGCGGGACACCGTCGCGCCGCCAAGGCTCCCTGCCCGGCGAAGACGTTCGAGGTGCCCACCGATGTCAAGCACCTGGACCAGATCCAGCTGATGGAACTGACCCAGGCGTTCCGGTCCTGGTACGAGGCCGTGGGCAGTCCGGCCCGCAGGCGGTCGCGCGCACGCATCTGGCTGCTTTTCCTGCTGATTCGTTATGGTGCGTTGAAACTTGGCGAGGCCATTGCCGTTGACGACAGCCGCGATTTCGATTTCCAGCGCTCCGAGTTGGAGGTGCGCGGTGAACACCCTCGCCGGGTGCAACTCCCCAAGGAGATCGCCCAGGAAATCGAACGCCTTCTTCAGGAGCCCATGGCAGCATCGCTGCGCGGGGAGGTGTTCACGCTGGACCAGGGCTTCGTGCGCCGAAAGTTCTATGAGCGCGCCGACGAGTGCGGCCTGCCCAGGGAACTGGCCAACCCCAGGGTGATCAGGCATTCGCGGGCCGTGGAGCTTTTGCGTGAAGGCGTGCCGCTCAAGGTGGTGCAGGCCATCATGGGGCATCAAAGCGTGAACCTCACGGCCCAGTACATCAATTTTTCGGAAGACGACATCAAACGCATAGTCAACTTCTACATCCTGAAGGAGACGGAAATGAAGACGAGCGCCCGCAATTCTTTCACGGGCAAGGTTACTTCCATCCGTTCCGGAAACATCCTGGCCGAAGTGGAGGTCACAACGCCCAGCGGCCTGAAGGTCGTGTCGGTCATCACCCACGACAGCCTCGAGGCTTTGGGCATCTCCATGGGTTCCCTGGTGACCGCCACTGTGAAGGCCCCGTGGGTCATCCTGGTCAAGGAGGACATGAAGCTCAAGACCAGCGCGCGCAACAAATACTGCGGCAAGATCGTAAAGGTGAACGAGGGGCAGATTTCCGCCGAGGTCATCGTGGAGTTGGCCGATGGCACCAAGATCTGCTCCCTGGTGACCGACGAGTCCGTCAGGGCGCTGGACATGAAGGTGGGCGACGACATCTGCGCCCTGTTCAAGGCCTTTTCTGTTATTCTGAACGTGGAATAGGCGTCGGCTTCATAATTTGAGAGGCGAAACCCGGGGCAGCCCGGGTTCCGCCGTTCAGAAGGGGTCGTGAAGATGTTCCTGCTTGTATTCTTTGCGTGTTTTACCGTGCCCGGCATCTGTTCGCTCACAGGCAATGCCACGCTTCGTGGTGCAGGACAGTCTTGTGCGGCGTTCACGCACGCTTGATTTCCGGCAAGTCGTTTTCGCGAGGGACATTTTGTCACATAGGCGGTTTATGCCTATGTCATTTTGATACATCATAGATAATATACTGATATCATATGAAAAAATCTGTCAGGGCTGAGGTTGTGACGGTTCCTGGCCCCGCATCCCTGGCCTGCCTTATGGCGGAGTGCATCCTTCCATCCCTTCCTCCTGGGTGGCTTCCATCTAGTGTGCTGAAATGATTTCATAAAAATATTGGCCTGAAACTTGCCTTCCTGGGATGCAACATGTGGGCGCATGCCCATGACCGCAACCCCAACCCAAGGAGATGGAAGTCATGGCCGTGATCGAACAAGTCTACGGATTCTTCATCCCCAGCGTTACCCTGATCGGCATCGGCGCCGCCAAGTCCATTCCCGAGAAGATCAAGGCCCTCGGCGGTTCCAAGCCCCTGATCGTCACCGACAAGGGTATCGTGAAGGCTGGCATCTGCAAGCAGATCACCGACCTTCTCGACGCGGCCAAGATGACCTACGTGGTCTACGACGACACCATCCCCAACCCCACCGACGACAATGTCCATGCGGGCGTGGAAGTCTACCAGAAAGAGAAGTGCGACAGCCTGATCACTCTGGGCGGCGGCTCCTCCCACGACTGCGGCAAGGGCGTCGGCCTCGTGGTGGCCAACGGCGGGAAGATCCATGACTTCGAAGGCGTGGACAAGTCCACCAAGCCCATGCCCCCGTACCTGGCCGTGAACACCACCGCGGGCACCGCCTCCGAAATGACCCGTTTCTGCATCATCACCGACACCAGCCGCAAGGTGAAGATGGCCATCGTGGACTGGCGCGTCACCCCGAACATCGCCATCGACGATCCCCTGCTCATGGTGGGCATGCCCCCGGCGCTGACCGCCGCCACCGGCATGGACGCCCTGACCCACGCCGTGGAAGCCTACGTTTCCACCATCGCCAACCCCATGACCGACGCCTGCGCCGAAAAGGCTTTCGAGCTGATCTTCAAGTATCTGCGCAAGGCCGTGGCCAACGGCTCCGACCTGGAAGCCCGCGAAGGCATGTGCTTCGCCCAGTACCTGGCCGGCATGGCCTTCAACAACGCGAGCCTGGGCCACGTGCACGCCATGGCGCACCAGCTGGGCGGCTTCTACGACCTGCCCCACGGCGAGTGCAACGCCATCCTGCTGCCCCACGTTGAGCAGTTCAACCTGATCGCCAAGGTCGAGCGCTTCGCCAAAATGGCCGAGATCATGGGCGAGAACATCGAAGGCATGCCGCTGCGCGCCGCCGCCGAAAAGGCCCTGTGCGCCATCCGCCAGCTGTCCTCCGACGTGGGCATCCCCTCCGGCCTGGTGGAACTCGGCAAGCGCTACGGCAAGGACGTTCAGGCAAAGGACATCGAGACCATGACCAAGAACGCCCAGAAGGACGCCTGCGGCTTCACCAACCCGCGCTGCCCCACCGACAAGGACGTAGCGGCCATCTACACCGCCGCCCTGTAGCATCATCCATCCCGAAATCCGGCCGTCCGGGGGGGCCTCGCGCCCTCCCGGAGCGGTCCGGCAAACGCCAATGGCACTGGAATCATACCCATGGATGGAGTGAACATGAGCGCGTCTTTCGACGCGGACTTCGTGGCCCGGGTCCAGGCCGCCAGCGAGCAGAACCTGAGCCTCTGCTACCAGTGCGGCAACTGCACGGCAGGATGCCCCTACACCTTCGCTTACGACATTCCCGTCAGCCAGATCATGCGGCTGGCGCAGGCCGGACAGAAGAACACGATCCTCACCTGCAAGTCGCTTTGGCTGTGCGCCACCTGCGAATCCTGCACTACCCGCTGTCCCAACGGCATCGACGTGGCCAGGATCATGGACGTGCTGCGCCATATGGCCAGATGCGAAGGCCACGCCCCGGAGCGGGCCGTGAAGGTGTTCTGGGACAGCTTCCTGGAGTCGGTGCGCAAGCACGGGCGCGTGTTCGAGGCCGGGCTCCTGGCCAAGTACGTGGCCCGCACCGGCAGGGTCTGGACCGATTTCGATCTGGCTCCGCGCATCATCCCCAAGGGCAAGCTTGCGCTCAAGCCGCATCCCGTGAAGGGCCTTGGCGAGATGGAGAAAATCTTCAAGCGCTTCGAGGAGCAGGGGGGCTGTCTATGAGGGGCCATTCCTACGCCTACTACCCCGGCTGCTCGGGGCTGGGCACATCCATGGAGTACGACAGCTCCACCCGGGCCGTGTGCAAGGCACTGTTCGTGGAGCTTCACGACGTTCCGGACTGGAGCTGCTGCGGCTCCTCGCCCGCGCACACCGTGGACCACGTGCTCTCCGCCGCGCTGTCCGCCCGCAACCTGGCCAAGGTGGAAGCCACGGGCCGGGACACGGTGATCACCCCGTGCCCCAGCTGCCTGACCAACCTGCGCACCGCCGGGCACCGCATGGAGAATCCGGAATTTCGCGCCAGGGTGAACTCACTCCTGGACGCTCCCTGCAAGGGCGACGTCCAGGCCAAGTCCGTTCTTCAGATCCTGGCCGAGGACGTGGGCCTGGAGATGATCATGGCGTCCGTCAAAAAGCCGCTCACGGGCCTCAAGGTCGCGCCGTACTACGGCTGCATCATGAACCGCCCGCCCGAAATCATGCAGTTCGACGACCATGAGAACCCCATGGCCATGGACCGCATTCTGGCGGCCCTGGGCGCGGAAGTGGTCCCTTTCCCGCTGAAGGTGGAGTGCTGCGGCGCGTCCTACGGCGTGGCCCGCAAGGACGTGGTGGCCAGGCTCTCCAGCAGGCTTCTGGACACGGCGGTGGGCCTGGGGGCCGACGTGATGGCCACGGCCTGCCCCCTGTGTCAGATGAACCTGGACCTTCGCCAGGAGCAGGCCTCCCAGCATAGCGGCAGGGCCTATTCCATGCCGGTGCTCTATTTCACCCAGCTGATGGGGATGGCGCTTGGCGCGGCCGAGGCCGAACTCGGGTTCGACAAACTCTGCGTGAGCCCGGCCCGGGCCTTCGAGGCAATGGCCGCATCGAGCGTCGCCAACAAGCAGTCCGAACGCGGGAGCCGGGTATGAAGATCGGAGTTTTCGTCTGCCACTGCGGCAGCAACATCGAAGGCACCGTGGACACCGCTGCCGTGGCGCGCGCGTCCATGCTCTTTCCCGAGGTGAGCCACGCCGAGGACGTGATGTACTCCTGCTCCGAGCCCGGGCAGGAGGCCATAATCGACGCGGTGCGCACGCACGGCCTGGACGGCGTGGTGGTGGCCTCCTGCACGCCGCGCATGCACGAGCCCACCTTCCGGCGTGCCGTGGAACGCGCGGGGCTCAACCGTTACATGCTGGAGATGGCCAACATCCGCGAGCACGTCTCCTGGATCGGCAAGGACCGCACGGCCAACACCAACAAGGCAGCGGACCTGGTGCGCATCGCGGTGGAGAAGCTTCGCCGCAACAGGCCGCTCATCCCGAAAAGTTTCGACATCACGCGCCGGGTATTGGTCATAGGCGGGGGTGTCGCGGGAATCCAGGCCGCCCTGGACTGCGCAGATGGGGGCATGGAGGTGGTCCTCGTGGAGAGGACCTCCTCCATCGGCGGCAAGATGGCCAAGCTGGACAAGACCTTCCCCACCGTGGACTGCTCCAGCTGCATCCTCGGCCCCAAGATGGTCGACGTGGCCCAGCACCCCAACATCACGCTGTACGCCTACGCCGAGGTGGAGGAAATCGCCGGGTACGTGGGCAACTTCAACGTGAAGGTTCGCAGGAAGGCCAGCTACGTGGACTGGACAAAGTGCACCGGCTGCGGCGCCTGCATGGAGAAGTGCCCCAGCAAGAAGTCCCTGGACCGCTTCAACGAGTCCCTCGGCGGCGCTCCGGCCATCAACATTCCCTTTCCTCAGGCCATCCCCAAGAAAGCGGTCATCGACGCCGGGTACTGCCGCCAGTTCATCAAGGGCAAGTGCGGCGTGTGCGCCAAGATCTGCCCCACAGGGGCCATCGACTACAAAATGCAGGACGAGATCGTGGAAGAGAAGGTCGGGGCCATCGTGGCCGCCACCGGCTTCGACCTCTTCGACCACTCCAAGTACGGCGAATACGGCGGCGGGCGCTACCCCGACGTGATCACCGCGCTCCAATACGAGCGCCTGCTCTCGGCTTCCGGCCCCACCGGCGGGCACGTGAAGCGCCCCTCGGACGGCAAGGAGCCCAAGACCGTGGTGTTCATCCAGTGCGTCGGTTCGCGCGACAAGTCGGTGGACCGCCCGTACTGCTCGGGCTTCTGCTGCATGTACACGGCCAAGCAGGCCATCCTCACCAAGGACCACATCCCGGATTCGCAGTCCTACGTATTCTACATGGACATCCGCGCGCCGGGCAAGATGTACGACGAGTTCACCCGCCGGGCCATGGAGGAGTACGGGGCGCGCTACGTGCGCGGGCGCGTGTCCATGATCGTGCCCCAGGATGGCAAGTATCTGGTGCGCGGCGCGGACACCCTGATGGGGAGCCAGCTCGAGGTCGAGGCCGACCTGGTGGTGCTGGCCGTGGGCGCCGAGGCAGCCGTGGGCTCGCCGCAACTGGCCGAGAAGCTGCGCATCTCCTACGACAAGTACGGCTACTTCATGGAGAGCCACCCCAAGCTGCGCCCGGTGGAGACCAACACGGCGGGCGTCTATCTGGCCGGATGCGCCCAGGGGCCGAAGGACATCCCGTCCTCTGTGGCCCAGGGCAGCGCCTCGGCGGCCAAGGTGCTGGCGCTCTTCTCCAAACAGAAGCTGGAGAGCGACCCGCAGATATCCCAGGTGACCCTGCAGCGCTGCGTGGGCTGCGGCAAGTGCGAGAGCACCTGCCCGTTCGGGGCCATCCACATGGTCGACTTCCGGGGCCAGGAAAAGGCCGAGGTCATCGAGACGGTCTGCCAGGGCTGCGGCATCTGCGCCGTCACCTGCCCGCAGGGCGCCATCCAGCTCGAACACTTCACGGACAATCAGATTCTCGCGGAGGTGGAGGCCTTATGCCAGTTTTAGAAGGCAGGGAGCTGCGCATCGTCGGATTTCTGTGCAACTGGTGCTCGTACGGCGGGGCCGACACCGCAGGCGTGGGCCGCTTCAGCCAGCCCACGGACCTGCGCATTATTAGGGTTCCCTGTTCGGGGCGCATCGATCCGTTGTTCGTGGTCAAGGCGCTTCTGGGCGGGGCGGACGGCGTACTGGTCTCGGGCTGCCATCCGCGCGACTGCCACTACGCCAGCGGCAACTTCTACGCCCGACGCAGGCTGGAAGTGCTCAAGGGCATGCTGCCCATTCTGGGACTGGAACCAGGCCGCTTCGAATACACCTGGGTCTCGGCATCGGAAGGGCAGCGCTGGCAGCACGTGGTCACCAGCTTCACCGAGCAGATCCATACGCTTGGGCCGTCTCCGATCAAGACGGCCTTCGGCCTGGGCATGACCACGGCCATGCAGGAAGGAGGCAAACATGCAGCCGCTTGAAGACCTGAAAACCGCCATCCGGGAGGCCCTGCCCGGCCTTGATTTCGTGATCGGCTGGGAGAACGGCTGGAACCCGCTGCTGGCCACGCCGCTTTTCATGTATTCCCCGCAGGACGTGGACAAGCTCACCTGGGGGCCGTTCAACGTGAACAACCCGGCCACCTACCTGTCGGCCCTCAAGGGCAGGAAGGTCGGCGTGGTGGTGAAGGGCTGCGACAGCCGCTCCGTGGTCCAGCTGCTCCAGGAGAAACTCATACGGCGCGAAGACCTCACCGTGTTCGGCCTGCCCTGTGCGGGCGTGGTGGATGCGACCAAGATCGCCCGCAAAGTGGGCGACCTGGGCATGATAAGCGGGGCAAAGCGTACCAACGGCACGCTCTGCGTCACCACGCACGAGGGCAGCCTGGACATACCCTGGGAAGAGGCGGCCGCCGACAAGTGCCTGTCCTGCCAGTATCCCAACGCCATCATCTCGGACCACTTCAAGGGTGATCCTTTGCCGCCAACGCTTGGGCGCGACCCCGCTGCAGAGCAGCTGGCCGCGCTTGAGGCCCTGGCTCCCGCCGAGCTGTTCGCCCACTGGAAGGACGCCATGGACCGGTGCATCCGCTGCTACGCCTGCCGCAACGCCTGCCCCATGTGTGTCTGCCGGGACCACTGCATCGCCCAGACCCGCGACCCGCACTGGCTCTCCCAGGACGACACGGTCAAGGAAAAGCTCATGTTCCAGATGATACATTCCCTGCATCTGGCCGGGCGCTGCACCGAGTGCGGCGAGTGCCAGCGCGCCTGCCCGGTGGACATCCCCATCCTGGCGCTGCGCAGGAAGCTGAACAGCGTGGTGAAGAACCTGTTCGACTACCAGGCCGGGGTCGATCCCGACGCCGTGCCGCCCCTGTTCACCTTCCAGGTGGAAGAGGCCAAAATCAACGAGCGGGGGTGGTAATGGAATCCTCCAGGTATCTTCCTGAAGCGTCGCTGGAGGCCTGGCTCGCGGAACTCGCGTCCTCGCACGAGCTCATCGTTCCCAGGCGCGAAGGCGACGCCATCGTGTTCGGGCCTTACGACCCGGCTGTGTCCCCGGATATTTCCAGGGACGCCACGGCTCCTCCCAAGTCGACCGTGTTCCCGGCTTGCGAGGAGCTCATGCGCTATTCGTCCGTGAAGGACGCCGACGACCCGTCCAGGACGCTGGTCCACATGGAAGAGGTCATGCCGTCCGGGTCCACGGTTGTGTTCGGCGCTCGGCCCTGCGGCACGCGCGGCTTCACGGTGTACGACCGGGTGTTCGACGCCCCGGCCATGCATGATCCCTATTACGTGGCCCGCAGGCAGAGCACGCTGTTTGTTACCATGGCCTGTTCGGAAGCGGGCGGCGCCTGCTTCTGCCACTGGGTGGGGTCGGGCCCGGCTGACGCATCCGGCTCCGATGTGCTGCTTGTGCCGGTGAAGGGCGGTTGGCTGGCCGAAGGCGTGACCGACAAGGGACGCGAGCTTCTGAGTTCCCCGCTTCTGGCACCCGGCGACAAATACGCGGGAGAGGCCAAGGCCGCCAAGGCCAAGGCTATGGAATCACTGGACTCCGCCCCGGACCTGAAGCCCGCTCCCGAGTCGCTGCTGGCGGTCTTCGACGACATGGAGTTCTGGAACCGCATGTCGGCCAAGTGCATCAGCTGCGGCGCCTGCACCTACCTGTGCCCCACCTGCTATTGTTTCAACATTACCGACGAGACCAAGGGCATGGAAGGCGCGCGTCTTCGCACCTGGGACAACTGCATGTCGTTCCAGTTCACGCTGGAGGCCAGCGGGCACAACCCCAGGCCCACCAAGGCGCACCGCCTGAAGAACCGGGTAGGGCACAAGTTTTCGTACTACCCGGGCCTGCATGGCGGGGCCATTGCCTGCTGCGGCTGCGGACGGTGCATCAGGAGCTGTCCCGCCGGGGTGGATATCCGCCAGATCGTGCTTTCCGCCATGGTCCGCGCCGAGGGTTCGAGCCAGGGCAATACTCCAGGAGAATCCTCATGACCAGCATGCCCAATCCCTACCTGCCGGACATGGCCACCATCGTGGAGACCGTGCAGGAGACGCCCAACATAAAAACCTTCCGGGTCCGCCTGGACAATCCCGAGCGCATGGTAGCCTTCACATTCCAGCCAGGCCAGGTGGGGCAGCTGACCTCGTTCGGCGCGGGCGAGTCCACCTTCGTCATCAACTCGCCCCCCACCCGCATGGACTACCTCCAGTTCAGCGTGATGCGCGCTGGCGAGGTGACCTCCAGCCTGCATGGCCTCAAGGCCGGTGATAAAGTCGGCGTGCGTGCCCCTTTGGGCAATCACTTCCCTTACGAGTCCATGAAGGGAAAG
Source organism: Acidobacteriota bacterium (assembly GCA_046566965.1). Taxonomy (GTDB): domain Bacteria; phylum Desulfobacterota; class Desulfovibrionia; order Desulfovibrionales; family Desulfovibrionaceae; genus Fundidesulfovibrio. The sequence goes on from JBKICU010000003.1 coordinate 68,263, forward strand.
GACGTGGTGTTCGTCGGCGGCGGCATCGGCATGGCCCCGCTGCGCACGCTTTTGCTGTTCATGCTGGACAACCGCAAGGATTACGGGAGCATTTCGCTCCTCTACGGCGCGCGCAGCCCGCAGGACATGGCCTTTCGCGACGAGCTGCCCGAGTGGCTCTCGCGCAAGGACCTGAACACCGTGCTGACCATCGACCGCGAAGCTCCCGGCTGGGAACACAGGGTGGGCCTCATCCCCAACGTGCTGCGCGAAATGGCCCCCAAGCCGGAGAACTGCGTGGCCATCACCTGCGGGCCGCCCATCATGATAAAATTCACGCTCCAGGCGCTGAAGGAACTTGGATTTGCCGACGACCAGATAGTCACCACCCTGGAGAAGCGCATGAAGTGCGGCGTGGGCCTGTGCGGGCGTTGCAACATCGGCGGCAAATACGTCTGCGTGGACGGGCCGGTGTTCACCTACGCGCAGCTGAAAGAGTTGCCTAACGAACTGTGACCTGGGCGCGGGCAGGCGAGGAACCGGGAAACGGCACGTCTGCAGGCCGGAAGTGTTCAACGAAGTAAGCCAAGCGGGGACAAGCATATGGCGGAATTCTTCAGAGCGTCCGACGTTGTCGGCGCTGCCGTGGAAATGGAACGGCGCGGCCAGGCGGCCTACCGGCAGACGGCCAAGGCGGCCACGGACGCCAAGGCGAAGCGTCTGTTCGAGAATCTGGCTGCGGAAGAGGCCAGGCATGAGGAGATGTTTACGGGCATGGCCGAACGGATCGGTCCGGCGGAATTGCCCGCCTGGAGCTCCATGGAGGAGTACAGCGCCTATCTTGGCGCGCTGCTCGATTCCCACGCCTTGTTCTCTCCGGGATTCACGGAGTCCCTGGCAGCCGCGTCCGGCAACCTGGACGACGCCGTGCGCGAAGCCATGCGCCTGGAAAAGGACTCCATGCTGTTCTTCCAGGAGATGCTCTATCTTGTGCCGGGTTCGGAGCATTCCCTGATCCAGGAATGCATTGAGGAGGAACGTCGGCATCTGAGGCAGCTTGCGGCCATGCTCAAGATGTGAGTTTCCGGTCTCCGGGTGTAAAGCCCAAGCCGGAGTGCAGGCTCGTCCAACCATATTGGCGGGCATGCTCCGGATAGAGCTTCTGCATCACTGGACCGTACAGCCCTGGAGTTGGGGCTCGTCCCCGCCGCATTGGCGGGCATGAGGAGGGCACATGTTCCTCGAAGAGTTTTCCCTGAACGCAACTGACGTGTTTGCCCAGGAGACCTTCCGGGTCCAGGACGGGCCGACGCTCCCCTATGCCCGGAGCATGATCGACGGTGGCGCTTCACTGTTTCTGGCTTCCAACCTCTTCCCTGCGACTTCCCTGCGGCGCAGACACCACCTGGAACGCGCCGAGCTCATGGTCCAGACCAAGGGCCCGACAGCGCTCTACAGCGGCGAGAGCCTGGACCAGTTCGACCAGGATGTCTTCCTTGCCTGCCTGCTTGGCGAAATCCGGGGGCAAAGGCCTGCGCGACGTTCCATGCGTGAGCTTTTGCGCACCGTAGGGCGCAGGCATACCCCGGAACAATTGGCGCGGCTGGAAGCCAGCCTGTTCAGGCTCGGCTCGGCCCGTATCGAATTTGGCGACTCTCGTTTCGGGTGCTCCATCCAACTGGTGGAATCCGTACTGGTGGACAGGGTGTACGGCGCTTTCCGGGCCCAGGCCTCGCCAGAGGTGAAGGCCGCCTTTCGGGACGTCGGGGACATCGAGGCGCTGGCCAGGGTGCGATTCAACCTGGGAGTAAGACCCCTGACCAAATGGCTGGCCGGTCTGATGTTCGTCCTTGGCGGGCAAAGCTGCCTTCTGGACCTGGAAAGGCTGCGGATTCTTTGCGGAAGGGAGAAAATCCCTCCCAGGGTTTTCACCGGACAGGCTCTTCCGGCCTTGAGCACCCTTGTGGATATGGGGTACATTCATCGCGTGGGGCAATTCGAGCAGGGCAGGGTGACGGTCGAAAGCCGTCCTGGCCACTCGCGCGCAAACGAATGCCAGCTTGTTTGGTGAGGAGACCGGATGAATGTAACGAAATTCGCGATCCCGGAGATCATTTTCGGGCGCGGTTCTATGGTTCACGTTGGTCAATGCGCCAGACGGCTAGGTGCGAAGCGGGTTCTCCTGGTCAGCGACCAGGGCCTGGAACACTCCGGCTGGGTGGAGCGGGTCACCGAGCTGCTGGAAGCCGACAACCTGGAATGGGTCTATTACGGGGACGTGAATTCGAACCCGCGAGACCATCAGGTGCACACCGGGGCGCAGCTGTACCTGGAAGCCAAGGCCGACGTTATCATCGCCATCGGAGGCGGAAGCCCCATCGACGCGGCCAAGGGCATCGCCATCCTGGCCGGAAACGGCGGGGTCATCTCGGACTACGAGGGCGCCAACCGCATCGAGCGCCCCCTGCCGCCCATGATCTTCCTGCCCACCACGGCGGGCAGCGGCTCCGACGTGTCGCAGTTCTGCATCATCACCGACGTGGCGCGCCAGCTCAAGATGTCCATCATAAGCCGCTCGCTGGTGCCCAACATCTCCATCATCGACCCGCTCATCCTGCTCACCAAGAGCCAGGAGCTCATCATCGCCTCGGCCGTGGACGCCTTCGCCCACGCCGTGGAATCCTACGTGTCGCGCATCGCGTCGCCGTTCACGGAAATCCAGGCGCTTCGGGCCATGGAGCTCATCCTGCGCCATCTGAAACCGGCCCTGGAGAAGAAATCCATCCACGCCCTGGAGCAGCTCTCCATCGCCAGCACAGCCGCCGGCATGTCCTTCAGCAATGCCGGACTCGGCGCGGGACACGCCCTGGCGCACTCCCTGGGGGGCATGTTCGACGTGCTCCACGGCCTGGTGCACCCCATTCTTCTGCCCGCGGTGATGAGCTTCAACACTCCGGCCTGCACTGCGAAGATCGGCAACATCGGCCGGATGATCCTCGGGCCGGGGGCGCGCTCGGACGAGGAGGCCGCCCTGGACGGCATCGACAAGCTCAAGCAGTATTTCGCGGAGTTCGGCGTCCCGGTGCGCCTGCGCGACATCCTGCCCGAACGCTCCACCCTGACCACCCTGGCCAAAGCCGCCGTCGGAGACGCCTGCAACCTGACGAACCCGCGCGAGGCAGACGAAGACAGCCTGCTGGGTATCTGTGAGGAAGCCTGGTAATGAAGCATCATCCCTCGGTCGAAGACCTGATCGGCATCGAGCACTGCAAGCTTGGATTCTACCAGGAGCTGCGTCTTAAGCTGGAGGAACTCCAGGAGAGCAACCGGGAGTCCGAGCAGAACCGCAGGGAGATCGCCGCCGTTCTGGACGGCATCACGGACATCATGATGGTTTTGTCCGAGGATCTGTGCATCATCTCCGTGAACCACGTGTTCAAGGAGGTTATCGGCATCGAGGAGCCCGAGGGCCGTTACTGCTACGAGATCTTCCGCAACGAATCCAGGCCGTGCCCGGAATGCCCGGCGCACCGGTCGTTTCTGACCGGCGACGTCTGCCGGGAAACCGCCATCTTCAAGCTCGGCGACCGCAACCACCAGTTCGAGATGGTGGCTTCCCCCATCCGCGACCCGGACAAGGACGAGCGCCGCATCCTCATCTTCAAGCGCGACGTGACCATGGAGAAGGAATATCAGGCCAAGTTCTACCAGGCCGAGAAAATGGCCACCGTGGGCATGCTGGCGGCGGGCGTGGCCCACGAAGTGAACAATCCCCTGGCCTCCATCTCCGGTTTCGCCGAGGGCATCCAGCGCCGCCTGGGCCGCATGGACCTGCCTCCCGGAGCCGAACTGGAAGACATCAAGGACTACGTGGACACCATCCTCAAGGAATGCACGCGCTGCCGCGACATCGTGCGCACGCTGCTCACCTTCAGCCGCCCGGTTTCCTCGGGGTTTTCGCCGGTCAACCTGAACGCCGTGGTGGAAGACACCCTGAAGCTCCTGAAAAGCCATCTGAAGCAGAAGGACTTGCGGCTCACCCTGAAGACCGATCTGTCCGAGGACCTGCCCATCATCTACGGCGACGAACCCCAGCTCAAGCAGGTGATGCTGAACCTGCTGGTCAACGCCGTGGACGCCGTGGACCAGACCGGGCGCGGCGAGGGCACCATCTGCATCAGGACCTACCCGGAGAACGACGAGGGGGTGGGGCTGGTGGTGTCCGACACGGGATGCGGCATCCCCAAGGAACACCTGGACAAGCTCTTCGAGCCGTTCTTCACCACCAAACCTGTCGGAAAGGGCATAGGCATCGGACTTTCGACCTGTTATGGAATCGTGCAGGAGCACTGCGGCGAAATTCTCGCCTTCAGTGAACCTCAGAAGGGCTCACGCTTCATAGTCAGGCTCCCCTCAACACCGGATGCAGATAGTGAATAGCCCTTATACAGTCCTTGTAGTGGACGACGAACAGTCCCTCACGAAACTTTTCAAGAAAGAGCTGACCACCCCCGAGCGCACCATACACACGGCCGGAAGCGCCCGGCAGGCCCGGGAGATGTTCCGCAAGACCCGCTACGACGTCGTGGTGCTGGATCTTCGCCTGCCAGACGGCGGCGGCCTTGAGCTGCTGGTGGATTTCCGCCACCGCATCCCGGACCTGGAAGTGATCATGATCACCGGGCACGGCAATATCGACAGTGCCGTGGAAGCCATGCGCCTTGGCGCCTACGACTACATCACCAAGCCCTTCAAGCTGGACGAGGTGGAGATCGTGGTGGACCGGGCCTGGCAGCGGGTGTGCCTGCAACGCGAGAACCGCAGCCTCAAGCACTCCCAGATGAGCGTGAAGCCGCCCATGCTGATCGGGGAGTCCCAGGCGGTCAGGGAGATACGCTATCTGATCGACAAGGTCGCTCCCACGGACGTGCCGGTGCTCATCACCGGCGAATCCGGCGCGGGCAAGGACGTGGTGGCCCACGCCATCCACACCTCCAGCAAGCGCGCCGACAAGCCGCTCATAATAAAGAACTGCGCCACCTTGCAGAAAGAACTTTCGCGCAGCGAGCTGTTCGGCCACTGCCGGGGAGCCTTCACCGGAGCCACGGAAAGTCAGGAAGGGCTCATGACCTTCGCCCACCAGGGCACGCTCTTCCTGGACGAGATAGGGGAACTTCCCCTGGAAGTGCAGGCATCGCTCCTGCGGGTGCTGGAGAGCAAGACCTACCGCCGCGTTGGCGAAAAGGACGAGCGCCACACCGACATCCGGCTGGTGTTCGCCACCAACCGCAACTTGCAGACCGAAGTGGAGGCCGGGCGCTTCCACGAGGCGCTGTACCACCGCATCAACGTCTTCAAGATCCACATCCCCACGCTGGCCGAGCGGCGCGAGGACATTCCCCTGCTGGTGCAGTACTTCCTGAACCGCCTGAGCGCCGGGCAGACCCCCTGCACCGTGGTGGAGGGAGCCATGCGCTGCCTGTTCAACTACTCGTGGCCTGGAAATGTGCGCGAACTGCGAAACGTGATCGAGCGGGGCATCATCCTGGCCGAGAACCGGCTCATCACCGAGCAGGCCCTGCCGCGCGAACTGCTGGACAAGGGGGACGAGCAGCAGGGCGTCCTGTCGCTGGATTCCGTGGAGCGCACGCACATACGGCGCGTGCTCCAGTACCACGGCGGGAACCGCTCCCTGGCCGCGCTGTCGCTGGGCATCAGCCGCAAGACCCTCTACCGCAAGATTCTGGAATACGGCCTGGAGTAGGGCTCCCCCGGCGTTCTGAAGCCTTGGGCTTCGGTGTTGCGCTTCCCGGCAGGTGAGGCGGCACGCTCCGTTCGTCGCGTCGCGTGAATCAGTCCGGTTCGCCCTCGGGCTCACGCGAGTCCGGCGGCGTCTGGATTTGCGGCCCCGGCTTGCGGCGCTGGTCCAGGTAGTACATCACCGGCACCACCATGCGCGAGAACACCGTGGCCGCCACTTCCCCGGCCATGAGCGAGATGGCCAGCCCCTGGAAGATGGGATCGAAGAGGATTACGAAGGCCCCGGCCACCACGGCGATTGCCGTGAGCAGCATGGGCCGGAAGCGTACGGCCCCGGCCTCCACCACGGCGTCCTCCAGGCTTGCGCCTTCGCGGCGACGCATCTCGATGAAGTCCACCAGGATGATGGAGTTTCTCACCACGATGCCCGCTCCGGCGATGAAGCCGATCATGGATGTGGCCGTGAAGAAGGCCCCAGCCAGGGCGTGGGCCGGAATGATGCCGATGAGCGACAGCGGGATGGGGCTCATGATGGCGATGGGCGTGGTGTAGGAGCCGAACCAGCCCACCACCAGGATGTAGATGAGCACCATCACCACCGCGAAGGCGATGCCCATGTCCCGAAACACTTCCAGGGTGATCTGCCACTCGCCGTCCCACTTCATGGAGTAGCCCTTGAGCGAAGCTGGCTGTTCCGAATAGCTGATCGGCAGAGGCTCGCGTCCTTCCACCTGCCAGGTTCCCTCTCCGGCCTCGCCCAGCCTCTCCAGTTCGCCGGTGATGCGCCCCATGCCGTACACCGGGCTCTCCTCGCCTCCGGCCATCTCGCCCGTGACGTAGACCACCGGTTGCAGGTTCTTGTGGTAGATTGCGGAATCGACCGTGCGCTCTTCGATGGTGGCGATCTGCGACAAGGACACCATCTGCCCGCCTTCCCCGCGCACGGAGATGGCCGGGATGTCCACGGCGTGCCCCCTGTCCTTGAGCGGCAGGCGCACCACGATGGGGGCGTCCTCGCGGGCGGAGTCGTCGTGCAAGAGGCCCACGACCGAGCCCCGCAAGGCGGCTGTGACGGCTTCCAGGGCGCGCTTCGGGTCGATTCCGTTGGCCAGGGCCTTGTCGCGTTCGATGCGGATGACGCGCTCCGGTTGGGGGTCGTCCACGTACCAGTCCACGTCCACCACGTCTTGCGTGCGCGAGAACACGTCCTTCACCTGCCGGGCCACGCGAAGCCGTCCCTCGGCGTCCGGCCCGTAGATTTCGGCCACCAGGGTCTGGAGCACGGGAGGTCCGGGCGGCACTTCCGCCACCTTGATCCTCGCGCCGTGGCGCTTGGCAATGGGCAGAATATCCCGGCGGACGGACTTGGCGATGTCGTGGCTTTGGACGTTGCGGTCGCTTTTGGGAGCAAGATTCACGGCGATGTCAGCGGCGTTCTGCCCCCGGCGCAGGTAGTAGTGCCGGATAAGCCCGCTGAAGGACACCGGCCCGGCGGTTCCGGCGTAAATCTGCACGTCGGCCACGTCCGGTCGCTTGAGGATCTCGGCGGCCATGTCCCCGGCGGCCTGGGTGGTCTGCTCCAGAGTGGTCCCCAGAGGCATGTCCACGATCACCTGGAACTCGCTCTTGTTGTCGAAGGGCAGCATCTTCACCAGCACGCCATGCAGCGGGAACAGGGAGCAGGCCAGCACCAGCAGCAGGCCCACCAGCCCCAGGAAGGCCCAGCGCTTTGACGGCTTGCGGATAAGCTCGTTCATGAAGCGCTTGTACAGGCGGGTCCCGGCGTCGTCGCCGTGGGCGTGCGGCTTGTCCGATGGCTTCAACACGCGCTTGGCCGTCCAGGGGGTGATGACGAAGGCCACGCACATGGACAAAAGCATGGCGATGGAGGCCCCGATGGGCATGGGACGCATGTACGGACCCATGAGCCCGCCCACAAAAGCCATGGGCATGATGGCCGCGATCACCGTGAAGGTGGCCAGCACCAGGGGCGCGCGCACCTCGTTCACGGCCTCGATGATCACCTGGGACATGGGGCGGCGCTTTCGTCCCGGCAACTCCAGGTGGCGCACGATGTTCTCCACGTCCACGATGGGGTCGTCCACCAGGATGCCGATGCAGAAGATGAGCGCGAACAGGGTCACCCGGTTCAGGGTGTAGCCCAGCAGCCAGTAGGTGGCCAACGTGACCGCCAGGGTGACGGGCACGGCCACCATCACCACCAAGCTCGCACGCCCGCCCAGGAACAGGGCCACGATGATCCCCACGGACACCGCCGCCAGCACCAGGTGCTCAAGCAGTTCATGGACCTTGGCCTTGGCCGTGGAGCCGTAGTTGCGGGTGGTGTCCACCGAGACGCCTGACGGGATCATGAAGCCCTTCAGGTCGGAAACTTTGGAGAAGACAGCCTCGGCCAGCCGGGTGGCGTTCACCCCGGCGCGCTTGGCCACGGTGAGGGTCACGGCGGGCTCCATTGCGCCGGGTTCACGTCCCGCCGCACCCGCCAGGCCGGACAGGTAGAAGACGTAGTCCGCGGGTTCATCATAGCCGTCGGAAATGGCCGCCACGTCGCCCAGATACACGGGGCGGGAGTCGCGCACGGCGAGCACCGCGCGCGAGAGTTCCTTGGCGCTGCGGAAGAAGCTGTCCAACCGGATGCTGACCGCCCGGCCTTCCTGCACGGTCTCGCCGATGGTCTCCCCCTGGTTCTGGCCGCGCAGCGTCTCCAGCACGTCCACGGCGTCCAGCCCGTTCATGCGCAGGCGCTCCTGGTCCAGCTCCACCATCAGCGCGCGTTTGCGCCCGCCGATGAGCCCCGTCTCGGCCACGCCCGGAATCTGGCGGATTTCCTCGTTCACTTGCAGGGCCACGGTGCGCAGCTGGCGCGAGTCCAGGCCCCCGCCGTGGAAGGTCAGGGCCACCACGGGCACGTCATCGATGGAGCGGGGCTTCAGGATGGGCTGGGAGCAGCCGGGCGGTATCCAGTCCAGGTGCTGGTAGAGCTTGGCGTAGGTCTTCACCGTGCTCTTCTCGGCGTCCTCGCCCACCTTGAAGCGCACGATGGTCAGGGCGCGCCCGTCCTGGGCCGTGGAGTACACGTATTCCACGCCGGGAATCTCCCAGAGAATCTTCTCCATGGGGGCCACCACCCGGTTCTCCACTTCCTTTGGAGACGCGCCGGGCATCTGCACGTGGATGTCGATCATGGGCACGATGATCTGCGGCTCTTCTTCGCTGGGCGTGGACATCACGGAAAAAACGCCCAGCAGCACGGCCGCCAGGATGATCAGCGGCGCGAGCTTGGAGTCCACGAAGGCGGCTGTGATGCGCGTGAGCAGATCGTGGCCGCCGGATGGAGAAGGGGAGGGCTTCACTGCGTGTCCCTGGCGATGCGGTCGCCTTCGCGCAGGGTCTCGGTGGCGGAACAGACCACGCGGTCCCCATCGGAGAGGCCGGAGAGCACCTCCACGAATCTTTCGCGTCCCGGCTCCTCGAAGGCTTCCGAGTCGGTGAGGAACGGCTTGCCGTCCAGGACCACCTTGACAAAGCGTCCGCCCGGCTTGACCACCCGGAAGCCGACCAGACCGTCGCCGTCGACCGTGAACACCGAGGGAAGATCACCGCGCATGCGCAGGCAGGCGGAGGGCAGCAGGAGTTTGTGGGATATGCGGGCCGGGGTGAACAGGCGGCCGAACATGCCCGCCTTGGGGAACTGAGCGGCCGGGAGCCCGACTGCGTCCGTGGCTGCGCGTTCCCAGGCCTGCCTGGGCAGTTCGGCCTTCACGCGGAAGGTCCGCGTGGCCGGGTCCACCCGTCCGATCACGGCGCTCACCCTGGCGGCGAAGGGTTCGCGCGACAGCGAGGGGACGACCCCGATCAAGGTCTGCCCGGCGTTCAGGCTGGAAAGCAGGCTCTCGTCCACCTGGGCGGTCAGATCGAAGCCGCTGGCCACGTCGTCCAGGAGCGCCAGGGGCTGCCCGGCGTTCACAAACGCGCCCAGGTCCACGAAGCGGCGGGCCAGCACGCCGTCGAAGGGGGCGTTTATGCGGGTGTATCCCCCGAGCGCCTTGAGTTCGTCCTTCTGGGCGGCCACGGAGCGCTCCCGCGCGGCGATGGCTTCCTCCTCGCGCGAGAGGGCCAGGTATTCCGTGCGTGCCCGCTCGAAGTCGTCCTGGCTTATGACCTTCTGAGCCAGGAGCTTCTGGAGCCGGTCCAGGTTGGCCTTGGCGTGGGCGGCCTTGGCGGCCACGGCCTGGCGCTCGGACGCGGCCTGGGCCATGCCTGCCGTAAGGCCCTGTTCGCGGCTTTGCAGGTCCTTGTCGTCGATGCGCAGGATGGGCGCGCCAGCGCGAAGGGCTGCGCCTTCCCGGGCGAAGACTTCCACGACGCTGCCCGAGAGCTTGCTGGCGAGAGTAACGCTGTTGCGCGATTCCACTTGGGCCGGGAACGAACGGCACTCCACCACCTCCTCGGAGCGCACCTGCCGGATCTCTGCCGTGATCGTCCGTGCTTTGGGAGCGGGCGGACCCTCTTTGCCGCACCCGGCAAGAAGAGCGAGGCAGAGCAGTACGCAGACCGGCAGGATGTTGGAATCGCGGTGTCGTATCATGGGTGTCTCGTGGTGTTGTAAGGCTGGCGCATGCGGAATGGCCAACAGGAACTCTATAGTTCGAGAACTGTACCATTTCATGAAAGCAAACAGCCGGGAAGTCAACCAGGGGAAGCATTCAGCCCGAATTGGTCCACTACAGAGCATGGTTCTGCCACAGATCCTTCCGGGTGCGTTCCATCCCCGCATTTCCGTGAAACATGGTCTGCCGCGTCCCTGTGAAGGGAGGACATGCCACGTCACCCGATGTTCAAAAGACTCGTTCACAGGTCCGGGTCGCGTGACGAACGGACGCTCTGGGAGCGTCCCGGTGGGCGTGTTCAGAAGAAATTTTCACGACACCCCTAAAGTACATGTAAATAGCTTAAAACAAATATAATATTTACTAAAAATAGTCTTGGTTTTCACCCGGTTTCACTCATTTTGACGCCTCCTGGCGTCTTTTTTTTCGCTCGCCGTGGATGTTTGCCGAACCCACCCCGTACCTCCTGCATGGGATGCGAAAAAGACAATCGGCGTCTTTAGCGTGATCTGACCGGCGAGGGTACATCTTTTCAGTGAGGTTGGTTTTATGCAGAGCATTCTTGAAAATTGCGCGAAGGATCTTTTGGCCAAGGTGTTCATGGTAAACATGAATACCGCTCGGGACGCATGGACCATGATTGACCGTGTGACGCGCATCTGTCTGACCAAGCATATGGGAAGCTACAGTCAGAAGGACGTTGATCGAGTCAAAAAGATCATTCTGGATCGCCTGATCCGGGAAGCGGACAACCCGTCCTACTACGAGGACGTGGACCGCTGCTCCGTGCAGACCTGCATCGTGGTCATGACGCGCGAGGTGACGCTCAACTACGTGCGCAGCGCTCATTATTCGCAGTCCACCCTGGCGGACATCTTCAGGGCCATGAACGTGGATGTGGAGGGGGCGGGACCGTACCTGGACGGGCTGGACCAGCTCTTTTCGCCTTCGCAGCGCTGCGTGCTGCGCCTGATCTACGGTGAAGGCTGCACGGTGATCCAGGCGGCCGGAATGTTGGGCGTGTCCCCCCAGGAAGTGCAGACCCTTCAATGGCAGGCCATGGAACTTCTCCAGCACGAATGGCTGACGCTGCGTAAGGGCGGGCGTTGCTGATCTGGATGGAGTTCGTGAACGCGGGTGTCCGTCCGCCGGTCCGAGACGCAGGCGCGGGGGAAACATGCTCGTTCGCATGGCCGGACGAGTCAACAGGAGTGGTGCCGTGAAATGTCCTGAAACCAACGAGATGGCGGCCTATCTGGACGGAGCCTTGACCCACGCGGAGCGAATCCTCTGGGACGACCACTTCCGGCAGTGTCTGAAGTGCCGCAAGGATCTGGAAGAACTGAGAATGCTGTTGATCCTTGAACCGCTTGATCCCGGCGGAGAATGCCTGGCCAAGGGCATGTCCCTGGTGGACGGCGCTCATCCGGGCCAGACGAACACGGGCACGTTCCGGTTCGATGTCCATGGAATACGCAACTAAGAGAACGGGAGAAACACGCGGCTGAATAGAATGCGGCAGGGCCGCCCATACACATCGCGACGACACGCAAGATGATTTTACGCCGATTGTCTTCTTCGCATCCCAGGTCGCTTTTCATTCATCGCACGGTGCTGCGTCTGAGTGGTGAGAAACATTTCGCGAGCAGGAGGCAATCAGCATGTACGTCGACACGACATCATATCTCAACAGCATCTCGTCCGGAAGCACGTCGAACACGGCGTCTTCTTCCATGGGGAAGGACGATTTTCTGGCCATCCTGGTGGCCCAGCTCGAGAACCAGGACCCCTTCAACTCCACCGACCCGGCGGAAATGATCGGCCAGCTGACCCAGTTCTCCATGCTGGAGCAGATGACCAACATGAACGAGACCCTCACCACCGGGCTCTCGGCGCTCAACCTCCAGACCGCCACCAGCTCCGTCTCCTACATCGGCAAGACGGTCATGGCATCCGGCTACACGCTCTCGGTGGAGGACGGAAAGGCGTCCTCCAGCACTTATACCCTGGAATCCGACGCCGCGACCCTCAAGGCCTACATTTATGACGAGGACGGGGCGCTTGTGCGCACCGAGAACATCGGGGCCAAGAGCGCGGGCGAGTACCAGTACCAGTGGGACGGCAAGGACGACGACGGCGACGCAGTTGCCAACGGAACCTACTCCATCGCCATTGCCGGAACAGGCACGGACGGCGCGGAGCTTACCGCCAGCACCACCATCTCAGGTGTGGTGAACGGCGTGGCTGTGAAGAACGGCGTGGTGATGCTGAGCCTCAAGGACGGCAGGGAAGTGAGCCTCGCCAACGTCTCCAGCGTCAAGGACGCGGACGCCTAACCCGAGCCGAAAGGAGACCTGTCATGTCACTTATGTCCGCGATGTACACCGGCATTTCCGGCCTGGGAATTCACAGCCAGGCCATGTCCGTGGTCGGCAACAACCTGGCCAACACCAGCACCATGGGCTTCAAACGCTCCGGCATCCAGTTCGAGGATTTCTTCTATTCGAACATCGCCACCGGCAACAGCTTCGGACAGGTGGGACTCGGAGCGAACATCGCCAGCATCTACGGCGATTTCTCACAGGGTGCCTTCCTGGATACCAACTCCGCCACGGACATGGCAATTTCCGGCAACGGCATGTTCATGGTGCAGAACGACGGCACCGGCAGCGTCTACTACACCCGGGCAGGCAACTTCACCTTCGACAAGACCGGCTATCTCCGGGACACCAACGGCTATACGCTTCAGGGCTGGCGCGCAAACACCGACGCCAAGACCGGCGACGTCTCCAACATCGGGTCGTTGGGCGACGTCAAGCTGGACAGTTTCCAGCTGGCTCCCTCGGCGACCACAAAGCTGCGCATGGTCACCAACCTGAACGACAGCGCCGCCGAGAAGACCACGGACGCCGCCAATCCCTTCTTCGCGCTGTTCGGAGCCTGGGCCGGACAGAAGGACACCGCCCTGTCCGACACCAGCTACGCCTATCAGAGCACCATCAAGGTCTACGACGAGTCTGGCACCGCCCACGACGTGAGCATCTACTTCGACAAGGCCAGCAACTCCTCGGGCAAGAACGTCTGGGAATTCGTGGTGGCCTGCAATCCGGACGAGGACGGCCGGACCATCAACGGTACGCGGCTCTCCACCACGTCGTCGGCGGGCCTGCTCATGACCGGGACCCTGAGCTTCGATTCCGCAGGGCGCGTCACCAACATGAGCGCCTTCGTGCTCGGTTCCAACGCCTCGGGCGATTTCAAGGACCTCTCCAACTGGGTGCCCGCCAGCTTCTCCTCGGACGGCTTCCCCCTGTTGACCGCAAACTTCACGGCCTCCTCCAACGCGAGCTCGGCCATGTCCGCCAACGCGGCCAACATCAAGCTGGATCTGGGCATACACAGCACGGACAAGAACGGCGGCTGGACCAGCACGATCACCAACGCCTCGCAGGTGGGCACGGACGTCGCCAACCTGCCGGGAATCACCAGCACCATCACCGACAACACCACGACCACCAGCTATTCCAACGCGTTCAGCATCAACGACGAGGACCAGGACGGCTACGCCAGCGGATTCCTGCAGGGCGTGAGCATCACCACGGACGGTGTGGTGGTGGGAACCTACTCCAACAACAAGACCAAGAACCTCTTCGTGGTGGCCCTGGCCGACTTCACCAATCTCCAGGGACTGCGCCGCGAGGGTGGCAACCTCTACAGCAAGACCCTGGATTCAGGCGAGCCGCGCATCGGCACGGCTGGCAGCGCGGGCATGGGCAGCATCGCCTCGGGGAAGCTGGAACAGTCCAACGTGGATACGGCCACGGAGATGGTCAACATGATCAGCTACCAGCGCGGCTTCCAGGCCAACAGCAAGGTGATCAGCACAGTGGACACCATGCTCCAGGAAGTCATCCAGCTGAAGCGCTAGTTGGGCCGCTTTTTTGAAAAACATGAACATGTTTTCCAAAAATAAAATCAATGGTTTTCTTCGTTTAGCGTTGATTGTGTTGAAAAGCACGGGTGAAGGGCATGGACGCACAGCTCACGAACGCCACGGCGCAGGCCGGGCATCGCGACCGCACGGGCAGGGAAAGCCGGTCCGGTTGCGCAAGGATCGCAAAACCCGCCGCCCAAGACGCGGCGGGAGGTGACATGCCATGCTGAACAATCTGCTGACCATAGGCCAATCGGCCCTCTCCAACTTCCAGGTGGCGCTGAACGTCCACGGGGGCAACATCGCCAACGCCTCCACGCCGGGATATGTGCGCCGCACCGTGGATTTCGCCACGGACGGCACGACCACGGGCAAGATCGGGGTTGGTGCAAACATCCAGGGCATCGTGCGCGAGCTGGACGCCTTCCTGGAGCGACGCTACCTGACCCAGTCCTCCACCACTTCGTATTACAACACCATCGCATCGAACCTGTCCCAGGTGGAGTCGCTGTTCAACAGTTCGAGCGATTCCGGCATATCGGCGGCTCTGGACGATTTCATGACCAGCCTGGAGAATCTCTCGGCCACGGCGTCCAATGCGGCGGTCCGCACGGAAGCGATCGAAACGGCCCGGTCGCTGACAGAGATGCTCGCCTCCCTGGACGACAGCCTGGATTCCATCACAAAGTCGTTGGACGCCTCCATCGACAGCCAGGTGAGGTCGGTCAACAGCCTGACCAAACAGATCGCCGCGCTGAACAAATCCATTGCCGGAAGCTCCGAATCCAGCGGCCTGCTGGACCAGCGAGACCAGTTGCTGCGCGACCTGGCCGGATATGTGGACATAAACGTCATCACCCAGGAGGACGGGCAGGTGCGGGTGATGACCGGCGAGGGGCAGTCCCTGGTGGACGGCGCGTCGTCCTACACTCTGCGTATGGAAGGCCCCAAGGCCGTGGCCTCCCTGGGCGCTGATTCCGGTTTCGACGGGAAGCTGTATTTCGAGGGGGCGTCCTCCAACGAACTGACCGTACGCTTCGTCAGCGGCGGCGATACCTCGGGCGGAGCCGGGGCCGCCACCTACCAGGTGTCCTTGGACGGCGGCAAGACCTGGGTGCAGAACGAGGACGGCAGCACGCGCGTCTTCACCGCCGGCGACGCGGACCACAAGCAGACCGTGGACGGCGTCGCCATCTGGTTCGGCACGGCCACGGACCCGGAAACCGCGCCGACAACGTCCATCAGCTCCGGCGACACGTTCACGGTCATGCCCAAAAGCGGCGTCTACTGGGTGACCAGCGCCGGGGGCGACGTGAACGTGACCCCCCTCTCCGGCAGCGACTCGGCGGGCAGGCTCTCCGGCGGTTCGCTGGCCGGGCTTTTGACCCTGCGCGACCAGTACGTGGGCGAATACCAGGACAAGCTGGACGCCTTCGCCGAGAGCTTCATCTGGAACATGAACCGCGTGCACAGCCAGGGCGCGGGACTCACCAACATGAGCCAGGCCCTGGGCGAATACGCCGTGGACAACCAGAGCCTGCCGCTCAGGCAGAGCGGGCTGGCCTGGGCGGACCGTCTGGAGTCAGGCAACATTTCCATCGCCCTCTACGACAAGGCCACCGGGAAGAACCTCTCCGTGACCGCCCTGGATTTCGGTTCAGTACCGCCAGGCACGTCCGGGTTCGATCCCTCGGTGCACTCGCTCGAGGACGTGCGCGATGCCATAAACGCCAGCTACCCCGGCCAAATCACGGCCTCCATCCAGAACGGACAGCTTTCCCTTCAGGCCGCCAGCGGCATGGAGTTCCAGTTCGCTGAAGATACCTCCGGCCTGCTGGCCGGACTTGGCATCAACACGCTGTTCAAGGGAACGGACGCTTCCAGCGTGGCCTTGTCGGACGCCGTGGCCAATGATCCGTCCAGGCTGTGCGCCGGCCATGTGAACGGCGCGGGCGAGGTCAACACCGGGGACAACACCACGGCCCTGGCCCTGTCCGCCCTGGCGGGCACGTCGGTGTCTTTTCGCGAGGCGGGCGGATCAACCAGCGCCACACTCCAGGACTACATGAACTCCCTCAGCGCCAAGGTCGGTTCGGACAGTGCATCCGCAAAGACGCAGCAGACCTACGCCACGACGCTCAGTGACGATCTCAATATGCAACGCGAATCCGTTTCCGGAGTCAGCCTGGATGAAGAGCTCACTCGCGTCATGCAGTACCAGCAGTACTACCAGGCGGCGGCCAAACTCATACAGACAGCAGGCGAAATGTTCGATGTTGTCATGAGTCTCAAATAGGGGGCAGCCATGCGCATCTCACAAAACATGCTCTATTCGGCGTCCATACGCTACATGAACGGCTCCCTGACCAGGCTGGCCGAGGCCAACGAGCAGAACGCCAGCCAGAAACGCATCAACCGGCCCTCGGACGACCCCTCCGGATACGCCGAGGCCCGGGGGATCGATTCCATTGTCAAAGGGCTGGACCAGTATTCGGACAACATCGGCGTGGCCAGGTCCTGGCTGAGCCAGGCCGACTCGACGCTGCTGGAAGCCAGCACGCTCATGACCAGCATCAAGGAACTGGCCACCCAGGCCTCCACGGGCACCCTTTCCGACGAGAACCGCAAGCAGATAGCCGCCCAGGTGCGAGGGTACTTCGAGGAGATGATCTCCCTGGCCAATACCTCGGTGACGGGGAAGAGCCTCTTCGCGGGCCAGAAAACCGGAAGTCCGGCCTTCACACAGACGCTTTTCGCATCCGTATCCGACAAGACCCTCACCCAGGACGCCGTGGTCAAGGTGCAGGGCGACAGCGCCACCAGCGTTCTGGTTCAGTTCACGGGAAGCGGGGACGTGGGCGGCGCGCAGGACATCGGCTACCGCTACTCCAGCGACGGCGGGACCACCTGGACCGTAAAGACCCTGGCCGCCGGGGAAGACACTCTGGACCTGGGCGGATCGAGGGTGACGCTCAGGACCGGCTCGCATCTCACGGAGACGGGAAGCGGAGAGGGCACCTCCCTGATGGTGCGCCCCTCGGCCCTGTATCTGGGAGACGACCAGGACGGGGCTACGGTTCGCAGCTACGGGAGCGGGCAGGTGAACGCTGCCGCCGACGGGGTGTTTTCGCTGAACGTGAACGTGCGCCTTGATTCCAACGCCAGCCTTCCCGGCCCGTATTCCTACTCCTACAGCACGGACGGCGGACTTTCCTGGGTCGGCGGCAACGTGGCCAGCGGCGCGAAGATCCCAGTTCCGGGCGGATTCCTGGAGCTCAGCTCCGGCGCGGGCAACACCCTGGCCGCAGGCGACCAGTTCACCATCGTCCCCAACACGGCGGACATCACGGTGAACATCTCCCCCAGCGGAGGCATCGTCATAAACAACGTGGGCAAGGACATCTTCGGCGGGCTCTACCGGGAAACCGGGGCCAGCAACGCCTCGCCGGTGTTCGGCGCCGGGTCTGACCTGAACATCTTCGAAACAGTGGGCGAGCTGGTCGGCTTCCTGGAAACCGACAACATGGACGGCGTGGCCGACGCACTGGAAAAGCTGACCACTGCCCAGGAGCATCTTGAATCCTGCGCGGCGAACGTGGGTGCGCGCGAAAACCGCCTGGACTTCGCAGAGAATACCATCTCCATCCTGCGCGACAATGCCGAAACCCGGCTCTCGGCCGTGGAGGACGCGGACCTCTCGCAGCTGCTTCTTGATCTGGCCAAGTACCAGTACGCCTACCAGAGTGTGCTGTCTTCGTCGTCCAAGATCATGGGCATGAGCCTTCTTGACTACATTTAGCGCAACAACCTGCCTCGCGGGAGGATGACCATGGCTATCGGCGACGTCACATCGGGAATGAGCACCTCGGGCGGCATCTACTTCACGGGTATCGGCAGCAACACCGATTTCGACTCCCTCATCACCAAGCTCGTGGAGGTGGAGTCGGGCCGCGTGACCACCTACAAGACCTGGCAGCAGAGCTGGGAGGACAAGAAAGCCGCCTTCCAGGAACTGAACACCGCCATGTTGGCCATGCGCACCTCGCTGCAAAGCATGGACTCAATCAGCGAGTTTCTGCAAAAAAGCGCCAGCTCCACCG
The DNA here is from genome assembly GCA_046566965.1 of Acidobacteriota bacterium. GTDB lineage: Bacteria > Desulfobacterota > Desulfovibrionia > Desulfovibrionales > Desulfovibrionaceae > Fundidesulfovibrio. Next base: position 86,667 of record JBKICU010000003.1, read on the forward strand.
ACACCGCCGTTCTGACCGCCACGGCGGACGGCAACGCCGAGGCGGGCTCCTATACCTACACGGTGGGCCAGCTGGCCAAGAACAAGATGATGGTCACGGCGTCGGGGTATTCTTCCCTCACCGACAGCGTGAACTCCACCGGGGCATCACGCTCCCTGGTGTACACCTACGCGGGGGTCACCGTGTCCGACACCATCCCGGCGGGAGCCACGCTCACGGACCTGGTGAACATCGTGAACACCAACTCCGTCAACACCGGCGTTCGAGCCTCCACCATCTACGACGGAACAAGCTACTATTTGCAGTTGCGCGGCATGGACACAGGCGAGGCCAACGATCTGGTGATCTCCGGGGCCAGCACCCTGGCGGGATTTTCTGCGTCAGAATTCCTGACCACGCAGCAGTGCCAGGACGCCAAGTTGAAAATCAACGGTTGGCCGCTGTCCAACGCCTGGATCAGCAGGGCCTCCAACACCGTGACGAACGTGATCGACGGCCTGAGCCTCAGCCTGAAATCCTCCGGCGCGGGGACCATCACCGTGGAGACCGACACCGAGGCCGTTGTCGAGAACGTGCAGAACTTCATCGATCAGGTCAACGAGGTGAAGGCCATGCTGAAGGAGCTGACCAAGTTCGACTCCACCACCAAGACCGGGTCACTGCTGACCGGCAACTACGGCCTGCAGATGATCGATTCCATGATGAAAAGCATCACTGCGGCCCCGGGCCTGGGCTTCAGTTCCGCGCGCGACACCTACATCTCCCTTGCGTCCCTGGGGATAAGCACGGACGCCACGGAGGGGTCTGCCACCTTCGGGCAGCTCCTGTTGGACGAGGACGTCCTGGAGGCGGCACTGGCCTCCAACGCCAATGCAGTGGGAAGGATCTTCGCGGCGCAGTACATCGGCGACACCGACAGCGCCGATATGACCTACACCTCCTACATCAACGGCATCACCAAGGCCGGAACCTACGACGTGAGCTACACGGTCCAGGACGGCAGGATCACCTCGGCCAGCATCGGCGGGCATCCGGCCACATTTTATTCCAACTCCTCCACCATCACCGGTCAGTCCGGGTACGCAGAGGCCGGCATGGTGCTCACCGTGGGCAACCTGACCGACGGGAGCTATACCCACACGGTCAACCTGCGCCAGGGCAAGGCCGGAGAACTGGTGGACCGGCTTGCGGAACTGACCAACGCCGACACCGGCCCCCTGGCCATCCTGGAAGACAACTACACCACGATCTCGGATAATATTCAAAACAAGATAGATTATGAAACCAAGCGAATAGCAACGATGGAGACGAGGCTGCGCGACAGGTACTCGCGCCTGGACACGTTGCTGGGGCAGTACTCTTCGCTCCAGACCAGCCTGGAGTCGCAGATAGCGCAGCTTGAATAACCGGGGGCTGGGAAGAGAGGCGTTTGCGGTTTCCAGAGAGGGCGCCGCCCTCGCGGGGCTCTTCCCTGGCGGGAGAGGCAAACTCACTCTTGGCCCTGGACCCGGCTATCAGCTCCGCGTTGTGCGCGGGAGGCTCTTGCTGGGACTGTGGGCCGTTGCGTACACGCCATGGGCGGCGGGCTCGAATCGATTCGAAGTCGATTCGTCGCCCGCCGCCCATGGCGCGTCCGTTACAACCCCAGCCCGTCACCGACGACGATTATAATGATAAGAGCCCTGAAGCGCGGCTTTGTGCGATCAGGGCTTTCTTGCGGGTTCTCTGAACAGTAACGGTGCTGCCCGCGAAGCTAACGCAGGGTCCTGGGGGATCATCCCCCTGGCGGGTGCAGGCGGAGCCCGCCGGCTCAAGGAAGGTCATATCCCTTGCGGGGCCGGGGCTTAAACCCCAAGCGTCAGCGGTCGATGATCTTCTTGGCGCGTTCGGCCACCTCGCGCAGAAGGGCCGGATCTTCCTGCGCGAGATTCACCTGGGCCAGTATCTCGCGCAGTTCCTGAATGCTTTTCGCGCACTTCTCGCAACGCGCGAGATGGAGTTCCATCCGCGCCAGTTCCTGCGCGTCCATGCGCGCGTCCAGGTATGACGCCAGGGTCATTTCGTCAGGACAGGTATCCATAACTTCGGGATTCGCCCCTTCCTTGGGGTCTGGTCCGTTCGTGCCGCCGTCCATGGACATGCGTGCTCCCGTGCCAAACATCGTGCGATTTTCAACTATTCAGTGGATTTCAATATCGTGCGCGCACCTAAGGGTCAAGAACTAGGGGCTGACACACTATCGACCTAACAGACCGGTAACTTTAGGGGGCGCGGGGATGTTCAGGCAGGCCGGAGCGCTCCGTAGTGTTCCCGCAACTTCGTGAGGGCCTGATGCTTCAGGCTTCGGACGGTTTGAGCTTGCACGCGCAGGAATGTGGCTACTTCGGCCACGTCCATGTCTTCGTCGAAGAGCAGTCGCAAAATCTGGGCCTGGCGTTCGGAGAGGATGCCTTGGGGCAAATCGAGCCGGCCCCCGAATGGCGGGTCGGCGTCGGCGGCCAGAGTCTCGTCCAACTCGACGGTTTCACGGCTGCGTTCGGGGCGGCGCAGATAATCGATGGCCATGGACCGGGCCACCACTGTGAGCCAGGTGGAAAGGGACGCGCGCTCCGGCGCGTATGTGCGCAACAGCTTGAAATCGTCTTTGACCAATCGCAGAAAGATGTCCTGCACCACATCTCTGGCGTCTTCCTGGTCCACATTCACGGTGCGCGCCCGCAACGTCCTGATGGTCACTCCGAAAAGCAACCCGGAAAATTTTTCCACAAAATGATCCCAGGCGGCCTTTTCCCCTGAAACCACCTGGGCAATGTCGATCTCTCCGGCCAGGACTTTACTGTGAGACATTGTTAACACCTTGAAGATATGTACAATAATAAATGTGTTCCTGAAGCGCGCCCGTTTGCCTGTCACCAGGGAAAATAGTTCCCCACGGATTGAAAGCAGAAAGCGTGCCCGAAGCGTCAGGCGAATCAAAGCAGAGAGATGAGGGTCCTGGAGAGTAGAGGGGGCGTCGAAGGAAAAGGTTTCACTGCGACGGGGTGCATGAAGGGAAAGTCGCGAGGCTGGCGCCATGGCGCATAAACACCACTGTCGAGGCCCCGAAGTCCGCAGGGAGCCATGGACGAAACAAGGATCAACAGGGGGTGCTGCCTGGCAGCGCCTTGGCCAGTACTGTACGCAGGGCCGCCATTTCCAGCGGCTTGGTCAGGTAGTCGTCCATGCCGGCGGCAAGGAAGCGTTCCCGGTCGCCTTCCATGGCGTGGGCAGTGAGTGCGATTATCGGGATGCTGGGATTGAACGCCCCGCTCGAATTCTGGCGGATGCGCTGGGTGGCCTCCAGGCCGTCCATTTCCGGCATCTGAATATCCATGAGCACTGCGTTGAAGGAAGACTCGCTGAGCAATTCCAACGCGTGCAGGCCGTCCTTTGCGCCGATGGCTTCCAAGCCGAGTCGCTGGAGAAAGCGGATCGCTGTCAGACGGTTGGTGTTCTCATCTTCCACAACAAGAATCCTGCCGGTCATTTTCGGGGGCTGGCAGACATTGCCGATACAGGACGATTCCCCGATCGAATCCGCCTGGCTGGGAAGCATGAGAGGAAGGGTGACATGCATCTGAGTCCCTTGGTCCGGCTCACTGTAGACTGTGATGGTTCCCTCCATGAGATCGACAAGCCTTTTGACGATGGCCAAGCCGAGCCCGGTTCCACCGAATCGCCTGCTGTAGCTTCCCTCCACCTGGGTAAAGAGGCCGAAAATGTCCACAATCTTGTCGCTTGGAATGCCAAGGCCCGTGTCCTCCACTGAGAAGTGTACATTTCGGTAGCCGGGCCGGGAGTTGTACGGCAGCATGTAGACTTCGAGAATCACTGAACCGGACGATGTGAATTTGATCGCGTTGCCCACGAGGTTGAAAAGTATCTGGCGCAGGCGGCTGGGATCGCCCGTGAGATGCCGTGGAACTGACGGGTCCACTATGGCTTTGCATTCTATGCCGGCGCGTTTTGCAACGTCGGTAAAGGACGCCATGATCGGGCGTATGACCTCATCGAGATCGAAATCTTCTATCACCAACCGCAGGGCGCCTGCTTCCACCTTGGAGATGTCAAGAATATCGCTCAGTATGCGCAGGAGGCTTCTGCTCGAGGACAGTGCATTGTCCACGCAATCCTTCAGTTCTTCGTCCATGGGCATCATCTGCGCCAGTTGGAGCATTCCCATGATGCCGTTGAGAGGCGTGCGAATTTCATGGCTCATTGTGGCCAGGAATTCGCTTTTCGTGCTGCTCGATATTTCGGCCTGCTGTTTGGCTGTCTGCAACTGGATTTCGACGATCTTGCGCTGGGCAATTTCCTTTTCCAGTTCCTCGTTCATCTTGCGTTGCGCCAGCAGGACTTCCTCAAGCTGCCTCTTGCTGTATTTCAACGCTTCGCTGCTCTTGAATATTTCCAGGAAGACATTGATTTTCTGAAGGAGGAATTCGGGGTTGAAGGGTTTGGTTATGAAGTCGACGGCACCTGATTTATAGCCGAGAAACTGGTGATAGTCGTCCGAGTAGACGGCGGAGAGAAAGATGATCGGAGTGTTCCTGGAGGAATCGTCGAACCGCATGAGCCGGGCGATTTCGAACCCGTCCATGCCCGGCATCTGCACGTCGAGTATCGCCAGGGCGAAGGTATGCCGCAAGGCCAGGCGAAGGGCGTCATCGCCCGTGGTCGCCTTGAGAATCTCGACCTGAAGCGGACTCAGCACGCTTTCCAGGGCGACAAGATTCTCCGGCTTGTCGTCGACGATCAAAATTTTTGGTACGGACATCACTGCAGATTCCTCTCGGACAAGTTGTTCTGAGGCAGGGCACTCGTCACACGGGTATTTCTCCCCAATTCTTGCAGGTACAAGGCGATCTGATCGAGCGGGAGAACGTATCGCGGCGACGCCGTCTCCACTGCGGAGCGTGGCATGGTCGAATGATCAGCAGTCTCGGGAGTCTGGACTACAGTCGTTCCGCCGAGTTCCTTGATCCTGAGGATTCCGGCGCTTCCGTCGCGGCTCGCCCCTGTGAGCAGAACGCCCACGAGCCTCGGACCGTAAACAGAAGCAGCACTCTCGAAGAGCGCGTCGATTGACGGACGCGAAAAGCAGATTTTCGGATCTGCCGAAAGTGCATAGGTTTTATCCCATTCAACCAGGAGGTGGTAGTCCGGCGGTGCGAGCGTGACCACACCAGCCAGGATGGGGTCCTTATCGGCGGCAATCACGACCTTGAGCTTGCAGGAACGGCAAATCCTCCCTGCAAATTCCTCCCCCTGCTCAGGATGGAGGTGCAGGACCACGGCGATGGGCAGGGGATAATCCGCCGGAAGCGTCGCCAGAATATGGGAAACAGCCTCCCATCCTCCGGCGGAACCGCCCATGACCACCGCCTCAATCTCGGGCCTGGGCCTTCTCATGGAGGCGAACCCCATAATATGTCGATGGAGGTGTGCCCCAGTTTTTTGTACAGGCGCCATTTGGCGTCGATCAGTTCGTAACGGGGGGCGATCTCGTCGAATTTCAGGCTTTCCTTGCTTCCAAGAGCCAGCATGCCCCCGTGGATGAGGCTGTCGTCAAAGAGCCTGAAAACCCGCGATTGCAGTTGCCTGTCGAAATAGATGAGCACGTTGCGGCACAGGACAAGGTGCATTTCTCCGAAGACTCCGTCCGTTGCCAGGTTGTGCATCGCGAAAGTGATGTTCGTTTTGAGCGAGTTTCGGATGATGACGTTGTCGTGGTCCGCAAGAAAGTAGTCGGATAACGAGGCTTTCCCGCCTCCAACATGATAGTTTTCTGTGAACGCCCTCATGGAATCGAGGGGGTAAATTCCGGATTTGGCCTTTTCCAGTGTATTGGCGTTGAAGTCGGTGGCGAAAAAGGTCGTGCGGTCGTAGAGGCCTTCCTCTTGGAAAAGAATGGCCAGGGAGTAGACTTCCTCGCCGCTGGAGCATCCGGCATGCCACACTTTGATGAAGGGAAAGGTCCTCAGGTAGGGGATGACTATCTGGCGTAAAGTAAGAAAGAAAAGAGGATCCCGAAACATCTCGGTCACGTTGATAGACAGTGCATCCACCGTCTTGACCAAAAAAGTTCTGTCACGCAGCATGTCCGGGAGCATGGCGATCGCACTCTTGTGCCCGGTCATCTCCATGAGACGCCTCATGCGGCGCTGGACCGAAGCCCGAGCATAATTACGGAAATCATAACCGTATCGCCGGTAGACTCCCTCCAGGAAAAGATCGATTTCGATATGCTCTATCTCATGGTCATCCATCAGGGCCGCCTGTTTGAGGATTCCTGGTTGTACAGCCAGACCCTCAACTTGGAGAGAAGACGGTCCAGATCCACTGGTTTGGAGAGGTAATCGCTTGCACCCGCAGCGATGCAGCGCTCTTTGTCCTCCAGCATGGCCTTGGCTGTCAGCGCGATGACGGGAATTCGTTCCAGACCCGGTGTGGAGCGTATCCGGGCCAGCGTCTCGTAGCCGTCCATGACCGGCATCATGATATCCAGCAGAATCAGGTCCACGTCCTGGCGGGCTTCGAGAATCTCCAGGGCTTTATGCCCATCTTCGGCCTTCAGGACGCTGAGTCCCTTCTCCTGCAGCACGTGCGAGAGAGCGTAGAGGTTGCGCATGTCATCGTCCACCAGCAGGATGACCTTGCCGCGCAATGCCTTGTCCTTGTCGTAGAGGGTGGCGATAAGCTCCTGTTTCTTCGTAGGCATGGCCTTGACCACCTGGTGAAGGAACAGGGCAGTTTCGTCGATCAGACGTTCCTCGGACTTCACACCCTTGATTATTATGGATTCGGCATGACCATGCAGGGCCTGCTCTTCGTCCCGGGTGAGTTCCCGACCAGTATAGACGATGATGGGCGGAATGTGCAGTTTTTTTTCCTGCTCCATAAGCTCCAGCAATTCAAATCCGGTCATGTCCGGGAGCCCCAGGTCGAGGATGACGCAATCGAACTGGCGTTGGCGCAGGGCAGCCAGGGCTTTGGCGCCCGTGTCGGCCTCCTGGATGCGGATGTTGGCATCCTGCAGGAGACTGAGGACGCCTTTGCGCATGGCCTCGTTGTCCTCCACAACGAGCAGATCCTTGACCTTCTTGGCCATGAATCCCTCAAGGCTTTCCAGGGCTGCGTTCAGATGTTCACGCGATGCGGGCTTGGTCAAAAAACCCACTGCGCCTTTCTTCTGCGCGTCGAGGGTGCTCTCCAAGGCGGACATGATGTGGACCGGTATGTGCCGGAGTTCCGGGTCCTGTTTGAGTTCCTCAAGCACCTGCCAGCCGTTCATGCCTGGCAGGCGGATGTCCAGCACGATCCCCCCCACGGGGTGCGAACGGGCAAGTTCGATGCCTTCCTCGCCGCTCGTGGCGTGCAGAACGCCAAATCCTTTGGATCGGCACTGATCCATAAGGATTCTGGCGAAGGTCTGGTCGTCCTCTATGATGAGGATGTAGCTGCCTTCGGCGGTGCCGCTGAACCGGTCGTCGGCCAGATGCTTCGGTTGGGCAGCACTTGGAACAACGGCAGCGTCGTCATGCCGGGGCCTGGGTGCGACAGCTCTGGCGTCTCTCGCGCCGGCCTGATCCGTGCCACCCTGGGGCTGGTCCGCGCCGTCCGTCCCAATCCATCGCGGGATGATAAGCGTGAAGGTGGAACCCTGTCCGGGCGAGCTCTTGAGCCGCAAGACGCCGCGCAGGAGTTTCGCCAGTTCGCGGGATATGGTGAGTCCAAGCCCTGTGCCGCCGTATCTTCGGTCCGTACCGCCTTCCAATTGCCGGAATGCCTCGAAGATCTCCTGCTGTTTCTCCGGGGCGATGCCCACGCCCGAATCGGTGACGGACACTGCCAGCGCATTGTCTGGCGTCAGCTCGTCGAGATCCGAGCACTCTTCCTGGGTGAGGGGGCGGAATGAAAGATCAAC
>JBKICU010000004.1:0-67560 GCA_046566965.1 Acidobacteriota bacterium
GGCAAGGCGCTCATCACCTCCTTCTGCTGCATCATGGACAACTTCTACCCGCCCAAGGAAGTGAAGGGGCTCGGGATGGAAGTCGTCCCGCCGTCCACCTGCCTGGACGTGAAGGAGGCCTACGACATCGTGCTCAAATGCCGGGACATGGCCGACATCATCATCCCGCTGCACGAGCCCAGCTTCGCCAAGGGGGATCCCATCGGGTAGCGGCGCATCGGCGATTGCCTCAGACGCACGGCAGAACGCAACCGTCTGTTTTTCCATGCTGCCTTGCATCGCTGACTCGCAGCTCGTTTTGCATAAATGCAACTTCCCATGCGGTGGCCATCCCGGCCGCCGCATTTTTTCGACCGAAGCCCGGAAAGCGTCTGCGCTCCCCCTTGCCTGAGCGCCCCGCCTGGAGTAGTTGCCTGCGCTTCCACAGAGGGCTATGAAGCGCCGATCATCCGGCAGAGCCCCAAAAAGGAGTCCACCATGCGTGAGAGGTTCCTGTCCCATCTGCGCCAGACACTCGACCAGATCCGCGCCGACGGTTTCCAGAAATCCGAGCGCGTCATCGACAGCCCCCAGTCGTCCACCATCCACCTCTCCCAGGGTGCGGACGTGCTGAACTTCTGCGCCAACAACTACCTGGGGCTGGCCGACGATCCGCGCCTGATCCAGGCCGCCAAGGACGGGCTGGACCGCTTCGGCTTCGGCATGGCCTCGGTGCGCTTCATCTGCGGCACCCAGACCATCCACAAAGAGCTCGAGGCGGCCCTCTCGGCTTTCCTGGGCACCGAGGACACCATCCTCTACTCCAGCTGCTTCGACGCCAACGGCGGCCTGTTCGAGACCCTGCTCTCCGCCGAGGACGCCATCATTTCCGACTCGCTGAACCACGCCTCCATCATCGACGGCGTGCGCCTGTGCAAGGCCAAGCGCTTCCGCTACTCAAACAACGACATGGCCGACCTGGAAGCCAGGCTGAAAGAGGCCGACGCCGGGGGCGCGCGCTTCAAGCTGATCGCCACCGACGGCGTGTTCTCCATGGACGGCATCATCGCCAACCTGAAGGGCGTGTGCGACCTGGCCGACACATACGGCGCGCTGGTCATGGTGGACGATTCACACGCCGTGGGCTTCGTGGGCGACAAGGGCCGCGGCTCCCACGAGCACTGCGGCGTGCTGGACCGGGTGGACATCATCACCGGGACACTGGGCAAGGCCATGGGCGGCGCCTCCGGCGGCTATACCTCCGGGCGCAAGGAAATCGTCGATCTTCTGCGCCAGCGCTCGCGCCCGTACCTCTTTTCCAACTCCCTGGCCCCGGCCATCGCGGCCGCGTCGGTTGCCGTGCTGGGCCTGCTGGACAGCGCCGAGGGCGCAGGCCTGCGCGCCAAAGTGCGCGACAACGCGGCCCGCTTCCGCACGGCCATGCAGGCTCACGGCTTCACCCTGGCGGGCAAGGACCACCCCATCATCCCCGTGATGCTTGGCGACGCCGTGCTGGCCGGACGCATGGCCGAGGAACTCCTGAAGGAAGGCATCTACGTGATCGGCTTCTCCTATCCCGTGGTGCCCAAAGGCGCGGCCCGCATCCGCACCCAGATGAGCGCCGCGCACACCTCCGAACAGATCGACCGCGCCGTGGCGGCCTTCGCCAAGGTTGGCAAGGCCCTGGGCGCGATCTAACCCGAAACGCAAACGATACGGACACCCATATGAAAGCACTGGCAAAGACCCACGCCGGGCCGGGCCTCGAGCTCATCGACGTCCCCATGCCGGAGGTCGGGCACAACGACGTCCTGATCAAGATCAAGAAGACCGCCATCTGCGGCACCGACGTCCACATCTGGAAATGGGACGACTGGGCGCAGAAGACCATCCCCGTGCCCATGCACGTGGGCCACGAATACGTGGGCGAGATCGTGCAGATCGGCCAGGAGGTGCGCGGCTTCGAGATCGGCGACCGCGTGTCCGGCGAGGGCCACATCACCTGCGGCTTCTGCCGCAACTGCCGCGCCGGGCGCAGGCACCTGTGCCGCAACACCTTCGGCGTGGGCGTGAACCGTCCCGGCTCCTTCGCGGAGTACCTGGCCATCCCGGCCTTCAACGCCTTCAAGATCCCCGACGACATCTCCGACGACCTGGCCTCCGTGTTCGACCCCTTCGGCAACGCCGTGCACACCGCCCTTTCGTTTGACCTGGTGGGCGAGGACGTGCTGATCACCGGGGCCGGACCCATCGGCATCATGGCCGTGGCCATCTGCCGCCACGTGGGCGCGCGCCACGTGGTCATCACCGACGTGAACGACTACCGGCTGGAGCTGGCCCGCACCATGGGCGCGACCCGCGCCGTGAACGTCTCGCACGAGAACCTGAAGGACGTCATGGCCGACCTGCGCATGACCGAGGGCTTCGACGTGGGCCTGGAGATGTCCGGCGCGCCCCAGGCCTTCGTAAACATGCTCGAAAGCATGAACCACGGCGCGAAGGTGGCGCTGCTTGGCATCCCGCCCGCGAACACCTGCATCGACTGGAACCACGTCATCTTCAAGGGACTGGAAATAAAGGGCATCTACGGGCGCGAGATGTTCGAGACCTGGTACAAGATGGTGGCCATGCTGCAAAGCGGGCTGGACATCTCGGCAATCGTCACCCATCGGTTCTCCATCGACGAGTACCGGAAGGGCTTCGACGCCATGATCAGCGGCCAGAGCGGCAAGGTGATCCTGGACTGGGCCTAGCTGGAACAACAGCGCGTGCTGATTCTTCGAGGCGGACGGACCGGCATGGTCCGTCCGCCTTTTTGCTGTTGTGTGAGGTAACCCTCGAAACGGAAAGGCCCCGCCGAAGCGGAGCCTTGCAGTCTCGGTGCCAGCGGGGAAGGGCCTAGCTCTTCTTCTGGGAGCGCCTGCGCATGAAGGCCACGCCGAGAGCGCCGACGCCCATGAGGATCATGGTGCCGGGTTCGGGGGTGGCGGCGGGGGGCGCATCAGCATTGAACATGATCGCCGGGGTGTAGGGAGCCCATTCCGAATCTTCGCGGAAGAGCGATACGCCCGCGACTCCGCCATCAGAGTAGAACGGTGCGTGAGAGGTATTCCAGTATATCGAGTTAGTATTCAAGTCAGTTCCAACGGTGGGAGAAGAAGTATTGAGACCAAAGTTGAGAGAGTTGTACGGCCCAGAAACGCCGATGGGATCGTAGCCGCGGTTTTGGGTATTATATGCAAGTCCATACACGATCTGATCAGGCAAAACTACAGACAAGCTGCTGGCATCGAACGTAATGTTGAACAAAATACCATTCATGTCCCAGCCTACCGGCCGCAAAGGAACGGTGGCGTTCGTGGTCAGGCTGGCGATAAGGCTTCCAGGAGTGACCGAGCCAGGCGTAGTATTGATATTGTACAGGTTCAGAGTGAAGTCGTGTGAGTATCCAGCGGGATACAGCGCCCCCCAATCTTCGAATTTGGCCCAATCGCTGAGAGCGACCGTCACGGATGTGAGATTTCTTTCGGTCCCGGCAAACCGAATGGCATCGCCGAATTCCTGAGTTGAAGTCGCCTGGTATCCCAAACTCGGAACGTTATGGGGATATGGGTCTGGCATGCTGTTGTATATCACGGCCGCGTTTGCCGCGCCGCAAACAAAGCAAGATATCGCGATCAGGAACGCCAAAGACAGAGTCACCTTTTTCATGCCACGTTTCTCCTCTTATTCATCAATCAGTATTGAACGGACAATCCGCGTTTGCCGCCAGACATCACTCCATCCCTGACACCGGCATCATCCTCTTTTCGAACTTCTATGCCTTCTCACGACCGGCCTCGCCGTCACAAGGCATCCCAACTCTGCAGTATTTCAGCAAAAATTGTGCCCCACGCTCTCGGGAGCAACGGAGCGAGCATTGACGCCAGCTCCTTGTGATTTTCCGAACGCGAAGGACCCCGCACCAGGCCCTGAAACAGGCTCACATGTAAACTCTCCCGACAACATCCTGTAAGAAATATCAACGACACCGTAGCCCATCGCAGATACGGAACGTCCCTCTTCCAAAGCAAACCTCGCCACACGAAGCATTCGCACACGCCCACGGTCATGATGCCTTCGCCTCCCGAACCGTCACTCCGAAACCGCAGGCTGAGTCTGAAATCCATTCACAGAATTGTTAATTTTATTACTGTTGACAAAGAAACCCTGAAAGCATAATCCGTTCCTGCCAGACGCGAACCGTTTCACTCACAGGAACGGCTTGGCCATCCGCCCCCGCGTGCGGCGCTCCGCATCGACACACTACACCGGATTCAGGAGCCTCCCAGTGAAGGGCAAGGACAACGCCTCGGAAACTCTGGCCAAGGGCCTGCGAATCCTGGACATCTTCGGCGTCGGGGACGAAGGCTTCACCTTGAGCCAGATCGCCGGGCGCGTGAGCCTCAACAAGACCTCCGTCTACCGCTACGTGAACACCTTCCGCGAGCTCGGCTACCTGCGCCGCGACGAACGCACCGGCCTCTACCACCTGGGCGTGCGCGCGCTTTCCCTGGCCCACGCCATCATGGAAAAGAGCGAGATGGTAAAGCAGGTGAAGCCCTTCGTGGAGGAGGCCTTCCGCAAGCACGGCGTCCACGTGGACGTGGGCGTGGTGGCGGGCGACGCCATCTACCTGATATACCGCCACGAATCGCGCGACACCTCGGTGTTCCGCTCCTTCAGTTATTCCTCGGCCCTGCACTACCTGGCCACGGGCAAGGCGGCCATGGCCTTCATGGACCCCGCCGACCTCCGCCAGCTGCTGGACCGCCTGGAACTGGCCCCCAAGACCGACAAGACCATCGTGGACAAGGACGATCTGCTTGCCGAGCTGGAAAAAGCCCGCGAACAGGGCTATTCCGTGAACAACGAAGAGTTCGTGCCCGGGCTCATCGCCATCGGCGCGCCGCTCTTCTCGCTTCGCACGGGCAAGGTGGTGGGCGGCGTCAGCTTCGACTCCACCACGGACCAGTACTCCATGAGGGAATTCGAGACCCGCTTCGCCCCCTACCTGGTGGAGCTGGCCAAAAAGATTTCGGCGGTGGTGACCCTCTAAGGGCCGCCCACGCACAAGCGCGTTCCCAAAAAGTCCACGGCTGCGTTCCGGCGGGTTCACCGCCGGGCCGGGGCCGGGGCGTCAGGCAGACGGAGGCGGGCGGCGACGCCCTCTCCCGGTTTATCGGATCGGACCATCTTGCACCCGCTCCGGGCGGTCTTCGCGCCGGAGCCAACGCACAACGCGGAGGAAACTTAAGTGAAACGGATTCTGGCCCTGTGCTTGGCAATGATGTTTGGTTTCGCCTCTCTGGCGATTGCCGCGGACGACACCGTCCGCATCGGCGTGTTCCTTCCCCTGACCGGCCAGAACGCCTTCGGCGGCCAGCTGGAACTTGAGGGCGTGCAGATGGCCCACAAGGAAGCCGGAACCGTGCTCGGCAAGAAGGTCGAACTGTTCGTGGTGGACAACAAGTCCGACAAGGTCGAGTCGGCCAACGCCACCAAGCGCCTGATCGAGAAGGAAAAAGTCCACGCCATCATCGGCACCTACGGTTCCTCCCTGGCCATGGCCGGCGGCGAAGTCTCCGAGAAGGCCGGCGTGCCCCAGGTCGGCACCAGCTGCACCAACCCCCTGGTGACCCAGGGCAAGAAGTACATCTTTCGCGTGTGCTTCATCGACCCCCTGCAGGGCGCCGGCGCGGCCACCTACGCCGCCCGCACCCTGAAGGCCAAGAAGGCCGCCATGCTGGTGGACGTGGCCAACGACTACTCCGTGGGCCTGTCCAACTTCTTCAAGAAGTCCTTCACCAAGCTGGGCGGCCAGGTTGTCGCCACCCTGAACTACCAGTCCGGCGACCAGGACTTCACCGCGCAGCTGACCAAGATCATCGCCGAGAAGCCCGACGTCCTGTTCATCCCCTCCTACTTCGCCGAAGGCGCGGTCATCATGAAGCAGGCCAAGGAGCTGGGCGCCACCTTCAAGATCCTGGGCGGCGACGCCATGGACAACCCCGAGATCACCAAGATCGGCGGCAACGCCGTCGAGGGCTTCGTCCACACCACCTTCCCCTATGATCCTTCCATGGCCAACATGAACCCCGCCGCCAAGAAGTTCACCGACGACTGGAAGAAGACCCACGCCGCCGACAAGGAACCCAACGTGAACGCGGCCCTGGGTTACGACGCCTACATGATCATCATCGACGCCATCAAGCGCGCCGGCAAGTACGACTCCGAGTCCATCACCAAGGCCCTGGCCGAGACCAAGGACTTCGTGGGCGTGACCGGCTCCACCACCATCAACGAGACCCATGACGCCGTGAAGCCCATCGGCCTCATCACCATCAAGGACGGCAAGAAGGTCTACGTGGGCGAAGTCGCTCCCGAGCTGTAAGCCGAAGCGAGCCTAGTGTCGCTTTCTGAAAAACATGAACATGTTTTTCAGAAATAAAACAATGGTTCTCTTGGCTTAGGTTCATAAATTGTATGAACGTATCTTGAGAACGCCACACTAGGGCTGTTGACGGCCATCCGGGCGGGGAGGACATGCGTCCTCCCCGCCCACTCACGGCACCACAAAAGGACTTTCTCATGAATTTCGAAACGTTCATCCAGCACGCGCTGAACAGCCTCACCCTGGGAAGCCTCTACGCGCTCGTCGCCATCGGCTACACCATGGTCTACGGCATCCTGCGCCTGATCAACTTCGCCCACAGCGAAATCTTCATGCTGGGCGCCTATTTCGTCTTCTGGGGCACGACGCTGTTCGCCCTGCCCTGGCCCCTGGCCATCGCCCTGTCCATCGCCTTCACGGCGGGCCTGGGCATCATGGTGGACCGCATCGCCTACCGCCCCCTGCGCGATGCTCCCCGAATTTCCGCGCTGATAAGCTCCATCGGCGTGTCCTTCTTCCTGCAGAACGTGGCCATCGTGTTCTTCCAGGCCATCCCCCGCGCGGTGTACCGCCCCGAATGGCTGGAGAACCCCATCGTCATGGGCAACGTGCGCGTTCTGCCCATCACGCTGTTCGTGCCGGTGCTCTCGGTGCTCCTCATGCTGGGGCTTGTGTACATCGTGTACCGCACCAAGACGGGACTTGGCATGCGCGCCATCAGCAAGGACATCGAGACCAGCTACCTCATGGGCGTGCCGGTCAACCGGGTCATCGCCATCACCTTCGGCATCGGTTCCGCACTGGCCGCGGCCAGCGGCATCATGTGGGCGCTCAGGTACCCGCAGCTCCAGCCCATCATGGGCGCGGTCCCCGGCTTCAAGGCCTTCATCGCGGCGGTGTTCGGCGGCATCGGCTCCATCCAGGGAGCGGTGGTCGGCGGCGTCACCCTGGGGTTCATCGAGATCATGACCGTGGCCTTCTTCCCTGACCTGGCCGGCTACCGCGACGCCTTCGCCTTCGTCCTGTTGATCGCCATCCTGCTGGTGAAGCCCACGGGGCTCTTCGGAGCCAAAGCGGAGGAAAAGGTCTGATGAACCGCATCACCAACATTCTTTTGAACATTCTGGCGGCTGGCGCCGTGGCCCTGTTCCTGTGGTGGGCCGAGGCCAACCTGGACGGCTACAAGATCCAGATCCTGAACCTCATCGCGGTCAACATCATCCTGGCCCTGTCCTTGAACCTCATCTACGGGTTCACGGGCATGTTCAGCCTGGGCCACGCCGGATTCATGGCCATCGGGGCGTACGTCTGCGCCATCCTGATCATGAGTCCCGAGCAGAAAGAGATGCTCTTCATCATCGAGGACGCCTACGGCTGGGTGCAGGCCGCCCACGCCCCGTTCCTGGTGGCGGTGTTCGCGGGCGGGCTGGTGGCGGCGCTGTTCGGGCTTATCGTGGGCATGCCGCTTCTGAAGCTGGGCGACGACTACCTGGGCATCGCCACCCTGGGCTTCGCCGAGATCGTGCGCGTGGTGGCCACCAACCTGACCGGCATCACCAACGGCGCGCTCGGATTCAAGGGCATCCCGGCCTACTCCAACCTGTGGTGGAACTTCGGCTGGTGCGCGTTCAGCCTGTTCGTGATCGTGCGGCTGCTCAAATGCAACACCGGCAACGTGCTCAAAGCCATCCGCGACGACGAGATCGCCTCCAAGGCCATGGGCATCGACGCCTTCCGCTACAAGCTCCTGTCCTTCACGGTGGGCTCCTTCTTCGCGGGCATCGGCGGCGCGCTGCTGGCCAGCCTGTTGACCACCATCGACCCCAAGATGTTCCTGTTCACCCTGACCTTCAACGTGCTCATGATCGTGGTCACGGGCGGCCTGGGTTCCATTACCGGCTCGGTGCTGGCGGGCGTGGGCATCACGGTGCTGCTGGAGTGGCTGCGCGTGGTGGAGAACCCGCTCAGCTTCGGCGGGTTCGAGATCGCGGGCATTCCCGGCATGCGCATGGTGGTATTCTCCCTGGCGCTCATCGTGATCATCCTGTTTAGGCGCGAAGGCCTCATGGGCATGCGCGAGTTCAGCTGGCAGGCCGTTCTTGGCCGCCTGGGCAAGGGAGGCAACGCCAAATGAGTGCCGAGACCATCCTGGAAGTATCTGGCCTGACCATGCGCTTCGGCGGCCTGACCGCCGTGGACGACTTCAGCGCCACGCTGAAAAAGGGCACCATCTCGGGGCTCATCGGTCCCAACGGCGCGGGCAAGACCACCTGCTTCAACATGATCACCGGCTTCTACAAGCCCACGTCCGGGCGCTCGGTGTACCGGGGCGTGGAACTCACGGGTCAGCCGCCCTACAAGGTCTGCAAGGCGGGCATCGCGCGCACCTTCCAGAACATCCGCCTCTTCGGCAACGAGACCGTGCTGGAAAACGTGATGATCGGCTGCCACCTGCGCCAGAAGACCAACTGGCTCCAGTCCGTGTTCATGCTGCCCTCGGCCCTGAAGGAAGACCGGGCCATCCGCGACCGCTCGCTGGAGCTTCTGGACGTGGTGGGCCTCGCCCACCTGGAGAACGAGCAGGCCTCCAGCCTGCCCTACGGCGCGCAGCGCAGGCTGGAGATCGCCCGCGCCCTGGCCACCACGCCCGGCCTCATCCTGCTGGACGAGCCCGCCGCGGGCATGAACCCCCAGGAGACCCAGGACCTCATCGCCTTCATCCGCACCATCCGCGACCGTTTCGGCCTGACGGTGCTGCTCATCGAGCACGACATGAAGCTGGTCATGGAGATCTGCGAGCACATGTGGGTGCTGGACTACGGCGTCACCATCGCCCAGGGCGCGCCGGAGGAGATCAAGTCCAACCCCAAGGTCATCGAGGCCTATCTTGGAGAGGAGTGCGTCACCGATGCTTAAGCTCACGGACCTGCACGTCCACTACGGCGGCATCCACGCCCTGAAGGGCGTGTCCATGGAAGTGCCCCAGGGCAAGATCGTCACCCTGATCGGAGCCAACGGCGCGGGCAAGTCCAGCACGCTGCGCGCCATCGCCGGGCTCATCAAGAACAAGAAGGGCCAGATCACCTACAACGGCAAGGACCTGACCACTGCCACGCCCGTGGACATCGTCAAGTCCGGCATCGTCATGTCGCCGGAAGGCCGTCGCATCTTCGGCCACCTCTCGGTGTTCGAGAACCTGATGCTCGGAGCCTACAGCCGCAGCGACAAGGACGGAATCGCCAAGGACATGGAGTGGGTGTTCGAACTGTTCCCGCGCATGCGCGAGCGCCGCGAGCAGAAGGGCGGCACGCTCTCCGGCGGCGAGCAGCAGATGCTGGCCGTGGGGCGCGCGCTCATGAGCGCGCCGGAAGTGGTCATGCTGGACGAGCCGAGCCTGGGCCTTGCCCCTTTGCTGGTGCGCGACGTGTTCGAGATCATAAAGACCATCAACGAGCGCGGCATGACTGTCCTCCTGGTGGAGCAGAACGCCTTCGCGGCCCTCAAGGTGGCGCACTACGCCTACGTCCTGGAGACCGGCACCATCGTGCTCCAGGGAACCGGCAGCGAGCTGGCGGCGGACAAACGGGTCTGCGAGGCCTACCTGGGAGGTTGATCCGCATGGACGTAGCCCCCAAGACCATCCGCCAGTACCGCCTGGAGGCCGACTCCCTGGGCGAGGTGCGCGTTCCGGCAAGCGCCCTCTACGGGGTGCAGACCCAGCGCGCCATCGACAACTTCCCCATCACCGGGGTGCGCATCTCGCACTACCCGGAGTTCGTGAAGGCACTGGCGGCCATCAAGAAGGCCGCGGCCATGGCCAACGAGCGCATGGGCCTGCTGGACGAGCCCCGCTCCCGGGCCATCCGCGAGGCCTGCGACCTGATCATGGCGGGCAAGCATCGGGGCCACTTCCGCGTGGACGTGATCCAGGGCGGGGCGGGCACATCCAGCAACATGAACGCCAACGAGGTCATCGCCAATCTGGCCCTGGAGCTCATGGGCCACACGCGCGGGGACTACGACTTCCTGCACCCCAACAACCACGTCAACCTCTCCCAGTCCACCAACGACGTCTACCCCTCGGCCATCCGCCTGACCCTGGTCATCATGGGCCAGGCCCTGCACAAGGCCATGGGCAGGCTGGCGGGCGCCCTGGAGGACAAGGGCCAGGAGTTCGCCCACGTCATCAAGATCGGGCGCACCCAGCTCCAGGACGCCGTGCCCATGACCCTGGGCCAGGAGTTTCGGGCCTGGGCGCTCATGGTGCGCGAGGACCGGCAGCGCCTTCTGGAGGCGCTGGACCTGGTGCGCGAGATAAACCTCGGGGGCACGGCCATCGGCACGGGCATCAACGCCCCGCCGGAGTACGCGCCGCTGGTGGTGGCGCTGCTGAACCAGGTCAGCGGGCAGGGCATGATCCTGGCCGAGAACCTGGTGGAGGCCACCCAGGACGCCGGGGCCTACGTGCAGTTCTCCGGGGTGCTCAAGCGCACGGCGGTCAAGCTCTCCAAGATCTGCAACGACCTGCGCCTTTTGTCGTCGGGTCCGCGCTGCGGCCTGGGCGAGATCCGTCTGCCCAAGATGGCTCCCGGCTCGTCCATCATGCCCGGAAAGGTGAATCCCATCATCCCCGAGGTGGTCAACCAGATCGCCTTTCAGGTGATCGGCTCGGACCTGACCGTGACCATGGCCGCCGAGGCCGGGCAGCTTGAGCTGAACGCCATGGAGCCGGTGCTGGCCCACAACCTGTTCAACTCCCTGCTGCTCTTGCGCCGGGGCTGCCTGGTGCTTGCCGACAAGTGCGTGAAGGGCATCGAGGCCGACGAGGAGCGCTGCCGCCACAACGTGGAGCAGAGCCTGGGGCTGGCCACGGCGCTGTGCCCCTACATCGGCTACGACGCGGCCTCCAGGATCGCCCAGCACGCCGCGCGCGAATCCTTGAGCGTGCGCGACGCGGCCCAGGCCATCCTGGGCTGGGACGACGCCCGCCTCGCCGAGGTGCTGAACCCCGAGAACATGCTGACGCCTGTTGAGCCCAGGCGCGAATACGTGTGCTTCACCTCAGACCGTCATGAGGACCGGGCCGGGGACGTGCCTCCGGGAATCACCGTAAACGCCGCTGCCGCCGACAGCAGCACAGACAAGTCAAGGACCACCGCGTGAACCTCTCCATCTACACCATGGGCGGCACCATCGACAAAATCTACTTCGACGACCTCTCGGACTACGTGGTGGGCGAGCCCCAGGCGGGCGAGATATTGAAAGAAGCCCAGGCCGCCATCAGCTTCACGGTGAACGAGGTCCTGCGCAAGGACAGCCTGCACCTGACCGGCGAGGACCGCCTGCTGCTGCGCGAGCGTGTGGCCGCAGACCCCGAGCGCTTCATCCTCATCACCCACGGCACGGACAGCATGGTCCAGAGCGCCGAAGTTTTGAAAGGCATTCCGGACAAGGTCATCGTGTTCACCGGAGCCATGAGCCCGGCCCGTTTCAAGGGCTCGGACGCATCCTTCAACGTGGGCTGCGCCGTGGGCGCTGTGCAGTCTTTGCCGCCTGGCGTCTATATCTGCATGAGCGGACAGGTGTTCGAGGCGGGCACGGTACGCAAGAACCGCGCTGCCGGACGTTTCGAAAGCATGGGCTGATCCCGCTTATTTCCCCGCAAGGGACGGTTTGCTTCGAGCTTCATCTTGTGTAGGATGGCAACCCTGCGTCCATACTCTATATCAAGGAGATGACCGTGTTCGACAAAGCCGCCCTTTCCCTGCAAAATTCCCCCGCCCGTTGGCTGGTGACCGGCGTGGCCGGTTTCATCGGCTCCAATATACTGGAAAAACTCCTCAGTCTGGGCCAGACCGTCACCGGCCTGGACAACTACTGCACCGGCTACCAGGCCAACCTGGAATCCGTGCGCCAGAGCGTCGGGGAAAAGGCCTGGGCCAATTTCCGCATGATCGAGGGCGACATCACCGACCCGGCAGCCTGCCGCGAAGCCTGCACCGGGGTGCAGTACGTGCTGCATCAGGCCGCCCTGGGCAGCGTCCCCCGCTCCATCGAGGACCCCATCACCTCGGACCGCGTCAACGTGGGCGGCTTCGTGAACATGCTCACCGCCGCCAAGGACGCCAAGGTGACGCGTTTCGTGTACGCGTCCTCCAGCTCCGTGTACGGCGACCATCCCGTTCTGCCCAAAGTCGAGGAGCAGATCGGCAACCAGCTCTCGCCCTACGCCGTGACCAAGTTCGCCAACGAACTCTACGCTGCCGTGTTCGGCTCCTGCTATGGCCTTCAGACCGTGGGACTGCGCTACTTCAACATCTTCGGCCCCCGCCAGGACCCTGACGGAGCCTACGCCGCGGTCATTCCCAAGTGGTTCGACGCGCTGCTGCGCGGCGACACCGTGTACGTGAACGGCGACGGCGAAACCAGCCGCGACTTCTGCTATGTGGAGAACGCCGTGCGCGCCAACATGCTGGCCGCCCTCTCCCAGCACCCGGAGGCATCCGGCAAGGCCTACAACGTGGCCTGCGGATCGCGCACCACCCTGAACGAACTCTACGGCCTGCTGCGAGACCTCGCCGCCACCAGAAATCCCGAAGCCGCCACCGCCGAGCCGGTCTACCGGGAAGAGCGCGCGGGCGACGTCCGCCACTCCCTGGCCGACATCAGCCGGGCCAGGACGCTCCTGGGGTACGAGCCGCCCATCCAGATCAAGGAAGGCCTCGATCTGGCCGCCGGATGGTACTTCGAGCTGGCCGCCAGATAATACCGATCCGCTCCCTTCGGAAATGTTCGGAAGCACGGCCCTCCCGCACTACCGCCTCACGGCGGAGGGCGGGAGGGCCTTTCGCTTCCCGGGGAAGCTGCGTCTTGCCCCGGACGGCCTCACTGTGCCCCAGTAACGCACTGCCTGCGCCACATCCGGCCGGGCTGCCGCCTGGGGAATGAAACATCATGGCGCACGAACAAAGTTCCGGCTTGGGTTCGCCCCCGGAATCAGATAGAAAGATTTCAAAATCCCATGCCGTTGCTTTCTGGCGCCCGGCAGGACAACACAAAGGAGAACACATATGGCCGACAGGCAAGCCCGCAAGGAACAGGTGATCGAGGTTCTGAACAAGGCGCGCGCCATGGAGCTTTTCGCCATCACCCAGTACATGAACCAGCACTACAACCTGGACAATCTTGACTACGGCGAACTGGCCATGAACATGAAACTCATCGCCATCGACGAGATGCGCCACGCCGAAATGTTCGCCGAGCGCATCAAGGAACTGGACGGCGAGCCCACCACCGACCAGCTCGGCTCGGTGCAGAAAGGCCAGGACGTGCGCGCCATCTTCACCTTCGACGGCAACCTGGAAGACGAGACCGTGGACCAGTACAACCAGTTCCTGAACACCTGCCGCGAGGCGGGCGACAGCATCAGCGCCAAGCTCTTCGAGACCATCATCGAAGAGGAACAGGTCCACTTCAACTACTTCGACAACGTGGACAACCACATAAAAACCCTGGGCGACACCTACCTTTCCAAGATCGCCGGGACTCCCTCGTCCACCGGAGGCCCCACCAAAGGTTTCTCCCTGCCCGGAGCGTAGGCCGCATCCCCGGAATCGCGATATTTCATTTCAAAATAACGCGCGCCGCAACACAATACATCCCGCTCCGGCAATGCGAACGCAGGGCCGGAGCGGGTCTCGCTTGTCTTGAAATCCACGGCAGACCACTTTCCAGTGCCGCACGGGATGCGTCGCCGTAGTCCCTTCACTGTTTTTCGGCTCGCCAGACCGGCAGCCGCAGGCGCGAAACGTGCGCGGCCATACGTCTTCTGCCGCCTTTGCGGATCGCATACGAGACACAGGGCCATTTCGTAAGGCCGCCATTCCATGTTCATCCGATTCCACAGGACGTTGCACGAGACGCCAGCACAATTTCCACGCGCATTGTCAACGTATCCAAACTGACGTAGAGGTTCAGTAGTGGCGTATGATCATCATACGTCGGGGGTGAGTCCTGGTACTGCGCCCGACGCTATTCGACGAGCCCATATTCCCAAGGCTACATTATCATGAGAAAAAAGACGATCCTGGCCGTCTTGCTGCTCTCAGTGGCAGCGTCCATCCTGATGTGCCGGGGGGGCGACCCCATCGTGATCGGCTTTGCCGGGCAACTCACCGGGACATCCTCCGACCTGGGGGTGCAGGGACGCAACGGGGCGACCCTGGCCGTGGAAGAGGTGAACCGTGCAGGGGGCGTGGCCGGGAGGCAGCTGAAGCTGCTGGCCATGGACGACGGGAACACCCCGGAGGCGGCCCTGGCTGCGGACGAACGGCTCCTCGCCGCCGGAGCCGTGGCCATCGTAGGCCACATGACCAGCTCCCAGACCATGGCGGTGCTGCCCATGCTTGAAGCGCGCGGCGCGGTGCTCGTCTCTCCCACCACGTCCACTCCGGCGCTCACGGCGATAAAGGACCACTTCTTCCGCCTGATTCCGGACAACTCCAGGTGGGCCGCCGCACTGGCGGAATTCGCCCTCAGGGACCGGAAAATCGGACGCGTCTTCGTTCTGGGCGACAGCGATAACGCTTCCTACACCACCAGTTTCAACAACGCCTTCATCCGGAACTTTCAGAGCATCAACGGCTTCATCAGCGGTACTGCCGAGTTTTCCTCCAGGTTCAGGCCGGACTGGAATGCCCTGGTGGAAACCGTGGCCGCGTCCGGGGCGCAGGCGGTTGTGCTCACGGCCTCGGCCAGGGACGTGGCCGAGTTCGCCAAGGCGCGCACCCTGGCCGGGATCGAGCTGCACATCCTCTGCCCCACCTGGCCGTATACCCGCGAGATTTTAGTCTCCGGCGGGGAAAGCGTGGAAGGCATCGTCTTCGCCACCAGCTACACCGAGGAGAACGACAGCTCCCGGTTCAAGAGCTTCCAGCAGCGCTACGAATCCCGTTTCGGCTGGGTGCCGAGCTTCGCCGCGGCCTATTCCTACGACGCCGTGCTGCTCCTGGCCAAGGCCCTCGCCGAGACCGGCGGCGGAAGGCGCGGACTCGAGGAGGCGCTGGTTTCCGCAGGGACCATCCAGGGCGCCATCGGGGATTTCAGCCTGGACCAATACGGCGACGTCTCGCGCGGCACCTTCCTGGTTACCATCGAGCAGGGCCGTTTCCAAACCCTGCGCAGGCCGGGGGAGTAGCATGTCGTCCAGGCCCATCGCCAGCATCATCTCCCGCAGCCTGATTCAGCGCACGCTCATTCCGGCGATGGTCTGCCTGATTTTTCTGGCCGTGATCCAGGGCATCAAACAGAAAAACGCGGTGGAGAGCAAAAACCAGGACTTCGCCCGGACCCTGGCCCTGTACACCGAAGCCTACATGGACGGGGCCTACCATTCCCTGGAGCACTTCGCGGACGCGCCTCCTTCGGTATCGGGCGTCAGCCTGCCGCAACGCCTGAAGGACATGCTGGCCGTGATGCCTTCCATGGACCGCCTGATCCTCACGGACGCCCGGAACACCATCCTTTCCGCCGAACCCGCCGGACCGCGCGGGCTGGATTTTCCCATCCGTTTCGACAACGTGCACGGGCGCAGGCACGTGCTCTCCCGCCCCCTGCCCTCGCCCCAGTCCGGCGTGCTCACGGTGTTCATCGGGGTAGAGCGCGCTTCGGGAGGCGTCCTGGCCGGGGAACTGAACCTGTTCGAACTGACCAACCACATTTTTGCCCTCTCGCGCAGCCTGCCCGGAGAGATCATCCTCTGCGACGGTTTCGGCAATCTGGTGTCCCACCCGGAACCGTCCCAGGTGGCCACCCAGACCAATATCGGAGATTCCCCCTTGTTCAAGGCAGCCAAACAGGGCCAGGCCACCCAGATATATCTGGACGACGGCGGCCTCTACCTGGGCACACATGCCGTGATCCCTGAACTCGGCTGGCTGGTGCTGGTGCGCACGCCCGCAGCCGCAGCCATGGCTCCGGCCCTGGCTCCGGTGATCGGAACGGCCATGGTGATGGCCTTCGTGTTCGTCACCCTGACGCTGCTCCTTCGCCGCGAACTGGACAAGCGCATCGCAAGCCCCATGGCCCAGGCGGCCACCCGGCTGGACCGGCTGCCCCGCGACGCATCCTTCAAGCCGATACCCGACCCGCCCTTCGCCGAACTGGGTCGCTTCGAGGCAGCCGTGGAGGACATGACCGAGCGCGTCCTCTCCGGAGAGGCCCATCTGCGCGAGAGCGAACGCCGCTTCCGGGCCATCTTCGAGCAGGCTGCCGTGGGTCTGGTGCAGTGCACTCCCGACGGGCACTTCCTGCGCGCCAACAAGCGCTTCATCCAGATCTGCGGCTATTCCCCCCAGGAGCTCTCCGGCATGAACCTCCGGGAGCTCACGCTTCCGGAAGACAGGCAGGGCGACCTGGCCAGCATGCGCCTGGTGTTGTCCGGGCATCTGCCCTCCTACGACATGGACAAGTGCCTGCGCACCAGGGACGGGGAAACAGTCTGGGTGCACCTGACGGCCTCGGCAGTGCGCAACGACGAAGGCGAGGTGCGTTCCTTCATCGTCGTGCTGGAAGACGTCACCGCCCGCAAAAACGCCGAAAAAGCCGTGACAGACTCGCTGTGCGAAAAGGAGATCCTGCTGCGCGAAATCCACCACCGGGTGAAGAACAACCTCCAGATCATCTCGAGCCTGCTCTATCTCCAGAGCGACCACGTGAGCGATCCCGAAGCCCTGGGCATGTTCCTGGAGAGCCGCAACCGCATCGCCTCCATGGCCCTGGTGCACGAGGAGCTCTACCGCTCCGACGACCTCTCCAGCGTCAATATCCGGGAATACGCCCTGAAGCTCGTCCCCAGGCTGGTGGCCGCTTTCCACTCCGGCAAGGGCATCCGGTGCACGATAGAGGCGGACGACGTCTGCCTGGTGATCGGCCAGGCTATTCCCTTCGGGCTCGTCATCAACGAACTGGTGACCAATGCCGCAAAGCACGCCTTCGTCGACAGACAGTCGGGCACGATCTCCGTGATCATACACGGGGTTGACGGCATGCTTCAGGCGAGCGTATCTGATGATGGGGTCGGGCTTCCTCCGGATTTCGACCCTGCCGCCACGTCCACCCTGGGTATGCAGCTCGTGGTCCAGCTCACGCGCCAGTTGCGCGGTGAGCTGACCCAGGGAGGAAAGCAAGGCACTTCGTTTACCCTCAGCTTCCCCGTGACGGAGGCGCGTTTCCATGAGTCCGACTAAAATCATGATCGTAGAGGACGAAGTCATCGCAGCCATGGCAACCGCCCGTATGCTCCAAAAACTCGGCTTCGACGTATGCGGCAACGTCTCTTCGGGAGAAGAGGCCCTGCTGGCCTTCGAGGGCAAATGCCCCGACATCATCATCATGGACATCCGCCTGGACGGCGAACTGGACGGCATCGAAACCACCCGGCGGATGAAGATGCGCCGCGACATCCCGGTCATCTTCGTCACCGCCTACTCCGACGACTGCACACGCACCCGCGCCGAGGCAACCAAGCCCTTGGCCTTCATCAACAAGCCACTGGACATGGCCCAACTGAGGCGCATACTTTCCGACCTGAGACTTCCAGGCTGACCACAGAGGGGTGGCCCTGCGCCAAACCTCCGGAAATCCTTCTGAAACGCCGAGACAAAACCCGGCCGGAACCTTGGCTTGACCGACCAAGTGGCGTACACCTTCCTCACCACATGCGAGGAGACACGCCCATGCCCCAACACGTCGTCATCATCGGCGCGGTGGCCCTCGGCCCCAAAGCCGCCTGCCGCTTCAAACGCCTTGTCCCGGACGCCACAGTGACCATGATCGACCGCGACGCCATCGTGTCCTACGGCGGCTGCGGCATCCCCTACTTCATCTCCGGCGACGTGTCCGACCTGAAGGAGCTGCGCACCACCAGCTTCAAGCTGGTGCGCGACGAAAAATTCTTCCACGACTGCAAGGATATCGACGTCCTTACCCGCACCGAGGCCCTGCGCATCGACCGCGAAGCCAAACGCGTGCACGTGCGCAACCTGGACACCGGCGCCCTCTCGGAAATCCCTTACGACAAGCTGGTCATCGCCACCGGGGCCGCTCCCCGCAGGCTGGGCATCCCAGGCGAGGACCTTCCCGGCGTGCACGCCGTGGCCAACCTGCACGACGCCACCGCCGTCAAGGACATGATAAGCGCAGGCTCCGCCGGGCGCGCCGTGGTGGTCGGGTCGGGATTCATCGGCCTGGAAGTGGCCGAGGCCCTGGCGGACATGTGGGGCCTGGAGGTGGCCGTGGTGGAGATCATGGACCACGTGCTGCCCAGGAATATTAGCCCCACGCTGGCCCGAATGGCAGAGCATCACCTGCTCGAAAAGGGCGTGGAATTGTACTTCGGGGAGAAGGTCCTGGCCGTGGAAGGCGACGGCAAGGTGGAGCGCGTGGTCACCGACAAGCGCACTCTGGAGGCCGACCTGGTGATCCTGGCCGCAGGCGTTGTCCCCAGCGGCGAGCTGGCACGGGAGGCCGGCCTTGCCGTCAGCCAGCGCGGGGGCGTGCTGGTGGACGAATTCATGCGCACCTCCGATCCCCACATCTACTCCGGGGGCGACTGCGCCGAGATCAAGAACGTGGTGACCGGCGGCACGCTGCACCTCCCCCTGGGCTCCATGGCCAACCGCCAGGGCCGCGTGATCGGCACGAACCTGGCCGGAGGGGAGGCGAAATTCCCCGGAGCCGTTGGCTCGTTCGCCATGAAGCTCTTCGAGCGAAACGTGGCCGGGGCCGGACTCACCCCGGAACAGGCCGCGCAGGCAGGGTTCGACGCCCTGTCCGCCCTGGTCATCCAGTTCGACCGCGCCCACTTCTTCCCCGGCAAGGACCTCATGACCCTTGAAGTCACCGTGGACAAGAAGACCCGCGCCGTGCTCGGCATTCAGGGGTTCGGGTCGGCGGGCGACGCCCTGGTGGGCCGCGTCGGGGCCGTGGCTGCCCTCATGCAGAAAGGCTGCACGGCGGAGGACCTCTCCGTTCTGGAGTACCCCTACTCGCCGCCGTTCTCCTCGGCCATGGACATCGTGAACACCGTGGGCACCGTGGCCGAAAACATGCTGGCAGGAATGAATCAGGGGGTCTCGCCGCAAGAGTTCGGGCAGCTCTTCGACCAGAAGGGCGAGGCCTGCTTCTTCCTGGATTGCCGCGAGCCCGACAACGCCGCCCCCTATCTGGAACGCCATCCCGGCCTCTGGCACAACATCCCCCAGGGGCAGCTGCGCGAGCGCCTGGACGAAGTTCCGCGGGACAAGACCGTGGTGCTCATCTGCAACACGGGCATCCGCTCGTACGAGGCGCAGATCACGCTTGAGCAGGCCGGATTCAAGGACGTTCTGAACCTGCACGGCGGCATGGCCGCGCTGAAGCAGAGCGGGGAAGATCCTAACGCGCAGTGATGAAGGGTTGGAAGAGAAGGCTTGCAGGAGGATAGCCTCCGGCGGCCAAAGGAACTTCATTCCTATGGAATCCTCTACCGCTTCGCGTCGGGTGTGGCAGTTCGGCAACGGCGCGGATGATTGAAGGGAGAGGAAGGACGGCAGGAAAGTCAGCCTCCGGCGGCCAAAGGAACTTCGTTCCTTTGGAATCCTTTACCGCTTCGCGTCGGGTGCCGGGCGTCCTGAAGAACACAGGAAATCCCGTTGCATCGTGAAGAGTGAAGTCTGGGACGATCTCGAAGATGAGGAAAAAGGCATGAACTTCTGGCGCAACAGAAAGAACGGAAAGCTCTACCGGGTGCTGCACCACGCAGTGGACTGCACCAACGCCCGCGACGGGCAGGCCGTCATCGTTTATTGTCCTGACGACCGGCCGGATTTCATCTGCGTGCGCGAGAAGGCCGAATTCGAAGCCAAGTTCATCCCGATGGACGGGTCTGAATCCAGGTAATAGGAAAGGCCCCTGACTGACGTCAGGGGCCTTCACTTTGTGAGAACCATCCGCTCAAGCGCACCGTGCGACGACTGACGTCCGCAAGAGTCCGGACAGGCACCCGGGCACTCCGGAGTGCATGCAGCAGGGGTCGAAGAGCTGGGAAATGCGCCGCGTGGCGTCCGGGCCCGGGAGTGCGAAGAGGGAATCTAGGCCTTTTTCAGAAAGCAGGTCTTCAGCACCAGCCCCTTGACCTTCTCGGCGTTGCATTCGATCTCGCCGTCGTTGTCGGTGAGCCGGATATTCTTGATGAGCGTGCCGCGCTTGAGCGTGGCCGAGGTTCCCTTGACCTTCAGGTCCTTGATCAGCGTGACGCTGTCGCCGTCCTTCAGCAACGTGCCGTTGCTGTCCTTGACTTTTCTCTCGTCCATGGCGTGATTTCCTCGTAATGGGGCAATAAGAGTGGAAGTCTCCCTTAATCCAGGGAAGCGGGAGTTGCAATGGCGCGTGATGCGTGGAAGCCGGGCGTCAGCCGTTTGCGGGAGGGACGGATGGGGACGCGGGAAGCGTGACCAGAAATGTTGCGCCCGGTTGAGCCGCGCGCGTCAGTTCTACGGAACCGCCCAGGGATTTCATGACCCCGTGGCAGATGGACAGGCCCAGACCCGAGCCTTTGCCCACCTCCTTCGTGGAGAAGAACGGCTCGAAAATGCGTTCCGCCAGGGCCTCGTCCACGCCCGGGCCGGTGTCGGACACTTCGATGCCCACCGACGCCGGAGGAAGGGTCCTGACACGGACCGTGAGCGTGCCGCCCGTGGCGGCCATGGCGTCCAGGGCGTTGTCCGCCAGACGCCCCACCACCTGCTCGATCTCCGCCCGAGGAAGGCGCACCTGGGCCGCTCCGGCATCGAACACGGTTTCGATTTTCACCTTGAGGCTGGCGGCGCGCTCCCGCACCAGTTCCAGGGCGGAGGCCACGGCCTCGCGCGCATCGAAATCGGCGGTCCTCGGGTCCACGCGTCCCCCAAGGCTCATGAGCTTGGACACGATGTCCCGGCAGCGCCTGCCCTGAGCCACGATGGCAGCAAGCTCGGCCTGCACCTCGCCAAGCCCCGCGCAGGCGGCGAACTCCGGCTCCTCCAGGAGGTCCCCGGCCCAGCCCGCCTTCTGCATCATGATGTTCACCGGGTTGTTGATCTCGTGGGCCACGCCCTCGGCCAGCCTGCCAAGCGCCGCGAGCTTGCCCGTCTCGATCATGCGCAGGCTTTCCTCCTGGCTGAGCCTGCGCTCCCCTGCCCGCACCAGCACCCGCACCAGCTGGTCGATGTCCACCGGCTTCACCAGATAGTCCGCGGCCCCGAGCTTCATGCCTCGGACCGCCGTGGCCACGTCCGACTGTCCCGTGAGCATCACCACCTGGACCAGCGGCCAGCGTTCCTTGATCTCGCCAAGCACCTCCAGGCCGCTGCGGTCCGGGAGATTCACGTCCAGCACCACCGCCGCCGGGGCCTCGCTCTCAACGAGCCCTACCCCTTGGGCGGCGTCCGCGGCCCACAGCACGGGAAACTCCCGTGCCTGAAGGCGTTCGGCCAGCAGCCGGACGAAATCGAGCTCATCATCGATGAGCAGGGTCTTGGGACGCATGGTCCCCTCCCGGTTGGCGTGTCGCCTGGTGTCGCGCCTCTGGCCGCCTGCCGCGCCCGAAAGTGGGGCGGACAGGCTACAGGCCAAAGACTTCCCCCTGCCCTGCACATGGGCGGGGCTTCCCGATTTACTCGTCCATCACCTTGCGGGCGGTCTCGAAGTCGCCCTCTTCGGCCATGGCCGCGATCACCATGGCGTCTTCGATGCGCTCGCGGTAGGCTTTCTTCACGGTGCCCAGAAGCTCGTCGATGTCGATGGGCTTCTTGTGGTAGTGGAACGCGCCCAGCTTGCGGGCTTCTTCCTCGTCCAGGTCGGTGCCGTGGCCGGTGAGGATGATGATCTGCACCTTGGGGTTTGTGGCGCGGACCTTGCGCAGGACCTCCATGCCGTCGATGCCGGGCATGCGCAGGTCCAGGACCATGACGTCGGGCTCCTGGGTCTTGACCACGTCCAGGGCGGCCTCGCCGGAGTAGACCACCTTGGAAGGCACGTCGCGCATTTTCATGCGCTCGGCCAGGGTGTTGACGAAATTCTCCTCATCGTCCACGAGAAGCAGCTTGATCTTGTTCATTATCCGTCTCCTTGCAACGTTCGGCGCGCACGCGCCCCCACTCGATTACGCCTCTCGCCCGGCCTTGCGGAAAGCCAGGCGCACCCCGCCTTCTAGAGCCTCGGCCGCCAACAGGCCGGGCTTGTCGCCTGTCAGTGACTTGGCCAGGGACTGGGCCTCCCCGGCATCAAGCGCCTGACACAAAATATCCACATACGCCCGGTCGCCGTCCTCGCCCGGCACCAGCCGGACGCTGCCCTGCTCCCGGCACCGCCAGGTCACTCCCAGGAGCGCCGCCTCCAGCACCACCAGCACCTCGATCTGGGACGGTTCGGCCAGCACCGCAGCCGGAGCCTGCCCGATTTCCAGGGTCAGCTTGTGCTTCTTGGCGATGCGACCGGAAAGCTGCACCAGGAGCCGCACCGAAAAGTTCAGGTCCGAGCCGTCCTGCCCTTCGTCCGGGGAATGCGCCAGATGGCTCAGGTGCTCGCACATGTCCTGCCCACGGGCCACCGAGGCCTGCACCTGGGCGATGATCTCCTCGAACTTGTCGTTATATTTGAATTTTGGCCGCAACCCCATGGACTTGAGCGATTCCTTGCGCGCCAGGGCAAGATAATCGCCCAAAAGTCCGGACGCCTGCTGGATGGTTGCCAGCACGTTGCACAGATCGTGGCTGAGCGTGGCGGCCATCCGGCCCATGAATCGCGCTTTTTCCATGGTCACTCCTGGCATCCGGACGCGTTCCCGGCATTCCCCGACCCCGGCGTCTTCCGGCTCCTGTCCATGCGGCTAGGCCCTGCCTGCGGCAACGGCCTCGCCGATCTTGGCGGTGAGGTCGTCGATGGACAGGGGCTTGATCATGTAATCGAACGCGCCCAGCTTCATGCCGTCCATGCCGTCCTTGGTTGCGCCCTGTCCGGTGAGCAGGATCACCTGCACGGAGGGATGGCGCTCACGGATGAGCTTCAGGACGTCCAGCCCCTTGAGTCCCGGCATGAACATGTCCAGCACCACCACGTCGGGAGGCGTCTCCTCTATCATGCGAAGCCCCGTCTCTCCGTTCAGGGCCACGCGGCAGGTCAGCCCGCGCAGCTCCAGGCGCTCGCTCAGGGTGTGGACGAACTCTTCCTCGTCGTCCACGAGCAGGATGTTCCAGTCCTTCATGGTCATGGTTACTGAGCCTCCACGGCGGCGGAGGGAGGAGCCATCACCGGCAGGACCACGGTGAAGGTGGACCCCACCTGTTCCTGGCTGCTGACCGAGACCTCGCCGCCGAGACGTTTGATGATGCCGTAGGTGATGGACAGGCCAAGCCCGGTGCCCTTGCCCCGCTTGGTGGTGAAGAACGGTTCGAAGATGCACTTCATGGTATCGTCCGACATGCCGCAACCGTTGTCCTGGATGGAGAAGCCCACATGCTGCCCGTCCTGGTTCCAGCTCTTCACCGTGATGGTTCCCTGGTCCGGGATGGCGGCCAGGGCGTTGTTCAGGATGTTCAGGATCACCTGCTGCAGCTGCCCCCGGTCGGACTCGATGCGCGAGAGTTCAGGCTCCAGGTCCAGGGCCAGGGTCACGCTGCGGTGCTCGGCCTCGCGGGCCAGGAAGCTGGCCGTCTCGGTGATCACCTCGTTCAGGCTGAGGCCCTCGATCTTCACGTCCATGCGCCGCGCGAACCCGAGCATGCGGTGGGTGATGCCCCGGCAGCGCTCCACGGCCTTGATGATGGCCTCCACCTGGGAGAAGAACTTGGCGCGGCCCGGAAAGTCCTCCTGAAGGGTCAGGAGGTCCTTGAGCAGCCCCGCCTTCTCGTTGATGATGGCCAGGGGGTTGTTGATCTCGTGGGCCACGCCTGCGGCCAGGCGTCCGATGGAGGAGAGCTTCTGGGCGTGCTCCACCTGCCGGAAGGCCAGGGCGCGGCGCTCCTCGGATTCGCGCATGCGGTTGACCAGCATGCCCGTGAACCGCGACACCACGAAGAAGATGGCCAGCACGCCCACCAGGAAGATGAGCAGCAGGTCCCCGCGCAGGTTGTACCAGGCGTTTATCGCGCCCAGGCGCGGCTTGGCGGCCATGAGCACGAAGTCCGTGTTGGGGAAATAGGCGTAGGTCAGGTACAGCTCGCGCCCCTGGGGATCGGTGACCGGGATGACCTGCGGCTCGAAGGTGACCGGCGGAAGCGGCAGCGGGCAGGGCTTGAGCACGTCGCCGTAAAAGTAGGAGCCGGTCTGCAGGACTCCCTTGCGGTTGACCAGAAACGCGTCGGAGCCTGGCTCCAGGCCCATGGCCGCGATGATCTTGTCGAACTGGCGGGTGTCCAGCGTGGCGCGCAGCACCCAGGTCTCGCCGGATTCCGAGGTGTGCTGCATGGCGATGACCACGTGGGGCAGGTTCCTGAAGCCCAGGAACACGTCGGAGATGTACTTGCCGCTGGCGCGCACCTGGGCGAACCAGTCCTGGCTGGAGTAGTCGCGGTTCTTCAGGTCGTAGGGGCCCACGTAGCTTACCTGGCGTCCATGGGAGTCGATGAGTCCCAGGTCCACGAACCCTTCGAATTCCTTGCGCATCACCCGGAAGATGCGCCCCAGGTTGCGCTCGTCGGAGAGGTCCTGGAAGCTGTAGGCCTGGGCGATGAAGCCCACGGTGGAGGCCCGCTCGGCCAGGAACAGGTCGATGGTGTTGCGGGTCTTGCCGAGCAGCACGCGCAGCGGGTTCTGCACTTCGCGGGCCATGGTGGTCTGGAACTCGCTGAAGTTGATGACCGCCATGAGCAGCAGCGGGACCAGGGTCACCACGGCCATGAGCCCCACGATCTTGTACTTCAGCTGATTGTAGCGCTCGGGCGAGATGGAGTCGTCGCTGGTGTGCAGGTCCCGAAAGTGTCGGGTAAAGATGTCACCGAGCATGGCCGTCCTCCTGGGCAAACAGCATGTCGCCCGCCTGGAGCGCGCCTTGCGCGAAACGCGCCAGGGCGTCGCGGGCCGGGCCTGCCACGTTGTCCAGCACCTCCACCCGCTTCCAGCGCAGGTAGTGGTAGTACTCCTCTTCTATACCCCCGCAGATGAGCACGTCCACGTCCTTTCGCAGGATCAGGTCGCACAGGCCGTCCGCCGAAGGGTGCGGCAGGAGGAAATCCTCGGTCTTGATTTCGGTTGCGTCCGCCTCGGCATCCTGGGTGACGTCGGCCAGCAGGGCCTCGGCCGCCAGATCGAACCGGGGGGCCACTTCGTCCTTGAAAAGGGGGATGAGCACGCGCAGGGTCCGCATGGCCTAGCTCCTCTCCCCGGCCGAGCGCGGCAGCTGCTTGAGCAGGTGCGCGGGCAGGCAGGCGGGGGGGATGGCGGATTTGTGGCAGACCATGACCGCGAACTCCACGATGTTGCGAAGTTCCCGCACGTTTCCGGGGTAGTCGTGCTCCAGGAGCAAGGCGCGGGCCTTGGGGGTGAACCCCAGCACCTTCTTGCGGAACTTCCCGGCGAACAGCTCCAGGAAGTGGGTCAGCAGAAATTCGATGTCCTCGGGCCGTTCGCGCAGCGGAGGCAGGTCCAGGCGCAGCGCCCCCAGCCGGTAGGCCAGGTCCTGGCGCAGCTTGCCCGCGCGCACCAGCGTTTCCGGGGACGTGGGCGAGGAGGCGATGATCTTGGCCTGCGAGCGCACCGGGGTCTGCATCCCGACGGGCAGTATGGTCCCCTCGTCCACGAAGCGCACCAGCCTGACCTGCAGGGCTTCGGGCAGTTCCCCCACGTCGGAGAGGTACACCGAGCCCGCGCCCGCCCGCTGGAACGCCCCCAGGGCGATGCCTCCGGACGCCTGCTTGCGGCCGAACAGCTCGGCCTCCAGGGTCTCCGGTGGCATGGGGCCGCAGTTCACGCGCACGAACGGTTCGCGCGAGCGCGGCGACACCTTGTGGATGGCCTCGGCCACGGCGTCCTTGCCGGTGCCGGTTTCGCCGATGACGATCACCGGGTCGTCGGCCTGGGCCATGGCCGGGATGAGGCGCATGATGCGCTCCATCACCGGGCTCTTGCCCACCAGCTTGCCGATGCCGCCCGGCTCTTCCAGGCGGCGCTCCAGGTCCTTCAGGGCGCTCAGGTCCTCCACGAGGTCGATGCGGTACACGTCGTTGCCCTGGGTGTCGCGCACCGGGATGGCGCTTATGCGCACCGGTATCTTGCGCCGGTGGCGGTTTATGATCTCCGTGTCCGACGGACCTTGCACCGGGCAGTGCCTGTGGCACAACCCGGAGCGCAGCACATGCCGACAGGGCACGCCCCGGACCTCCTCGCGGGCGAAGCCGGTCAGCCGCTCCAGGGCGGCGTTCAGCGTCACGACCCGGCCCTCCCGGTCCAGGACGGCCACGCCAAGCGGCAGGCCGTCCAGGATGGCCGGGAAGTCGAGGGAAGCGAGGATGCCGGGGGGCACGAATGTCATAATGTACGTTCTCCTAGCGTTGGTACTTCGGGTAGAAGGTGCGCCCGGTCGCCGGGCGCGTCGCTAGAATCGTTTTGTTCATGGTTAAATACAAGTCCAATTACGCGCTTAGTGCGCGCCGCCGCCAACGATTCCCGAAGCCGCCAGGCTCAGCACCAGCACTTCCAGCAGCGCCAGCAGCGCGTAGACCTTGTCGCCCTTCTTGAGGAAGGCCGGGATGAGCGGAATGTAGGCGATGATGGTCAGGCCTGCCAGGAGCACGATGCCCGCGAAGTTCAGGAAGTCGCCCTTGCCCATGAGTGCAAGCCATCCCCAGCCTGTGGGGACGTTGCCCTGCGACAGGTAGGTTCCCACGGGCTGCGACCACAGCATCGTGACCTTCTCCAGCGGGATGTGGGGGGTCATGAGGCCCGCCACGTAGAGGATGTAGGTTATGGCCATGAGGGCCAGGCCGCCCCAGCAGCCCCAGAAGAGGATGTCGGCGTAGAGGATCTGTTCGCGAGGCGTCTCGATGGGCGCACCAACGGTTTTGTTGTCAGCCATGACTAGTCTCCTTAGCTCGTCGAAAAATTAGAAGCCCAGGCCCTTCATGAACGCCTTGCCGCCCGAGAACAGCAGCACGCCGATGACCATGTAGCGGATGAACTTGGGTTTGGCCTTGGCCAGAAGCTTCACGCCCGCGAACGAGCCGAACATCAGGCCGATGACCGAAGGAATGGCCATCAGCGGGATGACGCAGCCCTGGTTCAGGTAGACCCAGGCGGCGGAGGTGTCGGTGATGGACAGGAGGAACTTGGAGGTACCCACGGCAACCTTGAGGGGCGCGCCCATCATCAGGTTGAGCACCGGGACGTTGGCCCAGCCCGCGCCCAGACCGAACATGCCGGCCATGACGCCGATGATGATGAACATCAGAAGGCCAGGCAGGGTGCGATGGGTCTTCCAGTTGACGGTCTCGCCCGAGGAGGCGTCGAAGTAGGAGCCGTTCATGCCGAGGGCCAGGCCGATGGCGTCCTGCTTGGTGACCACGGGATAGGCCGTGTTCTTGGAGACCAGCAGCAGCACCGCGATGAACAGGATGGTGCCGCCCAGGCACAACTGGATGACGTTGGTGGGCAGCGCCAGGCCGATCATCGCGCCCACGATGGCGCAGGCGCTGGCGATGAGCGCCACGGGCAGGGCCAGGCGAAGGCTGGCCAGGTTTCTCTTCAGAAGGCCGGGGCCTGCGGCCAGCGCTCCGGCCAGGGCCACCAGGAGGCCCGCGCCGCGCACGAAGTCCAGGTGGAACGGGAAGAACCCGCTGACCAGGGGCACGAACAGCACGCCGCCGCCAACGCCCGCCAGCACCGCGATGATGCCCAGCACGAAGCAGAACACCAGCAGGATTGCAGGCCACATCCACCAGGGACCTTCAGGCGCTCCAGCCGCCTGGGCAGCCTCGACCATGGCCTTGCCGCCGTCCAGGGACGCGGCGTACGCGAACGCCCCCCCCAACAGGCCCAAGGCCACCATCACCATTCCGATTCGCAACCAGCTCGATTTCATGATCCCACGCTCTCCCTTGCTTCCAGATTCAGAAAGGACCGCCCGGCGAAATGTCGGCGGCACGCCCCCACGCTTGTTCTTTCCTGAACAATCAAGAAGCGTACCAGGATGAAACCCGCATGAATCCACGGTTCCTGGGCTATCGCGCCGAAGAAAACGGCAAGAATCTGCCGCAAACGGCAATTTCTTGCCGCGGGGGTCTTCACTTTTGTGGAGCCACGACGTATCGGAAGGGTGTGTGGCCGGTATAATCCTGCGAAATCGAGGACAACCGGACGGGAATGGGCGACATTATGAAAAACGGCAAAAATTTGCCGCTCCGGCTGAATCTGGACGACCTGCCCGAAGAGGGCGGCGGGGTCACCGCCGTGCTCATCGGGTCCAGATCCATGCGCGAGGCGCATCAATTGGCCTCACAGGTGGCCACCTCCGACGCCCCCGTGCTGCTCCAGGGAGAGTCCGGAACAGGCAAGGAACTGTTTGCCCGCCTCATCCACGCCATGTCCAACCGACGGGAGAAGCCCTTCGTCCCGGTGAACTGCGGCGTGCTGCGCGACGAATTGTTCGCGGATAAATTTTTCGGCCACGAGGCAGGGGCATTCACCGGCGCGTCCAAGCAGCAGAAGGGCAGCTTCGAGCTGGCCGGGGCCGGGACGCTCTTTCTGGACGAAGTGGGCGAGATTCCGCCCAACAACCAGGTGGACTTCCTGCGCGTGCTGGAGCAACGCACCTTCCGGCGTCTGGGCGGCGAGAAGGAGCTGCCCTTCGAGGCCCGCATCGTGGCCGCCACCAACCGCAACTTCCTGGAGATGGTCAAGGCCGGGCAGTTCCGGGCGGACCTCTACTACCGGCTGAACGTGGTGCCGGTGTTCCTGCCGCCCCTGCGCCAACGCCGCGAGGACATTCCCATCCTGGCCGGGCATTTCCTGGAGCATTTCGGCCTGCGCTACCATAAGCACGGCATGAGCCTCTCGCCCGAGGCCCTGGCGGTGCTGGGCAACTACGCCTGGCCCGGCAACGCCCGCGAACTGCGGAACCTCATCGAGCGTCTGGTGCTGGTGCACCCCGAGGGGGTCATCGAGGCCCAGGACCTCCCGGTGGAGGTCCAGCCGGGCTCGGCCGTGCCCGTGGAGGAAGCAGGCCCGGACAGCCTCTCGCTGGACGCCGCCGTTCGCGACGCGGAGATCAAGGCCATCATCAGGGCCTTCCGGCACACGCGCGGCAACCGGGCCAGGACCGCCGACGTCCTGGGGATTTCCCCGCGCACCCTGCGCCACAAGGTGAAGGAGTATTCGCTCAGCCTGGCGCGCTATTCCAAGGGCTGATCACGATCACGCCGGTGTTCAAGCCCCCTTCCGGCAGTCCAGCCACTGATGCGGACGAACCCGCATCCCGGGACATTGCCTCCACCCGAGGCCATCGTCAGGAAGTTCCATCCAAACATGTGTTTACCCAAAGTTTCGGCATTAACTTGCTTAGCCATGGCATCTCTTCCGGATGGTCCCATCGACGAATACGCCGGCACGGGTCCAGGCAACCTTCGAGGCCTTCACCGAACGTCCTGACGGGAATACGACCCAGCCGTTTCCTTTTGACCCAATCGCGCCTGCGCATTGGTTCCTTTTTCCACGCGGGCCAATGCGCCCTGCAACCAAGGCAGTTGCTCCGTTTGGTCAGGTCACATGCGCGCGCCGTCTCCCTGGGCGTGGGCAAATGCTCCAGTTCTCCCCCGCCCGCTTTCCCTGCGTCACAACAACATACTGAAATAGAACAATTTTTTATTTGGCGCATTCCTTGCTCTTCATATTTGATGCATCTCACATGTTATTATTAACATAATAACAAAATTCTACTGTTGCAATGGTATTTCATGAAGACATCACCACACAGAACATCGCATCATGTGAACCGTTTCCGGAATATAACAACATGGCTATCCGACCAATGCGGAATTCATCCGGACATTGTTCCTCATATTTCGTGCTGCAAAGTTCTGTTCTCTCCCCATAGATTCCACACCGCATAAGGATGCTTTTATCTTTCTTGACTTCACGTTTAACCACAGCGATGCCCCAAAATATGCCTAAATTGATATATATCTCGACTGACAGAACAGCCTCCGCGCTCCAAGCAAGGCACTCGCGGCGCTGGCCAAGGGTCGGGCCTGCCCTGCCCGCGCTCTTCCCGGCGCAGGCTTGCGCCTTTTCAGGCGACGCACGCGCCGCGTCTGCCATTTTCCGCCCCCATTTCCGGCAAGGAGAACTCCCATGCGCATGATGAAAGGCATGAAGGCCATACCCGTCCAGGAAGCCGTGGGCACCGTCCTGGGCCACGACATCACCCGCATCGTGCCCGGCGAAAGCAAGGGCACGGCCTACCGCAAGGGGCACGTCATCACCCGCGAGGACATCCCCGGCCTTCTTACCGTGGGCAAGGAGCACATCTTCGTCTTCGACCTCCAGCAGGGCCTGGTCCACGAGGACGACGCGGCCCTGAGGCTCGCCCGCTGCGCGAAGGGCCAGGGCCTCGCGCTCTCCGCGCCCTCCGAGGGCAAGGTGACGCTCACGGCCGCGCAGGCGGGGCTCCTGAAAATCGACGTGCCCCGCCTGACCAGGCTCAACTCCATCCAGGACATCGTGTTCGTCACGGCCCACTCCAACCAGCAGGTGCTGGCCGGGCAGCCCGTGGCCGGAACGCGCGTGGTGCCGCTTGTCATCGAGGAGGAAAAGCTTCAGCGCGCCGAGCTGGTGCTGGAAGGCGGACCGCTCATCGAAGTGAAGCCCTTCCGGCAGGCCCGCGTGGGCATGGTCACCACGGGCAGCGAGGTGTTCTCCGGGCGCATCAAGGACGGGTTCGGCCCGGTGGTGCGCCGCAAGTTCGAGAGCCTGGGCAGCCGGGTGTTCCGGCAGATCATCGTGAACGACGAGATCCCCCTGTGCGTGTCCGCCATCCGGGAGCTCCTGGCCCAGGGCGCGGACATGATCGTGGTTACGGGCGGCATGTCCGTGGACCCCGACGACCAGACCCCCGCCAGCATACGCGAGGCGGGCGGCAAGGTGGTCGGCTACGGCGCGCCTGTGCTGCCCGGAGCCATGTTCCTGCTGGCCATGATCGGCGACGTGCCCGTGCCCGTACCCGTGCTCGGCCTGCCGGGGTGCGTCATGTACCACAAGGCCAGCATCTTCGACCTCATCGTCCCCAGGCTCCTGGCCGGGGAGAGCGTGAGCGCGCAAGACATCGCGGCGCTTGGTCACGGCGGGCTGTGCATGGCCTGCCCCGAGTGCCGCTACCCCATTTGTCCGTTCGGAAAAGGCCAATGATCCCGGAGCGCCGAGCCGCATCCGGGCCGTATGCGACCAAGACTTCAACCGAAGCGAGAAGGAGGCAGGGAATGATCAAGCGGAGCCTTATCATCAACGGCAAACCCCAGACCGTGGTGGTGGACCAGGAAGAAACCCTGGCCACCGTGCTGCGCAACCAGCTCAAGCTCACCGGCACCAAGGTCGGCTGCGGCGAGGGCCAGTGCGGCGCGTGCAACGTCATCGTGAACGGCAAGCTCACGCGCTCCTGCGTCACCAAGATGAAGCGCGTGGCCGACGGCGCGGACATCTTCACCATCGAAGGCCTGGGACAGCCCGGCAACCTGCACCCCCTGCAGCTGGCCTGGATGGTCCACGGCGCGGCGCAGTGCGGCTTCTGCTCGCCCGGTTTCATCGTCTCCGCCAAGGCCCTGCTGGACGTGAACCCCAACCCCACCCGCGAAGAAGTGCGCGAGTGGTTCCAGAAGAACCGCAACGCCTGCCGCTGCACCGGCTACAAGCCCCTGGTGGACGCGGTCATGGACGCGGCCAAGGTGCTGCGCGGGGAACTGAAGATGGCCGACCTGGCCTACAAGCTGCCCGCCGACGGGCGCATCTGGGGCACCAACTACCCCCGCCCCAGCGCCGAGGCCAAGGTCACCGGCACCTGCGACTACGGCGCGGACCTGGGCGTGAAGATGCCCGAGGGAACCCTGAAGCTGGCCCTGGTGCAGGCCACCGTCTCGCACGCCAACATCACGTCCATCGACACCTCCGAAGCCCTCAAGATGCCCGGCGTGCACAGCGTGCTCACCCACAAGGACGTCAAGGGCAAGAACCGCATCACCGGCCTGATCACCTTCCCCACCAACAAGGGCGACGGCTGGGACCGCCCCATCCTGTGCGACGAGAAGGTCTTTCAGTACGGCGACGCCATCGCCATCGTCTGCGCCGACACCGAGAAGCAGGCCAGGGCCGCCGCCGCCAAGGTCAAGGTCGTCCTCGAGGAGCTGCCCGCCTACATGAGCGCCCCGGCGGCCATGGCCGACGACGCCATCGAGATCCACCCCGGCACGCCCAACGTGTACTTCGTCCAGAAGATCGTCAAAGGCGAGGACACCAAGCCGGTGTTCGACAAGGCCCCCGTGGTGGTGGAGGACGACTTCTACGTGGGACGCCAGCCCCACATGCCCATCGAGCCGGACGTCGGCTTCGCCTACGTCAATGACGAGGGCAAGCTGGTCATCCATTCCAAGTCCATCGGCCTGCAC
Source organism: Acidobacteriota bacterium (assembly GCA_046566965.1). GTDB lineage: Bacteria > Desulfobacterota > Desulfovibrionia > Desulfovibrionales > Desulfovibrionaceae > Fundidesulfovibrio. The sequence continues at coordinate 33,073 of JBKICU010000004.1, forward strand.
CTGCACCTGTACATGATCGCCCCGGGCCTTGGCGTGGAGGCGGACAAGCTGGTCATGGTGCAGAACCCGTCTGGCGGCACCTTCGGCTACAAGTTCAGCCCCACCATGGAAGCCCTGGTGGGCGTGGCCGCCCTGGCCACGGGCCGCCCGGTGTTTCTGTGCTACGACTACCACCAGCAGCAGACCTACACCGGCAAGCGCTCGCCCTTCTTCATGAACGTGCGCCTGGCCGCCGGAAAGGACGGCAAGCTCCTGGGCATGGAGTCCGACTGGACCGTGGACCACGGCCCCTACTCCGAGTTCGGCGACCTCTTGACCCTGCGCGGCGCGCAGTTCATCGGCGCGGGCTACTCCATCCCCAGCATCCGGGGCGAGGGCCGCACCGTGTGCACCAACCACGCCTGGGGTTCGGCGTTCCGTGGCTACGGCTCGCCCCAGAGCGAGTTCGCCTCGGAAGTGCTCATGGACGAGCTGGCCGAGAAGCTTAACATGGACCCCCTGGAGCTGCGCTACCTGAACTGCTACCGCAAGGGCGACACCACCCCCAACGGCCAGGAGCCCGAGGTGTTGAGCCTGCCCGAGATGATCGACATCCTGCGCCCCCAGTACGAGGCCGCCAAAGCCAAGGCCAGGAACAACTCCACCGCCGAGGTCAAGCGCGGCGTGGGCATCTCCCTTGGCGTGTACGGCGCGGGCCTGGACGGCCCCGACGCATCCGAGGCCTACGTGGAGCTCAACTCCGACAACACCATCACCATCTTCAACACCTGGGAGGACCACGGCCAGGGCGCGGACATGGGCTCGCTCGGCACCGCGCACGAGGCCCTGCGCCCCATGGGCGTTTCGCCAGAGCGGATCAGGCTGGTGATGAACGACACCAGCGTCGCCCCCAACTCCGGCCCGGCGGGCGGCAGCCGCTCCCAGGTCATGGTGGGCAAGGCCATCATCGCGGGCTGCGAGCTGCTGATGGCCGCCATGCGCAAGGCCGACAAGACGTACCGCACCTTTGATGAGATGGTGGCCGAGAAGATCCCCACCAAGTACACCGGCCAGTGGACCGCCCCGGCCACCCACTGCGACACCAACGGCGTGGGCAACCCCTTCAGCTGCTACATGTACGGCATGTTCATGTCCGAAGTGGCCGTGGAAGTGGCCACCGGCAAGACCACCGTGGAGAAGATGACCCTTGTGGCCGACGTGGGCACCCTGTGCAACAAGCTCGTGGTGGACGGCCAGATGTACGGCGGCCTGGCCCAGGGCATCGGCCTGGCTCTCTCCGAGGACTTCGAGGACCTGAAGAAGCACTCCACCCTGGTGGGCGCGGGCTTCCCCTACACCCGGCAGATCCCCGACGACATGGAGCTCATCTACGTGCAGACCCCGCGCGAACACGGCCCCCACGGCGCGTCGGGCACGGGCGAGCTGCCGCTCACCTGTCCCCACGCGGCGGTGATAAACGCCATCTACGACGCCTGCGGCGTGCGCATCACCAAGCTCCCGGCCCTGCCGGAGAAGGTGCTGGCGGGGCTTGCGGCCGCGAAGTAAACTGACGGCGGCAGCGCCCCGCATGGCGGGGCGCTGCCTGATGGTTCTCCTGTTCCGCGTTTTTGAAAAACATGACCATGTTTTTCAAAAACAAAACAATGGTTCTCTTGGTTTGATTCTTAACACCAGCGAGGAGCGGGCGCGAACACCGCCCGCTCCCTCACCATATGGAAGACGCATGGAACAGCAGGAACTGCGCGACTGGGAAAGCCGCTGCATCCAGGAGGAGCCGCCCTATTGCCAGGCGGCCTGCCCCATCCACGTGGACGCGCGCTCCTTCATGGAGCAGATGAAGGCCGGGAACGCGGACGCGGCCCGCAAGATCCTGGAAAAGACCATGCCCCTGCCCTCGGTGCTGGGGGCCATCTGCGACCATCCGTGCGAGGCTGTCTGCAAGCGGCGCGAAGCAGGCGACCCCGTGGCCATCGGTGAGCTTGAGCGGGCCTGCCTGCGACTTGGCAGGCCGGGACCCAAGCCCCTGGTGCTGCCCTCCAAGGGCAAGAAGGCCGCCGTGCTGGGGGCGGGGCTTGCCGGTCTGGCCTGCGCCTGGGACCTGATCCGCAAGGGCTACGGCGTCACGGTGTTCACGCCTGACGAGCGCCTGGGCGGGCGTCTGTGCGGCCTGCCGGAAGCCCTGCTGCCCCCGGCGGACCTGGCCCGCGAAATCGCCCGGCTGGAAGCCATGGGCGTGGTGCTTCGCACCGGGCAGGCATACACTCCGGAATTTCTCGAATCGGTCCGGACTGGTTTCGACGCCGTGTTCGCCGAATACGGCGCGCCGCTCTGCCCCGAAAGCCGGGTTGATGTTGACCCCGTGACCCTGCTCTGTTCCGGTGCACTGGACGCCACTCCACACGCCGGAGAGCCGGACGCCCAAACGGGCGCCGAAGCCGAAAAGAGCGCCGTGTTCTGCGGCGGCTGGCCCGGCCCGGTCGGGACGTTCTCGCCCATCGGCGAAGCCACGGACGCCAGGCGCGCCGCCGCCTCCATGGACCGCCACATGTCCGGCGCGTCGCTGACCGCCTCGCGCGAGAAGGAAGGCCCCGTCTCCACCAGGCTGTACACCTCGCTCAAAGGCGTTGCGCCAAGCGCCAGGGTCGTTCCCGGCGGGATGCCCGCAGGGGCCGGGTCCCCTTCTGAAGCATCCCGGACGCACGACGCCCCCTCCGGCATGTACAGCGCCGGCGAAGCGGCTGCCGAGGCCTCGCGCTGCCTGAACTGCCAGTGCCTGGAGTGCGTGAAGGCCTGCGCCTACCTGGAGCACTACACGGGCTACCCCAAGAAGTACGCCCGCCAGATCTACAACAACGCGGCCATCGTCCAGGGCGTGCACCAGGCCAACACCATGATCAACTCGTGCAGCCTGTGCGGCCTGTGCACCGAGGTCTGCCCGGAACGCTTCTCCATGGCCGAATTCTGCCTGACCGCCCGCCGCGACATGGTGGAGCGCGGCAAGATGCCCCCCTCGGCCCACGAGTTCGCCCTGGAGGACATGGCTTTCAGCAACGGCCCCGGCTTCGAGATGGCCCGCAACCAGCCGGGCGCGTCGCAGAGCGCGTATGCCTTCTTCCCTGGCTGCCAGCTGGCGGCCTCGTACCCGCACCACGTGGCCTCGGCCTACGATTTTCTGCGCGCGCATCTTACGGGCGGGGTGGGGCTCCTGATGCGCTGCTGCGGCGTCCCGGCAAAGTGGGCGGGGCGGGGCGGCCTGTTCGAGGCGTCCCTGCAGGAACTGCGCGCCCGCTGGAAGGAGCTTGGCTCCCCGCAGGTGATCGCGGCCTGCGCCTCCTGCCTGGCGGTGTTCAGGGAGCACGCCCCGGAATTTGGGGCCCGCTCGCTCTGGGAGGTCCTGGCGGATACCGGCCTGCCCGAACTCGCCGGAACGCGCCCCGCCGGCCCCGTGGCCGTGCATGACCCCTGCGCGCTCCGCCACGACCAACCAACGCGCCAGGCCGTGCGCAGCGCCCTGCGCACCCTGGACATCCCCTTCCAGGAGCTTGCGCTCTCCGGCCGGTTCACCGAGTGCTGCGGCTACGGCGGCCTCATGGGCAATGCGAATCCGCCGTTGTCCCGTGAGGTCGCCCGCAGGCGCGGCACGGAAACCTCCCTGGATATCGCCGCCTCCTGCTCCATGTGCCGCGACCGGCTGGCCGCGGAAGGCAAGCGTGTCTGGCACGCGCTGGACTTCGTGTTTCCCGGCCCGGCCATGGACCCCGCGGCCAAAGGTCCCGGCTTCTCCCAGCGCCACGAGAACCGCGCCCGCCTCAAGGCCGACCTGCTGCGCGAAATATGGGGAGAAGACGCCGCGCCGCACGCACGCGGCCTGGACGTTTCCTATGCGTCTGGAGTACCGGAACTCATGGAGAACCGGCGCATCCTTCGGGATGACGTGGAGGCGGTGCTGGCCGAGACGCTGCGCACCGGCCGCAGGATGGTCGACCGGGAGTCCGGGCGCTTCCTGGCCAGCTTCAGGCCCCGGCGCGTGAACTATTGGGTGGAATATTCCCAGGACGCAGGCCATATCACGGTGACGCGGGCCTGGAGCCACCGCATGGAGCTTGCCGGGCCAACGGGCACGGCCTCGGACGTGCCCAGCACCCAGCACGTCTCCCTGCCCGAAGGCGGCGACTGGGCCTGCGCCTGCGGGGCGGAACTGGTCCCCGGCCCCGTGGTGGCCGGATACCTGGGCAGCGCCTTCACCATTACGCTGCTCACCTGCGCCGCGTGCGCCCTGGAGCTGGTTCCCGAGGGGCTGGCCCTTGGAAAGATGGCCAAGGTGGAAGAGCTTCTGGAGGACAAATAGCATGGACCCTGCACCCCCAATTCCACTCTTCGAGCGCGAGGCGTTCCGCAACGTAGCCGGGCTGGCCCTGCGTCCCGGAGGAACCGCGCTCACGGAAGTGGCGCTGGAGCATTGCTTCCTCGCTCCGGGGGCGCTGGTGGCGGACATCGGCTGCGGGCGCGGAGCCAGCCTGGCGCTCATTTCCGGGCGGGGCTTCACGCCCATGGGCCTGGACCCGTCGCCGCAACTGCTGGCCGAGGCCCGCAGGCACGACGAAAAAGCCGCGCTGGTGCAGGCCACTGCGGAGGCCGTCCCGTTTCGCGGCGGCTTGTTCGCGGCGGTGCTGTGCGAGTGCGTGCTCTCCATCACCCGTGACCCGAGCGCTGCCCTGGCCGAAATGCGCCGCATTTTGGCTCCGGGGGGACTCCTGGTGCTGACCGACCTCTATCTGAGAGACCCTCTCGATCCCGGCGCGCCGCGCACGGCAGGCTGCGCGGCAGGGGCAGTACCGCGCGACGTTGTGGAAGAGCGCCTGCACGCGGCGGGCTTTTTCGTGCGCGTGTTCGAGGACCACAGCAGGCTGCTGGCCGAGCTGGCCGGGCGGCTCCTGTTCGCGGGCTTCGACGGCTCCGAGCTGGGCCTTGGCTGCACCGGCTGCGGCAGGCCCGGTTATTTCCTGTGCATCGCCCAGACGGAGGCCCAATGAGCGAGTACCTTCTGGACATCCTGCCCCTGGCGGCCAAGGGCTACTGTTGCAGCCAGATGCTGGGCCTTCTGGCCCTTCAGGCCCGGGGGGCCGAAAACCCCGGCCTGGTGCGGGCGCTTGGCGGCCTGTGCCACGGCATGGGCCAGTGCGGGCAGACCTGCGGCGTGCTCACCGGCGGGGCCTGCGTGCTCTCGTATTACATGGGCAAGGGCGCGGACGGCGAGACGCCCTCGGACAAGGCCGATCAGGCCGTGTCGGAATTCGTGGACTGGTTCACGGAGCGCACCAGTGAGTACGGCGGCACCTCCTGCGCGGACATCCTGGGCGAGTGCCCGGACGGCAAACCGGACATGAACCGCTGCGCCCAGCTGATCGGCGAGGCCTGGGCGCGGATACTGACAACCCTGACCGGGCTGGGCGTGGACCCGTCCGAGGCCAGGGAGTAGGCTGCGTGCCCGAAGAGTCTTGCGGCGGGCATTTGGGAGACACCCGGAGCCTCTGCCCGGTCTGCCTGAAACGCCTGCCCGCGCGGCGCGTGCCCGAAGGCGACACGGTCCGCCTCGCGCGCACCTGTCCGGAGCACGGCGAATGGAGCGTGCCGATCTGGATCGGGGAGCCCGCCATGAGTTCCTGGCGGCGTCCCAAGAGTCCGTCCCCTCCCAATCCCGACGGCCTGGCAGGCCGGGGCTGTCCGTACGATTGCGGCCTGTGCCCGCGGCACGCCCAGCACACCTGCACCGCCTTGGTGGAGATCACCGCGCGCTGCGACCTGGGCTGCCCGGTCTGTTTCGCCTCGTCCGGCGAGTCCCTGCCGCCTGAACCGGACGTGGACGAACTGGGGCGCATGTTCCGGGAGCTGCGGGCCAGGGCCGGGTCCTGCAATCTCCAGCTTTCCGGCGGCGAGCCCACGGTGCGCGACGACCTGGAAGACATCGTGCGCCAGGCGGTGCGGGCCGGGTTCGCCTTCGTGCAGCTCAATACCAACGGGCTCCGCCTGGGGCGCGAGGACGGCTTTGCCGAGCGTCTGGCCGGGGCGGGCCTGTCCTCGGTATTTTTGCAGTTCGACGGCTCGGATGCGGCCTGCGAGACGCTCAGGGGCCGCCCCCTGCTGGCCGGGAAGCTGGCCGCCGTGGACGCGTGTGAAAAAGCCGGGCTCGGCGTGGTGCTGGTGCCGACGCTTGCGCGCGGCGTCAACGACGCCCAGTGCGGGAACATCCTCAGGCTGGCGCTCTCGCTCGGGCCCACGGTGCGCGGGGTGCACTTCCAGCCCATGGCCGCTTTTGGCCGCCGCCCCGGCCAAGAGTCTGGCCAAGGTTCTGAGCGGGGCCTGCACGGACCCACCCTGCCGGAGGTGCTCACGGCCCTGGTGGACCAGTCCGGCGGGCTCCTGAAGATTCAGGATTTCCATCCACCCGGCTGCGAGCACTCCCTGTGCTCGTTTTCCGGCACGTTCCTGCGCCAGGAAGGCGGCGGGCTGTCGCCCGTTCCCGGAGGCGGATGCTGCGATCCGGCCCCCACGGTCCCGAGCGCTCTGGAAGGAGCGCTCAAGTCCCGCGCCTTCACGGCCCGGCAGTGGTCCGCCCCGGAAAATAATCCGGCTCCCGGAGCCCTGGCCGACGATTTCGACCGCTTCCTGGCCCGGTCCGGCACGCGAAACCGCTTCTCCATCTCCTGCATGGCCTTCCAGGACGCCTGGACCATCGACCTGGAGCGCGTCCAGGGCTGCTGCATCCACGTGCTGGCCCCGGACGGCGCGCTGGTGCCCTTCTGCCTGTACAACCTGACCTCGGCCACCGGGCGCGCCCTGCACCGGGGCAACCACGGGAGCGTCATCCGATGACGCGCTCCCCCCTGGACGCCTGGATATCCCGGGCCACCGGCGTTCACGGCCCGGACCCGCAGGCCCTTCGCCGCTGGCAGCTGGAGCGCCTGCACGCCCTGGCGCAGTGGGCCAGGGCCAGAAGCCCCTTCTATGCCGAACACCTGCCCGACATGTCTGACATGGCCGATAGCCCTGGCGACATCGCCGACCTGCCGTTCCTCACGCCGGACCACCTGCGCGAGCATTCCGGGCGCATGCTCTGCGTGTCGCAGGACGACGTGGACCGCGTGGTGACCCTCAACACCTCGGGCACTTCGGGCAGGCCAAAACGCCTGTTCTTCACCGGGCAGGAACTCGACGACACGCTCGACTTCTTCCGGGCAGGGATGGCATCCTTCACCGCGCCCGGCGACGCAGTGCTCATCCTGCTTCCGGGGCGCAGGGAGGACGGGGCGGCCATGCTCCTGGCCCGCGCGCTCACTGACATCGGGGTGCGCCCGGTGCTCGCGCCCCAACCCTGTTCGCCGCAGCAGGCCGTGCGGCTCGTCTCGGACCAATCGATCACCTGCCTGGCCGCGCTGCCTTCGCAGCTTCGCGCCCTGCTGGAGCTTGCTCCGAACGGACCTGCCTGGCCCGCCCTGCTGGACAGGGCGCTCCTTTCCGGAGAACCCGTCACCTCGGAGCTTCGGCGGCGGGCGGACGAGGCGGGCATCGAGATCTACGCCCACTACGGCCTCACCGAGACCTGCTTCGGCGGCGGCGTGGAATGCGGCGCGCACCACGGCTACCACCTGCGCGAGGCGGACCTGCTGGTGGAAATCGTGGACCCGGTCACGGGACGGGCCCTGGACCTAGGGCGCGAAGGAGAAGTGGTGATAAGCACGATTTCGCGCCGGGGCATGCCGCTTCTGCGCTACCGCACCGGGGACATGGCCTGCATGCTGCCCGGACCCTGCCCCTGCGGCAGCCCGCTTCGGCGGCTCGGCCCCATCACAGGACGCATACAGACAACCGGGGAGGCCGTGCAGGTGGTCACCCCCGAGAAAGGAACGGCGAACGGACTATGACCGACCTCCTGAAGACCCTCGGCCTCTGGCTGGCCCAGGGCACGCCCGTGGCCGCGGCCACCATCGTGACCCATGAAGGTTCCACGCCCCGTTCGGCGGGCAGCAAGATGATCGTGCGCCAAGGCGGAGACATGCACGGCACGGTAGGCGGCGGCCTGGTGGAAGCCCGGGTGCTGGAGGCCGCCGCGCGCATGCTCGCGGACGACGCAGGCCGTCAGGCACGGGGCGTCATCGATTTCGATCTTACCGGCGAGCTGGCCGCCGGGGCGGACATGGTCTGCGGCGGCAGGCTGCGGGTGTTCCTGGAGCGCATCGAGCCGGATGGCCAGGGCGGCCTCTACGCCGAACTGCTCTCGCGCATCGAGCGCGGCGAGCGCGCCCTGCTGGCCGTGCCCATGAACGGCGGCCCGCGCACCCTGCTGCCCTTTCGCGGCCCCGCCGTGGGGGCGGAACTCCCCGAGGCTCTCGTGGAGAGCGCGCGGGCGGCCGGGCGGGACATCCGCGCCCCGGTGATGTTCGCGGTCCTGGAGCAGCGCTGGTTCCTGGAACCCTGGTCCGGGCCGTCGCCGCTTTACATCGCGGGCGCTGGCCACGTGTCGCGACCCACGGCCCGGATGGCGGCCATGACCGGCTTCAAGGTGACCGTGATGGACGACCGCCCCGAATTCGCCAACCGGGAGCGCTTCCCCCAGGCCCACGCCATCGCCACGGGCGACCTGCGCACCTGCCTGTCCGGGCTGGACATCGGACCGGAAACGTCCATAGTCATCGTCACGCGCGGACACGTGGACGACGCGGACGTGCTGGCCCAGTCCCTGCGCACCCAGGCGGGCTACATCGGCATGATCGGCAGCCGCCGCAAGCGCGACGCCGTGTACGCCAAGCTTAAGGGCCTGGGCTTCACGGACGCTGATTTCGCGCGCGTGCACTGCCCCATCGGGTTGGACATCGGTGCGGAGACCCCGGAGGAGATCGCCGTGAGCATCGTTGCGGAACTCATACAGGCCAGAGCATCGCGAGAGGGCGCGTAGCCGTGCGCATAGCCGCGCTGGTGCCCGCGGCGGGCTTCTCCTCGCGCATGGACGGCTTCAAGCCGCTCATGGCGCTTCGCGACTCCACGGTGCTCGGCTGGGTGACGCGCACCCTGCGCAAGGCGGGCATCGAGGACATCCTGGTGGTGGCCGGGCACAAGGCCCCCGAGGTGCTGGCCGAAACGGCCCGGCTGTCCATAAGCTGCGTCATAAACCGCGAGTTCGAGCGCGGCATGTTCTCGTCCGTGCTGGCGGGCATCGAGGCCCTGCCCCAGGGCATCGACGCCGTGCTGGTGCTGCCGGTGGACATCCCCCTGGTGCGCTCCCAGACCATCCGCGTGCTGGCGGACCTTTTCGGCGACTATCCCATCCTGTACCCCACCTTCCGGGGCGAGCGCGGGCATCCCCCGTTCATCGCGGCCAACTGCCTGCCTTTCATCTCCGCCTGGAGCGGCGGGAACGGCCTGCGCGGAGCGCTTCTGGAGCTGGAAAAGCGCCTCGGAGCGGACGATCTGCCCGTTGCCGACCAGAACATCCTCTTCGACCTGGACACCCCACAGGACTACCGCGAGGCCCTGCGCCGCCTGCGCGTGCAGGGTCGCCGCACCCCCGAGGAGGCCCGCGCCCTGCTGGACATCCACTGCGTGAACGAGCGCGGGCTGGCGCACGCCGAGGCCGTGGCGCGCATCGCCGTGGCCCTGGCCTCCGCCCTGAACGACGCCCTGGGCTGGCCCCTGGACGTGGACCTGGTGCAGAGCGCGGCGCTTCTGCACGACATCGCCAAGAAGCGCAAGAATCACGAGGCCATGGGCGCGCGCCTGCTGGACTCCGCCGGATTCACGGACGAGGCGCGCATCGTGGAGGCCCACCGCGACCTGAGCATCCCGGACACTGCCCGCTTGACCGAACGCGAGGTGGTCTATCTGGCGGACAAGCTGGTGTCCGGCGACAGGGTGGTGAGCATCCGCAGGCGCTTCCAGGAGAAGATCGAGCGCTTCGGCCACGACCCCCAGGCCCGCGAGGCCATCACGGGACGCCGGGACCGGGCGCTGGCCATGCTGGCGCGCGTGGAGCGCGAAGCGCGCCTGCCGCTCAAGGCCATCCTGGAGCGGGCCGGACTGTATTATCCCTCGGAGGAGCTCACCGGGCCATGAACCTGACCGTGTACCTCATGCGCCATGGACAGACCGAACCCGAGACGCCCTGGCGCTTCCTGGGCCAGCGCGACGTCGCGCTTTCAGACAAGGGGCGCGCCCGGGCCGCCGCATGGCGCGAGGCCCTCCGGGGCGTGAACTTCGCCGGAGCCTGGTGTTCGGAGCTTGCGCGAAGCCGCGAGACCGCGGCTCTCGTCCTGGAAGGACGCGGATTGGCGGCCACGCCCGTGGCCGGGCTGCGCGAAATATGCCTGGGAGAGTGGGACGGCCTGAGCGTCGCGGACGTGAAGCGCCGCTATCCGGGCCTCTATGAGGCGCGCGGGGCGGATATCGCCGGGTTCCGGCCCCCCGGGGGCGAGAGCTTCGCCGATCTCTCAAACCGGGCCTGGGCGGCGCTGGAGAACATCCTGGCGGCCGCCGGAGCCGGTCCGCCAAGCCGGGAGGCCGGCATTGACGCCTCCGCGCCGGCTGCCCGAGCCCAGCCCGCGGAGGAATCGGACGCCGCCGGTGCGCGGCCCGCAGGCGCGAACCAAGCGCCTGGCGAAGCCGACGCGGACAACGGGGCCACCCTGCTGGTGGTGGCCCACGCCGGGGTGAACCGCACCATTGTGGCACGCCTGCTGGGCATGCCCGTGGAAAATCTCTTCCGCCTGGGCCAGGACCACGGCTGCCTGAACATTCTTTCGTTCGGCCCGGGCCGGCCGCGCCTGGCGCGCGCCAACCTCGTCCCCGGCATGCTTCCCTGCTAGCGCGGCGTTCAACGTACGCCCTTTTCCCAACAAAAGCGGCGGGCCAGTGCCCGCCGCCTTGTCCTGATTCACTGAATCTCGCTGCGTCTCTCCCGGCTTCCCCACGTACTGCCTGGGTTCGGCCAAAGAGAACCAACGGGTTATCGCTCCTACATCATGAGCCTTTAGCAAACCTCACCGCCATCCGCCTTGCGAACAGAAGAACAGCTCGCAAGGGCGACACCCCATAAGGGATTCTAAAGGGCTTCAGCCCTTTGGCCGCCGGAGGCGTATCCCACTGCGAATGCTCCCAAACCTCACATGTTCTCAAAGCTCTTCACAGTCTGGCTACTGGGCCGCTGCCAGCTCCTTGAGCTTCTCGATCAGGGCGTCGGCCACCTGGGTGGTGGTTGCCGTGCCGCCAAGGTCGGGCGTCAGGCATTTCGCCTCGCCGGTGACGGCGCGGATGGCCTGCTCGATGAGCGCACCGGCGCGCTTCTCGCCCAGGAAATCCAGCATCATGGCTCCGCTCCAGGCCATGGCGATGGGGTTGGCGATGCCCTTGCCGTAGATGTCCGGGGCCGAACCGTGCACCGGCTCGAACATGGAGGGATAGCGGCGTTCGGGGTCGATGTTGCCGCTGGCCGACAACCCAAGGCTCCCGGTGATGGCTCCGCCGATGTCGGTGAGGATGTCGCCGAACAGGTTGGAGGCCACCACCACATCCAGGGATTCGGGCTTCAGCACGAAGCGCGCGGCCATGGCGTCCACCAGCACGCGTTCGGTTTTCACGTCGGGATACTCGGTGGCCACCTCGTCGAAGATCTGGTCCCAGAAGGTCAGGGTGTGCTTCTGGGCGTTGGACTTGGTGGCGTGGGCCAGGAGCTTGCGCGGGCGCGAGCGGGCCAGCTCGAAGGCGTAGCGGATCACGCGCTCCACGCCCGCACGGGTGAACACGGAGGTCTCCACGGCCAATTCCATGGGCTGGCCGGGGTGCATGCGCCCTCCTGCTCCGGCGTACTCGCCCTCGGTGTTCTCGCGCACGGTGATGATGTCGATGTCGCCGGGCTTCTTGCCCGCCAGCGGACTGTTGATGCCCGGCAGCAGGGTGTTGGGCCGCAGGCAGATGTACTGGTCGAATCCCAGGCGGATTTTTATCAGAAGCCCGTGCAGGGACACGTCGTCCGGCACCAGCTCCGGGTAGCCCACCGCGCCGAAGTAGATGGCGTCGAAGGGGCGCAGAATGTCCAGGCCGTTCTCGGGCATCATCTCGTGGTATTCGGTGTAGTATTCGCATCCCCAGGGGAAATGCTCATAGGCCAGCTTGAAGCCGCAGGCCTGCGCGGCGGCGTCCAGCACGCGCACGCCGTGGGGGGCCAGCTCCTTGCCGATGCCGTCGCCGGGAATCACCGCGATATTGTACTGTTTCACGTCGGTCTCTCCTTGCGTTGCCGCCGGTCCGGCCTGCGCCACCTGCCTCGCCATGACAAGGTCAGCCGCGCGTTCGCCGGAATCCATGAGCGGGCCGCTATTTTATGAACCGCACCTGGCGGCTGATTTCCTCGATGATGGGGCCTTTTTTCGCATTGAATCCGGCCTTGTTGGCCTCGAACAGGTTGTTGCCTTCGGTGTCGATGGAGATGATCAGCGGCCCGAACTCCTTGACGCGCGATACCCACAGCGCCTCGGGCATGCCAAGGTCCAGCCACTCCACGCGCTCGATCTCCTCCACCTCCACGGCTGCCAGCACGGCGCAGCCGCCGGGGAACACGGCGTGCACGGCCTTGTGCTCCTTGCAGGCCTCGGCCGTGTCGGAGCCCATGCCGCCCTTGCCGATGATGAGCTTCACGCCGGTCTGCTCGATGAAGTCCTTCTCGAAGCGCTCCATGCGCATGCTGGTGGTGGGGCCGATGGAGATCATCTTCCAGCCGTCGCCGTCCTTGGCCACGATAGGCCCGGCGTGGAAGATGGCCAGGCCCTTCAAATCCACGGGAAGCTCGCGACCAAGCTCGATGAGCCTGCGGTGGCCCACGTCGCGGCAGGTGACCAGCAGGCCGTCCAGGTACACCACGTCGCCGGCTCTGAGCGACTCGAGGTCCTCGCTTGTGATGGGTGTGGTCAGGACCTTTTTCACAGCACGGCCTCCTTGTGCGACAGAATTTCGTAGGTCAGGTCCGGGGCGATGCGGATGGTCCCGCGCCTGTGGGCCCAGCAGCCCACGGACACGCCCACGCCGATGGTGGAGGGGTGCCTGGCCGAGGATTCTATGTGCACGCCGAGCACCGTGGAGTTGCCGGACAGGCCCTGGGGGCCGAGCCCCACTTCGTTCAGGCCCTTTTCCAGCAGGAGCTCCATTTCGGCGGCCTGGGGATTGGGATGGCGCGTGCCGATGGGACGCAGGATGGCCTTCTTGGAGAGCATGGCCGCGGTTTCCACCGAGGTGGACACGCCCACGCCCACCAACAGCGGCGGACAGGCGTTCACGCCGTAGGAGGTGATGACGTCGAACACGAACTGCACGATGCCCTCATACCCTGCCGAGGGCATGAGCACCTTGGCCGCGCCGGGCAGGCTGCATCCGCCGCCCGCCATGTACACCTCGATGGTCGCGCCGTCGCCGGGCACGATGTCCCATTCGATCCAGGGCACTCGGGTGCCGGTGTTGTCGCCGGTGTTCTTCTCCACGAAGGTCTCCACCGCGTTGTGGCGCAACGGCGCTTCCCTGGTGGCCTCGCGCACGGCGTCGCCCAGAATCTCGCGCAGTTCGCCCAGCAGCGGGAACGACGCCCCGGCCGTGACGAAGTACTGGATCACGCCGGTGTCCTGGCAGCAGGGGCGGTCCAGCCGGTCGGCGGCCTCGAGGTTCTCGAACATGGAATCGTACACCACCCGCGACAACGGGCTCTGTTCGCCCTCCCGAAGCTGGGCCAGCTTGTCCAGCACGTCCTGGGGGAGCCGTTTCCCCACATAGCCGGTGAATCTGGCCATGATGTCCGTCAAGGACCGTTGGGCCTCGTGCTTGTCCATTCGCAAGCTCCTTCTTTCGTCTCTATTGTGGTATTCTCAGAATACGTTCGTACAATTTACGAACCGAACTCAAGAGAACCATTTGTTTAATCATTGAAAAACATGTTCATGTATTTCAATGACGCGCCATTATGCCGCTGGCGGCAGTTCTTTCAGGTTGGGTCAGCCGACCGCTTCAGCAGGATTCGCCGATGAGCGCCAGCTGCGACTTTATCTTCTCGGCGCTTTTACGAAGGGCCTGGCGTTCGTCGTCCGTGAGTTCAATCTCCCGGACCTCCTCCACTCCGTTGGCTCCCAGCTTGACCGGGACGCCCACGAACGCGCCGTTTATGCCGTATTCGCCGGTCAGGTAGGCGGCGCAGGGCAGTATCTTCTTCTTGTCCATGACCACGGCGGCCACCATCTGGATGACGGCCGAGGCCGGGGCGTAGAAGGCGCTGGTCTGCATGAGCCGGATGATCTCGGCCCCGCCGTCGCGCGTGCGCGCTATGAGCTCGTCCAGCTTCTCCCGGGGCATGAGCTCCGTCACCGGCACGCCCGCCACCGTGGAGTAGCGCGGCACCGGGATCATGTCCTCACCGTGCTCGCCTAGCACCATGGCCTGCACGTTCTCCACAGAGACGGAGAGCTCCTTGGAGATGAAGTACTGGAAGCGGCAGGCGTCCAGGATTCCGGCCATGCCGGTGATGCGGGTGCGCGGGATCTGGCCCGCGCGCATGGCCACGTGGCACATGACGTTCAGCGGATTGCTGACGATGATGTAGAATGCGTAGGGACTGTACCGGGCGGCGCGGCTCACGCAGTCGCGCACGATGTCCGCGTTGACCTTCAGGAGGTCGTCGCGGGTCATGCCTTCGGTGCGCCTGGCTCCGGCGGTTATGACCACGATCTCCGAGTTGCGCGACTGCTCCAGGTCGTCCCCGGAGACGCACACCGGCTCCAGGAGGTCCACGGGGCTGGCTTCCAGGATGTCCAGGGCTATGCCCTCGGACTTGCCGGGGTTTCTGTCCACCAGCACGCCCTTCTTGCAGAGCTTTCGCTCGATGAGCCTGCGGGTGACCGCGCCGCCGACGTTGCCGGCACCGAACACGGTGATCTTGCTCATGCCTGGAACCTCCCTTTCTTCACGTTGACGTGCCGGACCCGTGTCGGAGAAGCGCACGCGGATGCCCTCCTCCGGCACGCTTCACGATTCGTCCCGACACCCCGCTGCCTCCCCGCCTCTAGGACGAGAGCATCATGAGGTACGGGAAGTTGACGCCCACCAGCAGGGCGATGAAGATCACCCCGAAGATGAAGCCCAAGGTCCAGAAATCCTTGCGGGTTATGTAGCCGCATCCGTAGTACACCGGGCTCGGTCCGGTGGCGTAGGGCGTCAGGATGCCCATGAGGCCAAGGGTCGCGCAGATCAGGATGGAAAATGGCTTCATGGGGATGCCCGGGATGCTCATGGCCGTGGCCAGGAACACCGGCAACAGGGCCGTGGTGTGGGCGGTGAGGCTCGCGAACATGTAGTGCAGGAAGAAGAACAGCAGGATCAGCGCGATCATGACCGCGTTCACCGAGAACCCGGACATGGCGCCGGCGGCCAGGGCCGCGAACCACTTGAGGAAGCCCACCTTGCCCAGGCCGTCGGCCAGGGCCACCAGGGTGGCGAACCAGCACAGCACGTTCCAGGCGGTCTTGTGGCTGATGATGTCGTCCCAGGTGACCACCTTGGTCAGGATCATCAGCGACAGGGCCATAAGCGCCACCACGGTGGCGTCGAACAGCGCGTTGCCGAAGATCCACAGCAGCAGGGCGAACACGGCCAGCCCGGCCATGGTGAGTTCCTTGGAGGTGATGGCGCCCATCCTGGCCAGCTCCTCTCCGGCCCACCTGGGGGCGTCCTCGCTGCGTTTGATCTCGGGCGGATAGATCACGTAGATCAGGTACGGCAGGGCCAGAAACAGGATGACGCAGGCCGGGGCCAGGGACACGAACCACTCGTTCCAGCCGATGGTCAGCTTGGTGGTCTTCTCCAGAAGCGACAGGGCCAGCAGGTTCGGGGCCAGGGCCGTGAGGAACATGGTGCTGGTGACGCAGGTGGCGGCCAGCGCGGTCCACATGAGGTAGCCGCCGATCTTGCGCGCGCCGCTCTCCGGCGTGGAGCCGTACAGGGGCGGTATGTTCTTGATGATGGGGAAGATCACGCCGCCGCTGCGGGCGGTGTTGGACGGGGTGAACGGGGCCAGGGCCAGGTCGGCCAGGGCCACCGCGTAGCCCAGGCCCAGGGTGCTCTTGCCCAGCTTCTTGATGAGCACCAGGGAGATGCGCTTGCCAAGGCCCGTCTTCTCGTAGCCCATGGCGAACATGAAGGCCACGAAGATGAGCCAGACCGTCCCGTTGGAGAAGCCGGACAGCGCCCAGCGCACGGCGTCGGCCGTGGTGGGGGCCTTGTCGGCCACGGCGGGCACCAGGTTCAGCGCGGCGGCCAGGGTGACGCCCATGAGGCCGGCGGCGGCTGCCGGGATGGGTTCCAGCACCAAGGCGGCTATGACGGCAGTGAACAGCGCGAAATACTGCCAGGCATAGGGTTGGAGTCCCTGCGGCGTTGGAATGAGCCAGATTCCGATTCCGATGATCACCGGCACGATGGCCTTCCAGTCGAGTTTCATTCGCTGCTCCTTTGCGTTGGCTTTCCGGCGCTGCGCACCGGAGAACGGTTCACCAGTCCATGACTCTTGCCTGCGACGAGCAGAAATCGTTCCAATAATAACTTACAATTATTTCGGCGTATTGAACAAGTATGTTGCACACGAGAAACAAACATGTTTCATTATGTTCATTCATGTTTCATCTTGTTTCGCCCGAGGCCATCTCATGAGCACCATCGCCTTCATCGCCCTGAACGAGTCCATGCTCCGTTGCGCCCGCGACATCCTCAAGGACGGGCACGACGACGTCATTCTCACCGAAGGGCTCATGGCCGGGGCGATCAAGGCGGCCCGGAGCCTCTCCGCCCAGGGGGTTGAGGTGGTCATCTCGCGCGGGGCCACGGCGCGCGGCGTCCAGGACGCCCTGCCCGACCTCTCCGTGGTGGACATCTCCACCTCCAGCCTGGACCTGCTCACCGCCATCCATCGGGCCAGGGAGCGTGCCAGCCGCATCGCGGTGGTGGCCTTCCCCCCCATGTCCGACGGCGCGCGCGAGATCGGCCGGATGCTCGGCGTGGACGTGGGCATATACGAATGGTCCAGGGAAGAGGAAATCAGCGCGGCCGTGCTGCGGGCAAGGGACGACGGCGCGCAGATCGTGGTGGGCGGCTACATCATGGCGCTCTTCGCGCAGCAGCTTGGGGTGCCCTGCCAGCCCGTGGAGAGCAGCCCCCAGTCCATCCTGGCCGCCGTGCGCGAGGCCAAACGCATCGCCCACGGCAGGAGCGTGGAAAAGGCCAAGAGCTCGCTCATGAGGGCGGTGCTGACCTCCACGGACAACGGCATCGTGGCCGTGGACAAGCGCGGGGTGGTCACGGTGTTCAACCCGGTGGCAGGCAGGCTGCTGCGCATGACCGAAGCCGACGCGCTGGGGCGAAACATCTCGGACGTGTGGCCCAAGTCCGGCCTGAGCCGGGTGCTGGCCACGGGAAAGGCGGAGGCCGGTCAGATCGAGCGGGTGTTCGACCAGGAGATCATGTGCAGCAAACTGGCCGTCACCGTGCACGGCGAGACCGTGGGCGCAGTGGCCACTGTGCACGACGTGCGCCAGATCCAGAAAATGGAGGCCACGGTGCGCAAACGCATCCTGGCATCCGGCCACGTGGCCACCTCGCGCTTCGAGGACATCCGGGGGCAGAGTCCGGCGCTGGCCCAGGCCATCGCCATGGGGCAGGATTACGCCCGCACCTCGGCTACGGTGCTCATCCACGGAGAAACCGGCACGGGCAAGGAGCTCTTCGCCCAGAGCATCCACACGGCCAGCGCGCGCGGCGGCGGGCCGTTCGTGGCCGTGAACTGCGCGGCGCTTCCGGGCCAGCTCCTGGAGAGCGAGTTGTTCGGCTACATGCCCGGCGCGTTCACCGGAGCCAGCCAGAAGGGCAAGGCGGGCCTTTTCGAGCTGGCCCACGGCGGAACGATCTTCCTGGACGAGATAGCCGAAATGGACCTGCCCACCCAGGGCAGGCTCCTGCGCGTGGTGCAGGAGCGCAAGGTGATGCGCCTGGGCAGCGACCAGATGATCCCGGTAAACGTGCGCGTGGTGGCCGCCACCAACAAGGACCTGGGCAGGCTGGTGGCCGAGGGGAGCTTCCGCGACGACCTGTTCTACAGGCTGAACGTGCTGCGGCTGCGCCTGCCGCTTCTTTGCCGCAGGCGCGAGGACATCCCCGCGCTGGCCGCGCACTTCCTGAACCAGGCGTGCGGCAGGCCCGGGCGCTACACTCTGTCTGAGGACGCGCTGGCCACGCTGTGCGGACATCCCTGGCCGGGAAACGTGCGCGAATTGCAGAACGTCATGGCCCGCGTGGCCGCCACGCATCGGGAACGAATGGTTTCCGGCGAGCTTGTCCGTTCGCTGCTGGACGCAACGCCGTCCGTCCTGGCGGGAAGTTCGCCGCAGAACCACGGCCAATCAGGAGGCCGCCTGCCCCCCGGGCTTGACCCGTCCTGCCCGCCGCAGCTTCAGGCGGCGGGCAACGAAGAGCAGGACCGCATCCGCGAGGCCCTGTCCAAGGCCAACGGTCGCATGGGGGAGGCCGCCAAGCTTCTGGGCATCAGCCGATGCACCCTGTGGCGAAGGATGCGCGGCCCGGTGTCCGGTGCTCGATGAGCGATGAGCATATCGAAGGGGAAAGCCCTGCCTGCGGAAAGGCGGGCGCGGCGGGATGAGAGAAGAGCCTGGCAGCGCGGACGGAGGCCATTTCCACGGCAGACGCGCGGGAAAGATGCGTGAAGGGGCGGCCGCCTGACCGCCCCGATCAGGAAAGACTTTACCCGCAGCAGGAACCCGTGGAGCAGGAGCCGGACGAGCATCCGCCTTTGGGCAGTTCCAGGCTGGAAAGGATCTGGAAGCCCATGTGGGTGAGATCCACGGTAAGGGGTTTGGCCTTGGCCATGAGATCGCTCTCCACCAGGAAGGTGTAGCCGCTCACGTCGAATGCGTCGTCGCCCTCGTTTTTTTCGTCCATGGCCAGAGCAAGGCGAGGCCCCGCGCAGCCGCCCTCGGACAGGTAAATGCGGATGGACGCCTTGGGTTTGTCGGAAAAGAACGAATCGAGCTGATTCTTTGCCGTTTCGGTCACTGTAAGCATCGTCGCCCCCACTATTCGATATTTTGATGGACGCTATTCATATTTTCACTTGTTTTGTCAAAGGGGAAGTCCCGATGCATTGCGCCTGCTTTTTCGACACAGGCCGATATCTGGCCTGAGAGCCTCCTCCCCGTACCCGGACCCCGGGCCTTGCCGCCTGTCCGAAATGACACATCTTGTACATTTTCCCTCGTACGCCCAGCCTGACCCGGACGCCCGGCGCATGGCGCTACGCCTCCAGACAGGACCGAAGCAAGGCGGACTTCCTGGAACCATGCCGGATTTTCCCGTTGCATGTCCTCAGTTTTCAAGGCACTTTCCATTCATGGCAAACAGGACCGACACGCCTGCGCCAGCCCATTCTCAAGCGCAGCTTCTCCCCGAGGACGTGCTCCACGGCCTGGGGCACGGTGTCGTGGCCGTGGACCCGAAAGAGTGCGTCGTTTCCCTGAACCGCCAGGCAGAACTCCTGCTGGGACTCGACCCGCAGCGCCATGCAAGCCAACGGTTGCCCGACTCTCTTGCCGAAATCCGCCAGATACTGCGCGCCTGCCTGGGCGGCGCGCCAGCCGCATCACCCGCCGTGGTGAGCGTCGCCGGGAAGCAACTGCGCGTGGAGGCCTGTCCGGTGCTGCGCGAGGGCCGCATCATCGGGGCCGCAGCCACTCTGAGCGAAGTCGGCGGCGACCTGCTCCCGGCCCCGGAAATTCCCCTGCGCGCGGTACTGGACTCCGTGTCCGAGGGCATCTGGATCTGCGACGGAAACGGCACCATCCTGGACATCAACCGGGAGTCGCAACGCCTGAACTCGGTGGAGGCGGCCGATTACGTCGGCAGGAGCATCAGCTGCATCATCGACGAGGGCCTGGTGGACCACTCTGTCACCCTGGACGTGCTGCGCTACAAGCGCCAGTCCAGCATCATCCAGCGCATCACCAAAACCGGAAAGCAGCTCCTGGTCACCGGTTCCCCGGTGTTCGACGAGAACGGCGGCATCTCCATGGTGGTGGTCAACGAGCGCGACGTGACCGAACTGAACACCCTGCGCGAAGGGCTGCAGAACGCCCGCAAGGTGGAGGAAAAGTACCGCAGCGAGCTGGCCGAGCTCTCCATGCTGGAGCTTCGCCAGAAGGACCTGGTGGCGGACAGCCCGGCCATGCGCCACGCCCTGCTGGCGCTCCTGAAGCTGGCCCACGCCAACGCCTCGCGCATTCTGATCCTGGGCGAATCCGGCACGGGCAAGGGCCTCCTGGCCAAGTTCGTCCACCAGAACAGCCCGCGCGCCAAGAAGCCCTTCATCCCCATCAACTGCCCGGCGGTGCCGGAGAACCTCTTCGAGGCCGAGCTCTTCGGCTACGAGAAGGGGGCCTTCACCGGAGCGCTGAAGCAGGGCAAGGCCGGGCTCATCGAGCTGGCCAAGGGAGGCACCCTGTTCCTGGACGAAGTGGGGGACATCCCCTACCCCGTCCAGGCCAAACTTCTGAAGTATCTTGACGATTACGAGCTGAGGCGGCTTGGCGGGGCGCAGTCCCAGATCGTGGAGTGCGGCGTGGTGGCCGCCACCAACTGCGACCTGGACCGCCTGGTGGAGCAGAAGCGCTTCCGCAAGGACCTCTACTACCGGCTGAACACCTTCATCGTGCGCATCGCGCCGCTGCGCGAACGCCGCGAGGACATCTTCGGGTTGGCGGAATTCTACCTGGCCAACTTCAACGCCAGCCACGGCAAGTCCAAGCGGCTGTCCCCACGGGCGGTGCGCCTGCTGGAATCCTACGAGTATCCGGGCAACGTGCGCGAACTGGTGGGCATCATCCAGAAGGCCTTCGTCATGGGCGAGGGCGACGACCTGACCGAGGCCCTGGAAGAGGCCATGGGCGTGTCGCCGTCGTCCGCGCTCATCGCGCCGGGCGGCTCGCCGCGTTCGCTGACCGAGACCACCGACCAGGCTACGCTACGCATCCTGCGCCAGGCCGCCGCCCGCTGCCGGACCACGCGGGAGATGGCGGCCTACCTGGGGGTGAGTCAGTCCACGGTGGTGCGCAAACTGGCCAAATACGGCATGGCCCTGGACTGATTCAAAACTGAATCACAAGGTGCTTTCATTGTCGTAGACTTTGCCCACGACCGGACGAGTTCGCTGCAATACACTTATATAACTTGGTTTATTTTTTAAGGAACCGATCTTTCTCAAATCGCGGCCCCACGTGGGAGCGCCCGCAAGCCCATATTTCCCGTTTTTGTAAATCTTTCTGCGATTCAACATTGAATCACGCCTATCCACCTGCAAACACTGATCTTTACCCTTAAAGCGATTCAGAGGCGCATCAAACAGTTTTTCCGCCCGAACCCGAGGAGTCCGTAAACGCCTGGAATAACTCACGCCAGCACCCCACTCCCCTCTGGCCTGCTTCTTGCTCAATAAATTGACCTTTTCGTAAAAAGGCGCGGCTTGGGCAAAGCCTGACAACATCCTGCCATGAGGGACACCCGTGGGACAAAAGAACTGCACCTCCACTGAACTTCAGGAACTTCGCGACCGTTACGTGCCCAAAGGGCCGTTCAACGCCACACGCTACCTGGCTGCCTCCGCCAACGGCGCGTCCATCATGGACATGGACGGACGCGAACTCATCGACTTCGCGGGCGGCATCGGCGTGGTCAACGTGGGCCACTGCCACCCCAAAGTCGTGGCCGCCATCAAGGAACAGGCCGAGAAGTTCATCCACACCTGCTTCCACATCGTCATGTACGAGCCCTACATCAAGCTGGCAAAAAAGCTGTGCGACATGGCCCCAGGCGACTTCGAGAAGATGGCCCTGTTCGCCAACTCCGGGGCCGAGGCCGTGGAGAACGCGGTGAAGATCGCCCGCAGCGCCACCAAGCGCCAGGGCGTCATCGCCTTCGAGAACGGCTTCCACGGACGCACTCTCCTGACCATGACCCTCACCAGCAAGGTCAAGCCCTACAAGTTCGGCTTCGGACCCTTCGCCCCCGAAGTCTACCGCATGCCCTACGCCTACTGCTACCGCTGCCCCATCGGCCTTGAGCGCGAAACCTGCGGCGCGGCCTGCGCGGATCTTCTCAAGGACTTCTTCATCGGCCACGCCGCCGCCGAGAACATCGCGGCCCTGGTGATCGAGCCGGTGCTGGGCGAAGGCGGTTTCGTCTGCCCGCCCACCGGGTACTTCGCCAAGCTCGCGGCCATCTGCAAGGAGAACGGCATCGTGTTCGTGGCCGACGAGGTGCAGACCGGCTTCGGGCGCACCGGCAAGTACTTCGCCATGGACCACCACGGCGTGGCTCCGGACCTGACCACCGTGGCCAAGAGCCTGGCGGGCGGCATGCCCCTGTCCGGCGTGGTGGGACGGCGCGAGATCATGGACGCCCCCCAGGTGGGCGGCACCGGCGGCACCTACGGCGGCAACCCCCTGTCCTGCAGCGCGGCCCTGGCCGTGATCGAGGCCTTCGAGGAGGACAAGCTCCTCGAGAAGGCCCAGAAGCTCGGCGACACCATCCAGAAGCGCTTCGCCTCCTGGATGGAGAAATACGAGATCATCGGCGAGGAGCGCGGGGTCGGCCCCATGCGCGCCCTGGAGCTGGTCACCGACCGCAAGTCCAAGACCCCGGCCACCATGCAGGCCAAGGCCCTGGCCAAGTTCTGCGTGGACAAGGGGCTTCTGCTCCTGTCCTGCGGCGCGCACGGCAACGTGATCCGCACCCTGATGCCCCTGGTCATCACCGACGAGCAGCTCGAGCGCGGCCTCGCGATCATGGAGGAGGGCCTGCGCGAGCTCTCCGAAGGACGCTTGAAATAGAAGACGCAAGAACTGACCCGGCACTTGGCAACACGTGAAAACGTCAACCGTTGGGAGTCTGGCATGAACAAGTCATTTGGCAAAAAGCTCGTGGGATTGGCCCTTTCGGCCCTGGTTACCGTGTCCTTCGCTGTTCCGGCATCGGCGCAGAAGGCCATCAAGATCGGCAACGTGGAACCCCTGTCCGGCCCGTCGGCCTCGGTGGGCGTGCAGGGCAAGCAGGCCCGCGAGATGGCCGTGGAAGAGATCAACGCCGCGGGCGGCATCAAGTCACTGGGCGGGGCCAAGCTGGAGCTGGTCTACGCGGACAGCAAGTCCGACCCCACCGTGGGCGTCTCCGAGACCGAGCGCCTGATCAACACGGAAAAAGTCCAGCTCATGACCGGCTGCTGGAACTCCGCCGTCACCTACCCGGCCACCCAGACCGCAGAGCGCTACGGCGTGCCCTTCGTGGTGCCCGTTGCCGTGCGCGACACCATCACCGAGCGCGGCTTCAAGTACGTGTTCCGCATCGCCGCCAAGGACTCCTGGTGGGTGCGCGACCAGTTCCGCTTCCTGAAGGACATGCAGGAGGAAACCGGCCAGAAGATGAAGACCATCGCCTTCGTGTTCGAGAACGGCGACTGGGGCACCGGTTTCGCCGAGAAGTGGCGCACCCTGGCCAAGCAGGACGGCTACGAGATCGTGCTGGACGAGCCCTATCCCAGCACCGCCACCGACCTGACCCCGGTTGTCACCAAGCTGAAATCCGCCAAGCCCGACATCGTGATGCTGGTGTCCAACGCGGCTGACGCGATCCTGCTCACCAACACCATGGCCGAGATGAAGGTCACCCCCAAGGTGGTCCTGGCCAGCGGCGGCGGCCACGCCGACCCCAAGTTCCTGGAGAACGTGGGCAAGAACGCCCTGTACCTCTTCGACGAGGTGGAGTGGAACACCGACGTCAACAAGCCCGGCGCCAAGGAAACCAACGCCAAGTTCAAGGCCAAGTACGGCTACGACCTGACCGGCGAGTCGGTTGACGCCTACGCCGCCATGTACGTGATCGCCGACGCCCTGGAGCGCGCCGCCTCCACCGATCCCAAGAAGGTGCGCGACGCCCTGGCCGCCACCAAGCTGACCACCGGCCCGGCCATGATCGTCTCCTACGACGGCGTGGAGTTCGACGAGAACGGCCAGAACAAGAACGCGGGCATCGTCATCGCCCAGATCGCCGAGATCGACGGCAAGCTGGACCGCGTCACCGTGTGGCCCAAGGCCGCGCGCCGCGCCGGGTACAAGCCCGTCTTCCCCGCAGGCAAGTAATCCCTCCAACGCCGCTCCCCCCGGCAGCCTCAGCTGCGGGCCGGGGGGAGCACCAACCACCGGAGACGACTCATGACCGCGGTGATACAGGCGGTGCTGAACGGCACAATGATGGGAGCCATGTACGGGCTGACCGCCCTGGGCCTCACCCTGATTTTCGGGGTGATGAAGGTGGTCAACTTCGCGCACGGGTCCCTGCTGATGGTCGGCATGTTCGCCGCCTACTGGCTGATAAAGCTCACGGGGATGCATCCGTATCTGGCGCTCTTCATCGTGCCCCCGTTCCTCTTTTTCTTCGGCTATTTCATGCAGGACCTGGTGATAAAACCCGTGTTCAAGGCCGAGCAGCAGGTCCGCGAGCCGCTCACGGTCATCATCGTCACCACGGGCGTGTGGTACGTGCTGGACAACCTGGCGCTCATGCTGTTCGGCGCGGAATACCGCACCGTGCGCACGGCCATCTCGGGCACGTCCTTTTCCCTGGGCGACGTCATCGTCTCCATCCCCAAATTTTCCGGGTTCGTGGTGGCCGTCGCCACGGCCGTGGGCCTGGCGCTCTTCATGAAGAAGACCCGCACCGGCAAGGCCCTCCAGGCCACCAGCCTGGACCGCGAGGCCGCCAACCTCATGGGCATCGACCAGTACCGCATCTACAACCTGGCCTTCGGCATCGGCACGGCCATCGCGGGCATCGCGGGCTGCGTCATAATCCCCTTCTACTACGTCTACCCCTCCGTGGGCGTGGTCTTCGACATCCGGGCCTTCATCATCGTGGTGCTGGGCGGCCTGGGCAGCATCAAGGGCGCGATGCTCGGCGGCATCATCGTGGGGCTCATCGAGTCGGTGTTCTCGCAGTACATCACCTCCACCTGGACCGAGGCCATCATCTACGCCATCTTCCTGGTGATCCTCTTCGTCAAACCCTCCGGCTTTTTCGGCCATAAACAGGACTGGTAGGAGGCGCACGTGAGCCGGAAACAACTGGACCTGGCGCTTCTCGGCCTGGCAGGCGCGGTGAGCTTCGCGCTGCCCCTGGCCATCGAGAGCCCGACGTACTTGCAGATCCTCATCCTCTTGTTCTTCTACGCCTATCTCACCACATCCTGGAACCTGGTGGGCGGGTTCGCGGGCGTGTTGCCCCTCGGGCACTCGGTGTTCGTGGGCATCGGCGCCTACACCTCCACCATCCTGAGCCTCCAGTACGGCATATCGCCCTGGATCGGCATGCTGGTGGGCGGGGCGCTGGCCGCGCTGGTGGGCGTCATGATCGGCAAACCCACCTTCCGCATGCGCGGAGCCTACTTCGCCCTGTGCACCATCGCCTTCGCCGAGGGCATCCGGGTGATGATCGAGAACCTGGACGCCATCGGCCCCTTCAAGCTGAACGGACCCCGGGGGCTCCTGATCCCCCTCAAGGGCGACTCGTTCTGGAACTATCAGTTCATGCACAAGGAGCCCTACTACTACATCATCCTGTTCATGCTGATCCTGGTGCTGGCGCTGACCTGGTTCATCTCCAAGTCGCGCATGGGCTACTATCTCGCCGCAGGCGGCGACGAGCCCGACGCAGCCCAGGCCCTGGGCGTCAACGTGGCCCGCTACAAGCTGATCGCCATGGCCATGAGCAGCTTCCTCACGGCGCTGGCCGGAACCTTCTACGCACAGCTCATGCTCTACTTCTATCCCAAGGGACTCATGGGCCTGGACCTGTCCTTCGAGATCGCCTTCATCGCTCTCATCGGCGGGCGCGGCACCATCGCCGGGCCGCTCATCGGCGCGCTGGCGCTTCGCCCCCTGAACGAGTTCACCCGCATTTATCTGAGCGACCAGCTGCCCGGCCTGCACCTGGTGATCTTCGGCCTGATCCTCATCATGGTCATGCTGTTCCAGCCCAAGGGCCTCACCCCGCCGCTGGCCAGGCTCTATGACCGGCTGGCCAACAAGATCACCAAGCCCCAGCTCGCTGGGGCCGGAGCCGCCGAAGCCAAGCCCGCCGAAGGAGCGAGCAAATGAACATCCTGGAAGTCACCGGACTGACCAAGCACTTCGGCGGCCTGACCGCCATCCACGACCTGGACCTGCACATCGCCAAGGGCGAGATCCTGGGCCTGATCGGGCCAAACGGCGCGGGCAAGTCCACCATGTTCAACTGCGTGGCCGGGGTGTTCCCGCCTTCAACTGGCGACATCCGCTTCAAGGGCCAGAGCATCGCCGGGCAGAAGCCCTGGGACCTGTGCCGCCTGGGGCTTGCGCGCACCTTCCAGATCGTGAAGCCCTTCGCCTCCAAGACCGTGCTGTACAACGTCATGGTCGGGGCCTTCCTGCGCACGTCGTCCACCCGCAAGGCGCGCGACAAGGCCATGGAGGTGCTGACCACCCTCCAGCTGGACCACCGGGCGAACCAGCTCTCCAGCAACCTGACCATCGCCGACCGCAAGCGCCTGGAGATCGCCAAGGCCCTGGCCACCGGACCGGAACTGCTGCTCCTGGACGAAGTGATGGCCGGTCTTCGCCCCACCGAGGTGGACGAGATGATCGCCATCATCAAGAAGCTGCGGGACTCGGGCGTCACCGTGTTCGTCATCGAGCACATCATGCGCGCGGTCATGGCCCTGTCGGACAGGGTGGTGGTCATCCATTTCGGCGAGAAGATCGCCGAGGGCAAGCCCGAGGACGTCACCAAGGACGAGAACGTCATCAGGGCCTATCTCGGGAGGGAATATGGCGCTGCTTAGCGTGGAGAAGATAAACGTCGCCTACGGGGACGTGCAGATCATTCACGACCTCTCGCTCACGGTGAACGAGGGCGAGGTGGTGAGCATCATCGGCGGCAACGGCGCGGGCAAGTCCACGCTCCTGAAAACCCTCTCCGGGCTCCTCCAGCCCAAAAGCGGCACGATCCGCTTCAAGGGCGAGGAGATCCAGTCCTACCCGCCCGAGCGCATCGTGGACCGGGGCATCGTGCACGTGCCCGAGGGCCGCAGGCTCTTCTCGCTCATGAGCGTGGCCGACAACCTGGAGATCGGGGCCTACACCATGCGCGCCCACAAGGTCCGCGACAAGACCCTGCGCAAGGTCTACGACCTCCTGCCCCGCCTGCGCGAGCGCCAGGGCCAGACCGCCATGACCCTCTCCGGCGGCGAGCAGCAGATGGTGGCCATCGGGCGCGGGCTCATGGCCCTGCCGGGGCTTCTCATGCTGGACGAGCCCTCGCTCGGCCTCGCGCCCATCCTGGTGAAGTCCATCTTCGACACCCTGCGGGTGATCGCGGACACGGGCACCACGGTGCTCCTGGTGGAGCAGGACGTGAACCATTCGCTCAGCCTCTCGGACCGCGGTTACGTGCTGGAGCACGGCCGCGTAGCCCTGGAAGGCCCGGCCAAGGAGCTCATGGACAACAAGCACATCAAATCCGCCTACCTGGGCATGTAGGGATACCATGCACGGCTTCCACGGCAGAATACTCACTGTCGACGTCACGAATCGCACCTTCGCCATCGAGCCCCTGGCCCCGGACGTTGCCGACGCGGTGCTTGGCGGCAAGGGGCTGGCCACGCGCCTTCTCCTGGAGCGAAATCCCGCCGGGACCGATCCGCTCGGCCCGGAGAACCGGCTCATCTTCGCCACCGGCCCCCTGTGCGGCGGCGCTGCCTGGGGAGCCAGCCGCTACGGCGTGTTCACCAAGTCCCCCCAGACCGGCTTCTACGCCGAGTCCTACTCCGGAGGGCGCGCGCCCGAGGCCGTGGACTCCGCCGGATTCGACGCCGTGGTGATCGAAGGGGCCTCGCAGACGCCACTGGCCCTGACCATCCACCCGGACGGCTGCACCTTCCATGACGCCTCGGCCCTGTGGGGCCTGGACGTGTACGCCTCCGAGGACGCGGCCCGCGAAGCCTTCACCCTGGACAAGCCGGGCTACGGCAAGCCGGGGGTCACGGTCATCGGGCCTGCGGGCGAGAATCTGGTGCGCTTCGCCATGATCGCCAACGACCGCTGGCGCTGCGCCGGACGTGCGGGCGTGGGCGCGGTGCTCGGCTCCAAGAAGGTCAAGGCCGTGGTGTTCCAGGGCGACCGCAAGCGCGAGCCGTTCGACGCCAAGGGTCTGCGCGAGTACTCCGCCGCCTTCGCCAAGGCCGGGGTGCAGAACAAGGGCGTTCAGGCCTACAAGAGCCAGGGCACCACCATGATGGTGGCCCTCATGAACACGGCCGGGGCCTTCCCCGCCAAGTACTGGACCCAGGGCAGCTGCGAGCATTGGCCGAACCTCTCCGGCGAGACCTTCCACCGGGAGCATGAGGTTACGCCCCACGCCTGCCTGAAGTGCTTCATGGCCTGCGGGCGCATGGCCACCCTCAAGAAGGGCCGCCACGCCGGGCTCACGTTGGAAGGCCCGGAGTACGAGACCATCTACGCCTTCGGCGGGCTGTGCATGGTGGAGGACATGGGCGAGGTGGTCTACCTGAACGACCTCTGCGACCGCCTGGGCATGGACACCATCACCGCCGGAAACCTGTGCGCCTTCGCCATCGAGGCCGCGGCGCGCGGCAAGGTCGACCTCGCCATCGCCTACAACGACGTGGACGCCATCGCCCGGCTGATCGAGGACATCGCGGCCCGGCGCGGCGTGGGGGAGATCCTGTCGCAGGGCATCATCGCCGCCGCAAAAGCCTGGGGCCTGGAAGACCTGGCCGTGCACGTGAAGGGCATGGAGCCCGCCGGGTACGACCCGCGCGTGCTCAAGGGCATGGGGCTGGCCTACGCCACCTCGGACCGGGGGGCCTGCCACCTGCGCACCACCTTCTACAAGCCGGAGCTGGCCGGATTCATCCCTGCCGACGCCACCGAGGGCAAGGCCGCCATGCTCATCGACTACGAGGACCGGCTGAACATCTTCGACACCCTGGTTCTGTGCCGCTTCTTCCGGGACCTGTACACCTGGGAGGAGCTGGAAAAGGTGATCCACCTGGCCACGGGGCTGGACGCCTCGAAGGAGGCCCTGCGCCGCCGGGCGGCCACCGTGGCGGACATGACCCGCACCTTCAACCTGCGCGAGGGGCTGACCCCGGCGGACGACCGCCTGCCCAAACGGCTGCACCGAGAGCCGTTGCCCGACGGCAGGGTGCTGACCGAAGAGGAGCTCGCGTTCATGACGCGCGAATACTACCAGCTTCGCGGCTGGAGCCCGGAAGGGCACCCGGAAGGCTACCCCGGATAGGAGCACGCCGACGCACGGACGGCCTGCAAGGACGCAACACGAGACGCCCGGCCCGTATCGCACGCGGGGCGGACATACGGCCTGAACCTCCATCAGCTAAGGAGCTGGATATGCTTGTGGGCGACTGGATGCTTCGCGATGTGGTCACCGTCACCGGGGACACCACCATGATAAAGGCCGGGCGGATCATGTTGCAGCGCAACATCCGCCGCCTGCCCGTGGTGGACGCAACCGGACGCCTGAAGGGCATCGTCACCGAGCGCGACATCAAGGCGGCGTCGCCCTCCAAGGCCACGTCCCTGGACATCTACGAGATGACGCACCTGCTCTCCGAGATCAAGGTGCGAGACATCATGACCCCAGACCCCCTGCGCATCACCGCCGAGACCACCGTGGAACGCGCCGCGGCCCTCATGCGCGACAACAAGGTGGGCGGCCTGCCCGTGGTCTACGGCGAGGACCGCGTGGTGGGCATCATCACCGACACGGACATCTTCCGCCTGTTCACCCTGGTGAGCGGCGTGGACCAGGGCGGCATTCAGCTGGCGGCCCGGCTTCCCGTGGACAAGGGCTGCCTCAAAAGCCTCATCGACGACCTGCGCTCCCAGGATGCGCGCATCGTGAGCATCCTTTCCCACCTGGACACGGCGGACGAAACCATGCGCAACGTCTACATCCGCATCCGCCCCGTGACCGAAGCAGACGAGTACCGCATCAAGAGCGCCATCAAGGCCAAACACCACCTTCTGTACTGGGTCAAGGATTGAACGATTTGCCTGAAAAACGTGATTATGTTTTTCAAAGCATGATATCATACGCTTTGCTCGATTCATTCCGATCATGTAAGAGTCATC
This sequence comes from Acidobacteriota bacterium, assembly GCA_046566965.1. Taxonomy (GTDB): domain Bacteria; phylum Desulfobacterota; class Desulfovibrionia; order Desulfovibrionales; family Desulfovibrionaceae; genus Fundidesulfovibrio. Next base: position 63,411 of record JBKICU010000004.1, read on the forward strand.
GATGTTGCGTCTTATGGCGAACAAGAGCGTTTTCCTGGCGCGGCACATCCTGATGCGCCGACAACAGGAAGCCAATGCAAGGAGTAGTCATGCGCCCCGACGACCTGAAACTCTGGAAGGATCAGTGCTACATCGACGGCTTGTGGAGCCCGGCCTTAAACGGCGAGACCATCGAGGTCACGGACCCGGCCACCGGCAGGACCCTGGGCACTGTGCCCCGGTGCTCCACCCTGGAGACCTCCGTGGCCATCTCCTCCGCCGTGCGGGCCATGACCGCCTGGAAGGCCCTCACCGCACTGGAACGGGGCAAATACTTGCACCGCATGCACGAGCTCATCCTGAACAACCTTGATGAGCTGGCCGCCATCCTCACCCTGGAGCAGGGCAAACCCCTGGCCGAATCCAAGGGCGAGATCATCCAAGGAGCCTCGTACTTCCCCTGGTTCGCCGAGGAAGCCCGGCGCGCCTACGGCCAGGTGATCCCGACGCCAGAACCCGGCAAACGCCCCCTCACCATCCGCCAGCCCGTGGGCGTGGTGGGCATCATAACCCCCTGGAACTTCCCCTTCGCCATGATCCCGCGCAAGGCCGCTCCGGCCCTCGCTGCCGGATGCGCCGTGGTGATAAAGCCCGCCTCCCAGACACCCTACTGCGCCCTGGCCATGGCCGCCCTGGCCGAGGAAGCGGGCATGCCTCCGGGGGTGTTCAACGTGATCACCGGTGACTCCTCCAGGATCGGGGGGGAACTCACGGCCGACCCCAGGGTGCGCAAGTTGAGCTTCACCGGCTCCACCGCCGTGGGCAAGAAGCTCATGGCCCAGTGCGCCGGCACCATGAAACGCCTTTCCCTGGAGCTTGGCGGCAACGCGCCGCTCATCGTGTTCGACGACGCGGATCTGGACAAGGCCGTGGACGGGGCGCTGGGGTCCAAGTTCCGCAACTGCGGCCAGACCTGCATCTGCGCCAACCGGCTGCTGGTGCAGGACGGGGTGCGCGACGAATTCCAGCGCAGGCTGGCCGCCAAGGTGGAGATGCTCAAGGCGGGCAGTGGCCTGGATTCGAGCGTCACCCAAGGACCGCTCATCGATGAATCTGCCGTGAAACACGTGGAAGCCCTGGTACGAGACGCCGTGGAAAAAGGCGCGAAGGTGCTGACAGGCGGCAAACGCCACCAACTCGGCGGCCTGTTCTACGAACCCACCGTGCTTACAGGCGTGACCCCGGCAATGCGCGTGTTCAAGGAGGAGATTTTCGGCCCTGTGGCCCCCGTGGTCGGGTTCAGCACGGAAAAAGAGGCCATCGCCCTGGCCAACGACACCGATGTGGGCCTGGCCTCCTACGTGTTCACCCGGGACCTGGGACGCACCTGGCGCATGAGCGAGGCCCTGGAATTCGGTATGGTGGGCGTGAACGAGGTGCTCCTGGCCATGGCCGAAGCACCCTTCGGCGGCATCAAGGAGAGCGGCATGGGCCGCGAGGGCGGCGTCGAGGGCCTGATGGACTACATGGACACCAAGCTCGTGGTGATGGGCGGGATAGACGGCTGAATCTGTCCTGACAGGCTGCGGGGCGGGCCCGCACAGCCAGGGCCGCCCCGTCTTGATTCCCGCGGTCCCGCTACTGGACCGCCGTTTCCTGCTGGTGGCGGGTGAACGCGAAGCTGATCAGGTTGGCCACGTCCAGGATCACCGAGATGCCGCCGTCGCCGTTCACCGTGGTTCCTGCGATGAACCGCACCCCGCCCAGCGCCTCGGACAGCGGTTTGATGACCGCCTGCTGCTGGCCCACCACCGCGTCCACGGCCAGGCCGACCCATTTGCCCTCCACGCCGGTCACCACGATGCGCTCGTAGCCGGGCTGCTGGCCCGGCACCTCCAGCAGGCCGCGGACGCTTACGCAGGGAATAAGCTCCCCCTTGTATTCCATGGAGCCGACAACGGGGGGAGCGGCGTCCAGGAAGCGCTCCTGGCAGGCCTCCACGGCGGAGAGCGGCAGCACGAAGAACTCCTGCCCCACCCGCACCTGCAGACCGTCGATGATGGCAAGCGTCAGAGGCAGACGGATGGTGAGCCGACACCCCTTGCCCGGAGCGCTGTCCATCTCCACGGTCCCGCGCAGGCTCTCGATGTTCTTCTTCACCACGTCCATGCCCACGCCGCGCCCGGAGACGTTGGTGACGGCCTGGGCCGTGGAGAAGCCCGGAGCGAATATCAGGTTCAGGATTTCCTTCTCGGAGGGCGTGTCCGTGGGGGAGAGAAGCCCTTTTTCCAGGGCCTTGGCCTTCACGCGGGCCAGGTCGATGCCTTTGCCGTCGTCGGTTATGGTGATGAGGATGTTGCCCCCGGAGTGCGTTGCATCCAGGGTGATGCTGCCCTTGGGGGGTTTTCCGGCGGCCGCGCGGGCCTCGGGGTCCTCGATGCCGTGGTCGATGCTGTTGCGCAGGATGTGCACCAGCGGGTCCTTCAACTGGTCGATGACGTTCTTGTCCAGCTCTGTCTGCGCGCCAAGGCCATAGAAGGCGATGTTCTTCCCCATGTTCTGGCAGAGGTCGCGCACCAGGCGGCGCAGGGTGCCGTAGATGGAGCCGATGGGCACCATGCGGATGCCCAGGGTGTGGTCGCGCATCTCCGAGGCCAGGCGTTGCAGGTCCTCGGCGATGGAGCGCAGGCCCGCGTCGCCGGAGGTGGCCGCAGCCTGGCTCAGGCGCGACTGCACGATGACCATCTCCCCCACCAGGTTGACCAGCGCGTCCAGGCGGGCCGAATCCACCCGGATGCTCGCGGTGGCCTGGGTCTCCACGGCGGGCTCCCTGTCCTGGGAGCGCTGGCTGACCTTGGCCGTGATCCAGGCGGCGATTTCGTCGCGCAGCGCCTGGAAGGTCTTGTCCCCGCCCTCCTGGATCATCTTCAGGAACACGGGCACGTCGGAGCCTCTGATGGCCTCGGGACGCACTTCGTCCACCTCGACGCCGTGGTCGTCCTCCACGAAGATGAACACGTCGCGGATTGCGTCCAGGCCCATGTCGCTGATCAGGAGGATGTCCCACCAGCCGAACACCGAGACCGGGTCCAGATGCTCAAGGGACGGTATCGCCTCGGGCCTGAAGATGCACCAGAGCCGTCCCAGGTCCTGAAGTTCGGCCATGAGCCGCATGGGGTCGGTGCCGGACATGAACGTGTTCGAAGCGGGGCGGTAGCGCATGAGATAGGTTTTGGCCGCCGACGGATTGAAGCGCCTTCTTTCGTGATGCTGCTCCTGGGGCGAACCGGGGGATTCCTCCTGCCGCCCTGCCCCCAGGTACGGGCGCAGCCTGGCCAGGATGTCGTCGGAGGTCGCCACGGTTTCGGCGGTGGCGTCGGGAGAGGATAGCAAGCGGCCGATATGGTCCTTGGCCGCGAGGGTGAGCCCCAGCAGGTCGCCATCCAGTTCCAGTTCCCCGGAACGGACTTTGTCGAAAATGGTCTCCAGGTCATGGGAGAATCGCGCCAATTCCGCATAGCCGAACATTGCCCCGGAGCCCTTTATTGTATGGATGTCCCGGAAGACCTTGGCGATGCATTCTGCGTTGCCGGGATCATTTTCCAATTCAAGAAGCATCTGCTCCAGATCCGCAAGCAGTTCGGCGGCCTCTTCCTTGAACAGGGTGGCGGCGTCCATACTCATCGAGTCCGCTCCGTATCCTTGCCTTCCCTCTTGGCGTTTTCTCCGGCCATCTCGGGAAGGCCGCAGAACAAGGCCTGCGATGCCAGGGCTTCCGGCAGCTTGTCCGGCAGTTTCAGTTCGACGCCCTTGGCAGCGCAACTCTGCCTCAGGGCGTGCAGAATCTGACAGAACGTGAGATCGATGGCTGTCACGCCTTCAAGGTCAATCTCGATGCTTTCGCCCGAGTCCAATGCTTCGAGTATCGACGCCCGGATTTCCTCCGCGCGCGTAACGGTGCAGTCGCCTGAAAAACTGAGTCGCACTGCAATGCCCCCTTGTTCTCGTTCAACAAAAAGCTGAAGCCGGGTCCGGTCCGGAATTTAACCGGCGTGCTCCTGGCCGTCCAGACTGCCCAGTTCCCCGAGCGCCAGCACCTCGTCGGAACCAAGCACCCTGGCGATGTCCAGCACCAGAATGAACCTGCCCCCGGCCTTGCCGATGCCGCGCA
>JBKICU010000005.1:0-11304 GCA_046566965.1 Acidobacteriota bacterium
GCTGCTGGCCGACCTGCTGCTCTCGGGCGCCTCGCCCAGGCGGTTGGTCGTGGTGGACGCGGTGATGGAGCCGGGACGCGAGCCGGGGAGCATCCTGGAGTGGCCCCTTCGCGACAATTCAGATCCCGGCAAACGCCCCGCCAGCCTGCACCAGGCCCCCACGCCGCTGCTCCTGGAGGCGGTGCGCAGCCGCCTGGGCTGCGAGGTGCGGGTGCTGACCGTGCAGGCCGCGCGCATCCCCGAGGAGATGGACGAAACCATGAGCCCCGAGGCCCTGGCCGCCATTCCCGAACTCAAGGCCGCCATCAGGCGGCTGTGCAGCGCTTCAAGGAGTGACGCATGAACCGCATCGACCATCCGTCCGTGTCCATGGACATGGACCGCCTGATCCACGACTTCTCCCTGTGCCACGGCTGCGGCCTGTGCGGGGAAGTCTGCCCGCGCGGGGCCATCACCGTGGACAGCGTGCGCGAGCCCTCCGGGGGCCTGGCAAAGCACCCCCATCTGGACGAGAGCGCCTGCATCCATTGCGGGCGCTGCGGCTCGGTCTGCGCCAGCGGGGCCATCGGGCAGGAGAAGTTCGCGGCACTGCTGGAGCAGATGCAGGCCGGGAACGAAGACCATCTGGTGTTCTTCTGCCGCGCGCTCAATCTTGCCCAGCCGGGCATCCTGGAATCCGGGGAGTTCGGCCTGAACACCCCGCTGGTGAACGTGCGCAAGGTGCCCCAGCTCTCGCGGGTCGCGCTTCCCGAGGGCGTCAGGCTGGTGGATGTGCGCTGCACGGGGCGCATCGGGGCCAGGACGCTTCTGTCGCTGCTGCTGGCCGGAGTGAAGGGCGTTCTGATCTTCGCTTGCCCTCCCCACGACTGCGAATACGGCAGGGATACCTGCCTGGCCGCGCTGCATGTGGAAGGGCTGCGCTCGCTGCTGGAAGCTTACGGCATGACTGATTCGCGGGTGGAGATACTCTTCGAGCAGCCCGCCAGCCCGGCGCAGGTGGAGTCCATCATCGAAGGGTTCCATCAGGCCTCCCGGATCGACGCAACGCAGGCGGTTTTGCACTCTGCAAGCATGGTTTGACGGTTCGCGCCAGATTGCGCCTTCATGAAAAAAGGCCGGGGATCGCCTCCCCGGCCTTTCGCATTTCGTTCCATCCCGGCCGCTTCAGGGCGGCCTCACATCGTCAGAGCCCTATAAGGGTTTCCAAAGGGCTTCAGCCCTTTGGCCGCCGGAGGCTTACCTCCCGACCACCCTCGACGCTTATCCCCGGCCACCCCGGCGCATCGCGCTAGAAGTTGAAATTCAGCTTGCAGCGCAGCTCATCCATGGTGGCCCTGGCCGCTTCCCTGGCCTTCTCGTTGCCGTCGCGCAGGATGTCCCAGGCCAGGTCCGGGTTGCGGTCGAACTCGGCGCGGCGCACCTGGAACGGCTCCAGGAACTTGATCAGGTTGTCGGCCATGATCTTCTTGCAGTCCCCGCAGCCCATGGCGGCGGTGCGGCAGTCCCTGGCGATCACCTCGCAGTGGTCTGCAGGGGTAAACAGCAGGTGGTACGGGTAGAGGTTGCACTCGTCGGGTTCGCCGGGGTCTTTCAGGCGCATGCGCTTGGCGCAGGTGAGCATGGTGGAGACCTTCTTGCGCACCTCGTCCAGATTCTCGCCCAGGGAGATTGCGTTGCCGTAACTCTTGGACATCTTGCGTCCGTCCAGACCCTGCAGTTTGGATGCCTGGGTGAGCTTGGCCTCGGGCTCGGGGAAGGTGTCGCCCCAGAGGTAGTTGGCGCGCCGCGCTATCTCGCGGGTGAGCTCCAGGTGGGGCAACTGGTCGTGCCCCACCGGGACGCGGTTGGGCTTGTAGATCAGGATGTCCGAGCCCATGAGCACCGGGTAGCCCAGGAAGCCGTAGGTGGAGAGGTCCTTGGTGCCGTCGAGCTGGTCGCGCACGTCCTTGTAGGTGGGGTTGCGCTCCAGCCAGCTCACGGGGGTGATCATGGAGAGCAGCAGGTGCAATTCGGCGTGCTCCTTCACCTGGGACTGCTGGAACATGACGCACTTGGCCGGGTCCAGGCCGGCGGCCACCCAGTCCTTCACCAGGTCGGGCACGAAGCCTTTGATCTTCTGGGGCTCGGCGTACTCGGTGGTCAGGGCGTGCCAGTCGGCCACGAAGAAGAAGCACTGGTGGTCCTGGTGCAGCTCCACCCAGCTGTCCAGGACGCCGAAATAGTGTCCGAGGTGCAGGGGGCCGGTGGGGCGCATGCCGGAAACGATGCGGTTCAGGGCTTTCATGGCGGCTCGCTAGATCAGAAGGTTGTACAGGGACGACACCACGGGGCCGAGCAGACGCCCGAGCACCCCGGTGAGGGCCAGCAGGATGACGATGACGAATCCCCAGCGCTCCAGGCGCGAGAGCTCATAAGCCCAGCGCCTCGGGAGAAACCCCATGAGCAGATGCCCGCCGTCCAGCGGGGGGATGGGCAGCAGGTTGAACACGCCAAGGGCCAGGTTCACCTGCACGCTGGCCTTGGTCATGAACCACAGCGGGACCAGCAGGTAGGCCTGGAAGAATCCGCCCGGCCACAGCTTCAGCAAGATGGCCAGCACATCCAGGAACAGCGCGGAGACCACGGCCAGCACGAAGTTGGAACCGGGGCCTGCGGCGGAGACCAGGATCATGCCCACGCGGGGATTCTTGAAATAGCGGCCGTCCACGGGAACAGGCTTGGCCCAGCCGATCATCTGGGTGAGCACAAAGGCCAGAAGGCCCATGGGGTCCAGATGCTTGATGGGATTTAGCGTCAGCCTTCCGGCCAGCCTTGCGGTGGGGTCACCCAGCATGGCGGCCACCACGCCGTGGGCGACCTCGTGGAAGGTGACGGCCATGAGCATGGGCGGAGCGAGGATGGCCAACTTCATGAGAAACTGGCTCAGGTCGTCGAAAATCATTGTGCGGGGCTAGCACGAAGCCCAAGTGAGGGCAAGGGGAGGGGGGCCGCAGGTCCCGGCGCAAAGCGTGCTCAGGGGATTTCAGGCCGTCGAACCGGGAGCGGGCGGCCCTGGGAGGGGGGGCGACACGCCTGTGCGGTCGGCCTGCGCTGTCGCACAGGCCGACGATGCTGTGCAGGGGTTATGCTCCGGCGGCGGCTTTTTCCAGGGCCAGGGTCACCTTGGCCTTGAGCTCGGTCAGATCCACCGATTTGACCACATAGTAGTCGGCGGCGATGGACTTGAGGTCGTGCTGGAAGGAGTCGTAGGCCGTGGACAGGATGACCGGGATGGCCTGATCCTTGCCCCGGATCTCCTGGAGCAGGTCCAGCCCCGAACGATTAGGCCCAAGCTTGATGTCGAGGACCACTACTGCCGGTTTCTCGCGTTCCAGCACGGACAAGACGGGTTCCTCTCCGTCGGAGGTGGCCACGACATATCCCTCGCCCTCCAGTTCCTCCTGGTAGAGCATGCGGATGTGCTTTTCGTCGTCCACCACAAGGACCTTCTTCGCTGTCATGGAAACCTCCAAAGCTTGGCGCGTTTCGCGCTCTTACAGGTTAAGGGTATGCTCAAAAACCCCGATGCGGTCAATACGTTTCCGGGGCTTCTGAAGGCTTGCCCTCCGAACACGGTCGGGATAGGAGCCACCCTTATGGTAAGCGTCATCATAGAAACCACGGGCGAACGGCTGGAATTCCGCCGTTTGAACACCGTCACGCAGCTGCTCAACAAACTCAAACTCAAGCCGGGCGAAGTGCTGGTCATCCGGGGCAGGGAACTGCTCACGCCGGACCGCACCATAGGACACGAGGGCGAAATCCGCGTGCGCCACGTCGTGTCCAGGGGGTAGGTCCATATGAAGTGCCGTCGTTGCGGGGAAATCGCCCAGGTGGCCCTCCCCAGCCATCACACCGGATTTTGCGCGCCCTGTTTCGAAACCTACTTCCTGAAGCAGGTGGAGCGGGGCATCCACGACCACAGGCAGTTCACCACGGAAGACCGCGTGCTGCTGGCCGTGTCCGGCGGGAAGGACTCGCTGGGCCTGCTGCTGGCGCTGACGGAGCTTGGTTATTCCATCACCGCCCTGCACATCGACTTGGGCATCCCCGTGTCCTCGGAGTGCGCCCGCGCCACCGTGGAAGCCTTCTGCCGGAAGCACGGCATCGAGTATCACATCCTGGAAACGGCCGACAAAGGCCTGCCCATCCCCTTGGTGAAAAAACATATCAACCGCCCCATCTGCTCGGTGTGCGGCAAGATAAAGCGCCACTGGTTCAACCGCTTCGCCTACGAGAACGGGTTCAACGTCCTGGCCACCGGCCACAACCTGGACGACGAGGTCGCCCGGCTGTTCGCCAACACCCTGCGCTGGGACCCGGCATACCTGGCCGGACAGGGGCCGGTGAAACAGGCTGACGGAAAATTCGTCAAGAAGGTCAAGCCGCTGTGCCGCCTGACCGAATACGAAACCGCCGTGTGGTGCTTCCTGAAGGGCATCGACCACGTGCTGGCCGCCTGCCCGTATTCCGGAGGCGCGAGCTTCACCGGCCACAAGAAGCTTCTGGCCAGCCTGGAGGAAAACAGCCCGGGCATGAAGATGCAGTTCTACGGCCACTTCCTGGAGCGCGGAAAGCCCGCCTTCGAAGCAGCCCAACAGAGCGCCCCGCCGCTGAACGAGTGCTCGGCCTGCGGGTTTCCGTCCTCGCAGGAGCTGTGCGGAGTGTGCCGTATCAAGGAAGTTCTGGAAAACTAGGCATGGAGCTGTCGGCGTGGATATCCGGCCGGGAGGCGGCGGCCTTGCGCAGGGTGCGGCTGTACGGGTTGTGCCTGTGCGGAGCGCTGCTGCTGGCGGCCGGCTGGCTCGGCTGGCGAGAGGCGAGCCTGGCGGGAATGTTCGAGGCTCCAAAGGCTGGCGAAGGTGCGGAGGTCGCCCGGTTGACCCGCCTGCGGCTCAAGCAATTGTCGTTGGCTCTTTATCTGGCCAAGGTGAACCGCAACGCGCTTCTCTCGGACGTCCTCGGGATGACCGGGACGGAAGAGTTCTGTATTGGCCTGGATGACCTTCGGCGCCTGCCCGCCGACACGCCTTGCGCCGTCACTCTGCGGAGCGCCATGGACACGGTCTGGGCCGCGGCCTATGGGGCAACCGGTGCGAAGCCGGATGCGACCCTGCTTCATGATCCCTGGGGTTCCCCCATGCTGTTGAACCTGTCCGAACAGAGCTGCGGACACTACGGGCCATGGTGCCCCGAAGACACCATCGGCTCCGCCGGTCCGGACGGCAAGCGCAACACTCCCGACGACATCCGAGAATCCGTGCCGCCGCATCTCGGCCCCGCGGCCGCGGCAAAAGCCTCTCAATAGCCCCGTCTGCTCCCGGTTTTGCGGGCGTCAGCCCGGCAGGAACCGAGTCCACCCTGCCGGGGCGGTCAGGTTTTTGGGGTGCAACCCCTTGCGCGTCCTTATTTTCCGGCAAGCCAGAAAAGTTCGCCCGCAGGGCGCACCTGGGATGCAGGATACCCTTCGCCCCGACCCTCGACGATCTCCCGTGCAAGCTCCGTCTTGCCCTGTCCGGACACCAGGAAGAACGCCAGCCGTGCAGCGTTGAGCACCGGCAGGGTGAGCGTCAGGCGCGGGACCGGCGGCTTGGACTTCTCGTAGACCACGGGAAGGACCCAGCGCTCGCGCTCGGCCAGGGCGGGCTGGCCCGGAAAGAGCGAGGCGGTGTGGCCGTCGTCCCCGACCCCCAGGTGGATGACGTCGAACGCCGGGAAGCCGCCTGCGCCGAAAAAGCCGCGCAGCATGGATTCGCAGGCCTGTGCCTGATCCTCAAGCGCTTCGAGCGCCAGGGCTGCGTCCACCATGGGGTGGATGTTGTCCGCAGGGATAGGCGCGCGTTCCAGAAGATGCTCGCGCGCAAGCCTGAAATTGCTCGCCGGATCGTCCTTCGCCACAAGCCGTTCGTCCGCCCAGAACACGTGCACGGCCTGCCAGGGCAGATCGATCCCGGCCAGCTGCTCGAAGTAGCGGGCCGGAGTGGAGCCGCCGGACAGGGCCAGGGTGAAGCGGCCGCGCGCGGCCGCGGCTTCCCGGGCCGCGCGGGCCGTGAGCGAGGCCGCGCGGGCGCAGGCGGACTCCAGGTCCGCAAACAGTTCAAGATCTGCGGCGTTCACTGACCAGAAGATCCTTCAGGTAGTTGAGGTGGATCATGTTGGCGTCCCTGGGACCCCAGCTGCCCGCGGGGTAGAACTTGAGGTTCTCGTCCATGGTTTCGCACTGGTCGCACATCTGGAGAATGGGGGTCAGGTAGGCCCAGGCGAGCTCCACGCCGTCCTGTCTCCAGAAGAGCATGTGGTCGCCCAGCATGCAGTCCAGGATGACCTTCTCGTAGGAGTCCAGGGGAGGACCCTCGAAGCCATCCTTGAAGTTGAAGCTCATGGTGGCGGTGCGCAGGCAGAAGCCTTCTCCGGACATCTTGGCCTGGAGCGTCAGGTTGATGGTCTCGTTGGGATAGACCTCCATGAGCAGCCGGTTGGCCTGCACGTGCTCGCCCACGATGTCGCGGTAGATGGAGTGGGGCACTTCCTTGAACTGCACCACGATGCGCGTGATCTTGCGCTCCAGGCGCTTGCCGGAGCAGATGTAGAACGGCACTCCCTGCCAGCGCCAGTTGTCCACATAGGTCTTCAGCATGGCGAAGGTCGGGGTGTTGGAATTGGGGGAGACGTCGGGCTCCTGGCGGTAGCCGATCTTGGAGCCGTCGGCGTTTGCGGCGTACTGGCCGAGAACCAGCTGGCCGAAGCCCTTGGCCGGATCGAAGGGGCGCAGGCTCCTGTACAGCTTGGTCTTCTCGTCCAGGACTTCCCTGGCCCGGAACACCGAGGGGGGCTCCATGGCGGCCATGGCCAGAAGCTGCATCATGTGGTTCTGGAACATATCCCGGAGAACGCCCGCCTCTTCGTAGTACCCGGCGCGGTGTTCGACGCCCAGTTCCTCGGCGGCCAGGATGGACACGTAATCCACGAAGTTGCGGTTCCAGACCGGCTCGAACACGGAGTTGGCGAAGCGGAACAGCAGGACGTTCTGCACCGTCTCCTTGGCCAGATAGTGGTCGATGCGGAAGATCTGCTCCTCCTGGAAGTGTTCGTGCATGGCCGCATCCAGCACGCGCGAGGAGTCCAGATCGCGCCCGAAGGGTTTCTCCACCACGATGCGCGTCCAGAGTTCCTTGGATTTTCTTTTGGACAGACCCGCGACGCCCAGCATCCCGGACACGCTCTCGTAGAGGGTGGGCGGGATCGCCAGGTAGAACATGCGGTTGCCGGGAAGCCCCAGCTGCGCCTCGGCCGCCTCCATGGAGCTTCGCAGCTCCTGGTAGCTGGCCGGGTCGTCGTACTCCAGGGCCTGGTACGACAGCCTGGGAGCAAAGGTGTTCCAGTCAATGTGGGCCAGGTTGCCGCTGGTCTCCAGCCAGCCGCGCACCTTCTCGCGGAATTCGTCCGTGCTCATCTTGGTGCGCGCCGTGCCGACGATGGCGAAGTTGCCGGGGAGGCCGCCCACCTCGAAGAGACGCGCCAAGGCCGGAAAGAGCTTGCGCGACGAGAGGTCTCCGGAGGCGCCGAAGATGACGATGGTGCAGTCCTCGGGGCGCTCCGTCATGCGACAGCCCTGCGAGTTGGCGGACGCCTTCATCTGGTCGGGAGAGGGCGCCACGATTACTCCTCCTTCTTGACCACGGCGTGGCCGCCGAATTCATTGCGCAAACCGGCCAGAACCCGGTCGCCGAAATCGTTTTCCTTGCGCGAGCGGAAACGCTCCATCAGGGCCAGGGTCAAGACCGGGGCGGGCACGGCGTTTTCAACGGCCTCATGCACGCTCCAGCGGCCTTCGCCCGAATCGTCCACGTAGGCCTTGAGCCCGGACAGGCGCGCATCCTTGGCGAACATGTCCTCGCACAGTTCCAGCAGCCACGAGCGCACCACGCTGCCCTGGTTCCACAGGTGCGAGAGCTTGGCGAAATCCAGGCCCTCGGAGTAGCGCGACGCGTCCAGCAGGGCGAAGCCTTCGGCATAGGCCTGCATCATGCCGTATTCGATGGCGTTGTGGATCATCTTCACATAGTGGCCGGAGCCGGTCTCACCGCAGTGCATGTAGCCCTCGGGCGGAGCCAGGGTCTTGAGGACGGGCTCGATGTGCGTGAAGGCCGGGAGCGGGCCGCCCACCATGGTGCAATAGCCCACCTTGAGGCCCCAGATGCCGCCGGATACGCCCGCGTCCAGATAGGTGACGCCGAGCTTGGCGAATTCGGGGCCGCGGCGCATGTCGTCGGTGAAGCGGGAGTTGCCGCCCTCGATCACGATGTCGCCCGGAGAGAGCAGGGGCTTTAATTCCTCGATGTGCTCCTCGGTGACGGCCCCTGCGGGCAGCATCAGCCAGACCACGCGCGGCGCATCCAGCTTGGAGACCATCTCGGCCAGCGAGTATGATGCTATGGCACCCTCGGAGGCGATCTCGTCCACTTTCGCGGGGCTGCGGTTGTAGGCAACGACTTCGTGCCCGCCCTGCAGGAGGCGGCGGACCATGTTCATTCCCATTCGACCAAGTCCAGCCAAACCGATGCGCATAATGGTCTCCTTAAGGGGATTCTGGGTGGACCATACGGGATTTCGCGCGGCGTTGCCAGAGGGAATGCGACAATCCGGATTCCGGATTGCTGTGATTGAGAGCCTGTATGCTGCGTTTCGAGTCTGAGGGAACTGACCGGAGGAGGGTGAACGAGGCAGGAGCTACTAAAAGTGGAAGAAACTGCTCAGAAGTCTCAGGAGGAAGTCGAAAACAGATGGCCCCGGCAACGCAAGAATGTCTGCGAGGAACGAGTCGTTTTGTTCGTCATCTTCCTAGCTCGTTACTCTTGTGAGCAGGTGTTGTGTTTGGTTAGAATGGTATATACTTGTAAACAATTATAATGATGGCCCCGGTGTGTGCGAGCCTTCGACCGTATGACCCGGCTAGTCCGCTAGTCGGTCGCGCACTTCTTGCACTTGGCGGCGGACTTCTCGCCTAAGCATCACGAAGGTGGCCTCCACGATGGACTGAAACGTGATGGAGTCGCCGGTCTGGGCCAGTTCCACAAACGTGAAGGTGAGTTAGGTTGTCATGGAGCAGCGGCTGGGGTCGTAGACGTACACGCGGTCGTACTTGGTCCCGGCGTCGTCGTCCTTGGCCAGGTAGCGGTCGATGGTGACCTTCATGCGCCCGAAGGGGGTCTCCAACACCATGACGGCCATGACCCCAGAGCTCTGGCGATCTGCTCGGAGGCTCAGGTGTTCACGGTGATGCGCCCGGCCTGGTTCCAGTTGGCGATCTTGCGGGCCTGAACCGGGCCCACCAGGATCATGCTGGGCTCGCCGCCCGCCTCGTAGCAGGCCTGGAACATCTCCAGGAGCTTGGCCTCGGAGAAGTCGTTGCCGACGGCGTAGGAGGCGTAGGACTTGTCGTTGGTGGCGATGAAGCCTTCCATGCCCTTCATCTGCCGGGCGGTCCCGGCGTCACCGGCGCTGGAGGTGGCGTTGTTCAGGGCCGCGTATTCCAGTTCCGTGTTCAGGTACTTGAGGCTCTTGTCGGACTCGTAGCGCTTGATGCGCTGGCGACCCATGGGGGTCACGGCGTCCAGAGTGCCGGAGATCTTGAAGGAGTCCTCAAGGATCTGGCAGTAGTTGGAGAGCCGCGACGGCGCGATGCGGGCGGCGAATTGAAATTTGCACGTAAAAGGTGGGTGCTCGGTTGATCTCCTTGCAGACGGGTGGTATAATCGTTTTATGGTAACGAAATCTGAGTTTTTTAAGCGGTTTGTGTGGGAGTTAGGAGCACTGGCTTGTGGTGCGCTGATAGCATTATTGTTGGTTCTTTTGCATGATGCCGTACGTCATTGATATGCTATGAAATGAGTTCTTAGTCTTGAAATTTAGTTGGTGGGGGAATATGTTTTACCACGATAGAGATCAAAACGTGTTTCGTGCCTTTGTGTTTGAGTCGCTCGTCAGGTCACTTGTGGTGCTTGTTCTAGTTCAGTTGTTTGGTTTTTGTTTTGCGGGTATGTCATGAATGTTTTGTTGACTGAATACACCCATCGAGTCTTTTTGCAGCTTTCTCTAATTTATGGTTTTTGGTTGTTTTTTATATATGTCTGCTTGGTTCGCCCTTTGTTTTGTCATGGATAGATTGTAGCCCACTGGGTTGATCTCAACACCAGTAGGCTACATCGTGATTTATGGCATTTCTTTGAGATGATCCAGTTCAGGCGGGACAGAGTTTGGGGTTTTGTTTATTTTTATAGGGGAAGATAGGCCTTCTTTGGTCAAGTATCCAGCGTAGCCAGCTATCGGCAGTGCTCCCAGGGAGCTTCCCATTGATGGACCTGCTGCAATTACCAGTCCTGTTCCCACTAAGCCGCTTACTGTTGATGCGATGGCATCCGCTGCGTTACCAGACACATTGAATTCATAATGGTCTCCTTTGTCAGTGTATAAAGGTTTAGGGCGCTTATCTTCTTCGTATTTTGCTAGACGCTTAGACATGTCGTTATAGTCGCGATCCCTGGCGTACTGATTTCGCCTTTCATTTTCAGCCCGCCCTTCCGGCGTGTTTATGTCCACAATTGATTGCCTTACTTCCCCTGGTTCAAGTGGAGCCGGAGGCTGGACTGTTTGTAACGGTGTTGGCTCCTGACTCCGATTATGAAGTTCCCTCTCATGGTCAGTCCAGCTGTAGTCCTGAAAAGTTGGGTCGTCGATTCTCTCGCTCATGGTGCTTCTCCTTATCTATTTCTTCTCGCTACAGGTTGAATCCGTCTTTCCCCTCGACTCATCCGCCTCCACGCCGCCGCAACTGATGATCTTGTTCCCCGTGGCCAGGGTGTTGTTGCCCGTGTCGTCGCAGGCCTTGAATTCGGGACGCGTTTTCAGCAGCCAGTCCAGTTGGTCCTGGTCCATGTTCATGGCGTGGACGTGGGTCTCGAAGTCGCCGCGCGGCATGTAGATGGGGATCACGGCCTCGATGCGGCAGTCCTTGAAGAAGCCGCGCTGGTCGTTGGGCAGGCTGCGCAGAAATTTGGTCAGGGCCAGGATGGACAGGTTGTCCTGGGTGGCGGAGGCCACCAGCTCCTCTTCCGTGAACGTTATGCGGTGCTCTATCATCGCTCCTCCTTGGGAGGGGGGCGGGCCATGCGGCCCGCCCCGTTGGGGTTAGGTGTCGATCAGTCCGTTAGTCGGTCGCGCACTTCTTGCACTTGGCGGCGGACTTCTCGTTGTGCATCACGAAGG
>JBKICU010000006.1:0-44349 GCA_046566965.1 Acidobacteriota bacterium
CAGAGTGCCGCCTCGTCTCCAAGATCAGTTGTAAAAGAGCTTCCCGTTCCCGCCCGCCGGAACTGCGTTCCCGCAGGCAGAAGGGGGCTTTTAGAGACATGGCGGGCAAAGGTCAACGACTATTTCAAAAATCCGGCTACTTTTCTTCGGACCCCGCCTGCTCATCCTTGCGCATCCCAGCACGGGCGCGGCCCGGCGGGCAGTGCCGGATGTTGCTCCAGGCCTCGGGCGGATGAGCCAGGCGCGCCGGGTCGGGGATGTACACGCCCCCCTTGCCGCGAAGCTCCAGCATGCCCTCGCGCGACAGGCTGTTCATGAGCGAGGACATGGTCTGGCGCGTGGTGCCGAGCACCGCGGCAAGCTGCTCCGTGGTCAGGTTCCACTCCAGCAGCACCCCGCCCTCCGGCATCTCGCGCCCGCGCCCGGCCTCCTCGGCCAGCATCTCCAGCAGGCGCTTGCCCACCTTCTTGAAGGCCAGGCTGTCGATTATGGTCAGCGCCCGGCCCAGGAGCGAGCCCAGCACCCGGATCATGGTCGTATACAGGCCCGGAAACTCCTCCATGCGGCGGCGGAACACGTCGGACGGCGCCACCAGCAGTTCCACGTCCTCCACGGCCTGCACGAAGGCACGGGTATGCGTGCTGTACACGTCCCCAGGGCCCAGCACCGCCAGGCAGAACTCCTTGTCCTCGTAGGACAGGTACACGCGCACCCGCCCGCTTTTCACGATGAAGACCAGGTCCTCCTCGGACAGCGGCTCGAACACCACGGCCTTGCGCGTGAACCGGCGCAGCCTGAGGACGTCGCGCAGCGGCTTGTAGCGGGGCTTGCCCAGTTCTTCCAGCAGATCGACGGATGAGACCTTCATGAAGCCCTCGCCGGGATGGTTGTTGCGATGCGGCGTCGCGGTCAGGGTGAAAGCGCGTCCAGGATGGCCCGGCATGCGGACGCGATCTGCGGCCCTTCGCCCAGGCCGAGCACCGAGCCGTCCGTGAGCTGGCGGGCCTGGAGCCCGTCCAGCAGGGGAATCACCGCTGCCAGCGGGGGCAGCCCAGGCAGATCAGGCAGTTCCGGGCGCGCAGACGCGCAGCGGTTCAGGGCCAGCAGCCGGCGCGCAAGGCCCAGGCCTTCGGCCAGCCTGCCCACCTCGGCGGCGGTGCCAAGCGAGCGCAGGCTCGGCTCCGAGACCACCACCAGCCCGTCCACGTGCTCCACGGTGCCGCGTCCCAGGTGCTCCACGCCAGCCTCCAGGTCCACCAGCACGGCTTCCCGGCAGCCTAGAACCATATGCGAGAGCACGGCCTTGAGCAAGGCGTTGGCCGCGCAGGCGCACCCTCCTCCGGCAGCGTCCACCGCGCCCATCACCAGCAGGCGGCGTTCGCCGTAGCCCGGCGGGCGCGGCAGGCGGACGCTGAGCTCCCCCGGCAGGTCGTCCACCAGGGGAGTCAGCGACATGAGTCCGGACCCGATGCGGCTGCGTACAAGATCCTCCCGCGAGGCCAGCGCCTGGGGGATGTCCACGGGAGCGAGCCCGCAGGCCGCTCCCAGGGACAAGGAGGTATCCGCGTCCACCAGCCAGACGTCATAGCCCCGGCTGGCCAGATGATCGCCCAGCCAGGCGGTGAGCGAGGTCTTGCCGACCCCGCCCTTGCCTGCAACCGCCAGTTTCAGGCCCGCGTGCGACCTCACGCGGACAACCCCGTCTCCAGACGCACCGTGGCTGTGGGCACCGCTTCGAACGCGTCTTCCGCCGGGTACGGCCCAGGCTCGTGAAGCCCCAGACCGATGCGCCTGGACGCGATATGCGCGTCCAGGAGTCCGGCGGCCTTTACGGGATCGGGCTCCACCAGGAAGCAGGCCCCGAAGAGGTCGGTCATGCCTTTGGTGGCCAGCTGCGTGACCGCCGTGCTGCCCAGGATGTTG
Source organism: Acidobacteriota bacterium (assembly GCA_046566965.1). Taxonomy (GTDB): domain Bacteria; phylum Desulfobacterota; class Desulfovibrionia; order Desulfovibrionales; family Desulfovibrionaceae; genus Fundidesulfovibrio. The sequence goes on from JBKICU010000006.1 coordinate 1,924, forward strand.
GGGGGCAGGCCCAGGTGGGTCTGGATGCCGCTGGCCACGGCGTACAGACCGATGGCGGCGGCCTTTTCCGCGTACCACTCGGGGGCGCTGGCCACCACGGGCAGCTGGGAGATGTCCACGTCCAGGGCGTTGGCCACCAGCGCCGCCAGGTGCAGGATGCGCGAGTTGTCCACGCAGCTGCCCACGTGGAGCACCGGCGGAATCCCCAGCGCCCGGCAGACTTTGGAAAGGCCCGGCCCGGCCATGTCCGCCGCGTCCGGCACCAGAAGCCCGGCCTTGCCCATGGCCACGGTGGCGCACCCGGTGACCACCACCAGCACGTCGCGCTTGATGAGCTCCCTGGCCAGGTTCACGTGCACGTGGTCGTGCTTGAGCTTGGGGTTGTTGCAGCCGACGATCCCGGCCAGACCGCGCACCGCGCCGGACTTCACGGCGTCCAGCAGCGGGTCCAGGGTTCCGCCCAGGGCCTCGAGTATGGCCTCGTTGGAGAAGCCGGTCATGATCTCCACGGGCGCGACCGGGATGTGCACGCGGTCCTTGTCGCGCCTGGTGAAGGCTTCAACGGCCATTCCCACCACCTCCATGGCCTGCTTCTTGGCCGTGGCCGCGTGGAAGGGCACGTGCAGGCCGCCGGGGAATTTGGCCTTGTCCGAGGTGCTCACGAACTGCGTATGGTAGCAGGCGGCCACGGTGGTCAGGCTGGGCATGATGCACTGGTAGTCCGCCACCACCATCTCCACGGCCCCGGTCACCAGGGACAGCTCGGTCATGAGATGGTTTCCGGCCATGGGCACGCCCTGGCGCATGAGCAGCTCGTTGCCCGTGCAGCACAGTCCGGCCACGTTGATTCCGGTCGCCCCGGCCTCGCGGGCCTTCGCCAGCATTTCCGGGGAGCGCGCCGCCGCCAGGATCATCTCGGACACCACCGGGCTGTGGCCGTGCACCAGGATGTTCACCTGATCGGCCTTGAGCACCCCCAGGTTGGCGCTGGAGCGCACGGGCTTGGGCGTGCCGAACAGGATGTCCGAGAGCTCGGTGCCGATCATGGAGCCGCCCCAGCCGTCGGCCAGGGCGGTGCGGGCCGCATGCAGGCAGATCGAGGCCGGGTCGCAGTCCACGCCCATGTGGGTGCGGTGGAGCATCTCCACGGGTTCGCGGTCGATGCCGCGCGGGGTGACGCCCAGAGAGCGCCACAGGTCCAGCCGGGGCCTGGGCGCGCGCACGCAGAAGGACAGGGCCTCGCGCCGGAATCCGTAGTCGCCGTACAGGCGGTCGGCCAGCTTAGCGGCCACGGCGGGAGCATCCAGGCCGTCCGTCTCCAGGCCCAATTCGCCGCAGATGCGCCTGAGCTTGGCCTCGTCCCGCACCTGGTAGTCCGGAGCCGTGCCCGCGCCCACCTCGGCCAGCACTTCCAGCAGGTCGCGCCCGTGGTCGGAGTGCGAGGCGGCGCCCGCCGCGATGAAGCGCCCGAAATTGCGGGCCACGGTGAGGTCCGCGTCCGCACCGCACACGCCGTCTTTTTTCTTCGCGCCCTCGGCCACGATGCGGCACGGCCCCATGACGCACTTCTGGCAGGTCAGGCCCTGTTCGCAGAAGGTGCAATGGTTCTTCTGTTTCTCCAGCCTGTCCCAGGCGGTCTCCACGCCGTCGGCGGCGGCCTTTTCCAGCATGATTCTGGCGTCGTCCCATTCCGACAACTGAGCGATCTCGCGTTTGGCTTCCCTGGCCATGCGTCCCCCCCGATTTCGTAGGTTGCGCCCCAAAGGGCGATGACCTTTCCTTCCTATTCGTCCGGGGGGATTGTGTCTGTCGGCATGCCGACAGCGAAGGGAGCATACATTCGCCGGCCCTGTCCGCAGGACAGGCCAACCTTGTTATTCCAGGGCAAAAGAATAATGATTCTGCCCCGGATCGCTCGGAGATGCATACAGATGAAAGACTCGCCCAACATCCTTGTGGTCGATGACGAAACCGTGAATCTCACCATTCTGTCCTGGGTACTGGATGAGGCCGGATATGACGTGATGACCGCCTCAAGCGGCCCCGAAGCCCGCGAGCTGGCTGCCGGGCGCCAGCCGGACCTCGTCCTGCTGGACATCCTCATGCCCGGCGAGGACGGCTACAGCGTATGCCGCAGCTTGAAACAGGCCCCCACCACGCGGCACATCCCTGTCATATTCATTTCCGGCCTTTCGGAAGCTTCCGAAAAGGCGCGCGCCCGGGAACTGGGCGCGGCGGACTTCATCATGAAGCCCTTTTCCCGCCGGGAAATACTGGACACGATCCGCCAGCACATCCTTCCCCGCCATGGAGAATCCCAAACACCGTAGAACCGTAATCATCCCCTGGGAACGGACCACGCTCCTCCGGCACCAGACTCAGCATGGATTATCCCGGTCCGAAGGCCCTTGAACAGCAGGGTTGCGGCCGCCTGCATCCGTGATCCCGATGGCCCGCTTGGATGTGTTCCAGGCCCTTCACCCCGGGAAGTCCAGCCGAAGGGACCGGCGTCCTTGGAGGCGCGGTCGAACTGCGCGGGCGGCAGGGCGTCGGAGGGCGTCGCCTTCCGGAACCATCGCGCTATTTGAGCAGATCGGCCAATTGCCTCCCGAACCCGGCAGCTTTGGCCATGGCATCGGCATCCTCCGCCACCCCGCCCGGATGGTACCGGCAGAAGGGGAACAGGCAGGAAAGGTAGGGGGTATCCATTCTTCTGGTCGGCATGCGCCACTGAGCATCCAGAAGATCCAGGTTGTCTTCTATTCCGCTGCCTGCCGTAGCCAGGAGGGCCAGCGGTTTGCCCCGCAGCGGGGAATATATCTCATGGTTTTCCCCGAATTTGACCAGAGACAGCATCCGGTCCACAAATATCTTCAACTGGGCCGGATAACTGAACCAATAGAGCGGCGTGGCCAGCACTATGGCGTCATAGTCCGCCAGACCGGATACCGTTTTTCCCACCTGATCATCAATGTGGCAGCCGTATTCGGCGCTCTCCTGGCACTTGTAGCAGGCCACGCAGCCGGGATACTTGAAATCGAGCCTCGGCGCGTCGATCTCCACAGGTTCCATCCCGGCTTCAGCCAGAGCGCGCATGGCCTCGCGGGCCAGAACGTTGGTATTGCCCACCTTGCGAGGGCTTCCGAGTACGAAAGCGACTTTTTTGGACATGACTTACTCCTTATCGGTGTCCGGATGTTCCGCGCGGGGTGCGAATGGCCCCAGGACGCTCCTGGCCAGATCGAGCGTCTGGGGGTCGATCCAGAAACGCACGCTCTTGCCCTGGCGCTCCATGCGGATGAGCCCGGAATCCCGCAATTCCTTGTAATGACTGGATACGGTCGAAGGGGCCAGACCCAGCGTTCTTGCCTGCTCAAGCTGGCACTGTTGGATGCCCTCATCACTGGTGTCCAGGCTGGACTCAACACCCAAGCAACTGGCCAGTTTGAGAAAAATGGTCAGCCGGTGAGGATTGGACAAGGCCTTGAACACCCTGGCCACGCGCGCCGAGTCAATTTGTAAATTCGACATTTTTCGAATTTATGACAAGTCAATCCGAATGGCAAACACTCTCGGAAGGGACGGTTCCGCCGGACTCAGCACGGAACGAAATGAAAGCACAGGGGATCGACTTCCCGGATTCAGGCAGCTTGGACGGGAAGCGTGCCGCGCTCGCCCTCCTGTCACGCCCGCCTGCCCTCCAGCACGGATAAGGCCACCACAGCAGGCGCATTTGATATTCCCGAAGACAGGTTCACATTCCTCGATCACGCCTCATGAACTCCGGCAATTTCCACCGCCTCAGGGCCGTTCCGACGGTTCCGCGGCTGGTTGCCCGCGCTGTTGTCCTTTTACGTGCCAGGGTGTAAACGGTCACAGGAAGATTTTTCGGTTCTCGCATGCAACCGACCGCGCGACGAATCCGACCAAGGTCGTCGCATCCATCCGGAGGGGACCCCATGGAATCCGATGAAGACAACCCGACCGGTTTCATCGAGGACGCCCTGCGGCTGGACATGGAAGGCGATCTGGACCATTACGCTCTGGCAGAATTCAAGCCTACGCTGATGGCCGTGCTGGAGGCCGACCGAAGCGCCGTTCTTGATGTGAGCCGCGCCTGGGGGGCTGGGGCTGCTTTTGTCCAGTTCGTGTGCGCCGCGCACCGCTCCTTCGCGGCGCGGGGCAGGAGCCTGCGCATTGCCGGGCTGGGCCGGGAAGGGGCCGCCAGCCTGGAAGCCCTCGGTTTGGACGCGCAGACCGCCCGGCGCTTCGGTTTCGAGGCCTTCCCCGCTCCGCTGGAAGAAGCCCGCTCATGAACGCTCCCATCCCCAACGCCGACCTCTTCCGGGAAGAACTGCGCGAACTGCTGGCCGAACTGGACGCGGCCCTGCTGGAACTGGACGCCGATACAGGCGCAGGCCAGGGCACAGCCACGGGCTTCGAGACCCTGAACCGCATCTTCCGCGCGCTGCATACCCTCAAGGGCGCGTGCGACATGGCGGGCTTCCACGACGCGGTGGCCCTCCTGCACGATGTGGAATCCCTGTGGGATCAGGTGCGCACCGGGCGCGCGCCCATGGGCAAGTCGCTTGCGAACGCGACCTTCGCCGTGAAGGACTGGCTGGAACCGGCCGCGCGCACCGCCCGGCAACCTGAACCTGACGAAACCCTGCGAAGCGCCCTGTGCGGCCTGGCAGGACTGGCCGGACAGGAGGCGGACGATCCGTCACCTGCCGATGCGGCCTCCGACGCGTCCCCCGTCCTTCCAGGGCATGATCCCCTTTCCTGTCCGGTCAAGACCCTGCGGATTCTCTTCGCCCCCTCCGATCCGCATCACTTTGCCAAGATGGACCCGGCATCCCTCCTGGACGAGGTTCGCCGCCTGGGTCAGGTCCGGATATCCCTGGACACCGCCGGCGTTCCCGCGCTGGAAGACCTGGACCCTTCCGACTGCCATCTGCGTTGGGACATCCTCCTGGAAACCCGCCTGGAGCCTGACGCGGTGCGCGACGTGTTCCTGTTCCTGGACAATCCCGGCGATGCCGTGATCGAGGAGCGTGGCGAGGTCCCGGCGCAGGTCCCTGACCGGACCGGCGACAGGATTTCGGCGGAGTTCCCCGCCGAGTACGAACCGGCTGCGATCGTCTCCGGCGTGGAGACTCTGCCGGAACCGGACGAACCGGCCGACGGGCGTTCGGGACCACACGCGCAGTATTCGCGACCGGAGCAGGCCGGGACGGCTCCCCCGAAGCCGACTCCGCCGGACACCGGAAATGCCGATCCCCGGAGCCACAAGCCGCCGGAGCAAACCGCCGGGGCCGCTCCCCCGGCAACATCCCAGCCGCCCGCAGCGGATTCCGGCTCCATGCCGCAGGAGCCGCCACCGCACCGGGCCGGGCGGCCCGATCCTGCCGCGAACGCGGGCGCGTCCGCGCAGCAGGACCCTGCGCTTCGGCAGGACCGGCCCAAGACTGCGGAACCGGCCCCGAGCCTTCGCGTGGAGGCCGCCAAGCTGGACAACCTGGTGAATCTGGTGGGCGAGCTGGTTATCGCCCAGGCCCGCCTGACGCAGATCGCCTCGGAACTCGCGGTGCCGATTCTGTCCGGAGTGTCCGAGGAGATCGAGCGGCTGGCGGGGGAACTGCGCGACAACACCCTGAGCATCCGCATGTTGCCCATCGGCACCACCTTCAGCCGCTTCAAGCGTTTGGTGCGCGACCTCTCCTCGGAACTGGGCAAGGAGATCGAACTGGCGACCGAGGGCGGCGAGACAGAATTGGACAAGACCGTCATCGAGCAGCTGGGCGACCCGCTGGTGCACCTGTTGCGCAACTCCATCGACCACGGCGTCGAGCCGCCCGAGGAGCGCGCCGCCACCGGCAAGCCCCGGCGCGGCACCATCCTCCTGAGCGCCAAACAGGCCGGAGGATCTGTGGTCATCCGGATCGAGGACGACGGGCGGGGCCTGAACGCGGAGCGCATCCGGGCCAAGGCTGCGGAGCGCGGCCTGCTCACTTCCGAGTGCAGGCTGGCCGACCAGGACGCCTACCAGCTGATCTTCTCACCCGGTTTTTCCACTGCCGAGAAGATCACCAGCGTGTCGGGGCGGGGCGTGGGCATGGACGTGGTCAAACGGGCCATCGAAAACCTGCGCGGATCCATCGAGATCTCCAGCCGACCCGGACGGGGGACCGCCATCACCATCACCCTCCCGCTCACCCTGGCCATCATCGACGGACTTCTGGTCCGCGCAGCCGGGGAATTCTACATCATCCCCCTGGCCATGGTGGAGGAATGCGTCGAGCTTGCGGCAAATGGCCTCCCCGATGGGCATGGAGGCTGCCGAAACCGCACCCTGAACGTCCGTGGAGAGATCATACCCTATATCCGGCTGCGCGAGACCTTCCTCCTGGGGGGCGCCCCCCCGCGCCTGGAGCAGGTGGTCATCACACGCCACGACGGTGGTCGCACCGGACTGGCCGTGGATGAGGTGGTGGGCCAGCAGCAGACCGTCATAAAGGGGTTGGGACCGCTCATCGGGCGGGTGGAAGGCTTTTCCGGGGCAACCATCAACGGAGACGGCTCCATGGCGCTCATTCTTGACGTCGTGCAACTGGTGGGCAGCGTGCAACGCCAGTGCGACGGGACATGCACCACATGAACACACCTTCGTGCACCATCTTCCAGGACCTGTTCCACAAGGCGCCCGTGCCCATGGTGGTCATCGACGCGACCGATTATTCCGTCTCCTGGATCAACGCCCGGGCTGAAGCGATGCTGGGCATCAGGCAGGGCGAGTCCTTCGCCCAGTGCCTCAACTCGGCGCATGAGCCCCGGTGCAAGCTGCTCATCCGCCGCTTCATCGCTCCCAGGGAGCGCTTCAACTCGTTTCTGAACACCACGAGCGGAATCCGGCTGGCCGAAGTCCAGGCCAGCGCCTTCATGTACCAGGGCCGCCGCCACATCCATCTGAGCCTCTCCGACATCACAGCGGCCCGGGTGGCCCTGCGCCGCCTGAAGGACTCGTTGCACGAATCCCAGAGCCTGATGGCGGCTGCGGCCCTCATCCTGATCAGCCTGGACTCCGAAGGCAACGTGACCAACTGGAACTCTCAGGCCGAAGAGACGTTCAATATAGACCGCAGGGAGGCTTTGGGAGTGGCGCTGTCTACCATGCCCCTGGGGTGGGACGCGCAGGAACTGACTCGGGCCATCGACGCAAGCCGCCAGGAGGGCAGCATCAGCCGCCTGAACGATTTCCGCTACGTGCGCCCGGACGGCAAAGTGGGCTTTCTCAAGATACTCTGCCGGTCCATGCCCCTGCACGCGGCCAGCCCCCCGCCCGTGCTGGTCATCATGGAGGACGTCACCCAGCACAAGATCCTGGAAAGCCAGCTTCTCCAGGCCCAGAAGCTCGAGTCGATCGGGCAGCTGGCATCAGGCATCGCCCACGAGATCAACACGCCCATCCAGTACGTCAGCGGCAACCTGAGCTTCCTGAAAGACGCCTTCGCCCGCATCTGCGGCGTGCTGGAGCGCTACAACGACGCCGCCCGGCTGTCCTCCCAGGCCTCCCCGGAGCAGGCCGCCCCTCCTTCCTGCGAGGGGCTTCTTCCAAGCCCCGCCGAACTGGAGGAGCTGAAGGCCCTGCTGGCCGAAGTGCCCGGCTCCATCGACGACTCCATGGACGGCGTGGACCGCGTGGCCAACATCGTGGGGGCCATGAAGCGCTTCTCCCATCCCGACCTCACGGCCAGGCACCTGGTGGACGTGAACCGGGCGGTGGAATCCATCCTGACCATCAGCCGCAACGAGTGGAAATACAACGCCGATCTCAAGCTGGACCTGGACCCGTCCAGGCCCCTGATCTTCTGCGTGCCCGGCGATTTCAACCAGGCGGTCCTGAACGTGGTGGTCAACGCCGCCCATTCCATGAGCGAGAAATACCGGGGGCAGAGCACGCGCGGCGTCCTGTCCGTGAGCACGGCCAACGAGGGCCGCAGCGTGGCCGTAGCGGTCTCGGACACGGGCGGCGGCATCCCCGAGGACATCCGCACCCGCATCTTCGACCCCTTCTTCACCACCAAGGAGGTCGGCAAAGGCACGGGCCAGGGTCTGGCCATAGTCCACTCGGTCCTCGCCCGGCATAACGGCACGGTGGAGTTCGACTCCGTGCCCGGACAGGGGACCACCTTCACCCTCCGGTTTCCTGCCGGAGAGGAGATCGAACAATGAAGAAGAACATCCTGTTCGTGGACGACGACCCCCAGCTGCTCACGGCGCTCAAGCGCATGCTCTGGAACCGGAAGGACGCCTGGAACCTGAGCTTCGTGGATTCCGGCGACGCCGCCCTGAAGCTGTTGGCCGAGAAGCCCCATGACGTGATCGTGGCCGACATGCGCATGCCCGGCATGGACGGCCGCCGGCTCCTGCGCACGGTGCGCAAGCACTACCCCTGGATGATGCGTCTGGTGCTCTCGGGCGATTCGGATCTGCATCACATCATGCGCACCGTCCCGGAATCCCATCAGTTCATGACCAAGCCCGTGTCCGCCCAGCAGCTCATCCAGGTGATCGACCGGGGGTGCCGCCTGCGCGACATGATCCTCTCCGAAGAAATGCGGCACATCATCGGCCAGATAGACGCCCTGCCCGCCCTGCCGGACATCTATACCAGGCTCACCAGGATGCTGGAGGACGAGACCGCGCCCGTGGAGGCCGTCACCGCCGTCATCGGCAAGGACATGGCCCTTTCGGCGGACATCCTCAAGCTGGTGAACTCTTCGTTTTTCGGCCCGCGCATACGCGTGCGCGGCCTGGACCAGGCCGTCACCCTGCTCGGCCTCAAGACTATCAAGGGGCTGGTCCTGGGGGTGCAGCTGTTCTCGGTGTTCGACACCCGCAGGATTCCCGACTTTTCCTTCCCCAAGCTCTGGGAGCACAGCCTGAACACGGCCAAGCTGGCCCGGCGCATCGCCCAACTGGAGGCCCTGAGCCCCGAGGCCCAGGATGATTGTTTCATCGCGGGCATGCTCCACGATCTTGGGAAATTCGTCCTGGCCGACAAGCTCGCCAGCGAATACCGCGCCCTGGTGGCCCGCTCCAGAAAGGAAAACCTGTCGATTTTCCAGGCGGAATCCAGCGGGTTCGGCACCGGACACGCCCAGGCCGGAGCCTATCTCCTGGGCCTCTGGGGCATCTCCGACGCCGTGCTGGAGGCGGTGGCCTTCCACCATACGCCCTCGGCCCTGGGCCTGACCGCAATGTCCCCGGTCACGGCCGTTCACGTCGCCAACGTTCTGGAGCACGAATTCGTGGTCATCAACCCCTCTTACGCTCCCCATGTAATGGACATGGACCACCTCGAGCAGGCTGGCCTGACCGGCAGGCTCGAGACCTGGAAGCAGGCATGCCGCGAAGCATTGGAAAGCGGAGGCAACGCATGAAGATTCTGTTCGTGGACGACGATACGCGGGTTCTGGAGATGCTTCGGCGCAACCTGAGCCATCGCTTCGATGTGGAAACCCAGAGTGACCCCGCCCAGGCCCTGGCCCTGGTGCGTCAGGGGAACATCGCGGTGGTGGTGACGGATCTGCGCATGCCCGTGATGGACGGATTCTCTTTTCTGGCCAAGGTGGAGGAGGCCAGCCCCCTGACCGTGAAGATCATGCTCACCGGCCATGCGGACCTGGAGTCGGCCATAACAGGGGTCAACGAAGGCCATCTTTTCCGCTTCCTGACCAAGCCCTGCACCCAGGAGACGCTGGTCAGGAGCCTGGACGCCGCTCTTGAGCAGTACCGGCTGGTCACGGCTGAAAAGGAACTGCTGCGGGGCACGCTGCAAGGCTGCATCAAGGTGCTCACGGAGATTCTCGGCCAGGTGAACCCGGAAGCCTTCGGCCGCTCGGAGCGCATCAAGCGCCACGTCAAGAACATGGTCGCGCGCCTGAAGGTGAAGGACCCCTGGAAATTCGAACTGGCCGCCATGCTCTCGCAGATCGGCTGCATTTTCATCCCCGAGGAAATCGTCAGCAAGAACCGCTGCTCGGGCGGCCTCACCCCGGAGGAATCGCAGATCTACAACATGCACCCCACTGTTGGGGCTCAACTGCTCTCCAGCATCCCGCGCCTGGAGGACGTGCGCGAGATGATCATGCACCAGGAGGATTCCCTGGCCGACTACCCCGAGCAGCCGCGCGGGGCGCGCATCCTGAAGATCTGCCTGGCCTTCGACAACCTGGAGGGATGCCTGGGCAACAAGCTGGATGCCATAGGCCAGATGAAGCAGGCCGAAGGAGTGTACGACATCCACCTGCTGGACGTCTTCGAGCGCTATGTCCTGGCGGACACGGGGGTACGGCCCAAGGATATCAGGCTGGTGGAACTCAAGGAAGGCATGATCCTGGGCGAGGACCTCATGAGCGAGGCCGGCGCCATGCTCCTGGCCAAGGGGCTTGAGGTCAACAGCTACAGCCTCATGCGCCTGCACAACGTGGCCAAGGCCCAGAAGGTGAAGCAGCCCTTCCGGGTGCTGGTGCCTTTGGAGGAGTGATGCGCGGTGCGCCGCCACGTCACTTTTCGAATATTCCCAACCTGGCGTGCCGGAGGAAAGACCGCGTCGGTCCGAAAGCTTGACGGCCCCAAAAAACATGCATATGCATGTATCCAGAAAACACGAACCAGGAACCTGCCGCGATGCCGCCCACTCCGTGCCTTTGTGCCACACTTCGGAAGGCTTCCAGGAGCATAACGTCTCTCTATGATGCCCACCTGAAACCCGCCGGACTGAAAGTCACCCAATACAGCATGCTTATGACCATTGCGCGAAATCCCAGTGTGGCGATATCCAGCCTCGCGGACATCCTGGTCATGGACCAGACCACCGTCACGCGCAATTTGCAGCTTCTTAAAAAGAAGGGCTATGTCCGCATGGACCCGTCCCCTGACGACCAGCGAATGAAATGCGTCACGCTTACGGCGACTGGCCAAGCCAAGCTGGAAGCCGCAAAACCGCTGTGGGAACAAGCCCAGCATGCTGTCACCGCAAGACTTGGGGAATTGGGTTTTGATGTCCTTCTGCGGTCGCTCACGTCGGTGATTGCCTAGATCTGCTGAGCGCATCATATGCATATGCATACGTTGTTTCGCAGATGCGCCAGCCACTTACCCACAACAGCAAACACGCCCTCGGGCACTTCCCGACATGGAAGGCCTGAAGGTGGGATTATGGCACGGCTGTGGGCAACATCGCCCACCAGGCCATGCCTGCAATCAGCGACCGCCTTCCGCACAGGTCTCAGGCCATCCGCTGCGCTTTGTCTGTCGCCCCCGGGAAACCCGCCTTCCCGACCCCGTGTCCTTTTTGATCACGATACCCATGCATATGTCGAAGAGCGCCAGGACCAACACCCAGCCCTTGCCACCCTCACACACTGTTTGCACCATAAACCCCCGCGTCAAAAGGATTGCACGTGAACGATTCGTCGACCTCCAACACATGGAAAGTGATATTTGCCGCCTCCGTCATTCTTGCCATCACCATGGCCTCTCGCCAGACAGCCGGACTCTTCATTGCGCCGATCAATGAATCCACGGGACTCAGTGTCGTCTCCATCAGCTTTGCCCTGGCAATTGCCCAGATAGTCTGGGGGATTGCGCAACCGCTGTTCGGCATCGTCGCCGACCACAAGGGTTTTTCCAGTGTCATCGCGTTGGGTGGTCTATTGTTGGCAGCCGGCCTGGCGTTGACGACTCTTGCGGATGAACCGTGGTCGCTCGTCCTGACCTTGGGAATTCTGAGCGCCGCAGGGGCTGGCGCAGGGAGCTTTTCCATCCTGTTCGGGGCCGTGGCGCAACTCCTGCCCTTGAAGCGTCGCGCCTTTGCCGGCGGATTCATCAATGCCGGGGGCTCGTTTGGTCAATTCATCTTTGCCCCCATGCTGCAGATGATCATCAGCAACTTCTCCTGGGCAGCGGCCATGCTGACCATGGCCGCTGCCACACTGATCACCATACCGCTTGGATCATTCATGCGAGTCAACAAGGACACGATCGAACCAAGCTCCCATGGCGGGCACCCGACCGGGCTCATGCAACAAATACGTCAGGCCATGTCCGATCCGAGCTACCTCTGTCTGAATGCCGGCTTTTTCACCTGCGGATTTCATATTGCATTCCTTGTCACCCATCTTCCGGGTGAAATAGCACTCTGCGGGCACACGGCCAGTGTTTCCGCAGCTACTCTCTCGATTATCGGCCTGTTCAATATCGCAGGCAGCCTGTTCGTCGGCATGATCAGCAACAGATTTCGCATGAAGTACATCCTCGCCGTGCTCTATGGAAGCCGCGCCGTAATGATCGCCGCATACCTGCTTGCACCAAAGACACAGCTTACGTTTTATGTTTTTGCGGCCTCCCTGGGCTTCACGTGGTTGGCGACCGTGCCTCCCACGGCCGGCCTGGTTGGCAAACTGTACGGTGCGAGATACCTGGCCACGCTTTTCGGCATAACCTTGTTCACGCACCAGATCGGCGGTTTTCTCGGCGCATGGCTCGGGGGGCTCGCCGTGCACCATGACGGAAACTATCTCTGGATGTGGTACGCCGACATTGCCCTGGCTTCTCTGGCAGCCGTGGTCAACCTGCCGATACGGGAACGCCGCGTGTAGCGCTGCCCCAAGCCATCCCCTTTGTTACCGCCAGCCCATTCTCTCCGGCCTTCCCCATGGAGTGCCCCGTTCGAACGCAAAAAGGCGGACGCCCCAGGGACGTCCGCCTTTTTGTGCCTTGAGAAGGCCCGCAGTTCTAGAGCGCCGCGTCCAGCACCATGTTGTCGCGGTGCACGGCCTCGGGGTACGGGGCCTGGCCCAGCACCTGCTCGATCTTGCCTGATTTCAGTCCCATGATCTTCTTCATCTCGGCGCAGTCGTAGTTGGCCAGTCCAACGCCGACGGTCTGGCCCTGAAAGTCCAGGATGCGCACGATGGAACCCTTCTCGAATTCCCCTTCCACGCGCACGATGCCCGCAGGCAACAGGCTCTTGCCGCCCTGGCGAAGCGCCTGGGCCGCGCCGGTGTCGATCCACAGCTCGCCCTTGGGCTCGGAGGTGTAGGCCAGCCAGAATTTGCGGCGCGAGATGGCCCGGGCGTCAGCCGGGACCCAGGTGCCCAGGTCCTCTCCGGCGAACACGCGGGTCATGCGGTCGGGCTCGCGTCCGGACACGATGAGCGTGGGCACGCCCAACTGGGCCGCACGCCTGGCCGCCAGCAGCTTGGAGTGCATGCCGCCGGTGCCGCTCGCGGTCTTGCCCCGGCACATGGTTTCCAGATCCAGGCCGCCGATGCCTTCCAGACAGGGATGACAGGACGCGCCGGGGTTCTCTTCGGGATTTTCCGTGTACACGCCCTTGGCCGAGGTCAGGTTCACGAACAGGTCCGCGCCCACCACGCCCACCAGCAGCGAGGACAGGCAGTCGTTGTCGCCGTAGACCAGTTCCTGAACGGCCACGGTGTCGTTCTCGTTGACCACGGGCAGGCAGCGCCAGGTGAGCAGCGTGCGCAGGGTGTTCCGCACGTTCAGGTAGCGCTCGCGTCCTTCCAGGTCGTCGCGCGTGAGCAGCAGCTGTGCGGTGACGATGCCGTACTCGCCGAAGGCCTGGTCGTAGGCGTGCATCAGGCGGCTCTGCCCGATGGCCGAAGCCGCCTGCCGGTCGGGCAGGCCGTCCAGGTCGTTCTGGCGGATCACGGCGCGCCCGGCGGCCACCGCGCCGCTGGTCACCAGAAGGACCTCCCGGCCCTGCTTGACGAGCGCCGCGATGTCCCTGGCAAGGCTTTTCACCATGTTCAGGTCCAGCCCGCTGCCGGTGGTCAGAACCGCGCTGCCGACCTTGACGACTATCCGTTTGGCCTTATCGAGGGCCTCGGTCTTCTTGATTTTCCAGTCTTGCATAGGGGGGTCTTTTCAGGATCCAAGGTCCACCAACGCCCCGATGTCCACTTCCGGGGGACGGCGCAACATAGTCGATTGCCGAAAGCCCAGTTCCGCCTGACGCGCAGAGAAACCACGCATGGAGCGTCCCTGGGCCAGCGCCAGATCCTGTGCGACCAGGCTGCGGACCTTCAGCACTATGGGCATCCCGGAATTGTCGTCAGGGATGCCTGTGGAACCCCAGCCATCCTGCATTTTTTTCCTCTTGGAGAGTCAGGTCTGATTATTGCTGACTCCGCTTGCCATTATAGCCATTTTCGCGGCATTTGACTACCAGGACTTCGCCTCGAGAGAATCCATGTCGTGCGGGAGATCACCATGTCCGGCCAGCAGCCAACAACGAGGGAACCAGGCTATTTCGCCGTGTCGCCCCTGATGCTTTTTCCCAAAGCCTTTGGGCGCTTCAAGGTCTACATACGCCAGGCGGGGCAGCTTGTGCTCTATGCGTCCGAAAACGAAGTCTACACCAGGGAGCACCTGGTCAGGCTGAGTGAAAACGGGGTGAACGAAGTATACATCCAGGCAGCCGCCCGCAGCCACTTCGACAGCTATCTGGAGCGCAACCTCGCGGAATACCTGCTGAACGAAAACGTGCCTCTGGCTGGGCGGGCCAAGATTTTCCACACTGCCGCCAGGTCCATGGTGCGCGAACTCTACGGCAAGAAACTCCCTTCCAAGCTCCTCAAGCGGGCTCAGTTCGACCGCATCGCCGCCTTTGTCGAAAAGACCCTGGCCTTTCTCTCCCGCGGCGAATCGCTCAAGCAACTGGCCCTGCTCATGGCCCACGACTTCAAAACCTACGACCACAGCCTCCAGGTGTTCGTCTACACCACGACCCTCATGAACACATTCTCCGTGCCCGAGACCGAGATGGTGCAGATCGGCGTGGGAGCCGTGCTGCACGACCTGGGCAAGCTCGGCATCGACTCCGCCATGCTCGAAAAGCCGGGCCCCCTCACCGCCGAGGAGACACAGATCATGCGCACCCATCCGGCCAAGGGCGTGGCGCTCTGCTCGGGGCTGGACCTGTCGCTTCCGGCCATGCAGTGCATTCTCTTCCACCATGAGCGCGCCGACGGTTCCGGCTACCCCGGGGGCGTGAAAAGCGGCGAAATTCCGCTGGCGGCCATGGCGGTCGGGCTGGTAGACGTCTTCGCGGCCCTGACCACGGCCAGGCCTTACGCGGCGGCGGTGTCGCCCTTCGAGGCCCTGCGCGTCATGCGCGACATGAAAGGAGCCTTCGACACCGAATTGTTCAAACGGTTCGTGATGGTGCTCTCAGGAGCGGAGATAGTCTGATGTTTTTCCAGTCTTTCGGGCCTCGGCCCAAATCGCCGGAGTGCCCCGCCTGCGGCGGGCGCGTCGCGCCGGCGCGCCTCTGAACGCAGGCCGGCGTGCGCTGCAGGTCCTGCGGGCGTTTTTTCCCCTTGAGCCAGTTCAAAGACATGCTCGATGACGACTGGGAGGCGTTCTACGCCAGCATCCCCATGGATCGTCTGTAAGATGTAAGAATGCCTCCGGCGGCCCGGTGGAGAACTTTTTGAAAAACGTTCTCCTCCGGGACCTCCTCTCAAAAACCATCAGCGGGCTTCGCGTCCCGACGCGGCAAACCGTCGTCTGGGGGCTCAAGGCTGGCGTTGACGCTTGCGGGTGCAGGCGCTCAAGCATGGGACTTGAAGTATGCGTCATGAGGTCTGCGTGTCGGGCTTGAAGCCTGGGCTCGCGCTATGCGGCTCAAGTTGTGAGACTTGAATTGTGAGGGTGAACGCAGGCGGGTCGTCGTCCCCGGCTCTTCTGCCAGAAGCTGATGCCGGGGCTCCGGATCGCACCCGGCCTGGCCATGACCGCATCAGCCCATATTTCCTACAGCACCAGCGACATTTTCTTCCAAATCCCCTATCATCAATCCGGCGCACCCCACGTTTGTCATGGTGGACTTGATTGCACGGCATAGGCGCACGCGATGCGTCCTCGTGCGACATGCCGAAGTGTGACATGCGCGGTATCAGACAAGGGGTTTTGCCAGAGAATCCCTGTTGTACGCACACGTTTACCGAGAACAGCCCCGCTTGACGCGCTGAGCCTTTGCGTCCATATTCGGGAAAAACAAGGCGGTCCACACCATGAAACGTGCCATCCCCCAATCGCCGGTCAAGGGCTTCACCGCGGAGTCGGTCCTGTCGCGGATCATGAGCGCAACAGGCATCCGCTCCCAGTCGGAGCTGGCCAGGGTCCTGGGGATCGGTCGCCAGGCCGTCACGGACGCCAAGAAGCGCTCCCACATTCCTGCGGACTGGTACCTCTACCTCTGCCGCAAATACGGCCTGAACCCCCAGTGGCTGGAGTCGGGCATGGGTCCCATGTACATCGCGGGCCAGGACGCCACGCAATCCTCGCGCGACCATTCGGTGCCCGGTTCGCATCCGGATGAATTTTCGTACGTTCCCAAGGTGCGCGCCCGCCTGTCCGCCGGGGGCGGCAGCCTGGTGGTGGACGAGGCCATCGACTCCTACTACGCCTTCCGCCACGCATGGCTTCGCCGCAAGGGCCAGATCAGCCAGATGCGCCTGATGCGCGTTTCGGGCGATTCCATGGAACCCACCCTCCGCGACGAAGACGTGGTGCTCATCGACCTTTCCCAGACCGAAATCTACACGGGCAAGATTTACGCCGTGGGCATCGACGAGGAAATTGTGGTCAAGCGCCTGGACAAGAAGCCCGGCCAGCTTGTGTTGGTGAGCGACAACCGCCAGTTCTATCCGGCGCTGGAAGTCACCATGGACGAGGGGGCCAGCGTTCGCGTGCTGGGCAGGGTGATCTGGATGGCCCGCGAGGTCTTCTAGCGCTCATCGCAACACCCTGTTCATTTGCCCTGGGGCGGCGAAACGCGTAAAGGGCAGCACATGGACCGCTCCAGGCCCGTGTACGCTTGGGCCATGTACGATTTCGCCAACTCCGCCTACGTCACCACGGTGGCCACGGCCCTGTTGCCCGCCTATTTCGCGGCGGTGGTCGCGCCTGAGGGCCTGCGCCTGGGGGAGACCTCCATCCCGGCGGTGAGCCTCTGGGGCTACGCCGTGAGCCTCGCCGCCGCGCTGGTCTTCGTCATGGCCCCGGTGCTGGGTTCGGTGGCGGACCGGGGCGGGCTGCGCAGGCGTTTCCTCATACTCTCCTGCATCACGGGCAGCGTCGCGGCAATGCTCACGGGGCTGTGCGGTCCCGGGGACATTGCGCTCACGCTCGGACTTTTCATCTGCGCCCATACCGCCTTCAACGCCGGCAACACCTTCTACGACGCCTTCCTGCCGGACATCGCCCCCCCCGACCAGCGCGACCGGGTCTCCAGCCTGGGCTACGCCTTCGGTTACGCGGGCGGAGGCGTGCAGTTGGCCCTGGCCCTTCTTCTGGTGGAGGGGCATGCCTATCTCGGCCTGGACAAGGGGCAGGCCGTGCGCCTGGGCATGGCTCTGGCCGGGGCCTGGTGGCTGGGATTTGCGCTCATCACCTTTCGGGGGCTGCCCGAACCTGCGGGCACGGACCTGACGCGGCCGTCCTGGCCCCGCATGGCCGCCGAGGGATTCCGGGGAGCCTGGGCCGCGCTGCGCATGGTCATGGCCAGGCCCAACCTGTTCCGCTTCCTGGCCGCCTATCTGTTCTACAACGACGGGGTGCAGACGGTCATCAGCATGGCCACCATCTACGGCCAGCAGGAGATCGGGCTGTCCGAGGGCGTCCTGGTGCTGACGCTTCTGGGCATCCAGGCCGTGGCGCTCTTCGGCGCGTTCCTGTTCGCCCGGCTAGCCGGACGCTTGGGGACCAAACCGGCGCTCATGCTCTCTCTCGTCGGCTGGATAGGCATCGCAGTATACGGGTTCTCCATCACCACGGCTTTGGAATATTTCGCGCTGGGCGTCGGGGTGGGGCTGGTGCTGGGGGGATCGCAGGCCTTGTCGCGCTCGCTGTACAGCCAACTGGTTCCGGTCGGGTCACCGGCGGTGTTTTTCGGTTTTTTTTCCGTACTCACCAAACTTTCCGCCGTGCTCGGCCCGCTGGTGTTTGCGGTGGTGCGACAGACCACAGGCTCGGCCCGCCCCGCCGTGCTGGCGCTGGTGCTCTTCTTTGTCGTGGGGCTTGCGCTCTTGATGCGTGTGCGCCCCGGAGAAGCCCATGCATAGGTTCCTTGCGGCCGTTTTTTTCTGTCTGGTCGCGCTGACGGCACACCCCGTCCGGGCGGACGTTACCGGAGCCAGGGTCGTGTCCATCGGCGAAATGGACAAGGGCGCGCCCCAAGCTCCTCAGGACGGGGCCGCTCGAACGGGTATCGAGGGCAGGCCGGGTCTGCGTTTCGGCATGGAACTGGTGCCCGAGGGGACCCCGCAGGGAGCACCTGTGGTGCTGGAGGCCCGGCTCAAGCGGCCCGATGACCCTCAGGACGCCCCGCCCATGCGCTGGCTGGTGGCGGCCCGCATCGGCATTCCGGTGCTGAGCGTCTGGGAGTTCGCCTACGACTGGGAAGTGGAGCCTGGCGTATGGACCATGACCGTCTCCCATGAGGACGCCGTATTGGCCACCGCCAGCTTCATGGTGGTCCAGCCGGACCCGCAGGCCCAGGCCCAGACGCCCCCCCAGTCCCAGCCGTCGGCCAAACCCTCCAAGCCGGGAGAGCCGCGCCAGGACAAAAAAACACCCGACAGCACACCGGCCAAATCGCAGACGCCGCCATCTGCTGCGTTGCCGAAGTCCGGCGACGCCAAGACGTCCCGGCCGGAGACCGCAAAACCGGATGCCGCGCCGGACGCCTCCAGACAGGACGCCGGCCCGCCTGCGACCCGCAAGCAGCCGGAACCTGCGGGCTCAACCTCGGAGCCGAAGCCGGATCGTCCCGCCAAGCCGCTGCCTGACGTTCAGGGCCAGGGACGCACAAGTTCCAATGGCCCGGCCGCCGCTTCCGGCAAGCGGGTTCAGGTTCTGGTGGCCGGGGTCTACTCGGAGGAGGCCCGCGCCTTGTGGGTGGCGGCGTTTCTTCAGAAGCGAGGAGTCAAGGCCTGCGTGCGCGCGGATGAGCGGAGCGGGAAAAAGCGCTGGAGCCTGGTGGCCGGATGGCGCGACACCCCGGAAGAGGCCCGTCGCGCCAAGGATGAATTGGCCCCCACCGTGGGAGAGATCGTCATCGTCTCCATGAGCGCGGCGGAGCTTGAGAAAGGGTTGCAATGCCGGTAATTTTCCGGAAACGGCGGTGCGGCCCGGATCAGCGTCCCGTCCGGTTCTGGCGAAGCTTCTCTGCCACGGTCATCACGGCCAGGGAATACAGGTCGGAGTGATTGTAGGCGTAGATCACGCTGCGCTGCTGGTCGTAGTTCATGCCCGGTTTCCAGCCATGGCCCACCAGATAGTTGGCGATGCTCGGGATGGCGTCCTGCGGGGAGAACAGATCCACCTGCTTGTCCCCGTCGCCGTCCACGCCGAAGCGCAGGGCGTTGGTGGGCATGAACTGGCAGATGCCTATGGCTCCGTAGATCGAGCCGGGGATGAGCAGCGGATTCTTGCCGGAAGCCCTGGCGTGCAGAATGAGGGCCTTCAGCTCCTGATAGGCCCACTCCGCCCGGTCCTTGGCGCTTACGTCGGCGAAGGCGGCGCGGTCCGGATTCTGGCCAACCGTTGTCAGATACGGGCGGATGGACCCCACGGAGTCGCTGGCCGCCATGCTGGCCAGCACCTGGAAGGCATGGTCCTTTCCCAGAAACGTGCCGAGCTTGGTCTCCACCAGCAGGAGCGCCACGATCACGTCCTGCGGCACGCCGTAGGTGGCTTCGGCCTTCTGAAGCGTGGCCTGATTGGTCTTGGTGTAGTCGCCCGCCCAGGCCAGAACCCAGGGTTTCAGGTAGTGCCCGTAGTTGCTCTGCTGCAGGGTGCGCCTGGTCGGTGGCGGTTGGGGATCGAAGCGTTTGCGCACGATGCGGTCCACCTTGTGGGCCATGATGGACGCGTCGAACGTCACGGTCGGATCGCAGAAGTAGGAATCGACGGCCTCGCGCGGGATGCCTTCCCGGATGAGGCGATCGATCAGGGGCTGCCATACGGAATCGACGGAGCCTGGGGCGGGCTGTCCGGAAACAGACGCCGAGCGGACGGCGGCTGCGGAGTCGGCCCCCCGGCTGGCGCTGCGCTCCCCGTCCCAGGCCAGCGCCAGGCCCGCCGCAAGCACTGCGGCGATGATGATGTGTCGTGCTCTCATGTGCGTGTATTATGGCCCAGGCTTTTCGACCTGTCCAGACGGGTTTTTAGGACCGGGTTTTCGCGGGTTTGAGGTGCGGCTCCCCTTGCCGGAAGAGCGAGGGAGCACTATCATCGGGAAAGTATGCAGTACCACTGTTGCACTGGCCCGAATTGCCGCCCTTCCGCCAGGGGCCGCCTGTTTCTTTTGTGGCTTTTGACGCTTCTGGCGCTGTCGGGTTGCGCCATCACCGAGCCCGTGGTTCCGGACAGGCCCCAGAAGAAGGCCTCCGTCACCCAGGCTGCCCGCTCCCAGATTGGCGTTCCCTACCGCAGCGGCGGTGACACCCCCTCCAGCGGGTTCGACTGCTCCGGCCTGGTTCAGTGGTGCTACGCCACCCAGGGGTTCAAGCTGCCCCGGCGCACCGAGGACATGCTGCGCGTGGGCGTGCCCGTGGACAAGGAGGACCTCATCTCCGGCGACCTGGTGTTCTTCAACGTGAGCCGCAAGCGCTGGGGGCTGCACGTGGGCGTGTATTCCGGAGGCGGACGTTTCATCCACAGCCCCACGCCCGGCTCGAGGGTGCGCGAAGAGAGCCTCTACGAGCGCTACTGGGTGCGCAGCTACATCGGCGCCCGCCGTGTCATTCCCCCTGCCCCGCCGCCCCAGGCTCCCTGACCCGGTATTCCCGGGCTGTCAGCGTGCCGCCTGCCGCCGGTTGATGACACCGCGGCCTTTGAAAAAAGGGCCGGACGAACCGGGCGTTTTCCCGATCCGTCCTGGCCCGCGCCTGTTTCGCGTTTGGTTCTCAACGCGTACCTGGAATGTTTGTTTCTGAAATACCTGTCGATGAATGTCAGAAACGCGGCACGCGGGAATTTCCCCTACACGAGCCCCCTGGCCGCCGAGAGAGCCGCATCGTAGTTGGGCTCGTGGGTGGCCTCGGGGACGATCTCCATGTATTTCACCGTGCCGTCCTTGCCCACCACGAACACCGAGCGCGCCAGGAGCCGCAGTTCCTTGATAAGCACGCCGTAATTGATGCCGAACGACGCGTCGCGATGGTCGGACAGGGTGGTGATGCGGTCGATGCCAGCGGCTGCGCACCAGCGCTTCTGGGCAAAGGGCAGGTCCATGCTGATGGTCAGGATGTGCACCTCTTCGCCAAGCTTGGAGGCTTCGGCGTTGAAGCGGCGCGTTTCCACGTCGCACACCGGGGTGTCCAGCGAGGGCACAGCCGCGATGATCAGCACCTTGCCCGCGTAGTCCGCAGGGGTTTTGGGATTCAGGTCGTTATCCAGGGCCACGAAATCCGGGGCCTTCTGGCCCACGGCAACGGCGTTGCCCAGAAGGGTCATGGCGTTTCCGAATACGGTGACGAGTCCTTTTCTTTCGCTCATGGCGATCTCCTTTCTTGGAAGCTGGAAATTTCCGTATCGTATTCCCCTGCCTTCGTCATGCCCTTTCGCCCAATTTTCCCCGGCCGAGAAAGTTTGACATTCAAAGCAAATCTGATTATTCCTTGATCTCCAAGTTACTTGAACATCAAGGTACAGAGGTTTTCATGCATACCCACGACCATAACCACGGCTCCGGCTGCTGCGACCACGACCACGGGCACTCCCACAGCCACGACCACGGCCACGCCCACGGCGAGCGCGGCGCGCGCCTGGTCTTCTGGCTGACCATCGTCACCATGGCCGCCGAAATCCTGGCAGGCTGGGCTTACGGCTCCATGGCGCTCCTGGCCGACGGCTGGCACATGGCCAGCCACGCCGGAGCCATGGCCGTGGCCTGGTTCGCCTACGTCTTCGCCCGCCGCCACGCCGACAACCCGGACTTCGTGTTCGGCTCCGGCAAGGTGAACGCGCTGGCCGGATTCGGCTCCTCCATAGGCCTTGGGCTGGTGGCCATCCTCATGGGAGTGGAATCCTGCCTGCGGCTCTTCTCCCCGGTTCCCATCGAATTCACCCAGGCCACGGCGGTCGCGGTGCTGGGCCTTCTGGTCAACGTGGCCAGCGCATGGTTCCTGCGCGACGAAGACCATTCCCACTCCCACGACCACAACCTCAAGGCCGCCTACCTGCACGTCATCGCGGACGCGCTGACCTCGGTGCTGGCCATCGTGGCCCTTCTTGGCGGACGCTATTACGGCTACGTCTGGCTGGACCCGGTCATGGGCCTGGCCGGGGCCCTGGTGGTGGGCCGCTGGGCCTACGGCCTTCTCAAGGAGACCGGCAAGACGCTGCTGGACCACACCGTGGAGCGCTCGCTGCTGGCGGAGTTGCGCGGGCGCGTGGAGGGCCGGGGCGTTTCCGTGCGCAGCATGAACGTATGGAGCGTGGGTCCGCGCCGCATGGCCATGCAGCTCATCATCGAGGACGAGTCGCCACGCCCGCCCGAGCACTACAAGTCGCTGTTGGCCGGAATCGACGGCCTGGAGCGGATAACCGTTGAAGTCCATCCCTGCCCCTGCCCCATGGAGTCCAACGCCTGATTGCCAAGCCTTGCGTCAATGGCTACTAGAGGCGGATGGCAGATATAGAGGGCCTCTCAGCCCTGATAATCGAGTTCTACGAGAAGCTCTCCTCCTGGGAGCACGCCGTGGTGCGGGGAAGCGCCCTCACGCTTCCCCAGATGCACACCCTGGAAATCCTCGGCCAGCATACGTCCTTGCGAATGAAGGAGCTGGCCGCCAAGATGGGCGTGACCACGGGCACCCTCACGGTCACCGTCGACCGGCTGGAAAAGCGCGGCCTCGTGGCCCGCGTGCCCCATGAGTCCGACCGGCGCTCGGTGCTGGTGGAACTCACGGACCGGGGCCGCACCCTATTCGAGGAACACCACCGCCTGCACCTTGGCCTCACCAGCGAACTGGCCGCCGCCCTCGGCGTCGAGGAGACAGCAGCCTTTGCCGCCACGTTGCGCAAACTGACCCAGGCATTCTGAGGGGGCGCGCGTGGGCAAGATACTCATAATTGACGACGACCTCCCGATCCGGGACGCCCTGGCGCGTGTGGTGGAGCGCCTGGGGCACGACCCCGAGTCCGCCGCCTCCCTGGCAGAGGGCGTGGCCAAGGCCCGCACAGGATATTTCGACGTGGTGCTCCTGGACGTGCGCCTGCCCGACGGCAACGGCCTGGACGTCATCGGCGATCTGCAAAGCGCTCCCAGCCGTCCGGAAGTCATCGTCATCACCGGGTGGGGCGATCCTGACGGCGCTGAGGCCGCCATGCGCCGGGGAGCCTGGGACTACATCGAAAAGCCTCCCACTCTGCATTCCATGACCGGACCATTGCTCTCGGCCATGGCCTATCGCGACGCGCGCCCCCAGCCTTCCATAGAAACCTTCGTCTGGGACGGCATCCCCGGCGGCCACCCCAGCCGCGCCGCCAGCCTGGAGCAGGCGGCCCGCGCCGCGCGCAGCGACGCCAACATCCTGCTCACCGGCGAGACCGGCACCGGCAAGGAACTCTTCGCCCGGGCCATCCACAACAACTCCCGGCGGAAAATATCCCCCTTCGTGGCCGTGGACTGCGCCGCCCTGCCCGCCAGCATCGCGGAGAGCCTGCTGTTCGGCAACGAACGCGGCGCGTACACCGGCGCGGACCGCCCCCGCGAGGGCCTCATTCTGCAAGCGCACGGAGGCACGCTCTTCCTGGACGAAGTGGGCGAGTTGCCCCTGAGCGTCCAGAAAACCTTCCTGCGCACCCTTCAGGAGCGCAAGGTGCGACCCGTAGGGAGCAAGATCGAACGCGCCTGCGACTTCCGGCTTGTGGCGGCCACGCACCGAAACCTCGACCACATGGCCCAGGCCGGGCTGTTCCGCGAGGACCTGCTTTTCCGCCTGCGGGGCATGGTCATAAACCTCCCGCCGCTCCGGGAGCATCCCGAAGACGTCCTGGCCTTCGCCCGCCACTTCCTGGGCGTCTCCTGCATCAGGCAGGATGCCCCGCCAAAGCGCATGACCGCACAGGTGGAAACTGCGCTCACCGCCTACAGCTGGCCGGGCAACATCCGCGAGATGCAGAACGTGATGGAAGGCATGGTGGCCATGGCCCTGGAGGAACCCGAACTCCACCCCGTGCATCTGCCGGTGCACATCAGGGTCCAGGTGGCCAGGGGACAGGTGCGGGAAAAAGACTTGTCCGCCGAGGTGCTGCCCGCCACGGGAGAGGCGCGCAAGCCCCTGCCCGTACTCAAGGTCTATCGCCAGGCCATGGACAGGTTGTACCTGGAGCAGTTGCTGGAGCAGTCCGAGGGAAAATCAGCCGAGGCCTGCCGCATTTCCGGGATGTCGCGCTCACGGCTGTACGCGCTGCTCAAGGAACACGGGTTAAAGCTCTTGTCGTAGCGCCATGTTTTAGAAGAACCGCTTTTCTTGCCTGATGGCCGGAGAGAAAAAAATTCTTTGAGGCTTTTTCAGGTTTCTTCTTGATGAGGTGGAGAGAGAAACACCACTCACCCAGTGTCCACGAAAAGAGACTATTTCCGTTACAAAGCAGTGGGGATAGCCTCCGGCGGCCAAAGGACTGCGTCCTTTGGAATCCGCAACGGGGAGCGCCCTTGCGGGAAGAGAGTGCGTTCGTGAGGCAGTCGGCGGGGAGTCTGGCGTGAAGTCTGACCGGAAGTACCGTCGAAAAGTGCAATGCCGCCTGATCAGGCCGGGGTAAGCTCCCGGTACATTTTCTCCACCCCGTCCAGCATGATCCCCGGTGCGAAGCGCTCGCGCGCGTCGCGGAGCCCGTTTTGCGACATGGCCTGGTAGCGCGCCTCGTCCGCGTCGATCTCCAGGATAGCCAGGGCGAGGGCGGCGGGGTCTCCCGGCGGGACGGTCAGCCCGGTGACGCCGTGCCGGTTCACCCAGGGCACGCCCGACCCCTCGATCCGCGTGGACGCCACGGGCCGCCCGGAGGCCATGGCCTCCAGCTGCACCATGCCGTACATCTCCGCCCGCGTGACCGAAGGCAGGCAGAACACCCGGCAGAACTGATAGTGCGCCGAGATTTCATCCTGAGGGATGCGCCCCAGAAGTTCGGCCTTGCCGGTCAGCCCGAGCCTGCCGATCATGTCCCGCAGATCGTTTTCCAGCGGACCCGTGCCGCCGACCAGCACCACCCAGTCGTCGGGCAGCTGCTTCGCGGCTTCGAGAAGCACATCGAACCCTTTGTAGGAAATGAGCCTGCCCAGGGCGAACACGGCTTTTTTCCCGGGGAACCGGGCGTGGAGGCGCGCCAGCGCGTTCTGATCCGCGCGCTGCGCCTCGAAGGGAGCCGGGTCCAGGCAGAACGGCACAATATGGGACTTGCCCCGGAAGGCCCTGGCGTATTCGGAGGCCTCCACGTGGGCCGGGGTGGCCCCGACCACCGCGTCGGCCCGCGCGGCCAGCCAGTTTCCCAGCAGCAGCCGGTAAATTTGGTTGAAGCGCTTCTGGCGGATCACGTCGCTGTGCCAGTGCAGCACGATTTTAGCTTCGGGCCGGATCAGGCGAAGAGCCAGGGCGGCCATGGGGTTGGGGCAGTGTACGTGCAGGATGTCGTAATGCGGGGCGCAGCGGGCCAGCAGCCGCACGAAATCCGGCGACAGGGGCGTTGACGCCGCCACCAGGGGCGTGGCCGCGCGCGTCACCGAGTAGCCTTCCCAGCGTTCCTCCAGGCGTGGCCCGCCCGGGTTGAAGCACAGCACGTCGCTCGCCACGCCGCGCCGGGTCATGCCCTGGGCCAGCTCGAAGGTCACTGTCTCCACCCCGCCGGTGTACGGCGGAAAATACTTGCCCAGGTGCAGGACGCGCATCAGCTAATGTTCCCGGCTGGCAGGGCCTGCCCTGTTCCCCCGGTTCCGGAAAGCCTGGAAACCGGGAACGGAGAACTCCGGAAAAACCGGGGAAACCCGCTCACGCGCGCCCCTGCAAGCGCTCCAGGGTGGAGACCACGCTGCGGCGCAACTGTTCCACCCGGCGCAGGGTGAAGTCGGAAACCGGCGTGTCGGCCAGATTCTTCACCAGCCACAAGGTCCCCAGGTGCCCGCCGTTCTTGTCCATGAGGGGCAGTTCGATCTTCAAAAGCGAGCGCTGGGAGAGATACTCGCGCTTGTCGCGTTCCAGGTCCTCGCGGGTCCATTCGTAGCAGGTGTTCAGGCGACAGGCCTCGCCGGAAAGCGGCGCGTGGGCGGCAGAGCTCCCGTCCGCCAGGGTCATCTCGCCCAGATCGAACTCCAGCTGGGCCAAGGCCTCGCAGACGTTTGCCCACATGGCTTCCAGGTCGTCCGACTGGGAAATCTCGATCTGGAGGTTCAGGAAGGTCCGCCTGCCGTGGCTGACCCCGGCCTCGTCGGAGATGTCGCGGATCCAGCCCACCACCTTGTCCAGGGCGAAGAAGCTGAAATACCCGGCCTTGCGCACGAAGAGGATCAGCGCCCCGCCCAGAAGCAGGATGAAAAGCCCTGCGGGCACGTCGCGCATGTTCACGATGAGAACGGACATCACCGCCAGAAAGGCCGTGACCCCGTACAGGAACACCACGGTCTTGCGCTGGGACCAGCCCTTGGCCAGCAGGTTGTGGTGCACGTGCTCGCGGTCCGGCTCGAACATCTTCTTGCCGCGCACGAAGCGCCGAAGCGGCGAGGTGATGGTGTCAAGAAGCGGCACGCCGAACGCCAGGATGGGCATGAGGATGGTGGCTCCCACCTGCGACTTGGCCGAGGACAGAATGGACAGGGCCGCCACCATGTAGCCCAGAAAATAACTGCCGCCGTCGCCAAGGAATATGGACGCCGGGTTGAAGTTGTAGCGCAAAAACCCCAGCGACGCTCCGCCCAGGGCCGCGAAATACATGGCAGGCAGGGCCTCGGCGCGCATGGTGGCCAGCACGGCCTGCACGGCGCACACGAAAAAGGCCACGCCAGCGGCCAGCCCGTCCAGCCCGTCGATCAGGTTGATGGCGTTTATGAACAACACGAACCAGAACACGGTGAGCATGTAGGACAGAAAATCGAAATTCACACTGATCAGGCTGCCCAGGGTGAAGGATTCGATCTTCACCCCGGAGAAGAAGCAGATGCTGGCCGCCGCCACCTGAGCCGCGAACTTGAGCTTGGCGGGCAGGGGTTTGCGGTCGTCCCACAGGCCAACCAGGAAGATGAACAGCCCCCCGCCCAGCACCGGCCAGATGCGCGAATCGTCGAACAGCCGCCCGGCCTGGGGGAGCTTCACGGTCCAGGCCAGGGCAGCGGCCACGCAGAACGCCGCCACCAGGGCCAGCCCGCCGCAGCGCGGGATGGGATGGGTGTGGATCTTGCGCCCCTGGGGCGCGTCCATGAAGCCGAAGGCCCGCCCGAAGCGGGCGGCCAGGGGGGTCGCCACCAGGGCCGAAGCCAGCCCCAGGGCAAAGACGCCCGCAACCCACCAGTACATCAAAAAGCCCGCCTCACGAACGTGTAGAGGGATTTCAAGAGGCTCATCACGCCCTTGCGCCGGGCCATCTCCATGACGATGGACAGGCTCTGGCGCGGCTCGAACAGATACTTGAG
Source organism: Acidobacteriota bacterium (assembly GCA_046566965.1). Lineage (GTDB taxonomy): Bacteria > Desulfobacterota > Desulfovibrionia > Desulfovibrionales > Desulfovibrionaceae > Fundidesulfovibrio. The sequence goes on from JBKICU010000006.1 coordinate 29,651, forward strand.
CACCTTCTTGCGGGCCACCCGCCGCGAAAACACGGCGCACCAGGCGTCGATCTCCTGGTTGCTGAGCCCCGGATAGCTGATGATGGAGTCGCCCATGCCGTCGAAATTGCCCAGATCCGTGGTGGTCAGATAGCCGTTCTTCATGGCCCAGTCGTACATGGGCGTGCCGGGATAGGGCACCGCCTTGGACACCTGGGCCGTGTCCACCTCGATCTCCTCCATGTAGGCCATGGTTTTCTTGATGGTCTCCACGGTCTCGCCGGGCAGGCCCAGGCAGAAGGTGGCGTGGGTGCGGATGCCCAGTTCCTTGCACCAGCGGGCCACCTGCTTGGCCTTTTCCAGGTCCAGGGGCTTGCCGATGGCCTTGAGGATGGTCTGGTCGGCGGATTCCACGCCGAACTTCATGCCGATGCACCCGGCCCTGGCCATGGCTTCGAGCATCTCGCGGTCCACGAACATGGCGTCGCCCATGACGGTCCAGGGCACGCTGAGGCCTCGGCGCACGATCTCGGCGCAGATGTCCATGACGTGCTTCTTCTTCACCACGAAGCTCTGGTCGTCGAAATAGAACTGGCGCGCCCCGAACTTCCGCTGGCAGTACTGCATCTCGTCCACCACCGACGCGGCCGAGCGCGAGCGGTACTTGGGCGAGGCGTACATGACGTGGCGCTCCTGGCAGTACACGCAGCCGCAGGGGCAGCCCCGGCTGGAGAGGATGTTGATGCAGGGGCTGTAGAGCGTGAAGTCCGGGTAGATGGTGGCCGGAAAGTCGTCGCGGTCCGGGAAGGGCAGCTCGTCCAGATTGGCCAGCAGGGGCCGGGGGGCGTTCTCCACCACCTGGCCGGACTGGCCGCGCCAGGTGACGCCCAGCACGTCCTCCAGTGGCGTTTCGTCCATGAGGGCCAGCGCCAGGTCGCGCACGGCCGTCTCGTATTCGCCGCGCACCGCGAAATCCAGGCAGGCGTTGTCCCGGATGAGCGACTTGTGGGTCACGGTGGCGTAGTTGCCGCACACCACGATCCTGCAGCCCGTGGCCGCCTTGACCTTGGAGAGGAACTCCAGGTCTTCCCCGAGGGTGAGCGAGGCCAGCTCGACAACCAAAAGCTCGGGCTTGCGGGAGACGATCTCGCCAAGCAGTTCGTCGCCGGTCATGTCCAGCACCACGCCGTCCAGGCCCTGCACATGGGCCTTGGTGTCGCGCTTCAAAAGCGCCGAGGTGTAGGCCAGCCAGAAGGGGAACGGGTAGTAATCCACGGAGCGGGAGCGCCCGATGGTCATGGGCCAGCGGGACCCGGCCTTGATGTAATGCTTCACGGAACCGTCGGATTCCACCTTGACGCCGGCCAGATTGGCCACGAGAATATTCATAGGGTACTTTACGGGAGTTTCGGGTTGGATCGATTTGGGGTTGCCATGGGCTAGCGCCCTGGATATTGCACAACGGCCAGCCGCTTCTACCCCAAAAAAACGCGAACGCCAATGCGCCAAAGTCCGCTCATTTTACACGACGCCTTCGCCTTCCCCGGCGGCGGGGAGAAGGTCGCCCAGTCCCTGGCCGAACTGACCGGGGGCATCCTCTGGACCGCGCAGTTCAACCAGGCCGCGTTTCCCCCGGATTTCTTCGCCATGCGCCCGCCCATGGACATGCGCGCCCGGGAGAAATATCCAGACCTGGCACGTCTCTCCGAGACGGCCTCGTTCTGGAAGTGCTTCGCGCAGTTTCCGCGCTCCAACCCGCCCTACACCATCTTCAGCGGCTCGCTGGCCCCCATGGCCCATGAGCGGGTCACGGGCAAGAAGATCCTCTACTGCCACACCCCGCCGCGCATCCTCTACGACCAGCGCGACTACTACCTTTCCGGCCAGCCGGCGGCCAAACGCCCGGCCTACAAGGCCTTCCTCTGGGCCTTCGAGCGCGCCTTCGCCAAGGCGGCCCGCTCCATGGACCTCATCGTGTCCAACTCCCAGAACGTGGCCCACCGCCTGGGGCGCTACCTGCAACTGGACTCCGAGATCGTGCCCCCGCCGGTGCGCACCCAGGACTTCGCCTGGCTCGGCCAGGAGGACTTCTATCTTTCCACGGCGCGGGTGGACCGGCTCAAGCGGGTGGAGACCATCGTGGAGGCCTTTCTCGCCATGCCGGACAAACGGCTGGTGGTGGTTTCGGGCGGCAGCGAACTGGAACGGGTGCGGGCCATGGCCGCCCCCGCCCCCAACATCGAGGTGCGCGGCTGGGTGAGCGCCCGGGACCTGCGGCAACTTACCGGCACGTGTCTGGCAACCGTCTACATTCCGCGCGACGAGGATTTCGGCATTTCCCCGGTCGAGTCCATGGCCGCGGGAAAACCGGTGATCGGCGTGGCCGAGGGCGGACTTCTCGAAACGGTCCAGGAAGGCAAGACCGGCATCCTGGTACAGGCCGGCCCCAGTCCCGAACATGTGGCCCGGGCAGTACAGGCCATGACCCCGGAACTGGCCCTGTCCATGCGCGCGTCCTGCGAGGCCCGCGCCGCGAAATTCGACGAATCGGCCTTCAAGACGAAAATGCTGCGCCTGATCGACGGAGCCATGCGTTGAGTCCGACCAGGCCGCGCCTGGCGCACGACGATACCGGGTGGATGATTGCCGTTGGCGTTGTCGCGGTTGCGGCCTTCGCGCTGCGCATCTACGCGCTGGGGACTCCTGAGTTCCTGCATGACGAGGGGCTGGTCGCCAACGCCGCCCTGCGTGATTGGCGCTACATCTTCATCCGCTCCTGGGTGGAGGACGCGCACCCTCCGTTCTTCTACCTGCTCGCCAAGACCATCCTCACCTTCGGTTCCTCGTCATTCCTGCTGCGCCTGCCGAGCGTGCTGGCCGGGACTGCGGCGGTGCTGCTCCTGTATCGCCTTGGCGCGCGGCTCATCTCCAGGCAGGCCGGGCTTACGGCGTGCGCGCTGCTGGCCGTGCATCTGCTGCACGTGGAGCTGTCGCGGGTGCTCAGGCCCCATGCGCTCATCATGGCCCTGGCCATCCTGTCTTTTCTTAAGCTCCTGGACTTCCTGGACAAGCCGGACCGCAGAAATCTTATCCTGCTGGTTCTGGTGAACTTCGCGCTGCTGCTTCTGCACTTCAACTCCATCCTGATCGTGGGCGCGGAGTTCGTCATCATCGCAGCCCACGCCCTGGTGCGGCGCGGCCCGCTGGTAAAGGCCGGACTGGCGCTCTGCGCCCTGACCGCCGCCAGCATGGGGGTCAACGCGGTCTTCCTGCTGCGACGCCTGAACAACTTCCCCGGCGTGCAGGTCAACGTGCCCATGCTCTGGACCCTGAACCGCACCCTGGAAAACCTCTACAACTTGTTGTCCGTGCTCCCCTTTTCCTGGGCCGGATATCTGGGCATCGCCCTGTTCGCATTGGGCGCATGGCGTCTCGCGCCGCAGCCGCGCGTCCTGGCCATGCTGCTTGGCATGATATGCCTGCCGCTTCTTGTCCTCATCCTGGCCCGCTACGGCATCATCTATCACGAAACGCACATCGCCTTCATCCTGCCCTTCCTGCTGCTGGTCTGCGCCGCAGGGCTGGCCAGCCTGACGCGCCTTCCCCGCCTGGCCGCCGCCTGCATCCTGCTGTCGGGAACCGTTCTCCTGGCCTCTGAGAAACACCAGGACGTGTACGCCCCGGATGCGATCCTGTTCGGAGGCGGCGGCAGTTTCAGCCAGGGCGAGGTGGCCCGGCTGATCTCCAGGCCCGGCGACGTCCCGGTGGTGGCCGTCACCGAGCCCTCCTGGCTGATGGACTTCGTCAACTGGCACTACAGGCGGCAACATGGCGTGAGCCTGTCCGCCAACGCGATTGCCCCCGGTGACGAGTTCGTGGATTACGTCACCTTCCTGGCTCAGGACGGAGAATCCGCAGGACTTGGCGTACCCGCCGGCGTCCCGGTTTCCAGCGAGTCCATCCGGGGCGTGACGCTTTCGCGCTGGATCCTGCCCCGCTCTCCGGTCCGAAAGGTCATGGAGTTGCCCGCCCGTGTGGTCTTTGCGCCGGATCCGGAGTCGTTTTTTCCCTACGTGCTGGAGACCACGGGACTGAGCGCCCGGCTGAGCCCCCTGGGCAACCGCCTCTGCCCCTCGGAACACGGGAGTGAAGGCTCGTTCACCGTGCGGTTGAGCAACGCCAGCGGACGCCACGCTCCGAACGTCCTCGTGGAAATGAACACCACAGCGATGCGCCAAGGCGATTCACTGGAAGTATCCTACAGATTCGACGACGAACCGTTCCAGCGAGCCATCGGCCTTGGCAACCCCGTCGGGGACGGGACCATCAGCCTGCACGTCAGGCGGGATGCGCCCTACGCCACCCTGGATATCCGCGTGCGACTCGCCTCCGGCAGGGATTCGGCCACGTTCTACAATATCCCCGAGTCGCCGGGCTTCAACGGCATGACCGTCAGCCTGTCTCCCGCCGACGACCAGTTCGATTTCGAAATCCCCGTGGTCCAGAGCCAGATCGACGCCCCCGAGCAATCGGGCGATTCGCGCTTCCGCTGGGGGAAAGGCCCGGAAAGCATCCTTCTGTTCGCGACGTCGAGCCCGGAGCCGGTCACGCTGGAACTGGACGCGTCTTCGCCCATTCCCGCACAACGCGTGGAGGTCCTGCTCAACGGCAGCTCCGCCGGCGCCCTGGATCTGCCCCATGCCGGGGAAACCGGGTCTTTGCGCCTCACGCTTCCATGCGCCGCGGGGTCCAACGTCATCCTCCTGCGCTACGCCCGCTGGAACCACGGCGACCACGCCGACCCGGCTGAAACCTTCGCTCCCCAGGAATCACGTACCTTGGCCGCTGCCTTCACGCGGCTCAGGCTCGTCGCGCACAACCCGCAAACCCGGATCTTCGCCTACTTCAAGGAATACAAGTGAGTCGCCCCCTCAAGGTCATCGTCAACGCCGTGCCGCTCACCGGCGTGAATACCGGCATCGGGCGCTACCTGCGCTGCCTCTACGACCACATCGAGCGCGCCCATGGCAACGAGGTATCAATCGGCTACTTCGACGGCCAGCGCGTGCTGGACCGCATGCCCTCGCCAGCCGCCAGCGTGGCCGGACGCTCGCGGCTGACGAAGCTCCTCTGGAAGCTGCCCCCCCTGGCCGGCCTTGCCGTGCGGCTCGCCGTGCACGCCAGGCGCGAATGGGCCTTTTATCAGGCGGCCAAAGGCTACGACGTCTACCACGAGGCGGCCTTCTTCCCCTTCCTGGCCCCCAAAGGCGTCAAGACCGTTTTCACCATCCACGACCTGTCGCTCATCCGCTACCCGCAACACCACCCCCGCGAGCGCGTGCTCTATTTCGACCTGTTCTTCAAACGCCGCCTCAGGCAGGTCTCGCGATTCCTGGCGGTTTCGGAGTTCACCCGCCGGGAAATGGCGGAGGTGCTGGGCATCGACCCCGCCCTGGTAGGCCTGACGCACAACGCCATCGATCCACGGCAGTTCCATCCGCGTCCCGGAGAAACCCGCATGCCGGGTCTGGCTCCCGGCGAGCCGTATTTTCTGTTCCTGGGCACCAACGACCCTCGCAAGAACCCCCAGGTGATCCCCAAGGCCCTGGCCGCCAGCGGCCTGGACGTGACTCTGGCCCTGGCGGGCTGGAGCGGCTGGTCACAGGAGGAGGCCGCCGCCGGACGGGTGGCCGAACTCGGCTACGTGCCGGAGGAATCCCTGGCAGGCCTGTACTCGGACGCCCTGGCCCTGGTCTATCCGAGCCTCTACGAGGGCTTCGGCCTGCCTGTGCTGGAGGCCATGTCCTGCGGCTGCCCGGTCATCACCGCCGACGCGGCCAGCCTTCCGGAAGTGGGGGGCGACGCCTGCCTGTATCTCTCGGATCCCTCCGACCCGATCGAAATGGCCCGGGCCATGATCCTGGTGGCCTCCGACCCCGACCTGCGTGAAGATATGCGCGCAAAAGGATTGCTACAGGCAAAGCGATTCGCGTGGGAACGTTCCGCCCAGATTACCATAGAGACATTTCGCCAAACGGTCGCTTGACCTCATGTGGAAAAACCCGCAATGCTTACTCGAAACCTTTTGATTCACAAATAATTTCATACAACAGGCGGGAGACCATATGAGCATCAAGTGGAAGATACTTCTCATTGCCATCGCAGGTCCCGTTGTTTTGGCAGCAGTCATGTTCTTCCAGGAAATGCTCTCAATTTCCGCAGCTGCAGACCAAGCCATCCTGGAACAGGCGCGTGCTGTGGTCTTCATGGCCGAGGCGGCCCGAACCGACATGTCCAAGAAGCTGGACTCGGGCATCATCCGCCCGTTCGACCAGATCCCCAAGGAAAACCTCATGGAGGCCGTGCCGGTCATCGCTGCCATGAACATGGCCCAGCAGAATGCCGCCAAGCTTGGATACCAGTTCCGTGCCCCCAAGGAATATCCCCGAAATCCCAAGAACGAACCCACTGAACTGGAACTGAAGGTTCTGCGCGACCTGGAATCAAAACACCTGGACGAAATCGTCATCAAGGAGTCGGACAAGATCCGTTATTTCCGCGCCATCCGCCTCACCAAGGACTGCCTGTACTGCCACGGCGAACCCAAGGGCGAGAAGGATCCTCTGGGCGGAAGCAAGGAGGGCTGGAAAGTGGGCGAGGTGCACGGGGCTTTCGAGATCATCTCTTCGCTTGATAGCTCCAAGAAGCAGACCGCCAACGCGGCCATCGCCGTGGGCCTGACTACCGTAGGCGTTCTCGGAGCCATCCTGGTCCTGGCCTGGTGGCTCATGAATTCCAGCATCCTGCGCCCTCTGACCAACATCCAGGACTTCGCGGGCGCTGTTGCCAAGGGAGACCTCGAGGCCCAGCCCAAAGGCATGTTCAGCGCCGAACTTCTGGCCCTGAAGGAGTCCATCTCTTCCATGGTGGGCAAGCTGAAGGAGAAGATGGTCGAGGCCACCCGGAAATCACAGGAGGCCGAGGTCCAGAAGCAGACCGCCGAGAAGGCCATGGGCGTAGCCCAGGCCCAGGAGGCCAAGGTTTCCGGGCTCATGGTCAAGATGTCAAACGTGGCCGCGGATTCCGCCGAGATTGCGCGCCAGGTGGCCCTGGCCTCCGAAGCCCTTTCGGCCCAGGTTGACGAAGTCAACCGGGGAGTCGAGATCCAGAACCAGCGCACCGAGGAGACCGCCACCTCCATGGAGCAAATGAACGTCACGGTGCTGGAAGTGGCCCGCAACTCCTCCGCAGCCGCCGAATCCGCCGAATCCGCCCACACGGAAGCCAGGAAGGGCGCGGAAATCGTGGCCAAGTCCGTAGCTGCCATCAAGCAGGTATACGACCAGGCCCACCAGTTGAAGATCCAGATGACCGCCCTGGGCAAGCAGGCCGACGACATCAACCGCATCCTGGTGGTCATCTCCGACATCGCCGACCAGACCAACCTCCTGGCGTTGAACGCCGCCATCGAAGCCGCCCGCGCGGGCGATGCCGGACGCGGTTTCGCAGTGGTCGCCGACGAGGTGCGCAAGCTCGCCGAAAAAACCATGAACGCCACCAAGGAAGTCGGCGAGGTCATCGGCTCCATCCAGAACGGCGCGCGCGAAAACATCAAGAGCGTGGAAGTCGCCAGCGCCTCCATCGACCAGGCCACCGGCCTCGCCAACGAGTCCGGCGAGGCCCTGGGACACATCGTGAAGCTTGTGACCACCACCTCCGACCAGGTACGCTCCATCGCCACGGCGGCCGAGGAACAGTCCGCCGCCAGCGAGGAGATCAACCGCGCCGTGGACGACATCCGCAGAGTCACGGCGGAAACTTCCGATGGAATGAGCCATTCGGCCAAGGCCGTTTCCGACCTGGCAGGCCTGGCCCAGAAGCTTCAGAAGCTCATCGACGAAATGAACAAGGGTTGATCGCGCGTCTCATGCAAAAAAGCTGGAGGCCCGGACTTGCGTCCGGGCCTCTTTTGCTTTTATTGAACCGCCCATGAAAGACGAACGCGGCCTCTACTACTACCCGGCGCCTCAGAACACGCGGATCAGAATGTACGTGCGCGAGCAATTCGGCACGGTTGAATTCCGCATGCACGATCTGGACAAACCCGAATTCTGGGAACGCCACGGCTGGATTCCCTACGAAGAAATCGAGATGGCGGCATCGCATTACAAGGAAAGCAGGCGCGGCGCCGACCCCATGGCGCTCTACGACCTGAACGTGGCCCAGCGCCTGATAGCCGACGAAGGCACCGGCGCGTCTGCCTCATCTGCTGGCCCGGCATCCAGTTGAGCAGCGGCAAACCCGACATCCGGGCCTTCGGGCAGGTGTCCATGGCCGACACGCACGCCTTGGCGCGTCTGGCCGGGACCCTGCCGGACGAGGCCGTCAGCATCTCCGGCTCCGCGCTGGAGATCGAATTCGCCGGATTCTATCTGGACGTGGACGAATTTTTGGAGACCGCCGCATCAACCATGCGCGCAGGCGACAACGGGCATCTGGACCTCTTCGATGACGAGAACGGGGTCCTGACCCGCTACGACCTCGCGCCGGGCGGCCATGCCTCCAAGGCCCACCGCTACGACGACATCCTGGAACACACCAAGGGCGACGGCAACTGGTGACGGGTCACCCATTCCCCTGCGTCAGGACACCTGCAACGGTCCGCCACCCTGAACCGACCCCTTTGGCTGTTCTTGTCTGCAGGCGTGCCCGGTGTTGCCGTTGATCACACGCACCTGGCGCTGCCTGTGCCCGCCGCAGCACCGCGACGCCTTCCTGCGCCACCTGGACCTGACGGGCGTGCAGGAATGCGCCGCCCTCCCCGGATACCTTGGACATCAGATTCTTGAACGATCCGTGAAAGGACTGGTGGAAATCACCCTGGTGACCTGCTGGCGCTCCATGGAGGACATCGCCGCCTTCGCGGGCGAAAACCCTTCCCAGGCCCGGCTCTATCCAGGAGATGAGGCTTACGGCATCATCCCCGAAACCCACGTCCGGCATGACGTGGTGCTTGAACAGTCCATGCCCGCCCACCGCGCGTAAAATCACCGGGGCCTCGATCGCATACCGGATCGAGGCCCCCGTTCCTATTTCAACAGGAAGAGATCGAGCAGGACGCCCAGGAACAGCGTGGCGGCCACCACGCCGTTGATGGTGAAGAAGGCCATGGTGATGCGCGAGAGGTCCTTCTCGGAGATGAGCCGGTGCTCCACCCAGAGAAGCCCCGCCGTAAGGATAAGCACGCTGAAGAAGCCCCAGCCGAGCGCTGCGCCCCAGCCCGCCAGGGCGAACAGGGCCACGGCCCCGCCGTGCAGCAGGCCCGCAACGCTGAGCGCTCCGCCCACGCCGAAGCGCACCGGCATGGAGTTGAGCCCCCTGGCGCGGTCGAACTCCACGTCCTGACTGGCGTAGAGCACGTCGAAGCCCGCCACCCAGCAGGTGACGCCCAGGCCGAACAACACCATGGCCAGATTGAACTCCGGGGTCACCGACAGCCAGCCCGCCACGGGCGCCAGACCCAGCACGGACCCAAGCGCCAGATGGCACAACCAGGTGAAGCGCTTGGTCAGGCTGTAGAATCCCGCCCAGAAGAGCACCAGGGGCGACAGCCACAGGCACAGCGGATTCATGCCCCAGCAGGCCAGCACGAACACCAGGCCGCACACGCCTATGAACACCCAGCCCTCGCGGGGGCTCAGCGCGCCGCGAACCAGCTCGCGGCCCTGGGTGCGGGGGTTCTGCCTGTCGTAGACCAGATCGACCAGACGGTTCACGCCCATGGCGTAGGAACGGATGGCCACCATGGCCACGGTCAGGAGCAGGAACGGCGCGAATCCCGGCCAGCCGCGCTTGGCCAGGAACAGACCCACGTAGGCGAACGGCAGCGCGAACACCGAGTGCTCGATCTTCACGAACCCGGCGTAGACCTTCATCCGCTCCAGCAGCGCATCTGCCGAGCAGCAGGGCACCCTGCCCGTGAATCTTTCCAGCATGCTCTGAATGGACATCCCTCGCCTCTCAAATCCCCGCCCACCGACGGATCATCAGATTTATCGACCTTTCAGCCACAGCCTCCCGCACGGAGAAACCCCTGATAGTCGCGCATTCTCTTCACCATCACCAACCGCACCGGACCCATACGGGATTCCAAAGGGGCTTGCCCCTTTGGCCGCCGGAGGCTGCCTTCACGACACACCACCCCCGCTTGCGACCAGCGTCCCCGCAATTCCCACCGGGCCGGCAAACGCTTACGCCCGCGGGCTAGCCCAGGCGCACCACGCCGTAGTTCTTCTTGCCCTTGCGCATCAGCAGCAGCTCGCCGCCGATGAAGTCTCCTTCAGGGAAGGCGTAGCCGTCGGCGATCTTCACGTTGTTCACGGTGACGGCCCCTGCCGCCAGGTCCTTGCGGGCCTGGGACTTGGACGCGCTCAGCCCAAGCTCCACCAGAAGCGTCACCACGTCGGGGATTTCCGCCTTGCCGCCATACTCCTTGCCCGGCGCGGTCTCCAGCGCGGCCTTGAGGGTGGCCACGTCCACCTCGTCCAGGCCGCCCTTGCCGAACAGGAACTCGGTGGTCTTGACCACGCGGGCCATCTCGGCCTCGCCGTGCACCATGGTGGTCATCACCTGGGCCAGCTTCTTCTGGGCCTCGCGCAGATGCGGGCGCTCGGCAACGGCCACGGCCAGTTCCTCGATCTCGTCCTGCCCAAGGAAAGTGAAGTACTTCAGCAGGTTGACCACATCGCGGTCGTCGGCGTTCACCCAATACTGGTAGAAGGCGTAGGGCGAGGTGATCTCGGGGTCCAGGTAGATGGCCCCCTTCTCGCTCTTGCCGAACTTGGCGCCGCTGGCCGTGGTGATCAGCGGGAAGGTCAGGGCGTAGGCCTCGGCCCCGGTCTTGCGGCGGATGAGCTCCAGGCCAGCGGTGATGTTGCCGAACTGGTCGCCGCCGCCGATCTGAAGCGTACACTGCGCAGTCTGACGCAGATGATGGAAATCGTAGGACTGCAGGATCATGTAGCTGAACTCGGTGTAGGAGATGCCCGACTCCTCGCGGTCGATGCGTCCCTTCACGGAATCCTTGGCCAGCATGTAGTTCACGGTGAAGTGCTTGCCCACGTCGCGCAGGAGCTCGATTGCCGACAACTTGCCGATCCAGTCCAGGTTGTTCACCACGCGGATCTCCGCGCCGTTGTCCGCGAAGAGCTTCTCGATCTGGGCCTTGATGCGCTGCACCTGCCCGGCCACCTGCTCGGGGTCGATGAGCTGGCGCTCCTTGTCCTTGCCGCTGGGGTCGCCGATGAGGCCGGTAGCCCCGCCCAAAAGCGCCATGGGCTTGTGCCCGGCCCGCGCAAAACGCATAAGCGCCAGAAGCGGCACCATGTTGCCGATGTGCAGGCTGCGGGCGGTGGGGTCGAAGCCGCAATACATGACGCGGCCCTGGGTCCCCAGATGCTCACGCAGATGCTCGTCGCCGGATGTCTGATGGATAAGGCCGCGCCACTTCAATTCGTCGAAAACGTTCACGCTATCCTCCTTGCCACGGGCGGATGCTTACAGCCCGTCCCGTGGCAGCGTCAATCTCGCACAATGCCCCTTCCAGCCTGGCAGGCCCCTTGGCCACCTCGAAGCGAACCGGCAGCCGCGACAGGAAACGGCCCACGATGCGCTCCGCCTCCATACCTATGATGGAATCCACCGGGCCGCACATGCCCACGTCGGTCAGGGCGGCCGTGCCCTTTTGCAGGATGCGGGGGTCGTTGGTCTGGACGTGGGTGTGGGTGCCGAGCACGGCGCTCACCCGCCCGTCCAGGTAGTAGCCCATGGCCTTCTTCTCCGAGGTCGCCTCGGCGTGGAAATCCACCACCCGAACCCGAACGTCTTCAGGGATTTGCGCCAGCAGGAGGTCCGCGGTCTGGAACGGGCAGTCCACGGCGTCCATGTAGGTGCGGCCCATGAGGTTCAGCACCGCGTAAGGCGTGCCGTCCTTGGCCTGGAATATCCCAAGGCCGCTGCCGGGCGCACCGGCCGGGTAGTTGGCCGGGCGCAGGAGGCGCGTGGTCTCCTGGAAGAAGGCGAAGATGTCTTTGTGTTTCCAGATGTGGTTGCCGCTGGTCAGCACATCCAGGGGCATGGACAGGAGCTCTTTGGCCCCCTTGGAATTCAAGCCGATGCCGCCGGTGGCGTTCTCGGCGTTGGCGATCACCACGTCCAGGGCGAGGGCGTCGCGAACCGCGCGAAGCGAGTCGGACACGGCCTTGCGGCCCGATCTGCCTACGATGTCGCCGAGGAAGAGAAGTTTCATCATATCGGTTGGTTCCAATGCCTGCGGACGCAGATCGCCATGCCTGGCTACCGGTGACGCCTTATTCGCCCGCCAGGGTGTCCGTTCCCGGAGATTTGCGGGAATACCAGGCCCTGATCAGCAGCGACTGGAAGAACTGAACCGGCAACGCAAGTCCGCTTTCCCGAAGATAGCCCTCGATGACGGAAGGCGGCTCCACGGCCACATGATCGCGCAACGCCTGGATGACGCCCTGCGCCTTCTGTTCGGAGGCTCCTGTGAATCGGTGCATGGCCTTCCATACTTCCGCCATGTCCTGAAATTCGGGCGAGCCCATGTCGTCGCTGATTTCGGAATTTATCAGGCATCCTCCGGGCTTCAGCCTCTCCGACATTCCCCTGAACATTTCGCGGCGCGCTGCGGCGTCCTTCACGAACTGAGTGACCAGCAGGCAGAGCACGGCATCGAAACGAGGCCCTTCGGGAATGTCGTCCAGGTAGCCATGGACGAGTTCGCAACGCGACAGGAATGAATGCTCCCGCAAACGCTTGCGGCAGACCTCCAGCATGTGCACCGAAGGATCGACACCTGTGAACGTCCAGGCAGGGAAGGCGTCGGCCAGTCCGATGATGTCGTCACCAGTGCCGACCCCCACGCACAGAATCGACGCCTTGGAGGGAAGATCATCCAGGATCAGACGGATGAGCAGGTGGAGGTTGTCTTTTATGGCGCGGGTCTTACTGAACCGTTCGTCGTATGTTTCGGCAGCGCTTTTGCCGAACAATTCCGTGACTTTTTTTTCCGCCATATGCCACACCGCCGCTCCTGGCGTCACTCTGTCTGCTCCGTGCATTCAGGCGGCAGAACCTGCCCGCCCGCAGCGTCCAAACGGGCACCGCCGCTCAGGACGCGAACGTGACAGTCACAGCCGCCACCGGACTCCGGTTGACCGCAATGAGACGCGAAGCCCACTAAACGTTTTTGAGAGGAGGTCCCGGAGGAGAACTTTTTTCAAAAAGTTCTCCTCTGGGCCGCCGGAGGCATTCTCTTACTCTTTACTTGGCGAAACCGACGGCCCTGCGTTCGCGGATGACGGTCACGCGGATCTGGCCGGGGTAGGTCATGTTGTCTTCGATCTTCTTGGCGATGTCCTTGCAGATCAGGTGCGTCTTGTCGTCGTCCACGGCCTCGGAGTCCACCATGACCCGGATCTCGCGTCCGGCCTGGATGGCGTAGGCCTTGGACACGCCGTCGAAATCCGTGGCGATGTTCTCCAGGTCCTCCAGGCGCTTCACGTAGCTGGACAGGAGTTCCTTGCGCGCGCCGGGGCGTGCGCCGGAGAGGCTGTCCGAGGCCTGCACCAGCACCGCGTACACGGTCTTGGGCGGCACGTCCTCGTGGTGGGCCTGGATGGCGTGGGTGATGTCCTTGGACTCGCCGTACTTCTTGGCCAGGTCGTAGCCGATGACCGCGTGGGGTCCTTCGATCTCGTGGTCCACGGCCTTGCCGATGTCGTGCAGGAGCCCGGCGCGCTTGGCCTTCTTGACGTCCAGTCCAAGCTCGGAGGCCATGATGCCGCACAGGGAGGCCACTTCCAGGGAGTGTTGCAGCACGTTCTGGGAGTAGCTGGTGCGGTAGTGCAACTGGCCGAGGAGCTTGACGATCTCGGGATGAATGCCGTGCACGCCCACGTCGAAGGTGGCCTGCTCGCCAAGCTCGCGCAGCTTCACGTCGAATTCCTGCTCGCACTTCTTGACGATGTCCTCGATGCGCGCGGGGTGGATTCGGCCGTCGGTGATGAGGCGCTCCAGGGCCATCTTGGCGATCTGGCGGCGGATAGGCGAGAAGGCCGAGAGGATGACCGTCTCCGGAGTGTCGTCGATGATGAGGTCCACGCCGGTGGCGGCTTCCAGGGCGCGGATGTTGCGGCCCTCGCGGCCGATGATGCGGCCCTTCATCTCTTCGCTGGGCAGGGCCACGGCGGTGACGGTCTGCTCGGAGACGTATTCGCCCGCGTAGCGCTGTATGGCCAGGGCCAGGATTTCCTTGCTTTTCTTGCTGGCGTCTTCCTTGGCCTCGGTCTCGATCTGGCGGACCATGCGCGCGGCCTCGTGGCGGGTGCGGCTCTCGATCTCGGCCATGAGGACCTTGCGGGCCTCGTCGGCGGTCATGCCGGAAACTTCCTCAAGGCGGCGCTCGTGCACCTGGGCGGCCTCGGAGAGTTTTTCCTCTTTCTCTTCCAGCAGCTTCTCCTGGCTGGCCAGGCGCTTTTCCTGGGAGAGGATGTCCGATTCCTTCTGGGTGGCTTTTTCCAGCTTGGATTCAAGCTTGTCGAGCTTTTCCTGAAGCGAGGATTCCTTGCGGACCAGTTGCGATTCGCGTTCTTTTACTTCACGTTCGTGTTCGAGCTTTTGTTTGTAGAGCTCGTCCTGGG
>JBKICU010000007.1:0-26252 GCA_046566965.1 Acidobacteriota bacterium
CCCGTGTCGTCGCAGGCCTTGAATTCGGGACGCGTTTTCAGCAGCCAGTCCAGTTGGTCCTGGTCCATGTTCATGGCGTGGACGTGGGTCTCGAAGTCGCCGCGCGGCATGTAGATAGGGATCACGGCCTCGATGCGGCAGTCCTTGAAGAAGCCGCGCTGGTCGTTTGGCAGGCTGCGCAGAAATTTGGTCAGGGCCAGGATGGACAGGTTGTCCTGGGTGGCGGAGGCCACCAGCTCCTCTTCCGTGAACGTTATGCGGTGCTCTATCATCGCTCCTCCTATGGGAGGGGGGCGGGCCATGCGGCCCGCCCCGTTGGGGTTAGGTGTCGATCAGTCCGTTAGTCGGTCGCGCACTTCTTGCACTTGGCGGCGGACTTCTCGTTGTGCATCACGAAGGTGGCCTCCACGATGGACTGGCACTTGATGGAGTCGCCGGTCTGGGCCAGTTCCACAAACGTGAAGGTGAGTGAGGTTGCCATGGAGCAGCGGCTGGGGTCGTAGACGTACACACGGTCGTACTTGGTCCCGGCGTCAGTCTTTCGTTAGGCATGAAGAATCATAGAATCGAAGCTCGTGCTTTTGAGTTGCGGTTTGCAAAATGATGACGTAGTTGGTCGTAGACAACCACGAAATGTTCAGAAAAGTAGAGGATGCTCTGTCGAGTGAACGTGTCAAGCTGTAGATGGTCGGGTTCTTTTGTTTGTGGCACGCGAAGCCTGTTGGCAACAGTGCCTTTGGGTCTCGTTTGAGTTGGCATTTGTTCTTCCTGAGGTGGCTATGTATGTCCCTTGGCGTATAGTGCGTGAAGAGTTAAAGTATGTAATGTGTGGCTTGGTATATGGTGCCGCAGCGATATTGATTTGGCATGTGGTTGGTTGGTTGTAGTGGCATGCATGTCGAGGGCGTTGCTCGCATTTTGTTGATTGAAGTTTGATATGGAATCAAATAGCATGGATGAATTGTACAGAAAAAGATTTTGGATATGGTGCGCTATTTGCTTTTTCGTTGTTACGTTCGGATCGTGTGTCGATACATTGTACAGGGGTGGTGGGTGTGGATAGGATTTGGCGTTATTTTAACAATAAAAAGTCAGTGTTCGTCGGAATTGTAGTTGCCAGCTATTATATTCGCATAGCATGGCCATGCTATTTGCGAAAATTGTTTGAGTAGGTCGGGGCACCAGAAAGCCCCGACCTACAGAACTATTTGATTAGTGTTCAAGCAAAAACCGTGCAATGTTATTGCTAAAACAGATTATCTTTGCCCATGTGCGGTTTGTCAAACGTGATATTTCCACAAGGGTAATGTTAAACGTCCTTGTGGGGACTCAACGAGTACCAGCCGTCGTGCATGATGCTCTCCACCCTGTCTCCTGCAGCTTTTCCGATAGTTGCACCAACCGCCTTGGGAAGTCCTAATGCTGCAGCCCCAAGCCCAGCCACCCCTTCGACTCCTTTCGAGATAATACCTCCAGTATAGGCTGTCATTACGTCAGTAATAAAGTCGGCTACGGGTTTGATGTTCGGGTCGGGGGGCGGGGCGTCATGACGATGTTCAAGTTCCATGCCTCCTGGCGTATCAGGCGTGTTGTGCCACTCGTCACGTTTGCGTAAATACTCCTGCCGCTTGTAGTCCTTTGTTGCGTCATCGAGCCTCTTCGCATCAAGCTCCGCAGCCGCATTCGGGTGAACCTCCACCGCGCCGCTAGGAACCTGATCGGTTTGCAGGAAGGTGCTCCCTCCGCTCTTTTCGTAGATGTGCCCTCCGAATGAGAACTCGTCTTGTCCATAGACCTTGTTGATAGCGTAGTCGTTTGCCTTGAATGTTGGGTCGTCGATTCTCTCGCTCATTCTGCTTCTCCTTCTCTATTTATTCTCGTTACAGGTTGAATCCGCCGTCACCAGCGCCACTTCCGCCCCCGCTCCGCCGCAACTGATGATCTTGTTCCCGGTGGCCAGTGTGTTGTTGTCCGTGTCGTCGCAGGCCTTGAATTCGGGACGCGTTTTCAGCAGCCAGTCCAGTTGGTCCTGGTCCATGTTCATGGCGTGGACGTGGGTCTCGAAGTCGCCGCGCGGCATGTAGATAGGGATCACGGCCTCGATGCGGCAGTCCTTGAAGAAGCCGCGCTGGTCGTTTGGCAGGCTGCGCAGAAATTTGGTCAGGGCCAGGATGGACAGGTTGTCCTGGGTGGCGGAGGCCACCAGCTCCTCTTCCGTGAACGTTATGCGGTGCTCTATCATCGCTCCTCCTATGGGAGGGGGGCGGGCCATGCGGCCCGCCCCGTTGGGGTTAGGTGTCGATCAGTCCGTTAGTCGGTCGCGCACTTCTTGCACTTGGCGGCGGACTTCTCGTTGTGCATCACGAAGGTGGCCTCCACGATGGACTGGCACTTGATGGAGTCGCCGGTCTGGGCCAGTTCCACGCACTTGAACGGGCGCAGGAAGGCCATGGAGCAGCGGCTGGGGTCGTAGACGTACACGCGGTCGTACTTGGTCCCGGCGTCGTCGTCCTTGGCCAGGTAGCGGTCGATGGTGACCTTCATGCGCCCGAAGGGGGTCTCCAGCACCATGACGGCCATGACCAGGGTCTGCTCCGAGGCGTTGGTGTTCACGGTGATGCGCCCGGCCTGGTTCCAGTTGGCGATCTTGCGGGCCTGCACCGGACCCACCAGGATCATGCTGGGCTCGCCGCCCGCCTCGTAGCAGGCCTGGGACATCTCCAGGAGCTTGGCCTCGGAGAAGTCGTTACCTGCGGCGTAGGAGGCGTAGGACTTGTCGTTGGTGGAGATGAAGCCCTCCATGCCCTTCATCTGGCGGGCAGTCCCGGCGTCACCGGCGCTGGCGGCGGCGTTGTTCAGGGCGGCGTATTCCAGCTCGGTGTTCAGGTACTTGAGGCTCTTGTCGGACTCGTAGCGCTTGATGCGCTGGCGTCCCATGGGGGTCACGGCGTCCAAGGTGCCGGAGATCTTGAAGGAATCCTCAAGGATCTGGCAGTAGTTGGAGAGCCGCGACGGGGCGATGCGGGCGGTGGCCACGGCGTCCGCTCCTTCGATGGCCTTGTTGTCGCCCGTGGGGGTCTTCAGTTCGTCCTCCAGCCACTCGTGCAGCACGTTCTTGGCCTTGAGCGTGTTGATGGAGGAGATGAAGGGGGTCTTGTGGGGCGTGATGGTCTGGATCACGTTTTCCAGGTCCTCGAAGATGGTGTCCTTCATCTCGCGCACTCCGGCTCCGGAGTTCGAGTAATAGGACGTCAGGGAATCAGCCATGCGAAATTCCTCCTTTCGCTGTTACAAGGTTTGCGATATGGCCTAGAGGCCGGACAGTTCCAGGTACTTGAGCAGGTCGCCCTCGCGGGCTCCGCCGGACTTGACGCGCTTGATAAGGGCGGCGCGCTCGGCGGCTCGGGTGGCTCCGGGCAGGCGGTCGTCCATGATGCCGGCGTTCTCCAGGGCAGGGGCGCTCATGCGGCCAGCCACGGCCTGACGGATGCGGGCGCGCGGGTCGTCGCTAGAGGGTTGGGACATGGACTGCGGGAGATTCGTCCCTGCGAGACGGGACACTTTGACGACGAAGTCGCGCAGTTCCTTGTAGATCTCCAGAAACGCGGCTGGCTGGCGTTCGATGCTCTCGGTGAACGCGCGAAAAACCCTTGGGGGCATGGTCTGGAAGTAGCGCTGGAGCCGTCCGTAGACTTCCGCGAACAGTGGATCATTGGCCTGAAGCGTGGCCAGCAGCACCTGGTTGTTGACCTCCTTGCGCTGGGCGCGGCGCTGCTGCGCGGCCTGCATCATGCGCTGGCGGTTCTGCAGCATGGCCTGCCACTGCATGCGGCCCATGGGGTCGGCCATCATCTGGGGGGACGGCTGGAAGGGGATGTCCGGGACGCCGTCGCCGTCCAGGTCGATGCCTTCCAGGTGTTCGACCATGCCGGGACGGGCCTTGAGCTGGGCCAGGATAGCCTCGAACGGGACTTGGCCTGCGCCAGCCTGCATGGGCTGGCGACCCGGAGCGCCGGGCGCGTAGCCGGGGGAGGGCATGCTGCCCTGGTTCCGGGGGTAGTCCTGGGGCTGGCCTTGGGACTGAAGCTGCCGACGACGCATGATCTCCTCGTCGGACAGTTCGGACTCGCCGGGCGCGAACCCTGAGATGTGGTCCAGGTAGCGCTCGTAAACGAGGCGTTTGCGGGCCTGCTCGTCCATCGCCCCCATGGCGGTGGGATCGGCAGTGCCTGCCTGAGTGGGATAAGGCATACGGGGTTCCTCCTTGAGAGGTGGTATTCCCTGGCTTCCCAGCCAAGGTGCCCCGTAGGATATGCAAGCGCGTTTTTATTTCACCCCACATAGCGCTATGTGGGAAGAAAGTTGAAAAAAGTTTGGATTAGTTCGGAAGGGCTGGGATGCCCGCCACGCGATATGCGTTTTTGTGGAGGGTGTGCGGGCGTGTAGGGACCGCGTCAACACTCGACGAAGCAGATGGTCATATGCCGAGAGATGATGTTGCCGGTGATAGCGATCGGTTTGAATAATTAGCGAGAGTGATTGCGAGGGGATCTTAACAAAACCTTGAGGCGAACGTGCTTGTTTAGAAAGCAGTGCTCTCAAGAGCGATCAGTCGGAGGCGTTCATGTGTTGGAGTATTGGCTGTTTGCTTGAAACTGTGAAGGCTGAATGGATAAGCTATCTCGCCTACTATGGTGTATTGTTGGTTTCAAACCACGTTTCATCCTATTATGACAAGTCAAAAGCGTATAGTAATTTTATGTGGATTGTGTTAGTGGTGGGCGGATTCGTGGCTATTACAATTACTAGGCATGTCGTTTTATATCTCAAGAATTAGGCATTGCGAGAAATAGTGGCAGGCTTTCGCCTGCCACTTGTAAAAATGTACTGTTAGTCATCCATCCTGTTGCCATTCGGATAATCCTGGGCGCTTATCGCGCTTGTACTCCCGCCGCCTCCAATCTCGACGTGAGGATATTTCCCCTGCCGAATTAGATCTTGAATAGATTCAGAAGATGCCGCCCCAATAACTCCGCCTCCTACGGTTGCGCCTGTGGAGAGTGCAGGGTTGCCGGCTACCATTGCTCGAGTGGCGATCATGCCTCCGACTGCAGAGAGTACCGCCCCAGCGGTGTTGGCTTCTAGATGTGATGGAGTTCCAAATTTCAATTTGGCTCCTGGTGCAAGTTGGTAGCTCCCGTCTTCATTCTTGGGCGGCCATGACGAGTTTCCCTTGTAACCCTCCCCTGAAGGGTGTGCAGTCTCCGTGGGCTGTCTGAATGCTGGTTCCTCTCTGCCGGAATACCTCCCGGGAAAAACAATGTTACCACCTTCATCGCGATTCGAGAACGCCGAATCAATAGTCGGGGTATTTGACGCAGCATTGAGAGTTACCGGTCCGAGTACACTGTCTGCATCGTCTGCAAGGTTGTACCCTTGAATTTTTAATCCATCTTTATCATACCCCATTTGTAATACTCCTTTGCAATTTGTTGATGTTGGAGTCAGATTGAGTCAGTAGCGGCGAAGAACTAACGACGCATGATCTCCTCGTCGGACAGTTCGGACTCGCCGGGGGCGAAACCTGAGATGTGATCCAGGTAGCGCTCGTAGACGAGGCGTTTGCGGGCCTGCTCGTCCATCGCCCCCATGGCGGTGGGATCGGCAGTGCCTGCCTGAGTGGGATAAGGCATACGGGGTTCCTCCTTGAGAGGTGGTATTCCCTGGCTTCCCAGCCAAGGTGCCCCGTAGGATATGCAAGCGCGTTTTTATTTCACCCCACATAGCGCTATGTGGGAAGAAAGTTGAAAATAGTTGATATTTGTATCAGAGGAGGGCGTGAGCGGCGAGCATGAGGAAGCGCGTCAAGGCTCAAGAAGAAGTGTCGGGGGCAGGCATGGGATATGGAGTGATGTCAGCCGTTCTAATGGGATGAAAGTCAGCAACTTTATTTCTGGTGTGGGCGTGCTCATGCGATGCTGATAAGTATGCGGGGGCTACTGGTGTGTGAGGTTTAGGATTGGATTACTGATGCAAGCAGTGGGGAGTGGGTATGGGTGTTATTGGTGGTGCGACTGGGGTCTTCCTCTTGTTTTGGATAATATTGTTTGCAATGGTTGTGCACGATGAAAAAAGGGGAGTACCTCTTGGTCAACAGCCTGGGTATAGAACATGGGGACTTGTTGTGTTGACATTTATGCTAGGTCGTAGTGCCTATGTTTTTGTCGATGTTGCGATGTGTGTTTTGGGGGTCCGGGCATGAGTTATCGAGCTAAACGTGCCATTTTCGCCGTATTGGTGTTTCTATTTGGTTTTGCCTACGGGGCAGTGTTTGACGATACATCCAGGCAATTTAAAGAGATATATTGCACAAAAGTGCCCAAATAGAACGTGTAGGCTTGCAGCAGCGTGGTTATTTGCCGCTACAAGCCTACGGTGTATGATTTTATGGCCTACGAAGCCATTTTATTCCACCATTGAGGGCTTTTGCACCTCCAAGTTCCAACCCAGCCTTGCCAAAGTGTTTTGCGAATTTGAAAATGTCGTGCCCCTCGACGGGCTGGCCATTGTAGTACTTCTGACCAATGTCGTAGCCAGTTGCGCCAGCCTGTCTTCCCTCATCCCAGGCTGGAGTGAATTCCCCAGCAAAACGACCAAACTGATAACTTGCCGAGTGCCCTTGATAGGGGTTGTCTCCCTCAGGCATCGCGAAGAAACCCTTGGCGAAATCTTCGGATATCTTCTCCTCCCCTCTCGCGTCCATGCCTAGTGAACCATCCTGTGTGTAATCCAGATTCTTGGCATATTCCTTGTTGGCCCGGTCCTGTGCAAGTTGGCCCTTGATTCCAATTGCTTGATTGGGATCGATTTCAACCGGTTGGTTTAGCTCCCCCTGGGGAGCCAGAAACATCTTCTCGTCATTTGTGGTGTAGTACATGTGCCCGCCAAAACTAAAATTGTCCTTTTGGGCAGCGTCGTAGTCGTAGTACTTGAATGTCGGGTCGTCCGTTCTCTCGCTCATGCCTTCTCCTTGTTATCTGTGTCGTTACAGGTTTAATCTGTCAGCGACCTGTCGGTCTTGATCCCGCTTCCCAGCCAAGGTGCCCCGTAGGATATGCAAGCGCGTTTATATTTCACCCCACATAGCGCTATGTGGGAAGAAAGTTGAAAATCACCCCGCCCCCTCGCCCGGACCCTGCTTGACCAGCCCCCCGCTTGGCCGTATCTTGTGAGAATCGAAGAAATAGCAAACCCTTGGAACGTGCATGGAACAGAAACATCACTTCACGCTCTGGTATGTCGTCGCGGCCTTCCTGGCCCTCTCACTCATCCAGGACTATTACGCCCGCAGTTACGGCCCCAAGACCCTGGCCTACTCCGAGTTCCTCAAGGAGCTGAAGGCGGGCAACATCAAGGAAGTGGCCATCGGGCAGGGGGCGCTATCAGGCAAGATGAAGATCGTTGCCGATGGCGTGGAGTCCGAGCAGCGCTTCGTCGCGCTTCGCGTGGACCCGGAAATCTCCGAGGAGCTGACCAAGTACAACGTGGATTTCCGGGGGCAGCCCGAGTCCACCTTCCTGCGCGACCTCATGAGCTGGGTGCTCCCGGCGGTGATCTTCTTCGGCATCTGGTTCTTCCTCATGAAGCGCTTCAGTCCGGGGGACCAGCTGCTGGGCGTTGGGCGCAGCAAGGCCAAGATCGTGGCTGAGTCCGACCTGAACACCACTTTCGCGGACGTGGCGGGCTGCGACGAGGCCAAGGAGGAACTCAAGGAGATCATCGACTTTCTGAGGGAGCCTGAGCGCTTTCAGGAATTGGGCGGCCGCATGCCCAAGGGCGTTCTGCTGGTGGGGCCTCCCGGCACGGGCAAGACGCTTTTGGCGCGGGCCGTGGCGGGCGAGGCCAAGGTGCCGTTCTTCTTCATTTCCGGCTCGGAGTTCGTGGAGCTGTTCGTGGGCATGGGCGCGTCGCGCGTGCGCGAACTGTTCACCCAGGCTCGCCAGAAGGCCCCGTGCATCATCTTCATCGACGAGTTGGACGCCATCGGCAAGGCGCGAGGCATGGCCGTGATGGGCGGTCACGACGAGCGCGAGCAGACCCTGAACCAGCTGCTGGTGGAGATGGACGGATTCGACCCGCGCGTGGGCGTGGTGATCATGGCCGCCACGAACCGCCCGGAAACCCTGGACCCGGCATTGCTGCGCGCCGGGCGTTTCGACCGCCAGGTGCTGGTGGACAAGCCCGATGTGAAGGGGCGCGAGGAGATCCTGCAAGTTCACGCAAAGAACGTGAAGCTCTCGCCGAACGTGAATCTGCACGAGCTGGCGCAAAAGACGCCGGGCTTCTCCGGCGCGGACCTGGCCAACATCATAAACGAGGGTGCGCTTCTGGCCGCGCGCCGGCGCAAGACATCCGTGGAGATGGAGGACCTGAACGAAGCCGTGGACCGGGTCATCGCGGGCCTGGAAAAGAAGAACCGGGTGATAAATCCCAAGGAAAAGCGGATCGTGGCCTATCACGAGACCGGGCACGCCCTGGTGGCCGCATTCACTCCCGGCTCGGACAAGGTGTCCAAGATATCCATCGTGCCGCGCGGACTCGGGGCTCTGGGCTATACTCAACAGCTTCCGACCGAGGACCGCTACCTGATGACCCGGCAGGAACTCCTCGGGAAGATCGACGTCCTGCTGGGGGGCCGCGTGGCCGAGGAGCTGATCTTCAACGAGATATCCACAGGCGCGCATAACGACCTGCAACGCGCCACGGACATCGCCAGGGCCATGGTGGCCGAATACGGCATGGGCGAGACCCTTGGGCTGTCCACCTATCCGCGGCAGAACCGCCCCATGTTCTTAAGCCCCGAACAGGCTCCGCTGCTGGGCAAGGAGTACAGCGAATCCACGGCGGCCCAGTTGGACGCGGAGATTCGGGAGCTTTTGGAAGGTTCCAGGCGACGGGTCAGGGGAATCCTGGAAGAGCACAAGGAGCAGCTGGAGGCCATTGCCAGCCAGCTTCTCAAGACCGAAGTGCTTGATGCCGCGCAGTTCGAGGCGCTGCTGTCCGGCAAAACCCCTGTGGGAGGCGAAGCGGCCTGAGTGAAAACCTGGCGAAAATGCTGAAGCGCGTTCTGGATGTTGGGGTAGGCCCGGCCCGTTCCAGGCTGGAAGAGGAGACGGTCAGCCCCGGTCTCGACGAAAAAGCGCTCAGGCGGCCCGCGGGAGGCGTCCCGGCATACGAAGCCAAACGGGCTGCAGGTCTGGATTCTAGGTGCGGGGCGAGGATCTGGCGGGACGTGTCAGGGGTGTCCTCAGGCTGGATCATGACCGCTTCGTGGCTCAGGAGCCTGAGCCCGTGCGTGCAGCCTTGGCGCGCGATGCTGCCCGGACGAAGTTCTCGGCCCAGTGCGGCGCGCCCAGCGCGTGGATGTGGGTATAGGCAGCGAAGGTATTGCCAGAGACCACGCCGTCCATGCCCCCGAGCATCCCGGACCCTCGTTCCATATGCAGCGCGAAGACCGGGCTGTCGCCGTGCCCGGTGTAGTGGGACTGGGCCAGACAGCGCGAGTAGTGAAACTCGTGCCCCTTGAGCGTGGTCCCTACAGGGTGGAAGGGATTGTCCGCCACCACGGTGGCCTCTGCGTAGCCCAGGCCCTGGGGGCGGGCGCAGAGCGTGGTGGCGAGCGGGAATACTCCGGCCATGGGGTAGATGGTCCCCTCGGCGTGCAGTTCCTCGCACAGGTACATGAAGCCGCCGCATTCGGCGTAGATGGGAAGCCCAGCGCGGGAGAGTTCCAGCACCCGGGCTCGCACCCCGGCGTTGTCGGCCAGCGCCCGTGCCTGGGTTTCCGGGAATCCGCCCCCCAGGTACAGGCCGTCCAGCTTCGGCCACGAATCGCTCGAAAGCAGACTCACTTCCACAAGCTCCGCACCGGCACGGCGAAGCGCCTCCAGGTTCTCCTGGTAGTAGAACCACAGCGCGGCATCCAGGACGTAGCCGATGCGCGGCGTGGCCGTGCTGACCCGAGCGGGCCAGATGTCCTGGCGACCTTGCGGCAGCGGGGCGGCGTCGCGTGCGATTTCCAGCAGGCGCGAAAGATCGCAGCAGTCCCCCATCGTCCTGGCGATGCCTTCCAGAATGGCCTCCTGGCCGTCGTATTCACGGTTGGATATGAGGCCCATGTGCCGCTCGGGGATGGGGTTCTCGCGCAACTTGGGCAGCTCGCCCAGGACCGGAACGTCCGTGTAGTGCTCGATGGATTGCCTGAGGATGCGGCGGTGGCGCTCGCCTGCTGTGCGGTTCAGGATGACTCCGGCCAGATGCAGGCCCGGCTCGAAATTGGCACAGCCCTGCACCACGGCGGCCACGGTGCGGGTCATCTTGGTTGCGTCGATGACCAGTATCAGGGGGGCGCGCAGGCATTTGGCCAGCTGGCTGGTGGAGAAGGTTCCCAGGGCGTCGCCGCCGTCGAAAAGCCCCCGGTTGCCTTCTGTGAAGGCCAGGTCGGCACCTTCGGACTTTTGGGCGAACAGTCCGGCCAGGGCCGGCTCGTCCAACAGGAAGGGGTCCAGGTTGCAGGCCGGACGCCTGGCCGCAAGGCCGAGCCAGGCCGCGTCGATGTAGTCGGGGCCTTTCTTGAAGGGGGCAACGCGAAGGCCCTGGTTCACCCAGGCGCGGGTGAGTCCCAGGGAGACGATGGTCTTGCCCGATCCGCCGGAAAGACCGGCCAACACGAGACGGGGAATGCGGGTCATGAAAAAGGAGGACCTTCCGGCCCCATGCGTTGCTGTCCACGTCCCGCGCCTGTTCGCATCACGACCGAGGCCATGAGGAGGGAACGGCGCGGGCCGCGGAGAAAGGTGTTGCGCCGCTTGAGGCTATTCGCCTTCTTCGGTGGCGTGCTGCTTGCCGGCGCCTTTGAGGCCGATCATGGTGGTGGAACCGGAGGACCAGTATTCCAGGGTACCTTCGGCAACCATCTTGTTCACCAGCTTGCCGACTTCCATCTTCTTCATGTCGGGCAGGAAGGCGTAGAAGTCCTTCAGGTAGAACTTGGACTTGTTGGTCTTCGACTTCAGGGTGTCGACAATGTGCTGCCTGGCTTGTGCTTCGTCCATATATACCTCGCTTGGAGTTTCCGGAGACGCGGGTTTTAAGGCCCGCGCCTCCGGTATTAGACTGCTAGAACTTGAAGTTGGTGGACTGGCGCCAGGTGAAGTAAGCCGGATCGCGGAAGTCGTCGATCAGGTGGTGGGTGAAGTCCAGTTCACACTTCTCGAAGAAGCTCTCCCAGCCGATGCGCTCGGCCCAATCGCCCAGACGCTCGTACTTGTTGGCTTCGGCCGCGTAGACCTCGATGATCTTCTTCACGACCTTGGCCAGCGTCGGCCAGCGGGGAGGCTCGTTGGGGATGAACGCAACGGCCACCTTGGAGAACTTGGGCATGGAGATCCTGTTGGACACCTTGCCGCCGACCATGATGATCACGCCGTCGCCTTCCTTGTCGGAAAGGGGCAGCGAGGGGCACATGGTGTAGCAGTTGCCGCAGTACATGCAGCGGTCGTTGTTCACCAGGATGGTGTTGACCTTCTTGCCGTCGGGCAGATCGGTCTTGCCGGGCTTCAGGGCGCCGGTGGGGCAGGACGCGATGGCGAGGGGGATCTCGCACATGTTGTCCAGGTACTCGTGGTCGATGAGGGGCGGCTTGCGGTGGAAGCCCACGACGGCGACGTCGGAGCAGTGGCAGGCGCCGCACATGTTCAGGCAGCAGGCGACGGCCACGCGCACGATGGCGGGCATACGCATGTTGGTGAACTCGTCGAACAGCTCGTCCATGATGACCTTAACCGTGCCGGAAGCGTCCGTGGCCGGGGTGTGGCAGTGAATCCAACCCTGGGTGTGCACGATGTTGGAGATGGACGCGCCGGTGCCGCCGACGGGGAACTTGAAGGAACCCTTGTCGAACTTGCGGCTGTTCAGGTCGGCCTTCAGCTTCTTGGCGGTCTCAAGCGAAGGGGTCATGAACTCGATGTTGTTGCGGGTGGTCCAGCGCAGGTAGCCGTCGGCGTACTGCTTGGCGATGGCGCAGGCTTCGCGGATGTACTCGGTGGACACCAGGCGGGCGGAACCCACGCGCACGGTGTAGACCTTGTCGCCGCTCTCGGCTTCGTGAACCAGCAGGCCGGGCTCGAGGATTTCGTGAGAAACCCACTTGCCGTAGTTTTTCTCCAGAACCGGAGGCAGGAAGTCTTTATAGAACCGAGGTCCGATGTCGGAAATACGGTTCTCCATCGGCTTGTCGGGATTGTACCCGGAAGAGACGAACGCCATATTTGTTCCCCCTTTTAGCGCTGGTGCAGTTTGCGGTATTCGTTGATGTCGCGGGTCCAGCCGCCGGGCACCTCATCTTCCTTCCAGAAGATGTAGGGGTTGGTGCGGGGTTCCTTGACATGCTGAGCCTGAGCCTTGATGCCGCAGACTTCCAGAGCCTTCTGGAAACCGAGGCGCTTCAGGGTCTCGCCCAGGCGTTCGCGGTTCTTGCCTTCGTCCATCCACCAGTCCCAGATGGACTCGATGACTTCCTTGATCTCGTCGAACGGATCGTCGGCGGGGATGAAGGGCACCAGCAGCGAGCTCATCTGAGCGCCGTCCAGAATCGGGGCCTTGGCGCCGATCAGGATGGAGGCGCCGCGCTCGTCACCGATGCGCAGGGCCTTGGGCATGACGTTGATGCAGTGCATGCAACGGTAGCAGTTCTTGGTGTCGATCTCCAGCTTGCCGCCCTCGTAGCTCATGCACTGGGTGGGGCACAGACCGATGACTTCCTTCTGGATGTCGAACTTGCCCCAGTCGCGGCCGGCGTGAGCGCCGCCGTTGGGGGCGATTTCGCCGCCGACGTAAGCCTTCACCGCAGCCTGGTCGATCTTGATGTCGTCCTTCCAGGTGCCGATGACGGAGAAGTCGGAGCGGGCGATGGAGGCCACGCAGCCGTTGGGGCAGCCGTCGAACTTGAACTTGAACTTGTAGGGGAACTGCGGGCGGTGCAGCATGTCCTGGTATTCATTGGTCAAGGTGTGGCACATCAGCTGGGTGTCGTAGCATGCGAATTCGCAGCGGGACATGCCCATGCAGCAGGCGGGGGTGCGCAGGTTGGAGCCCGAGCCGCCCAGGTCCTGGTTGTGCTTGTGGGTCAGTTCGAAGAAGATCTCTTCCAGCTGGGGGGTGGTGGTGCCCAGCCAGATGATGTCGCCGGTGGAGCCGTGCATGTTGGTCATGCCGGATCCGCGCATGTCCCACAGGTCGCACAGCTCTTCCAGGTAGTCGGCCTTGTAGAAGAGGCCGGAAGGCTGGGCCAGGCGCACGGTGTGGAAGTGGGCAACGCCGGGGAATTTTTCGGGCTGGTCGCAGTAGCGTCCGATGACGCCGCCGCCGTAGCCGAACACGCCCACGATGCCGCCGTGCTTCCAGTGGGTGGTTCCGTCCTCGAAGGACATTTCCAGCAGGCCCAGCAGGTCGTCGATGACGTCCTCGGGAATCTGCTGATTGACGCCCTTGGGGTTCGTGTGACGCAGCTCCGCAGCTTGCTTCATGTCAGAAACGAAGCTGGGCCACGGACCGCTTTCAAGCTGATCCAGCAACGGGGTCGGGTGTTTCGCCATGTGTTCCTCCAAAAAAGAGTTGTAAGAGTTACAGCCCTGTTTACGAAAATCGCGCCCCGCCCGTGCGGATGCGACGTTTTCCCGACGTAATGCCCACAGACCCGCCAGTGCGGGCCAATGGCGCGAAAATGGCCTGGGGATGGACAAAGCGTATAGAAGTAACCGGGATTACTGTCAATCCTCCGAAAGTACCACGCGCGTGAACTTTCTAACATGGTTCTTCGTGGCCTGCAAAGGAAATTCCGTGGCGGCTTCAAACGCGCAGATGCCCGGTTTTGCAAGTACTGATGCGACTTTCCGAGGGTTGCGTTCCGACGCGGGCTTGCGAGGCTGGAATTTATTCGTTAGGAATTTCACAAATAGAAAGCGACAGGATGAGCACTCATGGCAGAAACATCAATTTCAGGCTTGCCGGTCTGTCGCCGTTGCGGGCGTTGCTGCGAGAGCGGCGGCCCGGCCCTGCACCGGGCCGATCTGCCCCTGGTAGAGGCCGGGAAGATCCTGCGAAGGGACCTGGTCACCCTGCGGGCCGGGGAAGTGGTGCACGAAAACGTGGCGGGCGGGCTGACCACGCTGGCCTGCGAGCTGGTGAAGCTGGCCGGGCGCGGCAGTGGCTTCTCCTGCAGGTTCCACGACGCCGCGCTCAAAGCCTGCGCCATCCATGACTGGCGTCCCGTGGAATGCCGCGCCCTGTTCTGCGAGGAGACCACGGCCATCGAGGGCCTCTACCGCGAAGAGCGCGCCACCAGGGCGGACATGATCGCTCCGGGTGGCGGGCTCTGGGAGCTGGTGGAGTTCCACGAGCTCACCTGGCCCGCGGCCATGGCCGTGGGTCTGGCCAGGAAGGCCGCCCGGGGGGACGTGGCAGCGCGCGAAAGCCTGGCCGGGCTGGCATCGGCCGAAGCGGCCTTCCGCGAGGCCTTCCGCCAGCGTGCGGGAATCGCCAGCGAGGAGTTGGATTTCTATTTCGGCCGAAGCCTGAGGCGCGTCTGCGCTCCCTTCGGCACGCCTGCGTCCGGCTGATTCGTCGAAGTCACGGCGGGAATCGGTCTTCGGACTCAAATACGAGGGCGTGCGGGAATCGTTTCCCGCACGCCTCTTTTTTGGCACAGGCTCCGTGGCCGAGCCCTCGGGCAAGCCTGGGCGATTGCGCGAACCATGCGGGCCGCTTTACGGCTGCGGCTGCGCCTGGGGCTGGCCCTGCGCCTCGGAGGGAGGGCCGTAGTCGAAGTAGAGACGGCAGTATTTTTCACACCAGTCCGTGGCATTGTTGATGGCGGGCTGGCAGTTGCCCAGGTTGTTCTGGCGCCACTCCATCAGTTGCAACTGGTTGCACCCTTTGATGCACTCCGCCTTGCTGGCGTGTTCCTGGGCCAGATAGTCCTTGTAGGTCTGGCACAGGCCGTCGTCCGAGCAATTGTAGTCGATCTGCGCGGGCCAGCAGAAGCCGTAGAATTCTTCCAGGGTCAGCGGGCGCTGTGCCCCGGCGCATCCGGCCAGCAGGGCCGCGCAGCACAGGACGAAGAGGACCGGTCGCGCAGAGAGGGAGGGTTTCATGGGCTTTCCTCGGATCAGCTTTTCATGTTCACGTACTGGATGGGCGTAGGCAGGTCCGCGCCATTCAGCAGGCTCATCACGGCCTGGAGATCGTCGATCTTCTTGCCGGTGACGCGCACCAGGTCGTCCATGATCTGCGCCTGGACCTTGAGTTTGGATTCCTTGATCAGGTTGGTGATCCTCTTGGCCACGTCCTTCTCGATGCCTTCCTTGATCTTGCACTCCAGGCGCATGAGCGACCCGCCGGCGGGCTTGGGATCGCCGAACTCGACGCTCTTGGTGTCCACCTTGCGCTTGACGAAGTTGCCGATGAGCATGTCGCGCACGGCCTTGGCGCGCATCTCGCTCTCGGTGACCACGGACAGCACCTTGGTTTTCTTGTCCAGGCTGATCTCGGTCTTCGACCCCTTGAAGTCGAAGCGGGTGGCTATCTCCTTGACGGTGTTGTTCACGGCGTTGTCCACTTCCTGAAGGTCCACCTTGCTGACGGCATCGAACGAGGGCATGACATTCTCCTGTATATCCGGGGGATTCTCCGGAATGATCGAAATTTCTACCCTGTGCGCAAGTTCTTTGCAATACGTCCCTTATCACGCATAAGAGCGCATGCACAACCTCATGAACATGCGGCGCGGACGCCTCGCGTCCAAGGGAAGCGAGGGAACAGGCCCGGTCCTGTACTGGATGCATCGCGACCATCGGATGCGCGACAACTGGGCGCTCCTTTTCGCCGCTGCCATGGCTGCGAGCCGCGACAGGGGGCTGGTGGTCGTCCACTGCCTGGACCCGGCCTACCCCCAGGCCGCGGCCTCGCACTTTCGCTTCCTGGTGGACGGCCTGAAGGAGCTTCACGGGGAGTTCAAGGCCGCAAACATCCCCTTCGTGGAGCTTCTGGGCGACCCGCCCGCACGCGTGGCGCAGTTGGCCCGCGATCTGGACGCCGCCGCCCTGGTCACGGACTTCGATCCCCTGCGCCACAAGCGAAGCTGGCTGGCCCGGGCAGGGGAGGCCGTGTCCTGTCCGGTCCATGAGGTGGACGCCCGGAACGTGGTCCCCTGTTTCGTGGCCTCGGACAAGTGCGAGTACATGGCCCGCACCATCCGCCCCAAAATCCACCGTCTGCTGCCGGAGTTCCTGGAACCGTTTCCCGGCATCCCGCCGCTGCGGCCCTTGGATGCGACCGGCGCGAAAGCACTCCCCCAGTGGACCTGGGAGCGGGTGGAGCGGGGCATACCAGGCCTGCCCGGCGCGCCCCGGCCGCGATATTTCGCGCCCGGCGAGGCTGAGGCCCGCCGCGCCCTGGACGCCTTCACCGGGGGCGGGCTTCACGGCTACGCCCTGAACCGCAACGACCCCTCCCGCAACGGACAGTCCGGGCTGTCGCCCTGGCTGCACTTCGGCATGCTGTCGGCACAGCGCGCCGCCCTGGAGGCCGCGTCCGGCAGTGCCGAAGCAGCGGACAAGGAGGCCTTTCTGGAAGAGCTCATCGTGCGCCGGGAGCTGGCCGACAACTTCTGCCTGCATCGTCAGGATTACGACCAGACCTCCTGCTATCCCGAGTGGGCCAGAAAGACCCTCGAGCGCCACGCGCACGATCCGCGTCCCTACATATATACGAAGGAACAGCTGGAAGCAGGGGAGACCCACGACCCCGCCTGGAACGCAGCCCAGCTGGAGATGAGGCTCACCGGCAAGATGCACGGCTACATGCGCATGTACTGGGGAAAGAAGATTCTGGAGTGGACCCCGAGCGCAGAAGCGGCCCAGGCCGTGGCCGTGGAGCTGAACGACCGCTGGTCGCTGGATGGGCGCGACCCCAACGGCTACGCGGGCATCGCCTGGTCCATCGGTGGCGTTCACGACCGGCCCTGGGTGGAGCGGCCCATATTCGGGCAGGTCCGCTATATGAATTACAAGGGACTGGAACGCAAATTCGACGTGCGCGCCTACGTGGAAAAATCAAGTCTCTAGAAGACGGGGAGAGGAGAAAGAGTATCGACAAGGAATGATGTTCGTGATGTAAATGGACGGGCGCATCAATATAAACCAGTTGCATACACAGCTATCCGGCAAGAGTACTGCATGGCGGCCAAGAACCGAACGCGCGTTCCGAGGGGGATTTCGTTCCTGGCATCGGCGGGAATGTGTCTGTGCGCGGCGTCTGGCGCGGCGTTGGCCCAGGTTTCGCCTTCCCCAGCGTCCGGAGCCGGTCCCTGGCCCGCCGAGGCCCTGGTTCTGGCGGCCGTCCTGGCCCTGGCCGTGGCGGTCCTGCTGGC
Organism: Acidobacteriota bacterium; assembly: GCA_046566965.1. Lineage (GTDB taxonomy): Bacteria > Desulfobacterota > Desulfovibrionia > Desulfovibrionales > Desulfovibrionaceae > Fundidesulfovibrio. The sequence continues at coordinate 17,489 of JBKICU010000007.1, forward strand.
CATGCTCGCGCGCGCGAGACGCGCCGCCGCGCGCCTGCGGACCAGCGAGGAGCGCTACCGCATCCTTATGGACCAGGTGGAGGCGGTTTCCATCCAGGGCTATTCGTCCGACGGCACCATCAACTACTGGAACGACTCCTCGCAGGCCATCTACGGCTATACCCGGGAGGAGGCCCTGGGAAGGAACCTGGTGGACCTCATCATCCCGCCCCACATGCGCGGGGAGGTCCGGGAGGCCATCCGCCGGATGGGGGAGACGGGCCAGCCCCTGCCCGCCTCGGAACTGACCCTCATGCACAAGGACGGCTCGGACGTCCCGGTGTTCTCGACCCACAGCGTGGTGACCACGGCGGACGGCGAAACCGTCCAATACTGCCTTGATGTGGACATCCGCGCGCTGAAGGACGCCGAAAAGGCCCTGCGCGCCAGCGAAGAACGCTTCCGGCTGCTGGTGGAGAACGCGGGGGACGCCATCTACCTGAGCGACCTGCGCGGACGGTTCCTGGAGGTGAACCCGGAGGCGGAGCGGCAGACCGGCTTCAGCCGCGAGGAACTTCTGGGCATGAGCATCATGGATCTGGACGTGATGCAGTCTCCCCAGACGCTGGCGACATTCGCGCGCAGCATCTCCACCGAGCGCAGGGCCTGCTTCGAGACGCGCCATCGCCGCAAGGACGGCGGCAGTTTTCCGGTTGACCTGCGCGTGGTGTTCCTGGAGGCGGGCGGCCAAAAGTACATCCTGGGGCTGGCCCGCGACATCACCGCCAGAAAGCGCGACGAAGAACTGGTCACCGAGGCCAACAAGACCCTGGCCGCCATCCTGGACGGCCTGAGCGCGGCGGTGAACCTGGTGGACATCGAGACACACGAGATCCTCTTCATGAACAAGGCCATGAAGGATGCCTTCCGTCGCGACTGCACCGGGGAGACCTGCTACCGGGCTTTCCGGGACAGGGAAACCGTCTGCGACAACTGCTGGATTCCCGGGGCCGGGCTCGCCGGGGAACTTCCGGACGAAACCGTGGTCTGGGAGGACATGAACCCGATCACCGGCCTGTGGGGCCTGAACCACGACAAGGCCCTGCGCTGGATCGACGGGCGCATGGTCCGCGTGCAGGTGACCATAGACATCTCGGAGCGCAAACGCGCCGAGGAGCGCATGGAGGCGTCGCTTCACGAGAAGGAGGTCCTGCTGCGGGAAATCCACCACCGGGTGAAGAACAATCTCCAGATCATCTCGAGCCTCCTGAACCTTCAGAAGCAGGCCGTGGTTCATCCCGCCGCGCAGGGCGTGCTGGACGAGAGCAGGGGGCGCATCGCATCCATGGCCATGATCCACGAGCAGCTGTACCGCTCCCGGGATTTTTCCGGGCTGGACCTGGGAGAGTACCTGCGCCAGTTCCTGCCCAGGCTGGTGTCGGCCTGCAAGGGCGACCGGGACATCTCCCTGGTGTTGGACGCGGCGGACATCCCCCTGAGCCTGGAGCAGGCCATCCCCTTCGGGCTCATCCTGAACGAGCTGGCCACCAACGCCATCAAGCACGGCTTCAGGAGCCGCGCGCGGGGCACGCTGCGCGTGTCCGCCGCCCTGGACGAGGGCGAGGTGCGGGTGGAGGTCGAGGACGACGGCGAGGGACTGCCTCCGGGAGTGAACCTCGCCGCCCCGGAAACCCTGGGCCTGCAACTGGTGGTGTCCCTGGCGGAACAGCTCAAGGGCGGGGTAAGCGTGGATTCGCCGGGCGGAGCGCGTTTCAGGCTGCGCTTTCCGGTGGCCTGGGAGAACGCGGGGTCAGCTTGAGGCGGCAAGTGTCGCGGTTGTGCGAAACATGAACATGTTTCTCACTGACAACAAAATGGTTCTCTTGAGGGGTGCGCTTCAGCAGCGCGAACGGATTACGTGGTGCGCCACGGGTGCGCAAAAGCGGGGCGGACGGGACAGCCGCCCAGGTTGGTTTTTCAGAAGGAGGCTACGTCGTGGATGCTTCCGGCCTGGGCCACGTACCCGGCCCCGTCCAGGGCCGCGATGACTTCAGGCATGCGGTCCGCGCGAAGCGAGCGCTCAAGATGGACCAGGGCCAGCGCTCCCGGATTGGCCATGCGGGCCAGTTCCACGATTTCCTCCACGGAGCCGTGCCCGGCGGCTCCCGGAGCCAGCGAAAAAGTCTCCTGCACGATGAGCCCCGCTCCCCAGGCCAGGGCCAGGCATTCCGGGGCGGGCGCTCCGTCGCCGGAATAGTACAGGCTCGCCGCGTCGTCTTCCAGGCGCAGAGCCAGGCAGGGCTCGTTGTGGGTGGTGTAGGCCCCGGTGAGGGTCAGGCCCAGCAGTTCCATGGGTTCGCCGGGTTCGCATTCCCGGTAGGACAGGAGAAAGCCGAGCTTCTCGCGCAGGTTGGGGTAGGCCAGATCCAGGGCTCTGGTCACGGCCATGCCCACGCCCTGGCGTCCGGCCACCAGGAGTTCGCGGCTGCGTCCCGCCTGCATCATGCGGGCGGCCAGGGCGGGGAAACCCAGAAAATGATCCCCGTGGAAGTGTGATATCCACACAAGGTCCGGCCCGTCCGGGGAGGCGTTCAGGGACGGACCGTGCCGCCAATAGGCGTAGGGGGCGGTGAAGCCGCAGTCCAGCAGGATTTCGCGCCGCTGGCCCTGGCCGGTGGCCTCAACCAGAAGGCAAGTGTTGGGATGGGCTTCGTCGAAGGCCTCGCCCACGCCGCAGAAAAGAACGCGCACCTAGAATCCCTTGGATCGTTTGCGCTCAACCACGTTGCCCACCACGAATCCGACCAGGATGCCCACGATGCAGCTCAGGATGCACATGATGCCGAAAAAGCCGATGAGGGTGTTTATCTCGCCCACGGTGCGCAGTCCGAACAGCATGGTGAAGAAGGCGTAGAGCATCCAGATGATCATGCCTGCGTGGAATCCGTAGAACAGGCCGTCCATCATGCGGTCGTGGACTTCCGAGGACTCGATGTAGCGGTAACAGACGAGCTGGGTGATCACGCCGAACAGGGTGACGGTGCCGAAGGACGCCAGGAACTGGATCAGGATGGTGATGAAGGAGGCATAGAGCGGGTCCTTCTTGAACACCGAGATCAGAAACGCCGGAACCAGGCTCAGCACCCATATTCCCACCACCACCAGGTCTTCGCGGTGAGGGGTAAGAAAGGACGAGGATTTGTCGCGCTTTTGCGTCGTGGGGACGTTCATGGATGTGGAAACTCCCGGATGGTCATGGTCTCTGCCATGGAGCAAGGCAAACTAATGCCATCCCCTCTGGAATGCAAGCGGGGCTTGGCCCTTGCCAGCGAAAACCCCTTGAGGGTATCCTGCCCGGAATGTGCACCATACTTTCCGCTTTTTCACGGTTTGCTGTCCTGGGTCTGGGTCTGTGGCTGGTCTTTGTGCTGGCGGCGGCCAGCGCCACTTCCGCCCTGGCCCAGGGCGCGGCCTCCCCTGAAGAGATGGAGGAGCGCGGCGGCCTGATCTACAAAACCGGGGACAAAACCCCCTACACGGGCCTGGTCCAGGATTTCCACCAGTCCGGCAAGGTCCGGCTGGAGGCACGTTATTCCTCCGGCAAGTTGAACGCCAGCAAGGTCTGGTACGAGAACGGCCAGTTGGCCGAGCAGGTGGACGTTTCCGCCGACACCTGGAGCATCAAGCGCTTCGGAGAGGGCGGACGTCTTGAAGAGCAGACCGTGGCCACCTTCCAGAACGGACGAAAGGTGTCGGAACAGTCCAGGCTCTGGGACGAATCCGGCCAGTTGCGCACCGAGGCCGGATTCCAGGCGGGCAAGCTGCATGGTCCGCTCAAGGAATATGACGCCGCTGGCGTCGTGGTGCGCGACGAAGTGTACGACCAGGGCAAGCTGGTCAAGAAAAACAAGTAGGAGCACCCATGAAACGCATGCTCATTTCTCTGGCTGCGCTGATGCTCCTGGCCGGATGCTCCGGCGAGGACTTGAAGAAGCAGGTCGAGCAGAAGAATCAGCTCCTGGCCGCCCAGGAGACCGAGATCAAGAAGATAAAGGACGACATGGCCGCCCGCGAGGCGGACCTGAAGAACCAGTACGAGCAGCGCATCCAGAAGCTGAACGCGCAGCACAAGCAACAGGTGGAAGCCTTGAATGCCAAGATCGCCGAGCTTGGCAAGAAAAAGGAAGCGGAAAAGCCCCAGAAAGCCGAGCCCGCCTCAAAAAAGTCCAAGGACAGGCGCTAGCGTCGCGTTTTTGAAAAACATGCGCATTTCAGCGGCCTGCGGAATTCGCGACGTGGAAAGTCTCCGGCGGGCAAAGGGTCCAAGGTTCACCGGGCTCTGCACACCGTCTCCGCTTCGCAACGGCATTGGTTTGCGCGACAGTCGCCAGCCCCAAGCCATCCATGCACGACGCGAAGCGGAAAGCCGGGTCCAGGGGAGGCTTCTCCCCTGGCGGGGGCAGGGCGGAGCCCGCCGGAGTGCAGGGGCAGCGCCCCTGCCGGGTCTGGGCGGAGCCCAGTGTGCTTCCCGCAAGGACCAGGGCGCTCCCGGCTTCTGGGACAAGGCCCGCATCCCCAGGTTCCGGTCTGCCGCGCCGCGCGTACTGCTGTTCACCAGCGGCTACTTCCTGCAGCGCGAGATCCTGAGCGCCTGTGCGCGCCTGGGCTGGCAGACGTTCGAGCTGCCCCTGCCCGAAGGCGGGCGCGGCACCTCGGACTTCGTTGAGCGTTTGCTTGCTGCTGCCGTCCAGTTCGCCCCGGACTTCGCCCTCACAGTCAATCACCTGGGCCTGGACACCCAGGGACGCCTGCTGTCGCTTTTCGAAAAGCTGGCCCTGCCGCTGGCCTCCTGGTTCGTGGACAGCCCGCGCCTCATCCTGCACGACTTCCCCGGCCAGCCAAGCCCCTGGTGCGCCGTGTTCACCTGGGACGCGGACACCGTGGCCCCGCTGTCGGCCATGGGTTTCGACCAGGTCACGCATCTGCCCCTGGCCGCGGACACCGCCCTGTTCGCGCCGGGAAAGGCCGGAAAGCCGTCCTGGGGCGCGGAGGTGTCCTTCGTGGGCGATTCCATGCAGAGGCCCCTGGCCGCGCTGCAAAAGCGCCTGAAGCCGCATCCGCGCGCCCTGGATCTGGCCCTGGAGGCCGCGCCCGGCTTCGCGGCCAGTCCGGAGCGCGAGGCCCTGGCCTACTTGCGCGACCAATCCCCCGAATTGTCTGCGCTCTGGGAAGCCTTGCCCGACGCCCAGGCCCGGCTGGACCTGGAGCAGGCCCTCACCTGGGAGGCCACGCGCCTGTACCGGCTGGAACGCGTGGCCGCGCTCGCGCCCTTTTCGCCGCTTGTCGCCGGGGACTCCGGCTGGCGCTCCATGCTGCCTCCCGGCGGGTTCCGGTTCCACGGGCCGCTGGACTACTCCCTTGATCTGCCCGGCTTTTATCCAAGTTCGCGCGTCAATTTCAACGCCACCAGCCTCCAGATGAAGGGCGCGGTGAATCAGCGGGTGTTCGACGTGCCCGCCTGCGGGGCTTTTCTGCTCACGGACCATCGCGAACAGATGGACGCCTTGTTCGAACCGGGGCGCGAGGTGGTCTGTTACCGGGACGTGGCGGAAATCCCGGAGCTTGTCCGGCACTGGCTGGACAACCCCGGCGAGCGCGAGGCCCTGGTCGCGGCGGCGCGAGAGCGAGTATTGGCTCAGCACGACTACACCCACCGCATGAAGGCCATGTTGAAGACGATGCGGCGCCGCTACGCGTGAGGTGTACGGGATATGCCATCCGTTGGAGTGAAGACAGCCTCCGGCGGCCAAAGGGGCGAGCCCCTTTGGAAACCCGTATAGGTCTGCGTTGCCGGGCCGCGGGTTGACAGCGGCGGCCACTTCGGGTCAGTCAGCCCGGTCAGCAAATAGCTTAAGGACGGATCATGCAAAACGAAGTCGTCGATATGGAACAGGAATTCGCGGCCATCGAGAAGGAAATCGCTGACTTCGAGGAGCAGCGCGCCCGGTGTCTGGAACTGTTGCGCTCCCTGGCCGAGCAGGAAGACATGGCCGGGGGCGTCTTCCGGCACGAGGAAATCCACGCCGCCAAGCAGGAGAAGCTGCGCCTGGATTTCGAGATCCAGTTCCGCAAGGGCCGTATGAGCCGGATGCGCTACGCCTCCGCGTAAGGCCCGCCACGCCTTGTTCCGCCCTGGCCTGACGCGCCGTTCCGGGGTCGCCCGGCCTTGACATCTTCGTGAAAGCCGGGGCACATGGCCAAACTTTCACGAACATGCGAGGACCACCCATGGGCAAGAACATCACCCAGAAGATCATCGCCGCCCATCTCGTGAGCGGCAAAATGAAGCCCGGAGCCGAAATCGGGCTGCGGATAGACCAGACCCTCACCCAGGACGCCACCGGCACCATGGCCTGGCTTCAGTTCGAAGCCATCGGCGTGCCCCGGGTCAAGACCGAGCTCTCGGTCAGCTACGTGGACCACAACACCATGCAGCAGGGCTTCCGCAACCCCGACGACCACCAGTTCCTGCGCACCGTGGCCGCCAAGTACGGCGCGGTGTTCTCGCCCCCCGGCACCGGCATCTGCCACCAGCTGCACCTGGAAAACTTCGCCAAGCCCGGCAAGACCCTCATCGGCTCCGACTCCCACACCCCCACCGCGGGCGGCGTGGGCTGCCTGTCCATGGGCGCGGGCGGACTCTCCGTGGCCCTGGCCATGGCCGGCGAGCCCTACGCCATCACCATGCCCAAGGTGGTGAAGGTGCAGCTGGAAGGCGAGCTGACCGGCTGGGCCACCGCCAAGGACATCATCCTGCATCTTCTGGGCATGCTCACCGTCAAGGGCGGCGTGGGCAAGGTGTTCGAGTACGCCGGACCGGGCGTTACCACCCTGTCCGTGCCCGAGCGCGCCACCATCACCAACATGGGCGCGGAACTGGGAGCCACCGGCTCGCTGTTCCCCTCGGACGCCGTCACCAAGAAGTTCCTGACCGCCATGGGCCGCCCCGAGGACTACGCTCCCCTCAAGGCCGACCCCTCGGCCACCTACGACGAAGAGATCGTCATCGACCTCTCTAAGCTCGAGCCCCTGGCCGCCCAGCCCCACATGCCCGACCGCATGGCCACCATCAAGAGCCTGGCCGGACTCAAGGTGGACCAGTCCGCCATCGGCTCCTGCACCAACTCGTCCTATTCGGACCTGAAGACCGTGGCCCTGATGCTGAAAGACAAGCGCATCAAGCCCGGCACGGATCTGCTCATCTCGCCCGGCTCCAAGCAGGTGCTGAAGATGCTGGCCGACGAGAACCTGCTCCAGGTCTACCTGGACGCGGGCGCGCGCATCCTGGAATGCACCTGCGGCCCCTGCCTGGGCTACGGCGGCTCCCCCACCTCCGGCGGCGTGTCCGCGCGCACCTTCAACCGCAACTTCGAGGGCCGCAGCGGCACCCAGGACGCCAAGGTCTACCTGGTGAGCCCCCAGACCGCCGCCCACGCCGCCCTGAACGGCGAGTTCACCGACCCGGCCACCTGGGGAACGCCCCCGGCCAAGGTGCTCATGCCCAAGAAGGTGCCCTCCATCCGCCATCTGTTCATCTATCCTCCCGAGGACGGCTCCAAGGTGGAGGTCCGGCGCGGCCCCAACATCGCGCCTCTGTCGCGCTTCGGCAAGACTCCGGACACCGTCACCTCCAAAGTGGCCCTCAAGGTGGGCGACGACATCACCACCGACCACATCCTGCCCGGCGGCACGCACATCATGAGCCTGCGCTCCAACATCCCGGCCATCTCCGAGTACCTGTTCACCAACGTGGACAAGGAGTTCGTCTCCCGCATCAAGGAGATGGGCGGCGGCGTGATCGTTGGCGGCGAAAACTACGGCCAGGGTTCCTCGCGGGAGCACGCGGCCCTCGGCCCCAGGCATCTGGGCGTCACGGCGGTCATCGTGAAGAGCCTGGCGCGCATCCACCGCGCCAACCTGGTGAACTTCGGCATCCTCCCGCTCATGTTCGTGGACAAGGCCGATTACGACAAGCTGGCCCAGGGCGGCGAAATCGCCATCCCCGTGGCCAAGATGAAGCCAGGCAAACCGGTGGACGCCGTCGTGGACGGCAAGTTCACGGTGAAGCTCACAAATGATTTGACCGGAAACGAGCTGAGCATTATTTTGGCGGGCGGTTTGCTCAACGCCGTTGGCGGCAGCGACCGCTAAAAAGCGTCCGTCATGCATGACGGCGGCTGCCGGGATATCCGGCGGCCGCCGTTTTCATACGGCTTGAGCCACGTTTTCCAAGGAGCCTCCCCACATGTTGGATTTTCTCCGGCAGCATTCCCAGTCCTGGGTCATCAAAGCCGTGTTCGGCGCCATCATTGCCGTGTTCGTGTTCTTCGGCGTGTACTCCTTCCGCGACCAGCGGAGCAGCACCGGCGGAGTCCTGGCCTATGTGGGCGACAAGCCCATCCTGATCAAGGACTTCATGGAAGAGTACGAAGGCGCTGTGCGCCAAGCCCAGGCCCAGAACCCCCAGCTCGGCAAGGAAGACCTGGAGCGCTTCGGCTTCAAGAACCAGGTGCTCATGCAGATGGTGGGCCGCGTCCTGCTGTTCGACCAGGCCGCCAAGCTCGGCGTGGCCGTGTCCCAGGCAGAGCTCCAGGCCGAAATCGCCCGCGTCCCCGCCTTCCAGAACGACAAGGGTCAGTTCGACTACGAACTCTACAAGGAAAAGCTCAAGTCCGTGGGCCTCTTCCCCGAACGGTTCGAGACCGACCAGAAGCGCGACCTAGAT
>JBKICU010000008.1:0-27136 GCA_046566965.1 Acidobacteriota bacterium
AGAAGCTGAAGGAAGAGTAGTGGTGCGTTTTTGAAAACATGAACATGTTTTCAGAAACAAAACATATGGTTCTCTTAGCCTGGCGAAGGGTATCGAGAGCATGACGGACAAACCGCCGGAGAATTTCGGCAATGAAGGGCGAAGCTGAAGAAAGAGGGCCTCCGGCGGCCAAAGGGCTTCGCCCTTGTGGAATCCCTTACGGGATCAGGATGGTTCTTCCGGCGAGGAAGGCAGCGAAGGCGCAGCGCGGGGAGGCTGACGAAAGAGTGCCTCCGGCGGCCAAAGGGCTCCGCCCTTGTGGAATCCCTTATGGGATCAGGATGGTCGTTCCTGCCGTCGTCGATGCGAAAGCATGACGGAAACCGACAATATGTCTGTGAAAAAGGGCCGCCCTGTTGGGCGGCCCTTTCGTGTCAGTTCAGCCAGGGCTCGAAAAGTTTGTGCACCTCTCGCATCTCGGCCTCCATCTCGGCAAACGACGGCTTCTGCACGGGATGGCGTGTGATGATGGTCTGTCGCACGATCATGGCGAACTCGTCCCAACGGGCCGTGCCGTGCAGTTCGGACAGCAGGAAGAAGGCTTCCTTGCGAATCTCTGGATCGGTCAGATCCTTTTTTTCTCCTGCGAAGAAGCTTTTCACTTTCTCAACCCATTCCATGGAGTACCTCCGGGAATTGTGTTTGAATGGCTTGCGGCTGGGGGACGTCGTCCTTCCCCGCTATTGCGGGTAGTTCGTCCTGCAGTAACGCTGGCACCAGTCGCGCGCGGTCTGGGCCGCCCCCGCGCAGTCGTCGACGAGGTGCTGCCTGCGCTGCGGGCTGTAGACGGCGCTGCACTCGTCCAGGCACTTCTGCAGGGAGGCCTGCCGGGTGTTCATCACCACGGTATATTCGTCGCAGATGGGAATGGTGTTGCACGATTGCTGCGGACTGCCGGTGTACTGGTAACAGAACCCCTTGAACTCGGACTCGGTCATGGGCTTCACCGGACCGCATCCCCAGGACGCCAGGGCCGTGAGTGCGAGAACCGCCACGAGAACTTGTTTCATACCACCTCCTGCCGACCGCACAAACGGCGCTGCACGTCAGCGCATCCGGCCGGGTGCCATCAAAATACATGGTAGCCCGGAGAAATCAACAGGACAGTGCGCCGCAGCGCCATGGCGCTTGACGAGGGCTCCGTTTTGTCCCAACTCCAGGCCCGGCGGACGCGCCCGAGCCTGAACCCAAGGAGACGCACATGGCCTTCACCGTAAAAGACGTCCTTCGTCTGGAAGTCGCCCCTGCATTGGGCTGCACCGAACCCGTGGCCGTGGCCCTGGCGGCCGCCGCAGCCGTGTCGCTCCTGCCGGGCAAACGCTTCGACACGCTCGACGTCTGGGTGGACCCCAACATCTACAAGAACGGGCTGGCCGTCACCATCCCCGGCACCGGAGGCCTGTGCGGCCTGGACACCGCCGCCGCCCTGGGCGCAACCGGCGGCGACCCCATGCTGCGCCTCGAAGTGCTCTCCCCACTGACCGATTCCGACGTGGCCCGCACGCGCGAACTGCTGCGCCAGGGGCTGGTGCGCGTGCATCTTCTCTCCGACAGGCGCGGCATCTACATCAAGGCCGAGGCACGCCAGGACGGACACGCGGGCGAAGCCGTCATCGAGCAGCACCACGACCATCTGACGTCGCTTCGCCTGGACGGGCGGGACCTGGAAGACAGCCCTCTGTTCCACGAGGCGCGCGCCGGCTCGGGCGGAGTGGCCGAACTGGAGGCCTGGCTCAAGGAACAGAGCCTGCAACAGCTCCTGGACCTGGCCGACGCCCTGGACGCCGACGACTTGGCCTTCCTGCAGGACGGCGTGCGCCACAACATGGCCCTGGCCGACTACGGCCTGAAACACGGCCCGGGCCTGGGCGTGGGCAAGACCTTCGAACGCCTGGTGCGCCAGAACCTCATGAAAAGCGACATGTTCGTGGCCGCACGCATGCTGACCTCCGCCGCAGCCGACGCCCGCATGGACGGCGTGGCCCTGCCCGCCATGAGCAGCGCCGGAAGCGGCAACCACGGCCTGACCGCCATCCTCCCCATCTGGGCCGTGAAGGACCACCTGACCTGCACCAGCGACGAGGCTCTGCGCGCCATCGCCGTCAGCCACATCATCACCGCCTACGTGAAGGCCCACACCGGCAGGCTCTCGGCGGTGTGCGGCTGCTCGGTGGCCGCCGGGGCGGGCGCTGCCGCCGGGGTGGCCTACCTCATGGGCGGGGACGTCCACCACGTGGCCGGGGCCATCAAGAACCTCATGGAGGACCTGGCCGGGATCATCTGCGACGGGGCCAAGGCGGGCTGCGCCCTCAAGCTGGCCACGGCGGCGGGCACAGCCGTGCAGGCCGCGCTGTTTTCGCTGCACGGGGTCAAGGTGAAGCCCACGGACGGCATCATCGCCCAGTCGCCCGAGCAGACCATGCGAAACGTAGGCATGCTGAGCACCGAAGGCATGATCGAAACCGACCGCACCATCCTCTCCATAATGCTGGAGAAGAAAATTTCCGGGCTTATTTATTGAGGCGGATGTAACGGAAGGCCGCGTTTTTCGTACTTACTCGCTGAGCGCGCTCAAGCACTCAACGCAAGGAGAACAACGATGAAACGCATAGTCGCAATCATGGCAGTACTCGCGATGCTGGCCACCACAGCACTGGCCGCCAAGGAAATGGCCCCTCCCCCGGACGGTCCGCACCACGGTGACGGCAAGGGCATCCTCAAAATGATCGAGGACCTGAAGCTCTCCCCCGAGCAGAAGCGCTTCGTGGCCCAGACCCTGAAGGACTCCCGCGCCGAGGGCAAGGCCCTGCGCGAAACCATGAAGGCCGCCCGCCAGCAGATGGGCGAGGTGATGGACAAGACCCCCGGCGACGAGGCCCAGGTGCGCAAGGCCGCACAGGCCATGGCCAAGGTCGGCGAAGAGATGGCCGTCCACCACGCCAAGGTCAAGGCCAAGATCGATTCCGTGCTGACCCCGGAACAGCGCGCCGCCGCGTCCGAAAAGAAGCAGGCCTTCCGCGACCGCTTCAAGGACCGCTTCGAAAAAGGCGGCAAGGCCCTGGACGAGTGGATCGACCAGCAGCTGAAGTCGTAGAGGCAACCGCAGGGGCTCTGCCCCTGCACCCCGGCGGGCTCTGCCCTGCACCCGCCAGGGGGATGATCCCCCTGGACCTGAAAGAAGCTTCGCACGAAAAGCCCCGACCGGACTTCGTCCGGCCGGGGCTTCGTATTTTCAACTTTCTACCGAATGAACATGGCGACGCAGATCTATAAGGGATTCCACAAGGGCGTAGCCCTTTGGCCGCCGGAGGCTTCTGCCCCACATCACCAGTCTCAAGTCAATCCGATGCGCATGACATTGCAGCATCAGCCGGTGGCTTCTCCCACGCATCACCAATCTCAAGCCAACCAGCACATGGCGACGCAGGCTTCTCCCGCGCCGCCTGGTCTACCCTCTCGCTACTTGGCCTCCACGAACTGGCCGCCCTTCACCTGCACCATGACCAGCGAGTCCACGCCCAGGCCGTTATGGTCTTCGGGAGTCAGGCTGTAGACGCCGGAGATGGCCACGACGCCCTTCAGGTTCTCCAGGGCGTCGCGCAGCGCCGCAGGCTCGGCCTTTCCGGCCTTCTTCAAGCCCTCGACCAGAAGCGTCAGGGCGTCGGCGGCGTAGCCGGAGTGGGTGTTCATGGGGAATTTGGCCTGAAGGCCCTTGTCCTGGTAGTTCTTCACGAAGGAATCGATCACGGCCTTCTGCGGGTCGGCGGCGGGCAGACCCTGGGCCACCATGAGCTTGGTGGCGGGCATGACCACGCCTTCGGCGCCTGCTCCGGCCAGCTTCAGGAAGTTGGGCCCGGCGATGCCGTGCGACTGCACCAGCAGGGGCTTGTCGCCGGGCAGGTCCGCGAAGTTCTTGGCCGCGATGGCGGCTGCGGGCCCGATGGTCCAGATGACCACGGCCTGGGGTTTGGTCATGGCCACCTTGAAGGCTTCGGCGGAGAAGTCCGCGCCCTTGGAGTCGATGGTCTCTTCGGACACGATGGTGATGCCGTTGGCCGCAGCCTGGGCCTTCAGCGCGTCCAGGCCGTCCTGGCCGAAGGGATCCTTGGCGGTGAGCAGGGCCACCTTGGTGAGATTCTTGGCCTTGAGGTACCTGTAGATCTTGTCCACGGCGGTGTTGGTGCGCTGGGGAACCTTGTAGGTCCAGGCGAAGGGGCCGTACTTGCCTCCGGCCACGATGGCGTCGCCGCCCACGGTCATGATGGAGGGGACCTTCTGCTCCTCGGTGTACTTCTTCACGGCCATGCCCTCGCCCGTGGAGGTGGGGCCGATAAGCGCCAGCACCTTGTCGGACTCCACCAGTTGGCGGGCCATGCGCAGGGCCACCTCGGGGGTGGACTGGGTGTCGTAGGCGATGAGCTTCAGCGGCCTGCCCAGCACGCCGCCCTTGTCGTTTATTTCCTTGAGGGTCATCTCGGCCACCAGCCGGGTGGCGGTGCCTATCTCGGCGGTGGGGCCTGATTCGGCGAAGATGCCGCCTATGAGGATGGGCTCGGCGGCGAAGGCCGGAACGGCCAGACACAAAAGGGCCAGGACGGCGGGAAGCAGTCTGCGGGGCATACGTCCTCCGGAAAATGAAATGTTTCCGGCAGGACGTACACTCCTTTGGCTAGCGGGGCAACAGACGCAGTCGGCCGGTCTCGCGCCAGTACCCGGCCACGAGCGCCCCTGCCAGGATCAGGCCGTGCACCAGCACCGTGGCCTCGCCCAGGGCGTGGAACCAGGCGATGAGCGATTCGAGGGCCACCACGGCGATCAGGGGCCGGGTGAGTTTTCCGGGGCCGCCGATAACCAGGAACAGGAGCGTCTTGAGGGAGAGGCCCAGGTCGAACTGTCCGGGGCTTATGAATCCCGTGGAGTTGGCCAGCACCATGCCCGCCAGGGCGGAGAAGGCTCCGCCGATGCCGAACGACACGGCCCGCGTGGACAGCCGGTCGATGCCGCAACTGGACGCGGCCAGGGCGTCGTCCTTGCAGGCCAGGAGCGCGCGGCCAAGACGGGAGGAGCGCACGGCGGCGAACAGGTAGCCGCCCAATGCCAGGAGCAGCACCAGGGCCGCGAAGTTGGCCCGGTCGCCCTTTATCTCACCGATGAAGGGCAGCACGGGATGGTGCGAGACCATCATGCCGTTGGAGCCGCCGGTGATGGGCGTGAACACCAGCACCACGTTCACGAAGATCAGGCACAGGCACAGGGTGGCCATGGCCAGGAAGCCCTCGCCCAGCTTCTCCAGGGGCTTGCTCACCGCGGCGGCGCAGCCGTAGGCCGTGAAGGCCACGGCCGGGACGATCACCAGGGTGCCCTGGGGCCACATGGAATGCAGGATGACCGAGGCGTATGCGCCCAGGCCGCAGAAGGCACCGGTGGCCATGGAGGCCTGTCCGCCTAGTCCCAGGCTGAAGTTCAGCGCCAGGACGTTCAGGGCCAGGAAGAGATGCTGATTGAGAGCCAGCAGATGGACGTTTGGAAGCATGAGCCCCAAAGCGCCCACGGCGGCAAGAAACACGGCAAATCTGCGAAGCTCCCCGCCCACGGCTAGACCTTCTGCTTGAGGTTCTGGGGCAGCGGCGCGAGCATCATGAGAGCCACCAGAATTGTGTAGGTCAGGGTTTCCTTGAGGTCGGCGGAGAAGGCCAGGGTCAGGCAGGCTTCCACCACGCCAAGAAACAGTCCGCCCGCGAACACGCGGCTAAGTGACGAGTACCCGCCCAGGGTGGCGGCCACGAAGCCCTTGAGGCCAAGGCCGAAGCCCATGTCGTAGCGCAGCATGGTCTGGGGGCCGATGGCCATGGCGGCCAGCGCGGCCAGCATGCCGGACAGGGCGAAGGACAAGGCCTGCACCCGCACCGGATTCACGCCCTGCAGCCGCGCGGCCAGGGCGTTCATGGACACGGCGCGGATGGCGCGCCCTGTCCGGGTAAGCGTCAGGAATCCCGAGAGAACTGCCACGCTGGCCACGGAGAGCACCAGGGCGGTGACGGTGTTGGCCCCCAGGAAGAAGGCCCCGGCCCGGATGGCGGGAAAGGCCACGAACTGGTCGAGCTTCAGGGGGTTCTTGCCCCAGACCAGGATGGCCGCGCCCTGCCAGATGAGGCTGGCGGCCACGGTGAGCATGAGCTGCCGAAGCGGCTGCGCGCCGAGCATCACCCCCAGGGTGGAGGCGTAGAGCGCGTGCCCCAGGACGAAGCCGAAGACCCCGGTGGCCAGAAGGGCCGTCACGGGTCCGAGTTCCAGGGCTTGCGAGAGGCTGTACAGCACAAGTCCGCCCAGGAGGAGCAGTTCCCCCTGGGCGAAGTTGATGAGCCTGCTTGAGTTGTAGACCAGGGAGAATCCCAGGGCCATCAACCCGTAGACAGCCCCCAGCGCCAACCCGGAGTTGACGGCTTGGGCCAGATAAAGCGCGACCACTCTGTATGCGTGGCGGGCTAGTTGCCCACCTCCTCCATGTTGCCGAAGGTGCCGGGCTGCTGCGCGGAGCTGACATCCAGGGGATAGGCCAGCACGATGGTGCGGCGGTTCTTCAGGCCTGCGGCTCCGGGGTAGGTGTTGATGCAGACGATCAGGTCCTTGGTGCCGTCGTTCTCGATGTCGGAGACGTCGTAGCCCATGATGGTGCCCTTGATGCGCCGGGTCTTCCACTTCAGGTTGAGGCCCACGCCGTCCCAGGCCATGGCGTGGATTTCACCCTGGGAGAAGGAGCGGAAGTTCTCGAAGAACTGGGACGCGATGGAGATGTTGCGGCTGACCAGCAGTTCCGGGGTCTTGCCCAGAGTGACGGGCACCAGCGGCAGCGGCACGTAGTAGTAGGACCAGAGGTAGTTCTGGTTGGTGGACGCGCCGGGAGCCATGAGGGAATCATGCTCGATGCCCAGGCCCGAACCGGCGTAGAGTTCCTCGGTCTTGGCGATCACGTCGTTGCGACCGGAGATGACTTCCAGGTGGTCGCTGTCGTCCACCAGCACCAGCTTGTAGCCGGCGTCTTCGGGCAGATAGGCGAAGTTGAAGGGGTTGGCCTTTGCGGGCAGGCTCAGGCGCGCACCGGGGGTCACCTTGCCGCCGGAATAGATCATCTCGTGGACGCCGCCGACGAACAGGTCCTTCTGCTCGCCCTTGGAGCCGACCAGTTGCGTCTGGTAGCGGGGGGGCAGCTTCACGGCGGACAGGTACCAGGGCAGGCGCTCGGCCTCGGCAACCAGCTTGTTGCCCTCGAGGCGGTAGATGGTGGCCTGGGGCAGACGGTCGAAGTGGCCCGAGACCACCAGTCTGGCGGCCTTGTCCCCGCCCAGGTTCACGATGGAGGCGCGCACCAGGGTGATGCGGGTGGAGCCGCTGATCTTGGCGACCTGGGCCAGTTGGCGGTCCTGCCAGCGCATGACGTAGATCTCGGAGTTGGTGAAGAGCACCACCTCGTTCTTGCCGTCGCCGTCCAGGTCGCCGATGGCGATGCCGTTGGCGGCGAAGGGCAGGGTCTGGCTGCGCCAGGAGCCGGGTGTGTCGCTGTTTCCGGAGTAGCGGAAGTTGGGGTTCAGGTAGACCTGCTGGTTTTCGCCGGTCTGGTTGACCACGAAAGCCGGGTTCATCTGGTTGACCTGCTCCACGGGCTGCCCGGTCTTGGGGTCGCGGGGGGCGTCGGGACGCTTGAACACCTGGGTGTTGATGTCCTTGGCCACACCCTCCATGGCGGGGATGAGCGTATTGAGCTTGGTCTGGGCGGTCTTGGGGGTCACCTGGCCCTTGGAGTCCATGACCTTGACGTCCAGGCTGGCGTCGTCGCCCGCGATGGTCATGGAGCCGAAGACCACGAAGTCGGTCTTGAGGGCGGCCAGCAGGGCCTTGGCGTCGGAATCGGAGCGGGGAGCGGTCCTGGCCTTCTGGTCGATGAGGGACTTGTCCAGGGGCTGGAACTTGCCCTGCCAGGTCAGGCGGGAGACGAGCATGTCCTGCACGCCCTGGGAAAGATAGGCGAATTTGTCGGGGCCGTTGACGGCGAAGGGCAGCACCGCAAAGGTTTTCACCTGGGCGACGGCGGCCGAAGCGGACACTATAAGGGCCAGTGCGGCCAGAAACACCACGCGGACGCGGATCATGCAGGAACCTCCATTGGCTTGGGAAGCCTTCCCGGACACTGCCGGGCGGGCCAGCATTTAGCATTATCGCACATGCGAGGCAAAAGAAATGTGCTCGGACTTCCCGGGCTGCGTCCCCGCCCGGGGCGCGCCGCGGGGGCATGAACAATATTTCATCTTCACCGCCGCGCGCCTTTCGCGCACTCCTCCCGCATAGGACGCCCGCAGGGGCAAATCGGTTACGCGCCTCTTGCCAACGGACGTTGCTTGAGCCATCCTTAAGCCCGTGGCACGTTCCTTCCGCATCGTCTGTTCTCCCGGCGAAGTCCCCCTGGTGGAAGCCCTGCTCAACTCCCAGGGTTTTTCCTTCGAACCGGAGCCCTTCAGCCCCTGGTGCCGCAGGATTCTCGACGAACCCTTCGCGCTGGGGGCCTCCCTGGCCGCGCGCTTCGGGCTCCTGTACATCCAGGACCGCTCCTCCATGCTGCCCCCGCTGGCCCTGGCCCCCGAGGAGGGCGACGCCGTGCTGGACATGTGCGCGAGCCCCGGAGGGAAGACTTCCTTCCTGGCCCAGCTCACGGGCCGCTCGGGCTACGTCCTGGGCAACGAGCCCGGCGCGGACCGGCTGGCCACGCTTCGCCAGAACCTGGCCCGCATGAACCTGCCCCAGGCCGTGAGCACCGGCATGAAAGGCCAGGACCTGCCCTTGCCCGAAGGCGGATTCAGCCGTATTCTTCTCGATCCGCCATGCAGCGGCTGGGGCACGGCGGAAAAGAACCCCCAGGTGCTCACCCTGTGGAAGCCCGACAAGGTGGACCCGCTCATCTCCCTGCAGCGCGAGCTGCTGGCCAAGGCCGCCTCGCTTTTGGCTCCGGGCGGCAGGCTCCTGTACTCCACCTGCACCACCAACCGGGCCGAGAACGAGGAACAGGCCGCCTGGGCCGTGTCCGAACTGGGGCTCTCGGTTGCCGCACTCGCGCCGTTCGCAGGCTTCAGCTTCCACGAGCCGCACCTGCAAGAGGCCGCCGGGACGCTGCGCGTGGACGGCGAGGAGTCGCAGGCCCAGGGATTCTATCTGGCGCTTTTGAAAAAGCCCGGCACCCCCGGCCAGGAACGCCGGGACGACGATGGCGAGACGCCGGAGCGAGAACGCCGCCCTGCCGGGAAAAAACGCGGCAGGCAGTCGGCCTCGGAAACGGACGCCATGCCGGTGGTGCCGGAAAAGG
The DNA here is from genome assembly GCA_046566965.1 of Acidobacteriota bacterium. Classification (GTDB taxonomy): domain Bacteria; phylum Desulfobacterota; class Desulfovibrionia; order Desulfovibrionales; family Desulfovibrionaceae; genus Fundidesulfovibrio. Next base: position 9,392 of record JBKICU010000008.1, read on the forward strand.
CGCTGAACGATCCGTCCCTGGCCTGGGAAAATCTTCCGCCGGGATATTTCGAGACCTTCAAGGAAGACTTCTGCTTCATCCCGGCCCGTGGCCGGGGTCTGTTGCCGGTGCGCCGCAAGGGCCAACGCCTGGGCACGGTGAAGGGCGGGGTTTTCCGGCCCTGGGCCAGGGCCAGGCTTCTTCTGCCCCCGCAAGGCCGGGGGCCCGAACTGAATGTGGACGGCCCCGAGCCGCTCGCGGCCCTGCTGGAGGGCCGCAGCATCCAGACGACGGTCGCCGCCGGGCGCATGGGGCTTTATTTCCGGGGGCTACCCCTGGGTTTCGTGACCGTGAAGGGCGGACGCGCCCTGTGGTCCGACAGGTGAGGACATGATCAGAAACGTGATGCCGCGAACCAGGCTCCGCCAGGCCGCCAAAAGCGCGCCCGCCCCGGACAGGATCTACAATTTCCACCAGACGCGCAGAGGTATGGACATGACCGGTATCTATCGCAGATTGGGCCGCCTCTTCGATCCCCTGAGCGGCAGGGCCGTCATCCTTCCCCTGGACCACGGCGTGGGCGAAGGCATGCTGCCGGGCCTGGAGGCCATCTCCGTGCTGCTTGGCATGCTGGACGGACGAAACGTCCAGGGCGTGGTGCTGAACAAGGGCCCGGCGCGTGTTCACGGGGCGGACCTGCCCCTGGCCGTCAACGTGATCGTGCAGCTGTCCGGCGGCACCAAGCACGCCCTGCCCCCTTACGGACGCACCGTGGTCTGCTCGGTGGGCGAGGCCCTGCGCCTGGGCGCGGACGCCGTCAGCCTTCAGATCAACGTGGGCAACGATCTTGAAGAACGCATGCTGGCCGACTTCGGAGCCATGGCCGACGAGGCCCATCTGGCCGGCCTGCCCGTGTTCGCCATCATCGCCCCGCGCGGCGGGCACATCGTCAACGAGATGGACCCGAGCCTCATCTCCCACTGCATCCGCCTGGGCGCGGAACTGGGCGCGGACCTCATCGGCGTGCCCTACAGCGGCGACCCGGCAAGCTTCGCCGAAGCCGTGGACGCCTCGGCCACCCCGGTGCTGGTGACCGGCGGGCCAGGGCGCGGCGACTTCCCCCGCTTCCTCGCCGCCATGGACGAGGCCCTGCGCTGCGGCGCGGCGGGGCTTTGCGTGGGGCGCAACATCTTCCAGAATCCCGATCCGGGCGAGGCCCTGGAAATGCTTGTGGACCTGGTGCATACCGTCCGTTCCGACGCAGAGGCCTCCCAGGACGGCGCCCCAAGCGGTCCGCTTTTCGAAACACCCCCGGAAACCCAAACCGGGCCCGAAACCGAAACGGGCCTGCCGCCTCGGGTTTAGCGGCCACAGCCGCGGCCTGGAGCCGTCCAATAATGATGAACGCACACCACAACCCGGCGAATCCGGAACAGCACGGCGCGGAAAGCGCCCGCCTGTTCGTGGGCCTGCCCCTGCCCGAATCCTACCAGCAGGGCCTGGCCGGTCTGATCCGCACGCTCGAGCCCGTGGTCCCCGGCGCCTGTTCCTGGACCAGGCCCGGCAACTGGCACCTGACCCTGGCCTTTCTGGGCGACGTTCCCCTGTCCATGGTTCCGGACCTGAACGCGGCCCTGGCTTCCGTGCGCTGGGAGTCCTTCGCCTTCACGGCCGGGGGCGGAGGGTTCTTCCCCTCGCCGGAGTGTCCGCGTGTGTTCTGGGTGGGCGCGGCAGAGGGAGGAAGGCCCTGCCGGGAGCTGGCCTGGACCGTGAAGGACGCCCTGGCCCCGTTCGGGCTGGCCCGGGACGCGCGCCCCTTCGCAGCGCACCTGACCCTGGCCCGCATCCGGTCCTCGCGTCCCGGCGCGGACTGGAAGCGGCCTCTGGGGGAGGTGCTCAAGGCTCAGTGGCCGCAGACGGTCATGGACCGGTTCGTGCTGTGGCGGTCGTATCTTGGGGGAATCCGTGAAGAAGGGACGGACGGACGTCCGGGGGAAATCCCTCGCGCCGGCCAGCCGGGGCCCCGCTATCTCCCGCTGGGGGAGTTCGGAGCCGCCGGCTGATCCGCAGCGAAGCCGTCAGGGCTGGGGCGAGCCCGTCTTACAGGTAGTCGCCCCGGTTGAACTTGATCTTTTCCGTCACGGTCATGACTTCCAGTTCGTTGACCAGAGACGACAGTTGCGGGCTGTGCCCGTCCAGGCCGGGATGCTCGTCCTTGAGCTTTTTCACGCCGGATTGAATGGTTTCAAGGGTTCCGTACGCCTGGCGAAGCTGGGTGCTGGACCCGCTGGCCAACTGGCCGGAATATTTTTCCCACTGGTTGAGAATGCCGTCCACATTTTCCATGACCGCCTGCCTTTCGCTTCCAACATCGGCGACCTTCCCCGCCGCCTGGGCGGCCATGGCCTGGGCCAGTCCGCCCACGCCAGCCAGGGGCGGCAGGGAGCCTGTCCTGGCCGTCTGCTGGCCGCCGTCGACCTCCTTGGCCAGAAGCTCGCCGAAGTTCGTGGCCGAGGCGGGTCTGGCCGTCTGGGCCTTGCCCGTCTGCTGAAGAGGGGCGATCTGGTCGGTTTGGATCTTCATAGGCTGCATCTCCTCGCCCTGACGTTTTCCTCGGCCTTTCATAGCAAAGGGCCTGCCAAACGCCGTATCAGGACAACATACCGAAATAACTTAACTTCTCACGGCGGCGGACCGGGAAGTTTTTTCCGTCGGACTGCGCGGGGCTTGCGCGACGCGGACGCTCCGCCACGTCCCATCTTTTTCTAGTACACAGGAAACCCCTTGTCTATTCTTGCTCCCCTTGGCTACATTGTCTGCCCTGACAACGTGAAATAATTGGAGGCGGCCATGGCCGAGTTCAAGAAAATTCTGTGCGCAGTCGATTTCTCCGACCAAAGCCCCAGACTGGCCGATTACGCCAGGACCCTGGCACGGTGCACCGGGGCCAAACTCCTGTGCGTGTACGTGGCGCCCTCGCTTTCGCAGTACGTAGGCTTCCACGTGCCGCCAAGCTCCATCGAATCCTTCGTGGGCGAGATCGTGGCTGGCGCGGACACCAGCATGCAGACCTACCTGGAGACCCATTTCGCGGGCGCCGACGCCGAGGGCAGGGTCCTGGTGGGCTATCCCGCCGAGGAAATCCTCAACATGGCCGAGGATGAGGACGCCGACCTCATCATCATGGGAACCCACGGGCGCACCGGCATCGACCGCATCCTGTTCGGGTCCGTGGCCGAGAAGGTGGTCAAGAGTTCCACCTGCCCGGTGCTGACCATCCGCCCCGATCCCCTCCCCGACGACAAGGATTAAGGACCGATGCAGCTCCCCATGGATTCCCCGAAGAGCCCCAAGGACACACTGCGCCCGGAGATTCTGGAGTTCACTCCCTACTCTCCGGGCCTCTCCATCGACGAGATCAAGGAGCGCTTCAAGCTCCCGGGCGTCATCAAGCTGGCCAGCAACGAGAACCCCCTGGGGGCCTCGCCGCTGGTGCAGCGGGTGCTGGCGCGCCGGGCAGAGACGGCCTTCCGCTATCCGCAGTCCGGCAACCCCAGGCTGGTGGCCGCCATCGCCGCTCATCACGGCGTGCCCGCCTCGTGCGTGGTTCCGGGCAACGGCTCCGACGAGATAATCGACCTGCTGCTGCGGGTGAAGGCCAGGCCCGGCGTGGACAACGTGGTGGCCTTCGACCCCTGCTTCAGCATCTACCGGCTCCAGGCCAAGCTGTGCGGCGTGGAGCTGCGCCAGACCCGCCTGGGCAAGGACTTCAGCTTCCCCTTCCAGGCCCTTTTGGACCTGTGCGACGACAACACCGCCCTGGTCTTCGTCACCAACCCGGACAATCCCTCCGGGCACGCGGTGCGCGCGGCGGAGCTGGCCTACCTGGCCAAGGCCCTGCCTCCGCGCGCCCTTCTGGTGGTTGACGAGGCCTATGTGGAGTTCGCGCTGCCCGAGGACGAATACTCGGTGATGGGCCGCCTGGAGAGCCTGCCCAACGTGGTGGTGCTGCGCACCTTCTCCAAGCTCTACGGCCTGGCCGGACTGCGCCTGGGCTTCGGGGTGATGCCCCAGTGGCTGGCCGATCTCATGATGCGCGTGCGCCTGCCCTTCAGCGTGAACCTGCTGGCCGAAGCCGCGGGCATCGCCGCATTGGAGGACCTGCACTTCCGGCAGGCCACCCTGGAGACCGTGCGCGCCGGCCGCGACTGGCTGACCGGCGAGCTTACCCGCCTGGGCTGCGCGGTTGCGCCTTCACAGGCCAACTTCCTGCTGTTCACTCCGCCTGCGCCCGCCAAGGCCGTGTTCGAGGCCTTGCTGTCCAAGGGAATCATCATACGCCCGCTGGCCAGCTACGGCCTGCCCGACGCCCTTCGCGTGAGCATCGGCAGCGAGCCGGAGAACAAGGCCTTCATCAAGGCCTTCGAAGCCGTGCTGTCCTCCGGGTTGCCAGACGTACAGGGTGCCCGGGGTGAGTAATCCCCTCATCGTCACCCTTGACGGGCCGGCAGGGGTCGGCAAGACGAGCCTGGCCAGGAAAGTGGCCCAGGCCCTGGGCATCGCCTACCTGGACACGGGGGCCATGTTCCGGGTCACGGCCCTGAAGCTCGGCCAGGGGTCCTGGGACCTGCCCGGCCCGGAACTGGCCGCGAGGCTTGCGGCCATGAGCTTCGGACTGGAAGGCGTGGGAGAGAAATCGCTTCTCTCCTGCGACGGAATGCCCGTGGGCGACGAGGTGCGCACCGAGCAGGTGGGCATGTGGGCATCGAGGCTGGCGGCCCGCAGCGAAATCCGCGACTTCCAGAAGGCGGCCCAGCGGGCCATGGGCGCGCACACTCCCCTGGTTGCCGAAGGGCGCGACATGGGCAGCGTGGTGTTTCCGGAGGCGCGCCGCAAGTTCTTTCTGGACGCGGATCCGCGCGTGCGGGCCGAGCGCAGGGTGGAGCAGCTTCGCGCCATGGGACAGAGCGCCGACCTGGAGGCCATCGAGGCGTCCATCCGCCAGCGAGACGACCTGGACCGCAACCGCGCCATAGCCCCTCTGGCCCCGGCACCGGACGCGATCATCGTCGACACGTCGAAGCTGGATATGGAGCAGGTGTTCACCTGCATCATGGGCGAAATCGGGGGCGCGGCCCACGCTTCATAGGCCGCTTATCGACAAAAACCTCTCAAGCATGGCGTTGACCTGGTCCGGGACTTCCAGGGTCAGGAAATGGCCCGAGCCCACCACCTGCCCCGCCACCAGCTGCGGGCAGAGTTCGCGCAACTGGGCCACGTCCATGCGCGGGCGCGACGAAGCCACATACAAAAACGGCACGCGGCAGGCCCTGGCCGCTGCCGCGCCGTCGGCCAGCCGCCACTGCTCGAAGATGCTGACCACCACGTGCTGCGGGGTGGCCAGCATGCGTTCCAGTATGGCCTGCCTGCGTTCTGGGTCGTCCGAGGGTTCGAAGGACGACTCGAAATAGCGCCGGAAATAGCCCTGCCAGGCGGGCGAGCGCAGACCCTCCAGCATCGAATGCATGCGGGTGGGGCGCCCTGGCGGGGTGAGCACCGTGGAGTCCAGGCAGGCCACCGCCGCCACCAGGCCGGGGTGGCGCGCGGCCAGTTCCAGGGCCACCATGCCGCCCATGCTGTGCCCCACTGCCGCCACGGGAGGCCAGCCCAGCCGTGCCGCCACTTCCGCTATGTCGTCCCCCAGGCGCGCGAAGGTGTAGTCCCCCTCGGGCTTGTCGCTGGCCCCGTGGCCGCGCAGGTCCAGGGCGAACACCCGGCGCTGTTCCACGAAGTGCTCTATCTGAGGGGCCAGGAAGGTGTGGTCGCAACTGATTCCATGAATGAAGAGAAGCGGGATGCCGCCCTTGCCGCCCTGGTAGACGGACAAGCTGACGCCGTCATCCAGCATGACGCGGGAATAGTCCATGGGGCTCTTTACCCTTGCCTCAGGCTCAGGGCAAGTGCTGCGCAATTGCTGGTTTTTATTGAGATCGGTTTCCGGAATCAGATGCGCGGCGGGGAATATGACTTTTTTTCCGGCTTCAAACCGCTACAATCACATCCTTTCTTGAAAGGCCTTTGCTAACCTACGAAATGATCTTGTGATTTTTTACTTGCAGCGGAATACGTCGGGAGTATGAGGGAATCAATGCCGAAGGCGGTCTCCGGCAGGCCTTGCCACCGCAACGGAGGATACCGATCGTTAACCGGCATGACCATATCGGGCGAATGAGCGCCCCCAAGGATTCGCCATACGCGCGATCCAACCCCGAGACCACCACTCTCAGGATCCGGGGCACTGCCGGTCCTCCGGCATAGCGCGAAGAGGCGAATCCTTTTTTGTCGTTTTCCTTGGCTTTATCTTGAACCCGCGCATGGCCAGATACAGCTCCCGGCTGACCCAGGCGTCCGTGGCCGCGTAGCAGACCTGGGCGGCGCTCAGTGTCTTGGCCTCCCAGTTGGTGAGCCGGGCCTTCTTGGAAACCCGCACCCCCAGAAGCGCGGCGGCCAGGTTGCGTAGCCCGGTGACAGGCCAGCCGAATTTCCTGGCCCACTCCCCCACGTCCTCGAAGCCCTTGGGCGATACCGGCCCGATCTTGCCGAGTCCTGTCAGATCGTCCCGAACGGCCACTCCAGCCTTGACAACCCCTGCGTCTCCCAGCACCTCCGCCAGGGCCTCCCAGGCGCCGAATGCACCCGTGCGCAGAAGCACTACGGCATTGTCTCCAGCCAGTTGCACCAGCGACGGCGAGTAGCTCACGCCGCGCTTGAACGTGGGCCGGGTCTCGGTGTCGAAGCCGAGCACCGGCACCCCTTCCAGCCGCTTGAGGGCGTCCAGGGCGTCCCGGACCGTTTCCACGACCAGCACCTCGCCCTCGAAACGGGCCTGGGGCAACTCGGCGAATTCTTCCGGCAACAGGGCACGCGGCGGCTCGAAAGGAGTGGTCATGGCAGCCTCGGGAGTGAAGACAGCGCCGACGGCGGCGGGGGTTGGGTGAAGTAGCGCTCCACGAACTCGTCGATGACGATATCCGGCTTTTCCCGGAGAATGGCCTCGGTGTCGAAGGTGCGCACGTGAACGGCGTCGGTGGGGAAGGGCCACACGAAGTACATCCGCGAAAAATGCTCGGCCAAGAACGGGATGATCTCGTGCACGAAGGAGTCCCGGATCACGAACGCCCTGGGCAGGGACTTGTCTGGATTCTCGTAGACGCTGAGGGGCTGGAAATGGTTGAGCTGGGCATCCTTTCCGGAGATCTCGAAGGAACGACGGGGGGATTTCGGCTCCATGAGGACAATATTTTCCTGGTACAGATCGCCCATGGCGATCATGTAGGACAACCCACCCAGGAGGCCCGGCTTGCTCCCGACCAGGTAGTTTTCCAGGGGAACTGGCCGCATGTTCGGGAAATAGCGCTGCAGGCGGTTCGTAATCTCATGGTAGGCGAAGAACGCGCCGAAGGGCGTCCAGTGGCTGTCTGTGCGATAGTAGGCCGGCCCCTGGGCCTTGGCCTCGCGCAGGACCGGACGAAGGTCGACGATGTCCACCCCCGTGCCGCCGAGCACGCCTACCAGCTGGTCCATCTTGTTGGTGTTGCTGGCCTGGTTGAACCGCTTGGGGATGTGCTCCGGGTAGATGCTGGCCTTGTTGGGAGCCACCACCACCATGTACCTGATGCCGTGGGCCGCCAGCCAGTCCCGCCTGGCTGTGAACACCGCCACCCAGGTTTGAAGTTGCGCCTGGGTCAGGGGGTTTACCGCCCGGTAGTCGGTGATGACGTTCAACTGCGGATTTTCCTGGGCCAGATAGAGCCAGTCGCCATCCCCCGCCAGCACGGAGTCGTTGGGCATGGATGCGTTCAGCACCCGCACGTCCAGAAGCTGCTGCCAGCGCACGAGCACCTTGCGCAGCCCGAAATTGCGGTCCAGCCAGTTGCGCCGCAGCGTGTAGATCACCTGCCCCATCGTGGCCAGGTCGGAGCGAAAGGCGGGCATGGGATTGGGGTCGGATTCCTGGAGCGGAACCGGGGGATTTACCTTGAAGAGGTTGGCGGTGGCCGGGACGCAGATGGCCGCCACGAACACCGCCGAAGTCAGGATGGCTGCAGCCAGGGACAGCCTGCGTGCCAGGGATCGCTCCATGCTAGAACTGGAAATAAATGAATGGGTTGTGGCTGCCGCTGGCCAGCGACATGCACGCCAGCAGCAGAATCAGGGGCGTGGCCACCAGCCCCACCAAGGCGTCCACTCCGGCTCCGAGCATCATCCCCCCCGCCGGGGACAGCCCCTTGCCGTGCATGGTCTCGAGCCTGCGGTGGCGCCAGTCCCTGATCCAGGGAATGATGGGCATGGAGCCGATCACGCCAAGCACCAGCATGATGACCACCTTGGGGTTCAGGAACAGCCCCACGTGCCATTCCTTGCCGGAACCGCCGCCGAAGCCGGCCATGGCCCGCAGGAAGGCCTCGGCCTGTCCCAGGCTGTCGGCCCGGAAGAACACCCAGCCCACCATGAATACCAGGATGGCGTACACATGCGATATGGGCCGCCAGGAGCCGTCCAGCCACTTGCCGAAACGGGTGCGCTCCAGCCCCAGGAAGAAGCCGTGGTACAGGCCCCACACGATGAAGCTCCAGCTCGCGCCGTGCCACAGGCCGCACAGGAAGAACACCAGCACCAGGTTGAAGGTGACGCGCGCGTTGGACACGCGGTTGCCGCCCAGGGGGATGTACAGGTAGTCGCGGTACCAGGTGGAGAGCGAGATGTGCCAGCGCCGCCAGAATTCGCGGACGCTGCGGGAGATGTAGGGGTAGTTGAAGTTCTCCATGAACTTGAACCCGAACATGTGGGCCAGGCCGATGGCCATGTCCGAGTAGCCGGAGAAGTCGAAATATATCTGGAGCGTATAGCAGACCACGCCCAGCCAGGCCACGGGCGTGGTGAGCTGGTCGGCAGGGATGGCGAAGATCTTGTCGGCGGGCAGGGCCAGCACGTTGGCGATCAGCACCTTCTTGCCAAGGCCCGCCACGAAGCGGTTTACGCCATGGGCGAAGCGCTCCACGTTCACGGTGCGCTTGGTGAGCTGGTCGGCGATGTCCTTGTAGCGGACGATGGGGCCGGCCACCAGCTGCGGAAAAAGCGATACGTAGAGGGACAGTTGCGGCAGCGAGGCATTGGGCGGCGTCTGCTTGCGGTAGATGTCCATCAGGTAGGAGATGCAGTGGAAGGTGAAGAAGGAGACGCCGATGGGCAGGTGGACCTTGCCGATCTCTATCCGGCCAAGCCCCAGGGGTTGCGCCAGATAGAGGTTCAGGTTGTCCACGATGAAGTTGGTGTACTTGAAGATAACCAACAGGATGATGTTGAAGGCGATGGCCAGCCCGATCTGGAGCTTTGCGGAGGAGTTCTCGTGCGCCTTGTGCACCCACAGCCCGAAGAAGTAGTTGGCAAGTATGGAGATGGCCATGACCACGGTGTAGATGCCCTCGCCCCAGGCGTAGAACACGAAGCTCGCCGCAAGCAGGACCAGGTTGCGCAACCGCAGCGTGGGGGCGGCCGCAAAATACAGCAGAAGCACCAACGGGAGGAAATAAAAGAGGAAAGATGCGGAGCTGAAAACCATGCTGTCCTGCGATTAGTCGGATTGAAAGGCGAGAATCGTTGCGAGTCGCTGCCCCTTACCCGAAGGATGCTGTTTTGACAACTCCCGGCGCAGGCGGTAGCACCCCTGCCCGGAGGTGCGCGTGAAACAGGCACGGATACGGGTCGGCGTGGTGATTCCCCGAAGCGGCGCGAGGTACTGGCACCGGCTTCTGCTGGAGTGCCTGGGGGACAGCGGCGTCGCCGTTCGCCTGGATCAGACAGGCTCGCCGGATAGTAAGTCACCCAAGGAGCAGTCAGGCCACATCAACGACGTCCCCCTGCCCTGGCGCGGGCTCCTGACCCTGGAGCGCCTGTTGGCGCGCCCCAGGCCGGACCTCCTGGCTGCCGCGGACATCCCCGCCATCCCTCTGGCGCAGGCAAGGCCGGACATCCTGGTCCTCACGCCGGGAGCGCATGCGTCCCCTGACATCCTGCAGGAACTTTTGGAGCGCCTCCCCTGGGGCATACTGGAGATCGAGCCCGTGCACCCCGCGAATTTCGGTCCGGGCATCCTGAACGGGCGCATGCTCTGGCGGCGCTCCGCCATGTCGGCGCGGCTGGCCTGCGAGACGGCCACCTGCCGTCCAGGCCCTCTGCCCTTGTGCTGGGTTCGTCCGCACCTGGCCAAGACCGCGCAGATGCCCGCCCGCCTGCTGGCACGGCTGGAACTGGAGGGAGAGGACTGCTGGCGGGCCTGTCCCGAGGCGACCCCCCTGCCCCGCTTCTCCCCAGGACTGGGCCAATGGCTGGGCTTCCTGGGGGAGCTCGCCGCCTACGGCCTGACCCGTGCCTGGCAGGACATCTTCCACCGCCGCCAGTGGTACCTGGCAGTGCGCCCCGGCAACGGCGACCCCACCCGGCCCGGCTTTTCGCAAGAGCCGTTCGCGCCGCTTATGCCGCCCGGAAGATCCGGCTGGGCCGACCCGTTTTTGTTCGCACGGGACGGGCGCACCTGGCTGTTCATCGAGGAGATCCCCTTCGGGAATAAGGGAGTGCTGAGCGTTCTGGAGCAGCTGCCGGACGGCGGCTGGAGCGCTCCCCGGCGCGTGCTGGAGGAGCCCTTCCACCTGTCCTACCCCAACGTGTTCGAGCACGACGGAGAGGTATACATGGTGCCGGAGACGGCGGAAGCCGGGCAGGTGCGCCTGTACCGGGCCACGGATTTTCCCGGGGGCTGGGTGATGGACCGGGTGCTTCTGGACAACGCGCCCGGCACGGACGCCACCTTCCTGGAGCACGAGGGAGCCTGGTGGATGTTCGTGAACCTGCGCGCGCCGGGCGGTTCGTCCTGGGACGAGATGCACCTCTATCGGGGGGAGACGCGCCTCGGGCCGTTTCGCCCGCATCCCCTGAACCCGGTCGTCTCGGACGTGCGCCGGGCCCGGCCCGCAGGCAGGATCATCCGGCGCGGCGGCAGGCTGTACCGTCCGGCCCAGGACTGCTCGGGCTGGTACGGGCGCGCCCTGGCCGTCATGGAAATCACGCGACTGGACATGGCGGGCTATGAGGAGCGCCCGGTTGCCCGCCTGGAGCCGGAGCTCATCGCGGGAAGTTTCTGCCTACATACCTTTGAGGCCGAAGGAGCTCTTGAGATCGTCGACGGGCAGCGCCGCGTTCCCCTGTGGCGCTGAACCGGCCTCCCCGGCCTGCTCTCCGGCGGGGCGGACCTCGCCGGCCCGCACCACGGACACCAGCTCGCAGGTGATGCCCTGCTTCACGCCCTTGAATGCCGTCACCTGGACCTCCACCTCCTGGTTCTCCTGAAGCGCGGGAGGGTTGGCCTGCTGCAAATACTGCCCGGTGACGCGCACCACGTAGCGCTGGCCAGCCGATTCCACGGCAAAGGCCCGCATGAGGCCCTCGGTTTCCTGCACGCCCACCACCACGCCGCTCAAAAGGACGTTCTGATCCTGACGCTCCGGGCCGAAATAGACCAGGGCCAGAAACAAAATAAGGAGAGCGACGAACAATTTCTTCGGCGATCCCAGATCGTTGATACGCATGACGACTCCTTTGATGGTCCAGTGGCCCGCATCTTGCTCGGAAAGTATCCAAACAAGGAGGCCGCCATGACCGCACACAACAATGCACTCCTGGACGCGCTGGCCGCCAACCAGAACACCACCAGGAACATGCTTCACGAAATGGATACCAACGACATCGCCATCTCGCCCGAGGCTTTGTCCGCCATGGGCAAAGCGGCCCGGTCGCTTCTGGCTCGCGTCATGGACGCGGCCAGCGCGCATGCCATGCCGCTATCGGAGATCGTGTCGCTGTTTGCTTCCAGGCTCTATTGGAACGAAACCGGGGGCGAGCTCATCATGTGCGCCGAACTGGACGGTCGCACCATGTGCCTGCCCATCCCGGCCGAGCATTGGAACGTCGCCGTCACCGGACAGCTTCAATAATCAGGGGCGGATCTCCCAAGGCGTGGAGGTCCCCCCCTCGACTTCCCAGTGCACGTTCAGCGAACGAGTGTGCCCGGGCTGCACGAGGAAGCTACTTCCCCCGCGCCTTCACTTCATTCCAGAGTCCGTCCCAATCAGTAAGGCTGAATTGCGCGGTGTCCAGCCCGCGCTGGCGGGCCAGTTCCTCCATGGCGCCAAAGCGGGAGAGAAACGTGGCGTTGGCCCCTTCCAGGGCCGCGTTGGCCTTCACGCCGATCCTGCGGCCGTACTCCACAAGGCTGAACAGGTAGTCGCCGAATTCGGCTTCCACGCGGGCCGGGTCGCCCCCGGCGATGGCCTCCTGCAGTTCGGCCCACTCCGAGGCCAGCTGCGCGGCCTGGTCGGCGTCCGTCTCCCAGGTGAAGTGATGGCGGGCGGCCTTGGAGTTCAGGCGGTAGGCCTTGAGAAGCGCGGGCAGGCCGCGCGGCAGGGACTCGAAAATCCCCTCTTTGTTGTCTTTTTCCTGGCGCTTGATGCGCTCCCAGTTCCTGAGCAGCTGCTCCTGGTTCTCCACCTTCGCGCCCTCGAACACGTGGGGATGGCGTCGGATCATCTTGGCGGTGATGGCGTCCGTGGCGTCGGCCAGGGTGAAATCGCCGCGCTGTTCGAAGAGGGCGGCCACGAAGCACAACAGGAACAGAACGTCCCCCAGCTCTTCCATGGCGGCCTTGGAGTCGCCGGAGCGGATGGCCTCCACCAGCTCGAAGGCTTCCTCGACCACGTAGTCGCAAAGGGTTTCCGGGGTCTGCTTGCGATCCCAGGGACAGCCGTCCGGACCGAGCAGCGTGGCGACCACCTGACGCAGCTTGGCCAGGGCCTCGCCTGAAGCGTCGGACATGGGTTATCCTTTCTTGGGCTGGCCTTCCGGGGGCTGGGCCTGCGGTTTGGCCTGCGATTTAGGTTGGGGCTTGGGTTCCTCCACGACCTTCTTCTGGGGAACCACTGGCGGCGGTGTCAGGGTTTTCAGCTTCTGCTTCCACTCCGCCGGGATGTACTCGGACAGGGCGGCGTCGACCTTCTCAAGCACCGGAACCAGACGCGAGGAAGCCATGAACTCGGGTTTGGGCAGCAGCACCGTCCATACCCAGAGCACCAGGGCGGTTATGAGCACACCCTTGGCCAGGCCGAAGAAGCCGCCGAAAAATTTGTTGGCCCAGTCGATGAGGGTCAGCTTCATGAGGGCCGTGAGCCCGCTGACGATGAGCGAGCAGGCGATCATCACGCCCACGAAGATGAGGATGAAGGCGGCCGGCGCCGCAAAGGCCGGATTGGATACCAGCGAGGTCAGGTGCGGGGACACCTGCGGGGAGTAGGCCACGGCCAGCTTGAACCCGAGGATCAGCGCCAGGATGGACGCCGCCTCCTTGACCAGCCCCCGGTAGTATCCCCGGAAAAAGAAGAAGCCCCAGATGATGAGCAGGGCCAAGTCAGCTATGTTCACGCGGGTCCCCTAACAGCTTTTTCCGCGGGAGGCAAAAGGCGGTCGCGTGACGAAAAATGCGCCGACTCTTCATTTTGGCAGCCCGCCCCTTCCCGCTTGCCGTTAAATGCTTAACGGTATAGCATGCGAGTATGATCAAGGGATTCAAGGACCGACGAGCCCAAACCCTGTTCGAGGGCGACAGTGTCCCGAGGCTGTCGGCCATCAAGGACGTGCTGCTTCGCAAACTGGACATGCTCGATGCGGCCAAATCCCTTTCTGACCTGCGCATTCCGCCCGGCAACCGCCTGGAAGGACTTCTGGGCGACAGGGCGGGCCAGTACAGCATCCGCGTCAACAGCCAATGGCGTATCTGTTTCATCTGGACCGCCGACGGACCGGACGAGATAGAAATCGTCGACTATCATTAGGAGAAAGTCATGAGAATCCGCACGCATCCAGGCGAAGTCCTGCGCGAGGAATTCATGAAGCCGTTTGCCTTGTCGGCCAACGCGCTGGCCCTGGCGCTGCGCGTCCCGGTCACGCGCATAAGCGACATTTCCCGCGAAAGGCGCGCCCTCACGCCGGACACCGCCCTGCGGTTGGCCCGCTACTTCGGCACGTCACCTGAATTCTGGCTGAACCTCCAGGCTGCCCACGACCTCTCCAAGGTCCAGGCAGAGATCGGCCCGGAGATCGAGCGCTTCATCGAGCCGCGCCAGCAGGCGTAGTCCTGCCGCGTATTTGAAAACATGAACATGTTTTCAAATACAAAAAATATGGCTCCCTTGGTCTAGGTTCATCAGGCGTGTGAAAGCAATTTGGGAGCGCCACACTCGCAAAGAAAAACGCCGCCCCCGTCACGGGAGCGGCGCTCGATTCGTTCAAGGCCAAATAAGGCTACTGGGCGATCACTTCGATCTTCAGCGTGCCGTTGTCGTCGGTCAGCTCGATCTGCGGCGCGGCCACGCGCCACTCCACGCCAACAGCCAGGCACTGTTCGGTCAGCCAGCCCAGGTGCGCGTCCAGGGCCTCCTTCCACACGCCGTCGGCCTCAATGCCCAGCTTCACGCGCTGGTCGTAGGCCAGGTCCAGCTTCTTGCGCTGGTCCTGGACCAGGCGGTTCAGGGTCCTGGCGCAGCCCTCGCGCTTGAGCTCCGGGGTCACCACCAGATTGAGGCCCACCACCAGTGACTGCGAGGCGGCCACGCCCACGTCCTCGCTGAGCGCGGCCCACACGATGGAGAAGTCGCCCTGCTCCACCCGCGAGCCCGCTGCGGTGAGCGCGCCGTCCGAACCGATCTCGTAGTTTCCGGCCTTCACTGCTGCCTGGGTCGGCCCGAAAGCGCCCTTGAGCAGAGGCCCGAGCTTCTTGGCGTCCAACTGCACGGCGCGCGCGGCGAACGAGTCCGCCCCGGCCGGGAACTCGACGCTCTTCACGTTCACCTGCTCCTCGATGAGCGCCTTGTAGGGCTCCACCGTGGCCGGGTCCACGCCCGCCACCAGGATGGAAGCCAGGGGCTGGCGCAGGTTGATGCGCACCTTCTCGCGGATGCTGCGCCCGCACTCGATCACCCGGCGCACCGTGGCGATCTCGGCGGTGAGCTTCATGTCTTCTCGTCCCGGCACGGCCACGGGCCAGTCGGCCAGATGCACGGACTCGCCGGTGAGGTGCTTGTGGATGTGGTCCATGGCGAAGGGGATGAAGGGCGCGAAGATGCGCGAGGCTTCCAGCAGCGCCGTGTACAGGGTGTCGAAGGCCTGACGCGCGTCGTCGGTGAGGGTCTCGGTCCAGAAGCGGGGGCGGTTCAGGCGCACGTACCAGCCCGAGAGCGTGTCGATGAACTCCAGGATGGCCTGGTAGCACTTGGGCAGGTCGTAAGCCTCGATGTTGGACGAGACCGCCTTGCGCAACTCTTCCAGTTCGGCCAGCAGATGGCGGTCGGCCAGCTGCTCGGCGGTCTCGAGGCGCCTCGGTTCGTAGCCCTGGGCCAGGGCCGCGTAGGACGTGTAGAAATGGAACACGTTCCAGAAGGGGATCAGGTAGCGGCGCACGGCGTCTTCCACGTCGCGCTCGGAGAAGCGCAGATCCAGGCCGCGCACCACGGGCGAGGACAGCAGGTAGATGCGCAGGGCGTCCGAGCCGTACTTGTTGACCACGTCCATGGGGTCGGGGAAGTTCTTCAGGCGCTTGGACATCTTGCGGCCGTCCTCGGCCAGCACCACGCCGTGGCAGATGCAGTTGGTGAAGGGCGTCTGGTTCTTGAGCAGCGCCCCTTCCACCAGCAGGGTATAGAACCAGCCGCGGGTCTGGGCGATGTATTCCACGATGAAGCTGGCCGGGTAGTTGGCGTCGAACCACTCCTTCTTCTCGAAGGGATAGTGGGCCTGGCCGTAGGGCATGGCGCCGGACTCGAACCAGCAGTCGAACACCTCGGGCACGCGGTTCATGCTGCCCGAACAGCCGTCCTTGGAGCATTTCCAGGTCAGTTCGTCGCAGAAGGGACGGTGCAGGTCCTCGATCTTCCGGCCGGACCTGGCTTCCAGCTCGGCGATGGAGCCGGGCACCTCGAGCTGGCCGCAGGAGCCGCAGCGCCACACCGGGATGGGCGTGCCCCAGAACCTGTTGCGAGACACGGACCAGTCGCGCGCGTCGGCGATCCAGTTCTTGAAGCGGCCCGTGCCGATGTGGCCGGGCACCCAGTTGATGTCCTCGTTGCAGGAGAGCAGCTTGTCGCGGTTCTCGGCCACCTTCACGTACCAGCTGGAAATGGCCCGGTAGATGAGCGGCTGGTCGCAGCGCCAGCAGTGGGGATACCTGTGGCGGTAGTTCTCCTGGGCGAAGAGGGAGCCGTCCTCGCGCAGCCTGCGCGCGACGACCTTGTTGGACTCGAACACGCCCGTGCCCGTGAGGTCCGGGGCGGCCTCGGTGAACTTGCCCTGGTGGTCCACGGGGTCGAAGATGTCGATGCCCTGGGCGGTGCAGAGGTTGTAGTCGTCTTCACCGAAGGCGGGGGCCATGTGCACGATGCCCGTGCCCGTGGAGGTGTCCACGAAGGAGCCTTCCAGCACCACGTGGGTCTTCTCGGAAACGGCGTAGGGGAAGAGCGGCTGGTACTTGCGCCCCACCAGTGCGGAACCCTTCACCTCTTCCAGGATGACCGGATTCTCGGGCAGGAACTTCTTGTAGGCCTCCATGCGCTCCTTGGCGATCCACACCTTGTCGTCCGGGGCGATCTGAATAAGGACGTAGGTCATGTCCGCGCCAAGGGCCAGGGCCAGGTTGGACGGAAGCGTCCAGGGGGTGGTGGTCCAGGCCAGGAAGGAGCGGGTGGGATCGGCCTTTTCCCGGAAGCGCACGGTGAGGGCCATGTCGTCGCGCTCGCGGAAGGAGTCGTCCAGGCCGGTCTCGAAGTTGGAGAGCGGGGTCATGCAGCGGTTGCAGTAGGCCACCACGCGCGGGCTCTCGTACACCAGCCCCTTCTTGAAGAGCTCCGAGAAGATCCACAGCACCGACTCCATGAAGGTCAGGTCCATGGTCTTGTACTGGCGCGAGA
This sequence comes from Acidobacteriota bacterium, assembly GCA_046566965.1. GTDB lineage: Bacteria > Desulfobacterota > Desulfovibrionia > Desulfovibrionales > Desulfovibrionaceae > Fundidesulfovibrio. Next base: position 26,437 of record JBKICU010000008.1, read on the forward strand.
AATCAACCCAGCGGCCGATGCGGCCCACGGCCTTTTCCCATTCGCCCGCATAGCCCAGCACGATGTCGCGGCACTTCTCGTTGAACTTGCCGATGCCGTATTCCTGGATCTCGGCCTTGCCGGAGATGGCCAGCTTCTTCTCCACCTCGTACTCGATGGGCAGGCCGTGGCAGTCCCAGCCCCAGGTGCGGTCCACGAAGCGGCCCTGCATGGTGTGGTAGCGCGGCACGGTGTCTTTTACGTAGGAGGTGAGGATGTGGCCGTAATGGGGCAGGCCCGTGGCGAAGGGGGGGCCGTCGTAGAAGACGTAGGGCTTGCCGTTCTTGGTCTTGTCGAGAGACTTCCAGAAGGTGCGGTCCTCGTTCCAGAAGGCCAGGACCTCCTCCTCCAGTTTGGGGAAGGATACGGACGACGGGGCTGGTTTCACGTGGGGCTCCAGGATAGCGAAATTGAGAGGGGGGATTTTTTATGAAAAGCGCGCCCAAGTCAAGAAAGGGCGCGGACATGATCGAGGCGCGTCCTCTCCCCTAAAGTTCGAGGCGTCAAGACCGATAGGAGGAGAGACGAAACCCGTTTTTTTCGAAGGTTTCATCCAGGGAGGGGTGAGCCATGAACGTACAGACCCAGGAACTGCCGCACGAGGCCGCTCTCCAGGCGCTGACGGCGGAACGCGCCGCCCAGTCGCTCAAGGAGAAAGACG
>JBKICU010000009.1:0-39682 GCA_046566965.1 Acidobacteriota bacterium
CGCACAGGCCCGCGTGTCGCGCGCCGAATTCCAGCTCACCCAGGCCTACACGGACTACCAGATTGCCATCGCCAACCTGTACTACTCGGTTGGGCGCAAGAATCTGAAGCTGTCCGATCTCTAGAGTCATAAGAGTCATACCAGGGCTCCGCCCTGGACCCGCCAGGGGGATGATCCCCCTGGACCCTCAGTGGGCTTCGCATTCTTGAGCGGGGACGCTGGCTGGGGGGGAAATTGTAACGGACGTGCCATGCGCGGCGGGCGACGAATCGTCTTCACATCGGTTCGAGCCCGCCGCGCATGGCACGGACGGGACAACTTCCCAGCCCACAGCCCCAATCGACGAAACGACATACTGTCGCGCTGGAATGCGAAGCTACTTAAAAGTTTTTGAAGGAGAGTCCAGAGAGGAAACTTTTTTCCAAAAAGTTTCCTCTCTGGCCGCCGGAGGCATCTTCCCCCCATGACTGACAAGCCCGCATCCACGATAGACATGTCCGGCCGCGAGCGCCTGACGCGCATGGCCGATTTCCTCTTCGAAGTGAGCATGCTGCGCCGCACGCCCCGCACCGGCTACCAGTTCCTGGGCACTGGATCCGAAAACGTCGCCGAGCACAGCTTCGGCACGGCGGTCATCGGCTACGCCCTGGCCACCATGGCCGGAGCCGACGCGGCCAGGACCGTGCTGCTCTGCCTCTTCCACGACATCCACGAGGCCCGCACCGGCGACTTCAACTACGTCAACAAGCTCTACAACACCCACGACGCGCGCCGCGCCCTGGCCGACGGCCTCAAGGGCACGGGCCTGTCCGAGCCGGTGCTGACGCTCCACGACGAACTGGAGGAAGCGCAGTCCCTGGAGGCCATCCTGGCCCAGGACGCCGACCAGCTTGACCTGATGGTCAACCTGAAGGAAGCCCTGGACCTCGGCAACACCTACGCCAAGAAGTGGATGGACTGCGCCGTGGGCCGCCTGCGCACCCCGCAGGGGCGTGAGCTGGCCGAGGCCATCATGACCACGGACCACACCGACTGGTGGTTCCTCGGCCCCGAGGCCTGCTGGTGGGAACGCAAGAACGGAAAGGTCTGAGGCCCATGCGCATCGCGGTCATCTCGGACACCCATCTGGACGCGCCCACGGGCTGGTTCAGGCGCTTTTTCGACGAGCACCTGCTGCCCGCCGACGCCCTCATCCACTGCGGCGACACAACGGGCGTGGCCATGCACGACTACATGGCCCGCAACCATCCCAACTTCCACGGCGTGGCAGGCAACTGCTGCGACTGGCGCGTGGGCCAGGAACTCCCGGCCATGCTGCGCCTGAACCTCGGGGGCAGGACCATCGGCGTCACCCACGGCTGGGGAGACCGGCCGAGCCTGCCCGCACGACTGCCCGAAGCCTTCGGGCCGGGATTCGACCTGATTCTTTTCGGCCACACCCACTGCCAGACCAACATCCGCTTCGGGGACACCCTGGTGGTGAACCCTGGCAGCCTCTCGGGAGAGAAGCCCTGCATGGCCTTCATCGACCTGGGCGAGGACGTCACGGTGGAGTTTCGCTGTTTCAAACAGGGGGCTTGATACACGGCCCTGCAATGCGCTCGTGAAAACATGCATTTGTTCCCATGCGTGCTGTCTGTGCAGCCGGGTGAGGAACAATCCATCCGAAATCGCATGCGAGACGCCGCATCCAGGCTGTCGGATCGTGCGCCGCAACCCTCGGGAGCCCCCCATGACCGTCAAGGAAGCCATCTCCAAACGCCGCTCCATCCGCAAATACACGGACCAGCCCGTATCCAGGGAACATCTGCTCGAACTGATCGAGGCGGCCCGGCTGTCGCCCTCGGGCTGCAACTCGCAGCCCTGGCGCTTCAGGCTGGTCATGGACCGCGAGGACATCGCGTGGTTCGGCGGCCCGGCCACGGCCGGGCAGCGCTGGGTGGGCAAGGCCGGCGCGGTGATCGTGTGCTGCGTGGACACGTCGGCCTATCTGTGCGACTCGCGCGCCAGCTTGCGGGCGCTTCGCGAAGCCGGGCTCATGTCTCCGGAGTTTGCGGCAGACGTTGACGAATCCTATCTGAAACCGGCCGAGGCCGGCCCGCCGGAACTCCTGCGGGGCGCGGCGTCCCTCAACCTGGCCATCGCCATGTCCGCCATGCTGCTGCGGGCCGTGGAACTGGGTCTGGGAACCACCTGGATCGGAAGGCTGGAGGAGATGCTGATCCGGGAGCGACTGGGCCTGCCCGTGAGCCTGGGTGTGGCGGCCTTGCTGGCCGTTGGCCATCCTGCCGAGACCCCCCCGCAAAGGCCCCGCAAGTCCCTGGACGAGATTCTGGTGTAGCGGCCTTCAGCCCTTGAGTGCGCGCTCGTTGTTTTCCCGCACGATTTCCCGGATGCGGCTCACTGCGGCCGCCTCGTCGCCCTCGATGGGAAGAAGCTTGTTGAGGCGCGTGATGACGAACACGCTCATGATGTCCTCGGTGACGCCGTGCAGCACGCAGGCGCCGTCGCACCTGCGGCAGTGCAGCAGCACGGTCATGAGGGACTTCATGCCCACGGAATCAATGAACCCCACCTGAGAGAAGTCAATCACCGAAGCGCCGGTGGTGGTCAGGGCTTCGACGAGGCCGTCGGTCAGTTCGTCGGCGATGCGGGCTTCTATGCGCGGCGTGTTGATGCGAACGATGGACACGCCGTCTTCTATGCGTACGTCGAGCAACATGTTTTTCCAGTCCTCCTGGCGCTTTCAGGCCAGACGATGCCCGCCCGGAACGAAGTCGTCAAGCCGGGGCGGAATGGCTTGACAAGAAGTCTATTTTTTCACAATAACACTCCACGTGAATTTTTTATCATAGGGCGACCGGGTCCCCCGGGGCTCGGACGGATTGATGGCCGCAAAGCGGCCTGGGCGGCAAGACGAGAAACCACACTATCCGTAAAAGGAGAGGAAACGAACATGTCCAGACTGGTTCCCCCGCATGGTGGCAAAGGCCTGACCATTTGTCTTCTGGAAGGCGCCGAGCGCGCTGAGGCTCTGAAGAAGGCCGCCACCCTGAAGAAAGTCGTCATCTCCCCCCGTGAAAAGGGCGACCTGATCATGATGGGCATCGGCGGCTTCTCGCCGATCACCTACTTCATGAACAAGGCCGACTGGAAGTCCGTGTGCGAGAAGATGACCCTGACCGACGGCACCTTCTGGCCCGTCCCCGTCACCCTCTCCGTCTCCGCCGAAGATGCCGCCGGCATCAACGTGGGTCAGGAAGTCGCCCTGGAGTCCGCTGAAGGCGAGATGATGGCCATCATCACCGTCACCGAGAAGTACACCCTCACCGACGAAGAGAAGAAGTGGGAGTGCTACCAGGTGTTCAAGGGCGCCGGCCCCGACTCCGCCGACGACGTCTTCTGGGAGACCGCCCTGAAGGATCACCCCGGCGTGCAGATGGTCATGGGCCAGAAGCCCGTGTGCCTGGCCGGCAACGTGAAGGTCCTCTCCGAGGCCGAGTACCCCACCAAGTACAAGGGCGTCTACATCCGCCCCGCCGAGCTGCGTTCCCAGATGGACGCCAAGGGCTGGTCCAAGGTTGCCGCTCTGCAGCTGCGCAACCCCATGCACCGCTCGCACGAGTTCCTGGCCAAGATCGCCGTTGAAGTCTGCGACGGCGTGGTCATCCACTCCCTGATCGGCAACCTGAAGCCCGGCGACATCCCGGCCGAAGTGCGCGTGCGCGCCATCGACACCCTGGTCGAGCACTACTTCGTGAAGGACCACGTGATCCAGGCCGGCTACCCCCTGGACATGCGCTACGCCGGTCCCCGCGAAGGCCTGCTGCACGCCACCTTCCGCCAGAACTACGGCATCAACAACATGATCATCGGTCGTGACCACGCCGGCGTGGGCGACTTCTACGGCATGTTCGAGGCTCAGGAGATCTTCAAGCGCATCCCCTACGCCACCCCCGAGGAAGCCTGCACCGTCGAGCCCGGCAAGGCCCTGCTCTGCCAGAACATGAACATCGACTGGACCTTCTACTGCTTCAAGTGTGACGGCATGGCCTCCCTGCGCACCTGCCCCCACACCAAGGAAGACCGCGTCATCCTGTCCGGCACCAAGCTGCGCAAGATGCTGTCCGAAGGCGAAGCCATCCCCGATCACTTCGGCCGCGACGAGTGCCTGGTGATCCTGCGCGAGTACTATGAAGGCCTGACCGAGAAGGTCGAGGTCAAGATGCAGCGCGCCGCCTCCGGCGACCACGCCAAGCAGAACTAGTTGATACCGGCCTGGCCGGTTTCGGGGAGGCGCTTCCGGGCGCCTCCCTTTTTTTGCGTCCCGCGGAGTACGCTGCTTACGGTGGAGCGTGGTTGGGGGGATCGACCGCCAGCGGAGAGAGACTCCTCTCTCGCGTCAGCCAATGGGAATACGGGCGCCAGGATGCGCGCGGCAGGAAGCCCGATGCGCACGGTCGGGCGGAGTCACGACACGGCTGGCGAGGCAGCCCCGAAGGGAAGGCGGACGGTGAACTTCGTCCCGCTGCCGGGCTTCGAATCCACGCTGATGGTCCCGCTGTGCTTCTCCACGATCAGGAACCGCGACACCGAGAGCCCGAGACCGGTGCCCTCTCCGGTGGGTTTGGTGGTAAAGAAGGGATCGAAGATGTGCCTGCTGACTGCCTCGTCCATTCCGGGACCGTTGTCCTGGATCTCCACCACGGCATACCCGGACTCCTGGCGGGTTCGGAGTCGGATGACGGGCTCTTCCCCGTCTTTCCGGGCGGACTGCATGGCCTGGGCGGCGTTCTTCAGAAGGTTCAGGAACACCTGCTCGATCTGGGTGCCGGTGCACTGCACCGAGCCCAGAGTTTCGTCGTACTCCCTGATGATGCGTATATGGCGAAAATCGTACTTCTTTTTCAAGTCGTAGTCGTTTGAGCAGAGCTCGACTGCCTTGTCCAGCAGCGACTCGATCTGCACGTAGGAACGATTCGACTCCACCCTGCGGCTGAAATCCAGCATCCCGGTGATCACCCTGGCGGCCCGGACACCCGACTCGAGTATGCCGGCCAACATTGCCGGAACATCCCTGGCTTTCAGGAAGGCGAGGACGGCTTCGTAGGTGCATCCGGCTTCCTGCGCCTTTGTCCTATTGGCCGCGTTCTCCTGGAGGAGCCTCCGTTGAAGCACCTGGGCCGACTGCAATATGGCGCTCAGCGGGTTGTTGATCTCATGCGCCATGCCCGCAGCCAGCCCGCCCACGCTCATCATCTTTTCCGTCTGGACCATCACGTCCTGCATGCGGACTTTTTCGGTGACATTCAGCAGGGCCACCGCCACGCGGTCATCTTTGGGCATGAACATGTAGATGTCGAATACACCATGGAACGCTTCATCCTCCAGCACTCCCCGGGAAGAGTGCGTTGAGGATTCCCCGGCCTTGAGCTGGCGCACCACGTCATGGATGCCAAACGCCGCCAGCGACGGGAACGCCGCCTCCATGGTCTTTCCCGCCAGGCGCGAAGTCTCCAGATGGAACTGTTGCACCGCAGCGGGATTGGCGGAAATGAACACCAGCCGGTTATCGTCGGCAACGCCGAAGAACAGCATCGCAATGGGCAGAGTGCCCACCACGCTCTTGAACTGGTCCTCGGACACCCGCAAGGCCTCCTCGACCTTCTTGCGTCCGGTTATGTCGATCCAGCTGGCGCGCACGGTGTTTCTGTTTCTTGACGGAAACCGTACGACCCGGACCTCGCATATCAGGAATTCCCCCAGGGCGTTGCGTATCAGGCGCTCGGTGACCACGGTTTCCCCGGCAAGAGCCCGCCGCCGGACGTCCTCGATCATTACCTTGGGAGACATGCCGTTCGGCTGCGGATCGAGGTAGAACCTGCCAAGTCCGTTCTCCAGCAGTTGCGCTTCGCTGCACCCGAACAGAGCCTGGGCCTTTTCGTTCACCAGCACGACCTTGTCGTTGTCCACATCTGTGAGCACGATGGCTTCCGGGGCCTGCTCCACCAGGGCGCGGAACCTCTCCTCGCTTTCCCTCAGGTCGAGGATTCCGGTTTGAAGTTTGCCGGCCATCTCGTCGAAGGCCACGCCGACGACCCCCAGTTCGCCGTCCGACAGGCTCAGGAAGGTGCGCGCGTCCAGTTGCCCTTGCATGATGCCCTGGGAAGCCTCGACAATGGCTTTGCAATTTCCCGCGATCTTCTTCCTGATGAGCATCCAGGACGCCACCAGCGACACGAACATTACGCAGGTGGTGAGCGAGATCCAGAACACCAGCGTGGCCATTGCCCTGGCCCTGGCCGCCGCCATGGGAATGCCCACGGCCACGTACATGTACGGTTCGGAATGTCCCTCCAGAACCACGGGTCTGACTGTGTACATCCGCTCGATGCCGTCGCCGTCAGCCACCTGCGCCTGTCCGTTGTGGTTGCGCACAGAATCCGCAAGCGTGTCCGCCACCGCGCCGTAACTGGCGGTGCCGATGGTCTCCGGGAACTGCAACAACACCCTGAATGCATGGTCCAGAAGGACAACACTGGATTTATCTATCGATATCGACCCCTTGAATGCTTCAGACAAGGAAGACAAACGAAGGACGGCGACTATCACCGCGATGACGTCGCCCTTCTTGTCGGTGACGGGAAAGGCGAAGGGAAAGACCGGTTCGAACGCCATGCGGCTCACGACGTACTCCCCGACCGCGAAGTCCTTTGTCCTCAGGGCATCCAGAACGTGCTTGCGGTCCGAGAGGTTCACTCCTCCCTCCGGTATCGGCGCGGCGGAAGCGAACACCTCGCCATTGGGACGCACAGCGTGGAGGCTGGCGTAATCCGGATAGAGCCTCAGGATATCCCTGAAGCTCGTGGACATTTCGACGGCATTCAGCTTCTTGAAATCTTCGGTGCTGGAGAGGGTTCTCAAGAGGACGTTGGCGTTAAGGACGATTCTGCTCTGCACGGCCATGAGTGAAGAGATGGCCCGTATTCCGTCCAATTCCACGGAGGCGACGTCCTTGCGGTACTCGCCGTGCGCCAGGAGTACGAATACGACGAGCGTAGGAGCCATGCACAACGCGAACGCATTGAGCAACAGCCTGAGAATCGAAGTATTCCTGTTCAACCGCACCATTCGCCAGCTCCTGCGCTGAAACCTGATATTCAACAATCAACGTGGCAAGGCATCGTCCTCCACAGAAACAATTTGGCCATCCCCACAGAGAGGACCGCGTCTGGCGCCCGGAGTCCCAGTTATACGACAATCCGCAGCGTATGTATATTTGCATTCCAACAGAGGAACACCTTCCGCACATGTTCGAGCATCAGGACGACCTGGGTGCTCCGCAGACATCAGGGGCGCGAACGCCTGCCTGCTCATCACCTCATGCGTCGAACTTCCTGATGACTTCGCCCAGCTGGGCCTGCTCGCGCTCGAGCCTGCGCAGCGCGTCCTGCGATTCCGCTGCGTTGCGGGCGATGTCCCCGGCCACCTGGGCGATGTCCTCTACCGCCGCGGACACCTGGCGCATGGCCACGGACTGGGCCTGGGCGTCGCTGGCGATGGCCGAAGTCTGTCCGGCCGAGCGCCCCACGATGTCCACGATGTCCATGAACACTTCGCCGGACTGGCGCGCCAGGGCCGTTGCCCGGCCTATGGCCTGCGCGGCCTGGTCCATGCGCTCCACATTCTGGCGTGCGCCCTCCTGAATGGCTCCCACGGAGCGGGAGACTTCCTGGGTGGCGGTCATGGTCTTTTCGGCGAGTTTGCGCACCTCGTCGGCCACAACGGCGAAGCCGCGCCCGGCGTCACCCGCGCGGGCCGCTTCGATGGCCGCGTTCAGCGCCAGAAGGTTGGTCTGATCCGCAATGTCCGCGATGGTGGTCAGGATGGCTCCGATGGCCTGGCTCTGCGCGCCCAACTCGTGCATGGAGTCCGACAGAGCCTGGGCCTGGGTGTTCACCGCCGCAATGGCCCGGGCGGAATCCTCCACCACGGAGGACCCGGCCCTGGCCTTCTGGCTGGCATCCCCGGCAAGCCCGGCCACGTCCGTGGCAAGCTGCGACACGTGGGCCAGGGTACGGTTCACCTCCTCCACCTCGCGGGCGGTCTCTTCGGCCTGCCTGCGCTGCCTGCCGGTTCCGTCCACGGCCGACTCCAGGAGCCCGGAGAGTTCGCCCGCCACCTGGCCGATCCCGTCCGCCGCTCCAGCCATGGCGTCCACGGCGGCCAACTCGCCCGAACGCTTGCCCTCCTCGGCAGCGCGCCAGGCCTCTTCGGCCCGGCTGGCCTGCTCCTGCGCCTCCCGGGCCTGCTGGCTGGCCTCGCGCGATTTCTCGTCAGCCAGGGCGATGGACTCACGCAGGTTGTCCACCATAACCTCCAGGGAATGCTTGAGCACGCCGAGTTCCGCCTTGAAGGATTCGGACGGCACCTGTGCCCCCAGGTCTCCGTTGGCGATCCTGCCCGCATAACTCACCAGCGCGTCCACCTGGCGCCCCACGAAGGCACGGGTCAGCCAGATGGTCGCCAGGAGTCCCAGCACGAAGGCCGCGGCCAGGACGCCTGCGCCCCACAGCCGCATGCCGTCGATCTTTGCGTCTATGTTGTCGATGTAGATGCCGCTGCCCACCAGCCAACCCCATGGCGCGAACACCATGCCGTAGGACAGCTTGGGGAAAAGCTCCTTGGACACGCCGCCGCCTGCCACGGGCTTGGGCCACTGGTAGATGATGTAGCCGTCTCCCGAGCCCTGGGCGGCATCCAGCAGGGTGGTGAACAGGTTGCCCTTGCCGCCCGGGACCGCCACGAGCTGCCCGCCCCTGCCCTTCTGGGAGAACGTGGCGCAGGCGAATTTCGCGTCGTCCAGCACCTTGCCGTCCAGGCTGGGCACTGTGGGATGCATGATCATCCTGGGATAGGGCAGGGTCAGGTCGTTTATCCAGAAGTAGTCCCCGTTTCCGTACCGCGTCTGCTTGATGCGCCAGAGCGCCTGCTTCTGGGCCTCTTCCAGGGTCAGTTCGCCCCGGCGCACCTGGGCGTCGTATTCCTTGAGCAACGAATGCACCGTGCCCACCACGGCGTACAGGGAATCCTTGTGCACCCCCACGAGTTCCGCTTCGGCGCGGGGCAGGATGACGCCGAACAGGGCCAGGCCGAAGATGGCCAGGGAGAGAAAGGAGATTGCCAGGAACTTGATGGTCAGACTGGGTTTGGAAAACGATTCGGTCAGGCTGGACATGAAGATCCCCTCTGGTCTTTGCTTCGCGATGGAGTCACGGGTGCACGCCCGCCGCTGGCGGGGCGCGTTCCCGCATCGGGCGAAACACAGCGGAATGTTATCGTTTTCAGAATGAAACGCGATACGCAAAAAGTAAAGGGCGGCTCTCCTTTTTTCGGAAAGCCGCCCCGATACTGCCTGTCAACTCATGCCGACGGTGCTCTACCCGAACAGCTTCTCCTTGCCCTCGATGAGGTCGTTCACCACGCTCGGATCGGCCAGGGTGGAGGTGTCGCCCAGGGTGGAGGTCTCGCCCTCGGCGATCTTGCGCAGGATGCGGCGCATGATCTTGCCGGAGCGCGTCTTGGGCAGGCCCTGCGCAAACTGGATCACGTCCGGGGTGGCGATGGGGCCGATCTCGGCGCGCACGTGCTTCTTCAGCGCCGCCAGCAGGTCGTCCGAGGCGTCCACGCCGTCCTTCACGGTGACGTAGGCGTAGATGGCCTGGCCCTTGATGTCGTGCGGCATGCCCACCACGGCGGCCTCGGCCACGTCCGGGTGCGCCACCAGGGCGGACTCGATCTCGGCGGTGCCCATGCGGTGGCCCGAGACGTTCACCACGTCGTCCACGCGGCCCATGATCCACACGTAGCCGTCCTTGTCGATGCGCGCGCCGTCGCCGGTCTCGTACACGCCGGGAAAAGCCGAGAAGTACTGGCTCTTGTAGCGGGCCGGGTCGCCCCACACGCCGCGCAGCATGCCGGGCCAGGCCTGGGTCAGCACCAGGAAGCCGCCCTGTCCGTTGGGAACTTCCTTGCCGTCCTTGTCCACGATCCTGGGCACGATGCCGGGCAGCGGCAGCGAGGCCGAGCCGGGCTTCTGGGGCGTGGCGTAGGGCAGGGGCGAAATCATGAGCCCTCCGGTCTCGGTCTGCCACCAGGTGTCCACGATGGGCAGTTTCCCCTTGCCGATGTTGTCGTGGTACCACATCCAGGCCTCGGGGTTGATGGGCTCGCCCACGCTGCCCAGGATGCGAAGCGAGGAAAGGTCATGCGCCTCGGTCCACTTCACGCCTTCGCGCATCAGCGCCCGGATGGCCGTGGGCGCGGTGTAGAAGGTGTTCACCTTGAATTTTTCCACCGTGGACCAGAAGCGGTCCGGGGTGGGCCAGGTGGGCACGCCCTCGAACATCACCGACGTGGCACCCAGGGCCAGGGGACCGTACACGATGTAGCTGTGGCCCGTGACCCAGCCGATGTCCGCCGTGCACCAGTGGATGTCCTCGTCGTAGAGGTCGAACACCAGCTGGGTGGTGTGGGCCGCGTAGGTCAGGTAGCCGCCGGTGGTGTGGTACACGCCCTTGGGCTTGCCCGTGGAGCCGGAGGTGTACAGGATGAACAGCACGTCCTCGGAATCCATGGGCACCGGCGCGCAGGGGGCCTTCATGGCGGGGTCGGCCATGACGTCGTGCCACCAGAGGTCGCGGCCTTCCACGAAGTTGATCTGGGTTCCGGCGGTGTTGTGCACCACCACTTTCTGCACGCTGGGGCATTCCTTCAGTGCCTCGTCCACGGCGGGCTTCAAGGGGATGGCCTTGCCCGCGCGGCGGACCGAGTCGCCGCAGACCACGATCTTGCACTGGCAGTCGTTGATGCGGTCGCGCAGGGAATGGGCCGAGAACCCGGCGAACACGATGGAGTGCGCCGCGCCGATGCGCGCGCAGGCCAGCATGGCGATGGCCAGTTCCGGCACCATGCCCAGGTACAGGGCCACGCGGTCGCCCTTTTCCACGCCCAGGCTTTTCAGCACGTTGGCGAATTTGCAGACCTCGTCGTGCAGCATCTGGTAGGTGAGCACGCGCACGTCCTTCTCCTGGTCGCCCTGCCAGATGATGGCCGCCTTGTTGCGGCGCGGGCCGTCCAGGTGGCGGTCCAGGCAGTTGTGGGCGGCGTTCAGGGTGCCGCCCGCGAACCAGTTGAAGGAGGCCTTGTCGAAGTCGCAGTCCATGACCTTGCCGAAGGGGCTCATCCAGGTGATCAGCTCGCGGGAGCGGTCGCCCCAGTAGCCTTCGGGGTCCTCGACGGAACGCTTGTAGACGGCGCGGTACTCCTCGATGCTCTTGATATGAGCGCGGGCGTGGTGCGGCCCGGCGGGCGGCTGGAAGAGGCGGTCCTCATGGGACAGGGATTCGATATTGTCGGTCATGGACGGCTCCTTGGTGGAGATGTTGGTTCAGTTGTAGTACTAGCCCACAAACCCATTTGATTCCCAGCGTTTTTAGGCCAGCGGCCAGACTTTGGCGGTGAGCGGTTCTCAGAAGGCGGGCTGGGGGGCGGCGCGTGCGCCCGCCGACGGCGCGGCCAGGCGCAGCACCGTGTCCAGGCTGGGCTCCTCGCCCTGGCGCGACACCCGCAGGATGGACAAAAACCGCTGGAGCACCTGGGCCGTCAGGAAGGCGTCGCCCTGGGCGTCGTGCGCGCCTTTCGGCGACACGCCAAGGGCGCGGGCCACGCTGTAGAGGGTGGCGTCCTTCAGGGGCAGCTCCTCCAGAAGCTGCGAGGCCCGGCCGCCCCGGATGGACAGGTACAGCCCCAACACGTCCAGGCTCCTGTTCTGGGGAGGGGGCAGGCCCAGGCGCTTGGCCCAGGCGCGCAGGAAGGCCAGGTCCAGCTCCACGTGCCAGCCGGTGAGCACCGCGTCGCGGCAGTACTCCAGGAACGCGGGCAGCGCCTCGGACAGGGGCGGCTTCTCGGCCAACTGGGCCGGGGTGAGCTGGTGGATGCGCACGTTCTCCGCGCTCGGGACGTGCCCCACCGGACGCACCAGCGTCTCGTAGGCGCTCCCCAGGTCGATGCGCGGCCCGTGCATGCGCACGGCCCCGAAGGAGAGGATGTCGTCCCGGCACGGATCGAGCCCGCTGGTCTCCAGGTCGAACACCACGAAATCCGCCTGCCCGATGGACACGTCCGGCTTACGGTTTGACCACGGCCACCATTTCATCGTGCGCCCTCCTTGCCGCGTTGCGGCACATGCGCTCCATGGCTTTGCCCATGGGGCTCGGGCGAAGGGGTTCGCCCACCCACTGCCACGCGGTCAGATATTCCAGGGCGTGGGCCAGCTCCGCGCCCACGGGTCGAAGCTCCTTCAGGGCCGAGGCCCGCTCCACGCTGGCGATGCGCGTGACGCCCGCGCACATGGACCAGATGCGGACCTGGTCCACCAGGCGCGCCGCCAGGTCGGCGCCGGAGTCTGGGCCCGAGTCCTGGCCTGTCTCCGGAAGCATGGCGCAGCCGCCTGACACCTTGGGCAGTCCGGAAATCCCCGACGCCCCGAAGAGCCCGGCCAGATGGCTGCGCAGGGCCTCGGCCAGCCACAGCTGCCCGTGCACCGGGCGGAAGTCGAAATGCCCGGGGTCCGCAGGCCCGTCCGGTCCCGCAGCCGCCCACCCGCCCAGGCGCTCGCGCCACTGCTCCAGTGTCCCCCGCCACTGCGGGTCCATGGCGGCAGGGGTTCCGGGCGCGCCCGAGAGGTGCATGATCTCCAGGGCCTCGTTCAGGAAATCGCCCAGACGCTCGAACCACAGGTCCGCCGCGCGGGCGTCCATGGCGCAGTCGTGCACCACGGCGTGCCACATGGGGCACAGGGCCGGACCTTCGCGCCGGGCCGCGCGCCCGAAGAGCATCAGGGCGTAGCCGCAGGGCGGCGGCCCCAGTATCTCCTCGGCAAGCTGGCAGGCCCTGGCGGCCAGGGCCTCGCGCAGCCCGCCCACGATGCGTCCCAGGCTGGAGGCTCGCGCACCCTCCCGAAGGAGCCCCAACGCGAGCGGATCCAGGAGCGACGACACCTCGGCCAGTTCCTCCACCGTGGCTGCGCGGGCCACTCGTGCCGCCAGCGCCGGGGGGGAACCGACCTGCTTGAGAAGAAGTTCCTGGGCCGAGAGCACCCCCGCAGGGATGCGCCCGGCCATGACCACCACGTGGCGCAGGTGGTGGCGCGTCATGGCCATGAGGGCGTCGAAGCAGGATGAGCCTGCGTCCACGGACACCACCGGAGAGCTCATGAGCTCCTCCACCGGGGCCTCCGGCGACATGCCCCCGCCCACGGCCTTGATGCGGAAATCCCGGTCGGTGACCACGCCCGAGGGCCGCCCCTCGCGCCCCACCACCACCAGGGCGTCCCGGAAGGTCTCGGTCATCACGGCGGCGGCCTGCCTGATGCTCATGTCGTAGGGGATGGGCTCGCCAACGCGCACCACATCGCCTGCCGAAACCGTGGCCAGGGGCCGCCGGGCCAGCCAGGCGGGGATCTCGCGCACGATGCCCGCCAGCCCGATCTCCAGTACCTGGGCGCTCAGGCGGCCTTCCAGGAAATCCAGCAGCTCGGGGCGCGGGCGAAGCGCCCCGGCCACGGCCTCGGGGGGCAGCAGGTAGCAGACCGCGTCCTCCACCACGACGCCAGCGCCCGGAGTCCAGCCCAGCACGGAGCCCTCGCCGTAATCCTCGCCGTCCACGCGCACGAGCCCCTTCTTGACCACCAGCACGAAGCCCTCGCCCGCCTGGCCCGCCCCCAGCACCGGAGTGCCGCCGGGGTAGAAGTCCAGCCCGGCCCGGCGAGCAAGCCCCATGAGCGCCCCCGGCTCCAGAAGCGACAGGGGCGGGGCCTCGCGGAAGAAATCGACCACGTCCTCCAGGATCATGTGAGCAGCCTCAGGGCGTACTTGTTGGTGAGGATGGACTGGAACGCGGCCACGGCCTTGAAGCACTCCTTCAGGCGGGAGCGCTCCAGGCGGGACATCCGGTCGGGATAGATGAAGCTGTCCGGCTCGCGCCCCTGGGCCAAGGACGCGGCCTGGAAGCGCAGGCGCAGCTCCTGCATGAAGTCCAGAGCCTGGGCCAGGTCGGAGGCCGTGTCGTCGGTGATCACCCCGGCCTCGGCGGCTCCCTCCAGGCGCGAGGCCGTGTCCAGCCGTGATGCTCCGGCCGTGGCGGCCACGCGCTCGTCCAGGGCAAGCACCCGCGCCCCCTGGGTCAGGGGGAACACGCCCCCGCGCTTCAAGTCCAGGCCGCCGCGCCCAGGACCGCTCTTTTCCGTCACCAGCGCCCCGAACACCGACAAGGGCGGCTCGAAACGCACGGCCTCGCGGGCCATGTAGCGCAACGCGCGCGGGTTCTCGCGCATGGTCTGGAGCAGCGCGGCGCGAAGCTGCCCGGCAAGCGACGGGTCACCGAACACGTGGCGCGCGTCCGCCAGGAGCGACAACGCCAGCACCGCATCCGGCCCGAGGTCGCGCCCCAGGGCTTCCAGATGATCCCTCCAGGCGCTTGCGGTCATGCGCCAGGCCGCGTGGTCCGCCGTCACCCCGTGGGGGCAGGGCGGCAGGCCCGCCTGATTCAGAATGTCCATGAGCCGCGCGGCAAAGCCCTCGGCCAGGGCCAAGTCCGCACCGTCTTCCAGAACCAGGGCGTTGTCCTGGTCCGTGGCCAGGAACTGCTCCCGCCTGCCTTCGCTGCCCAGCACAACCAGGGACAGGGGGCCGGGATCGGCTCCGCCAGCCAGGGCCAACTCGGCGGCGCGGCAGAAGAGCTGGTCGCGCACGGCGGCGGCCAGCGCTCCTGCGCGCGACACGTCCGCGCCCTGGTGCAGCCACAGCGGCAGGATTTCCGAGAGTCCGGCGTAGGCCCGGGCCAGGGCCGGGCCGTCCCCTGCCCGGGCGATGGCCGCGGACAGGGCCACCGGGCTTTCCAGGCGCGCGGCCATGAGGTCGCGCTCGTCCAGCATGGCGACCGCCAGCCCGGATTCGTCGGTTACGGCCAGACGCCGGATGCCATGGCGGATCATGGCCAGGAAGGCCTCGGCCACCAGATCCTCCCGCCCTATGGTCACCACGCCGCGAGTCATGAACTCTCCGGCCGGTCCGGCGAGGTCGCGCCCGTCGGCCACGGCCCAGGAGATGTCGCGCTCGGTGAGGATGCCCGCCACCGCCTGCGCCGAACCCACCAGGCAGGCCGTGGCGCGGGCGGCGCGCATGGCGCGCGCCGCGTCCACCACGGATGTCTCTGCGGTCACGAACACGGGTGCCTTGAGGGTCAGGCTGCCGGTGGTCAGCCCAAGAAAGCCTTCGCTGTCGTTCATTCCACGCCCACGCCCAGGTAGTTGCGGATCTTCTGTTCCTCGTAGCGCTCGCTGGCGTCGGCGTCGGGGGCCAGCACGGAGCCCAGCCATCCGGCGAAGAAGGCCGCAGGCATGGAGATGAGCGCCGGGTTCTTCCAGGGGAAGATGGCCTCCTTGAAGCCGATGACGTCCACCCACACGGTGGGCGAGATGAGGATCAGGCCCACGGCCAGCACCGATCCGGTGACGATGGCCGCCGTCGCGCCCGCGGTGGACATGCCGCGCCACAGGATGGACATCAGAAGCGCAGGGAAGTTGCCGCTGGCGGCGATGGCGAAGGCCAGGCCCACCATGAAGGCCACGTTCTGGCCCTTGAAGGCGATGCCCAGGCCCATGGCCACCAGCCCCAGGGCCATGGTGGCGCGCTTGGCCATCTTCACTTCCTCTTCCTCGGTGGTTTTGCCGGACTTGAACACGTTCACGTACAGGTCGTGGGAGAAGGTGGCCGCGCCCGCCAGGGTCAGGCCCGCCACCACGGCCAGGATGGTGGCGAAGGCCACGGCCGCGATGAAGCCCAGGAACATGGTGCCGCCCGTGACTTCGGCCAGCAGCAGCGCGGACATGTTGCCGCCCTTGTCGAAGTGGGTGATGACGTCCTGGCCCACCAGCACCATGGCGCCGAAGCCGATGATGAAGGTCAGAATGTAGAAGTAGGAGATGAAGCCCGTGGCGTAGAACACGCTTTTTCTGGCCTGCTCGGCGTCGGGCACGGTGTAGAAGCGCATGAGGATGTGGGGCAGCCCGGCGGTGCCGAACATCAGCGCGATGCCCAGGCTCAGGGCGTCCCAGGGGTTGGAGACCAGCCCGCCCGGCTCCAGCACCTTCTGGCCGTACTTGGTTGCGGCGGCGGAGAACAGCTCGGCCGGGTTGAAGTTGAACTTGGCCATGACCATGAACACCATCACCGACGCGCCGCCCAGGAGCAGCACGGCCTTTATGATCTGCACCCAGGTGGTGGCCAGCATGCCGCCGAACAGCACGTACATGATCATCACCACCCCCACGATGCCCACGGCCAGCTCGTAGGGCAGGCCGAACATCAGGTTGACCAGCGAGCCCGCGCCCACCATCTGGGCGATCAGGTAGAAGCACACGGTCATGAGCGACCCGCAGGAGGCCGCGATGCGGATGGGCTTCTGCTTCAGGCGGTAGGCCACCACGTCGGCGAAGGTGTACTTGCCGAGGTTGCGCAGGGGCTCCGCGATCAGGAACATGATGAGCGGCCAGCCCACCAGGAAGCCGATGGAATAGATCAGGCCGTCATACCCCTTGAGGGCCACCAGGCCCGCGATGCCCAGGAACGAGGCGGCGGACATGTAGTCGCCCGCCAGGGCCAGGCCGTTCTGGAAGCCCGTGACCGAACGCCCGGCGGCGTAGAAGTCGGAAGCGGTTTTGGATTTCTTGGCCGCGAAATAGGTGATGACCAGCGTGAACGCCACGAACACGAAAAAGAAGGCGATGGACATGGCGTTGGGCTGACCGATGGTGGATGTGAAGGAGTTCATGCTCTACCTCTTCATCGTGTCGATGATGGAGTTCACGGTGCGGTCGTAGCTGGTGTTGGCCCAGCGGACGTACAGGCCGGTGAGCACGCAGGCCGAGAGGATGACGCCCAGGCCCACGGGGATGCCCAGCGTCATGTGCTCGCCGATCTTCTGGGCCAGCACGGCCTTGTTGAAAGCCAGAAGCAGGATGAAGCCGAAGTAGATTACCAGCATGAGTGCGGTCATGGACAAGGAAACGGACCATTTCTTGCGGACGAGGCCTTTGAAGGCGTCCTGGTCGATTTTGTCGTGATGCATGGTGTTGACCTCCCGGTTCGGGTTTCGCGCAAGGTGGCGGTGCGCGGTCGCCACCTTCCGCGATTCTTCAGTATCCCAGGAAGCAAGAAAAAAAAGGTGTGTTTCGGCGAGCGGATGGGAAGAGGCTGATGATCGGTGAGCGGTTTTGCGGCTCGCCGTTCACCGGGGGTCAACGGGGGGCCAACGGAGGGTTGCCGCGCCGTTCACCGGCACGTTGGGGCCGTTTGGCGGGATTTGGGGGCGAGGAGGGGGAGATGAGGGAAGAAACGTGTGGTCAAACGTGCGACTGGCCGGACCGTTAAGAGTGGCCCTGCCGCCGCGCTCAGTCGAATAATACGATCACAACCATAACTACAAACAGAGCCGCGAGGAGAATCGATACTTCGAGAACCCTTTGAACGAGGATACCCTTCGCGAACTCGATCATGGAGTGCAGTCGCCGCATCGGATCATGCTGATGTGCGCTGGCAGGCCACGGACAATCCGTACCGACGTCTTGTCCGCCCGCAAGTGCCCCCACGGCGAAACCCAGAGACTGCTTCATGCATCCCTGGGGAGATGCTGTATGTGATGCCGGGATTCCCAAAGCGCTCTGCACGTGCCGGCTTTTGCCGCGTCGTCGGCATTACCAGTGAGTTTTCCCCGATCATCGTAGATCAGCCATTGTGTCCGGAGATCATCCAGAGCCTCAGCCCAGAACAGGCCTCTCTCCCAATGTCTGCTGGCTTCCCGTGACTGTCCGCCGTTCCATCCCTTGATGGCCTCCAGGTTATGCAATTCAGGCAGAATGATCTTGAAATGCTTGCTCCTGGCAAGAATACGCGAGCATATGGCAGTATTATTCACAGATTTCGCGCTGTAATCCTTCAGGTTCTCGAGCCATCGGAGACCCTTCAGATATTTTACAGAAAAAATCATCATGGTATTGCCTTTAATGTCATTGGCCAGAATCAAGCTGGAAATTTCATTCATGCAATGCATTAATTCATCGGGTTGGTTTGTTGCGATGAAGCAATCGATCAGATGAGCTGAATTCCAGAGAGCGACGTAATGGTTGCGCACGGCAAGGAGGTAATCGTTTGATTTCCGGAAGGAAATTATGGCGTCATTCCATTTGTCTGAGAGTTTCGAGAAGATCCCTTCTCCGGTTAGGCCATAGGCTATGAGTTGCCTGTCGCCGCTGTCCATGCCTTGTTGGTGCATGTTCCGGCATATTTCTCTGGCATTATCCAAGTATCCGAGATGATACAGCACATTTGAGGACCTGCCGACAGAGACCCCCCATTCTTGAAGCCGGCCGCTTGCCCAGGCATGGTCTTTCGCGGCCTGATAACAGTCCAGAGCTTCACTCCAACGGCAATCGTACTCGTGATACACCCCCTGGCACATGCTCGCCAGGGACAGGTCACTACTCTCACCCAGGTCTTTTGCCAGTGCATTGGCCCGCCTCAAGAAACATTGCGCAAGCCGGTGCTTCCTGAGGATCGTAAATACCAATCCGAGACTTGAAAAGCTGCGCACGAGGTTTGATTTGTTGTTATATTTAAGATGCATTCTAGCGCCACGCAGTGTTTCATAGAAATAGAGCTTTGCATCAATATAGAAATATATCCAGCACAAAGCCTCTTGAATGAGAAATGTCTCTCCAAGCAATTTCGATCTATTTCTATCGGCATCAAAATCTTTGACCTTGGCAAAACAACAACGGATGAACAATCTGAACAATTCGATTCCAATGTGGATATCCAGGTATTTCCCGCCGCCGGGAACGCTAAGCCCTATATGTTTTCTTGCTGTTTCGAGATTGTCCATGGCCGTTGCATATTCTCCGCACCGGAACAGTGACTCCCCTATTTTTCTGTGAAATTTTGCCAGCTCAATAGAGTCCAGCTTGTTTGAAAACGAATCGGTGTAGAGCTTGAGTGCCGACTTGTAAATCGCCACGGATGACGAATCGTTGGCGAATCGCGCCGTAAAATCACCCAGGCGCTCGAGATAGTATTGGGCTTTCTCCCAATTTTCGGCACGGATGAAATGGTATGCCAGAACGCCAAGAGAGGGCTTGGTCGTCTGGCCCTCGGGCGATTCCAGGAAGCAGCCAACCTTGTTGTGGATCTCTTTTCGGACACTGAGGAGTTGGTGTTCATAGAGGATGGAATGCACGATAGGACTTTTGAAATAATACTCCTTGAGAGTGATTGAATTGTTTTCCAGTAGAATATCCATGAATTCAAGCTCGTGAATTTCTTCCTCAAGGGTAGCGTCATCCTTTAATATGGCCACGAGGATGAGATAGGGAAATGATCTGCCGATGATAGCCGCATGCCTGAGAACACCCTTTTTATGTCCATCCAGCCGGTCAATCTGGGATGTGAGCATCCGCTGAATGTCGGTTGTCAAGGGAATGGTATCCAAAGCGCCTTCAACCAGACGCCACTCGCCGTTTGTCAGTTGGAGATTTCCTGTTCCCGTCAAATACTCGAGCAGGTTGTCCAGGATGTATGGGTTTCCCGAACTGAATTCCTTTAATCGCAACAGCGATCCCGGCTCCAAAATCATGTTCCCAAGACGCTCCCGACAAAACTCCTGGAGTTCCTGGTCTGAAAACGCTCCGAGAGAAACATGCGAATGCTTGGTGTCCGGCTGTGCCTTATAGTTATCCAACATGGAATCAAGACCAGGATTCTTATCATGCCTGCGGGCGCAAAAAATCAAAATCGGAAGACGCGGCGTAATCGTGAGCACATGAAACAGAACCCTGCAACTGCCCTGGTCGAGCCACTGGGCGTCGTCCAGGGTCACAAGCAACGGCCTGTTTTGAAGGGCTTGTTTGAAAAATATCCGTACGCCTTTCAGGAAGAGAGGTCCGCTGTCCGACTCTTCCAACCCTTTTGAACGCCTCTGCTCACTTTGAGACTCCTCCCCCAGGAACTCCTTGAGGAGAGACGTTTCCAGGCTCTGTTCCGGCCCCATCAATTCCGAGAGTCGATCTTTGTGATCCGCCGCATCCCCACCAGGCGCGTTTTGATCCAGGGCCAGAATATGTTCGATGAGTGTGCGCAAAGGAGCATACGGAGTCGTATCCGAATCGGCTTGAGAGGCGACGGATACTGTTGGTATGCCTCTGGAACGGGCTCTGTCCCCGGCCCAATCCAGAAGCGACGTCTTGCCCGACAATGCCCCGCCATGAATCTCCACAACCCCGCCACGGCCGTTCTGAAGATCCTGCAACGCGTTCTCCAGGACGTTCTTCTGGGTGATGCGGCCAACCATCGGGCGCGGGGAACCCTGCCGTGGTGTCCTTTCAAGTGCACAGGTCAAGGAATACGCGGTAAACTCCTGGGAAAGGCCCTTGAACTGCAAGCCTTCAACAGGTGTGAACTTGAAGCAGTCGTTCGTCTCGCTGTAGGTTTGCGGTCCAACCAGTATTTGTCCGGGCTTGCTGGCTCCCTCAAGCCGGGCGGCGATATTAACGGCCTCTCCCAGAACAGTGTAGCTTTTGGTTCTCGAACCGACATATCCGGCAACCACCAATCCCGTGTTGATGCCGATGTGGACGTCCAAGGCAAAATCTTCAGACAAGGGTTTCTCGCGCATCGATTTGCGAATGGCCAAAGCGGCGGTGAGGGCTCGTTTGGGGTCGTCCACGTTCGCGGTGGGCGCGCCGAAGAGGGCCATGACGCCGTCACCGATTATTTTGTCGATCACCCCGCCCTCTTTCTCAATAAGAGGCACGACCCTTTGGATGTACGCATTCAGCAGGTCGCTAAGCGCTTCCGGATCCATCTGCAACGAGAGATGTGTGAATCCGGCCAAGTCCACAAACATCACCGTGATGATCCGCCGCTCGGACAATTCCGCACGGCTGTCGTGAGCTTCCTGCAAGGATTCGAGGGAAATTTCGCCGATCATATGAATAGCTTGAGGTAGAGTCCCAGGCTTGGACCGCTTACATCCACCAGGACATGTTTGGGCTGCACTTGCTGAAAAAGCTGACCTTGTACGGATGTCATCGATGCCACCGGACTGCTTCCAGAAAATGTACACCATGAATAGCGGGCGATCATGTTCAGGGCCAGGTTTCTGGTCAATAAAACATCGCATCCCATCTGCAATCCAATCGAAGGCTTAATGTCGGAAAAAGAAGACCGCGAGTGGTTATTGAACAATAAGCCCTGGCTAAACACGGCGACGTCGGTGTCGGAAGAGAAATTATTGACCCCGCAACTCACTGCGAACGTGGCTACAAAGCGTTTGAACGTGAGAATGTCCAACAGAAGCAATGCTTCGTAGCCTTGGTATCGGTATACCTGCTCGAAATGCGTTCCCAAGGCCGAGTACTGGGTAACACCTCTGGAATGACTAATAGGACCCTGGGCGTTTGAGAACATGCAGCCAAGCCACAGTCTGCCGTCCATAAAGGGCAGGCGTCTTTGCAGCCCTGCCGCGAAGTTGCCGGTTATGGTGTCCGCCCAGGTGGGCAGCGTGCCGGCAATGGCACCGCTGGAGCCAAGCTGCCGCTGTATCACCTTGATATCATGGTTCGCACTGGCCAAATTCGGCCACGTTCGAGCGGCGCCGACGATCAGGCACCAGTCCGAGGCCTGATTGATGGGGAGATCCTGGGCCACTGCAGGGCCAATGAAGAGGAAAACCGAGAGGATGCCGGACCAGCACAACCAGGCGACGGCTGGCGCTGAGCATGAGCGTGCAGCAGTCATACCCCCCCCATAACTACCGTTTATAAAACGACATTATTGGAAAGTCTTACGACTGCCACGGATACCAAGTCAGATAGAACAAGAACGAGCGATTTGTAAACAGCCTTTTCCGTTTCGGACGTCCCCCGAGGCGACCTCCCGGCAAACGCCAGTGCTCTGGGGGACGGGAAATTCGTTCAACTCTTCTTCCCGGCGGCAAGCCAGATGCCCGCCCCCACGGCCAGGCACCCAAGGCCCTGGCCGGAGGTGGGCGAGACTCCCAGCAGCGCCCAGCTGGCCAGCACGGCGCTTACCGGCATGAGCCCGGTGATGGCCGCTGCCTGGCTAGCCCGAACCGATCCCACGCCTCGAAACCACAGCAGGTAGCCGCCCGCAGTCACCAAAACGCCCAGCGCCCCCACGGCCAGCCAGGCTCCGACTGAGGCGTGGCCAAGTCCCGCATCCGTCCCCTGCACGAGCGCCGCCGGGAGCGCCAGCGCAAATCCGATCCAGGTGACGCGCCTGGCCGCGCCCATGGGGGTAAGCCACGTCGGCAACCAGCGAAGCGCCAGCAGGAACACGGCCTCGCCGCACACCGCCGCCAGCAGCAGCGCGTCTCCGATGCCCGGCGTCCAGGCCAGCCCCTCCACGCCGCGCGCGGCCAGCACCCCGGCCACGGTGAGGCCGATGCCCGCGATCACCCGCAGCGAGGGCCGCTCCCCGAACAGCATCACGCCAAGCCCGGCCATCACGGCAGGGGTGGCGCTGGTGAACACCCCGGCGGCCACGGGGCCGCTTTCGCGCATGCCCAGCCACAGCCCCACGTTGAAGACGAGCACGCCGCACAGGGCCTGGAGTGTCAGCACGGCCCAATGTTTCAGCGACAGCGTGCCCGTCTCGCCCGTCCGCCCGCCGAACGCCCACAGCGCAAATCCGGCCAGAGCCAGACGCACGGCCAGCGCCGGAAACAGGGGGATCCCGGCCAGGGCGATCTCCCCAAGGGGGGCCGTGGCCCCCACCAGCAGCATGGCCATGGCCATGTCCGCCAGGGCGCGCAGCATTCCGGCGCGGGGTGCGATAGTATCGAAATCAACAGGGGTGTCGTCGGTGAGAGCGGCTTTCTGCAGTGCGGCAGTCTTGTCGTGCATGAACGGATACCTCCGGCGTGGTGCCGGAGCCGTCCTGCCACGTGGGGGCTCAGCGGTCTTGGACGATCTTGCCGTATGCTCCTGGGGTCAGCCCGGTGATGCGGCGGAAATGGCGGGTCAGGTGGCTCTGGTCGCAGAAGCCGGACTCCAGGGCCGCATCGGTCACGCTGCGCCCCGACGCGATCAGGGCGCGGGCCGATTCCACGCGCAGCATCACCTGATAGGCATGGGGAGCCAGCCCCACGAAGCGGCTGAACTGGCGGGTCAGGCGAAATCCCGAGAGGCCCGAGGCGCGCGAAAGCTCCTCCAGGCTGACCGGGCTGGTCGCCCGCTCGCGCAGGTATTCGCGGGCGCGGCTCACGGCGCGGGGTTCGTCCGCCGGGCGGACCCTGGCCTTTCGCGCGGCGTGGCGCGATATCCAGGCGGACAGGATGGCGCTCAGGCGGCTCTGGCGCTCCAGGAGCGTCGTTTCCCCGTTCTCCAGGTCCAGGTGCAGCCTGCGCAGGGCCGAAGCGAGCCGCGCATCCTGGATGACCCCGCCGGGAAAATCCGGGGTCTTGAGGTCACGCCCGTCCAGCTCGCCCGCAAGACGCTCCACCACCGGGGCGTCCAGGTAGAACATGCGGTAGGCGAACCCCTGGGGCGACGCGGGATGGCCGTCGTGCACCTCGCCGGGGACCACCATGTTCACGGCCCCGGCAGCGGCCACGCAGTCGCGCCCCAGATAGCGGAAGCCCAGCGCCCCGGACTCGATGACCCCCACGGCGTAACCCTCGTGGAAGTGGCGCGCGAAGCGCACCCCCACGTGCCCGGCGCGCAGGCACTCCACGCCGCCGAGGCCCTTGGGCTTCCAGATGTTCACGCTGCTCTTCATGGGTACGTTCGTTCAATGGCCTGCGCGACGTAGCGAGGCCATGTTTTCAAATACGCGCGCGCCATCAGCCGCCAGCCAGCTTGGCCTTGTAGCCCAGCTTGGCGAGCTCCTGGACCAGCACCTCGCGGTGGTCGCCCTGGATCTCGATGACGCCGTCCTTCACCGCGCCCCCGGCCCCGCAACGCTGCTTGAGCTGTTTGGCCAGCTTCTCCAGCGCGTCCCCGGACAGGGGCAGCCCGGTGACGAGGCTCACGCCCTTGCCCTTGCGGCCCTTGGTCTGGCGGGAGATGCGCACGATGCCGTCGCCCTTCGGAGCCGTTGCCATCTTGGAGCAGACGCAGCCCGACACGGGTTTGCCGCAGGCCGGGCACATCTTGCCCTGCTCCGTGGAGTAGACCAGCCCGGAAAAATCGAGTCGTTGTGATGCCATTTTTTCTCTCGGACGTTGACGGCGGCCCGCTAGGGCAGAAGCCCCTCGGCACGCAGCACGGCCTTGACCACGCCCTGGCGGGCCGCAAGCTGCTCGGGCCTGGCGATGTCGATGTTCAGGGCGAAATACCACACCTCGCCGCCGCGCTCCAGCCAGCCCACCCACCAGCCGATGTTGGCGCTGCGCGCGGCCCAGCCGGTCTTGGCCCGAAGCGTCCAGCCATCGCCCTGCTCCACCACCATGAAGTCCTTCACGATGGCCATGTTCTTCTTGGAGAACGGCAGACGGTCGTGCTTCAGGCGTTGCAGGAACTCCACCTGCTCCAGGGCCGAGATGCGCAGGTCGCCCTGCAGCCAGAACACGTCGATGCCGCCGCCGATGTTCTGGTTGCCGTAGCGCGCGGCCTTCACCCAGTGTTCCATGCGCTGCTGCCCCACGCGGCGGGCGAGCTCCTGATACACGGGCACGCAGGACACGGCGAAGGCCTCCTTGAAGGAGAGGTCCTTGTTCCAGGCCTCCACGTCGCGCTTCGTCCCGTTCCAGGGAAACACCTCGTCCGGCCCGGCGGCCGCCCCGGTTTCCAGAATGATCACGGTGTTGGGTATCTTGAAGGTGGAGGCGGGAAGATACCCCCTGGCGGCCCGTTCGGCGTCATGGACCTGGGCCGTTCCAGAGCCGTCCTTCAGAAGGACCATGGTTCCGGTCACGCCCGCTTCGGCGAAGTGGCGGACCCAGTCCTGGCGTTCGCTGGCGGCTGGAACGGTCCTGCCTGCGCCCGCGCACGCGGCGAGGCTGGACAGAATCACTGCGAGGAGAAGAATACGGCGCATGCGGCCACCTTGTGGAGTTTGACGGTCGGTCGTGGTGATTTCTTTGTCCTCGCGGCCCGGTCCTGTCAA
Source organism: Acidobacteriota bacterium (assembly GCA_046566965.1). GTDB lineage: Bacteria > Desulfobacterota > Desulfovibrionia > Desulfovibrionales > Desulfovibrionaceae > Fundidesulfovibrio. The sequence goes on from JBKICU010000009.1 coordinate 25,242, forward strand.
CGCCGGGATGGGGCGACCGCTGCGAACCCAGGAAAGGCTTGCGCCGGGAAAGCGGCGTGGGCTATTGACCGGTGATCGTCCAGGTTTTGCCGCGCCGCCAATGACCGAGGAGTCCCCATGCGCTCGATGCGCCCCGCCTTCGTGTCCCGCTGGTCGATCCGCCAGACGCTCTACGCCCTGGTTCTCTGCGCAGTGTGCCCGGCGCTTGTGGTCATCATATTCTATGGCGTGCAGGACTACCGCAGCGCACAGATTCAGACGCGCAACCAGACCCTGAACCTGGCCAAGTCCACCGCCTTCCAGCAGCAGATCCTCACCGAGAACACGCGCATCCTCCTGCACACACTGGCCCGCCTGCCGGAAGTCATTTCGGCCAACCCCCCGGCCATGCACGAGCTGTTCAGGGAGTTGCTGACCGTCCACTCCAACTACTCCAACATCTCCTTCGTGGACATGGACGGCTATCTGGTGAGCAGCAGCCACGTCTTCAAGCCGCCCATCGTCGCCTACGACCGGAAATATTTCAAAGACGCCGTGCGCACCAGACAGTTCAGCGCCGGGGAGTTCGTGGTGGGCAGGGTGGTCAAGGACCCCATATTCCAGTTCTCCGTGCCGGTGTTCAACGAGGCCGGGGCCATATCCGGGGTGCTGGTCGCCACAATGAAGCTGAACATGTACGACCACCTGTACTCCAAGACGGTCCTCCCGGCACATTGGCGTTTCGCGCTGATCGACCACCAGGGAATCCGGCTGCACCGATTCCCGAAAAACGAATCCATCGCTCCTGGCAAACCGATCCAGTCCGATCTTCGAGCGTTCTTCGAAAGCTCCGCAACGGACGAAGGCACTGTCCAGGCTGTCGGCCCGGACGGGGTCACACTGGAGTACGCCTTCGTCAAACTGCGCCTCTCCCCGGAGGAGCCCCCCTACATGACTGTCGCAGTGGGCCTGCCTGCCGTTTCGTTCACCCAGGTGTTCACGTCCAAGGTGCTTCCGGCCCTGACACTGATGCTGGGCGTTCTGGGGCTGGCGCTGCTGACCGCCCGGTCCCTGGGCAAGATGACCATCGGCGCGGGGCTGGACCGCCTGGCGCTGGCAGCACGACAGCTGAGCGCAGGCGATCCCTCGTTTCGAGTGGGGCCGCTGGATTCCTGCCGGGAAGTGCGAGAGGCGGGGCAGGCCTTCGACCAGATGGCCACGGCCCTCTCCGAGGAGTCAGCCGTGCGCAGGCAGGCCGAGCAGGAGCTGACCAGGGCCAAGAGCTACATCGCCAACATCCTGGACTCCATGCCCTCCATGCTGGTGGGGGTGGACAGCAACGGCGTGGTGACGCACTGGAACAAGGCCGCAGAGAAGGCGGAGGACATCCCCGCCGCGCAGGCGCAAGGCCAGCCCCTGGAAGCCGTCTTTCCCAGGCTGGCCTCCCATCGGGAGAACATCCGCACCGCCCTGCGGGAGCGCCGCCCGCAACACGTGGAGCGAGAGATGTTCCAGAAGGACAACACGGTCGGCTACCAGGACGTGATGATCTATCCCCTCGTCAGCAACGGCGTGGAGGGCGTGGTGGTGCGCGTGGACGACGTCACCCAGCGGGTGCATCTGGAAGAGATGATGGTCCAGTCCGAGAAGATGATCTCCGTGGGCGGGCTGGCCGCGGGCATGGCCCACGAGATAAACAACCCCCTGAGCGGCATTCTCCAGAGCGCGCAGGTGCTCCTGTCCCACCTCTCGCCGGACGTGGCGGCCAACCGCGCTGCGGCCGAGGCCAGCGGCTGCACCATGGATAACATCCGGGCCTACGCCGAGAAACGCCAGCTCCTGGTGTTCCTGGAGGGCATCAGGGAGTCCGGAGTCAGAGCCGCCCGCATCGTCTCCAACATGCTGGAGTTCAGCCGCAAGAGCCAGTCCCAGCGCAGCCCCTCCCAGATCAACCAACTCATGGACAAGGCAGTGGAGCTGGCCCTCTCGGACTACGACCTGAAAAAACAGTACGATTTCAAACGGATTCGAATCGTGCGCGAATACGGCCAGAACCTGCCGGACATTCCCTGCACCCGCACCGAGATAGAACAGGTCGTACTGAACCTCCTGAAGAACGCGGCCCAGGCCATGGCTCTCGGCTCGGACAGGTCCGTCACACCGACCATCACCCTGCGCACTGCCATCGACGGGGACTGTCTGCGCATCGAGGTGGAGGACAATGGCCCGGGCATGTCCGAGTCTGTCCGCAAACGCATCTTCGAGCCGTTCTTCACCACCAAGCCCGTGGGGGAAGGCACGGGGCTCGGGCTCTCGGTCTCCTACTACATCATCGTCACCAACCACGGGGGACGCTTCGACGTCCAGTCCGAGCCGGGCAAGGGCGCGCGGTTCATCCTGTGCCTGCCCCTTTCGGACTGAATCCCGACCAGGTCATCGACCGCGCGCACGAAGCGAGGCGAAACGCCACTCCACCGTGGCCATAAGGATTCCCGCCACTATGAGTCCGCCGCCCAGGACATGGAACACGGCTATGCTCTCTCCCAGAATCAGCACCGACTCGACGGCCGTGAACAGAGGCAAGGAATAATACACGATGCCCGCCAGCACCGGCCCGATGCAGGCGATGGCGCGGGTCCAGAGCAGGTACGCCGCAAACGAGCACCCCACGCCGGCATAGACCACGCCCATGACCACCCGTGCGTTCCAGGCGGGCGCGGGAAGGACAGCCGCCTCCCAGACCACTCCAGGAATCATGAACGCCACGCCCAGGGCGAACAGGGCGGCGTTGAAGCCCTCGATGGACACCTCCGGGGGACGTTTGCGAATAAGAAACGAGTACACGGCGAAGCTGGCCGCTCCGGCCAAGGCCCACAGGTCGCCCGGCGTGAAGGTCACCGAGGCCAGGTGTTGCCAGTCCCCGCGAGAAATCAGCATCAGAACGCCAAGGAGCACCACGGCCACCCCGGCCAGACGCCTGGGCGTGATGGGCTCGCCGTACACGATGCGAGACAGGATTATGATTATTATCGGGGCCGTGGGCACCAGAAGCGCCATGTTCAGGCTCTGCGTGGTCTGCCCGGCCTTGTAGATGAGCGCGTTCAGGGCCGTGACCCCAACCAGGGCCATCATGCAGAGGTACGGCCAGTGCCTGCGCATGACCGGCAGGTCCGCCCGGAGTTTGGGCAGGGCCAGGGGCAACATGCAGGCCAGGGCCAACAGCCAGCGCCAGAAGTTGAGCTGCATGGGGGGAATTTCGTGGGCGATGCCTCGCGCCACCACGAAATTGCCCGCCCACAGGATCGTGGCGGCCAGGGCGGCCAGATAGCCGCCGGTTCTCACGTTCAATGCCATGAAGACCCTCTCGGGGCAGCCGCCCCGGTGTGGATTGGCGGGCCGGGCCTGCCGGGCCGGACCGCAGGGAGTCTCCATCCGCCTAACCGGCAGCGGTGTCAACGCCCGGTTGCGCCGGATGTGCCCGGAGACGCGCGCAAGGCGCCCGAGAGGCTTCCCACGCGGCGGCAATGCGGCTACTATCCTCTGCGGATTTCCCTTTCCCGGCACCTGCGGCCAGGTTTGGCCGCAAACAGGCGTGACGCCACGCGGGAGCTCCTCATGGTCAGATCCTACCTGCTGTACCGTTGCGGCAACGACGGCACGAAAACCCCTGTGGTCATCTTCAGCGCGGATTCCGAGGAAGAAGCCCGCGAAGCGCCCACCTGGCTGCGCCGCCATCACCCCGATAACGACCTGCTGCGCCTGGGTCCGGGGGATTTTTTCGAGATAATCGAACAGGGCGCCTGCTCCCCCGAGGAATGGGCCAACGCGCAGGCCAGGCTCGCGCCCGGTGCTTCCGCGCCCTGACAAAGGGGACGGCCGGCCCGGCCTGGAGGGCCTTCCGGCAGGAGCTTGCCGGGGGCAGGTTTTGGGTGAGCCGTGCGCATCGACGGGAGCGGCTTTCTCACGTATGATCCCCCATGAAAGAGCCCGGCAGCCCCGCAGTCAGGAGATTGCTTCGCTGCCGGTACCCATCGCCCCTTCACCCCTACACAAGGACGATCCGTGGCCAAGACACCTAATTATACTTACGAAAAGCGGGCCAAAGAGGCTGCCAAGAACAAGAAGAAGGAAGAGAAGCTCAAGCGCAAGCAGGAGAAGAAGGCCGCAGCCCCCGAGGACGACCAGGAGAATGCTCCTGAGGAATGAGCCGGAAAGCCGTCGTCGGGACGTCACGCGCGCGAAGCGCCGGAGGGCGGTGTCGCCGCTCGCGAAGACTCCCGGTGGCGCACGGAGCATGGCCCGGGTCCCCGCGTTCATCCGGGAGACTCCCGGCATGGTCCGGCGCCTCTGCCGTCCCGCACGCAACCGGGACGTCCAGGGGAGCATGAGCCAAGAGCCAGACGGCACCGCCCTCGCCGGCTGATACCCCCGGCGGGACGCACTCGGCCCCCGACACGCAGTCCCGAGTGTGTCGGATCCGGCGGGAGCGGACGGCAATCGACGTCCTGGCTGCGCAACAGTTTCCGCCTCCCACATGTCCACAGCAAGCGGCTCCGGCTTGGCCCCGTCCTGTCCCGCCCCAAAGGCCCCGTGACGCGAGGGCCATGCCTTGCGGCCGCGCCCCTGTCCTGACGCACTCCAAGGCCTGCCCGGCCGGGCAGATGCGCCAGGCTGTATTGCGGCAAAAAAAGAAGGCCGCCTGAAACTCTTCAGGCGGCCTTCACGCGGCTGATTTACGCTGTCGGGCACGCTTTACGGCCCGATTCGCCCCAGCTTCCCGATTATCCGCGGACAGGCCGGGCCTGCCGCCCATCCAGCAGGATGCGGACCGGAGTCCGGCGCAGCAGTCGCCTCGCCCCTGAATTCTCCAGGACGCCGCCTTGGCGGGAGCGCCTCGCCTACCAGTTTTCGCCCAGCAGTTCGAAATGCGCCTGCGGATGGGCGCACGCGGGACACGCGCCGGGAGCCTCCTCGGCGGTGTGCAGGTAGCCGCAGTTGCGGCAGCGCCAGGTGACGGGCGTGTCGCGCTTGAACACGCGACCGCTCTCCACGTTGGCCAGAAGATCGCGGAAGCGCTTCTCGTGCTGCTTTTCCGCAACGCATACGGCCATCCAGACTGCCGCTATCTCGGGGAAGCCTTCGGCGCGGGCCACTTCCGCGAAGGCCGGATACATGTCGGTGTGCTCCTCGTTCTCTCCCATTGCCGAAGCACGCAGGTTCTCCGCCGTGGTGCCGAACTTGCCAGCCGGGAAGGTGGCCGTAATCTCCAGGTCTCCGCCCTCCAGGAACTTGAAGAAACGCTTGGCGTGCTCCTTCTCCTGGTTGGCGGTCTCCTCGAAGATGTCCGCGATCTGTACGTAACACTCCTTGCGCGCGACTGCGGCGAAATACGTGTACCTGTTGCGGGCCTGGCTTTCGCCGGCAAAGGATTTCAGCAGGTTCTGTTCGGTCTTGGTTCCCTTCAGGCTGGCCATGTGATCTTCGTCTCCTTTGTGTTTGAAAAAGCGGCAGGCCCGTAAGCCTGCCGCCCTGCATCGTGTTTCGCCCGCCCGCTCAGGCCAGGGCGGACAATTCCGCTTCCGGGATGCCCAGAGCCTTGGCCACGCCCTTGCCGTACTCGGGGTCGGCCTTCAGGCAGTTGCCGATGTGGCGAAGCTGGATCTCCTTGGGCGCGCCGCCAACGGACCGGGCCGTGTTCTCGAACAGGGCCTGGCGCTGCTCGGCGTTCATGAGCCGGAACAGTTTCCCCGGTTGCGAATAGTAGTCCTCGTCCAGGCGGTGGTTCCAGTGGTCCGCCGCACCCTCCAGGCTGAGGGGAGGTTCGGCGAAATCGGGCTGCTGCTGCCACTCGCCGTAGCTGTTGGGTTCGTACCCCAGGGTGCTGCCGTGGTTTCCGTCCACGCGCATGGAGCCGTCGCGATGGTAGCTGTGGAAGGGACACCGGGCGGAGTTGACCGGAATGAGGTGGTGGTTGACTCCCAGGCGGTAGCGCTGGGCGTCTCCGTAGGAGAACAGCCGCCCCTGGAGCATCTTGTCCGGCGAGAAGCTGATTCCCGGCACCACGTTGGCCGGGTTGAAGGCCGCCTGTTCCACTTCCGCGAAGAAGTTCTCAGGATTGCGGTTGAGTTCCAGGACACCCACCTCGATCAGCGGATAATCGCCATGGAACCAGACCTTGGTCAGGTCGAAGGGGTTGTAGGGGCATTTGGCCGCGTCCTTCTCGGGCATGATCTGCACGAACATGGTCCACCGCGGGAAGTCGCCCTTTTCGATGCTCTCGTAGAGGTCCCTCTGATGGCTTTCCCTGTCGCGTCCCACCAGGGCCTCGGCTTCGGCGTCCGTGAGGTTCTTGATGCCCTGCTGGGTTTTCAGATGGAACTTGCACCAGTAGCGTTCGTTTTTGGCGTTGATGAAGCTGAAGGTGTGGCTGCCGAAGCCGTGCATGTGCCGGTAGGAGGCGGGGATGCCCCGGTCGCTCATGACCACGGTGACCTGGTGCAGCGCTTCGGGCAGGGAGCTCCAGAAGTCCCAGTTGTTCCTGGGGCTGCGCATATTGGTGCGCGGGTCGCGCTTGACCGCGTGGTTGAGGTCCGGGAACTTCAGGGGATCGCGCAGAAAGAAGACCGGCGTATTGTTGCCCACCAGGTCCCAGTTGCCCTCTTCGGTGTAGAATTTGATGGCGAAGCCGCGGATGTCGCGCTCCGCGTCGGCCGCGCCGCGCTCGCCCGCCACCGTGGAGAACCGGAGGAACAGGTCGGTCTTCTTGCCGATCTCGGAGAAAATCCTGGCCTTGGTGTAGGCGGTGATGTCGTGGGTGACGGTGAAGGTTCCGAAGGCGCCCGAACCCTTGGCGTGCATGCGCCTCTCAGGGATTACCTCGCGGTCGAAGTGGGCCAGCTTTTCCAGGAACCAGACGTCCTGAAGCAGCATCGGGCCTCGTTGCCCGGCGGTGAGGACATTCTGGTTGTCGGGAACCGGCGCGCCTGCGTTGGTGGTCAGTTTATTCTTTGCCATTGCGTTTCCTCCATCCTTGCTGAGGTGAACCATGGACAGACTCAACACCACATTGTCATGACTGGCTGGACGGGGACAGCATCATCGCCCTGCCCCCAGCATTGAAACAATACTTATCTAGAAAGAATCATTCTTGTCAATAATTCAAAAAAATTTAATCCTACTTCCGGCATTCGGGGCAGAGCCCGAAGATGTCCAGCCGGTGGGACTCCACCTCGAATCCGGTTTCCCTGCCAAGGCGCGCGACGTCTTCCTCAAGCCCCGCAAGTTCCAGATCCAGTATTTTCCCGCACCCGGTGCAGACCATGTGGGGGTGCGGCTTCGGCCTCATTCCGTCGTAGCGGTTTCCCCGCTCGCCGAATTCCAGTTCCAGAACCTCCCCCTCTTCCTTGAGCAGCCCCACCGTCTTGTACACGGTGGCCAGACTGGTGGTGGGATAGGCCTCGCGGATCTCGCGATGGATCTGCTCCACTGTGGGGTGACCGCCGTGAGCCATGACCGCCTTGACGATGGCCAGACGCTGCGGAGTGAGGCGCTTGCCCTCGCGCTTCATGCGTTCCAGGAACGCTGCGAGACGGTCAGAGTTTTCCATCGGGCACCTCGGGATAAATTATCCTAGTAAATAATTCATACGGCCCTGTAGTGACGGCGTCAACTCCAAATCCCCGCCGCATTGTCCCATGCCTGGCCATGTCGGCGCGCTTGTCTTGAAACTTCGAACGCCGGGCGATCCCGCACGGACCGGCGCACGGCCCTTCGCTCCCTGACAGCCCGCGACACGTCCAGCACGCGCGGGTCAGGCCCAAGCACGCATGGCCCGCGCGTTCTTCAGTGCGAATCAGCGGGCTTGCGCAATGAGGATCTCGGCAATGAGCGGCCTGTGATCCGACCCGACGTCAGGGCCGACTTCACAAGACAAGGGGGAGGCCCCGTTCCCGCTCAGGACGTGGTCGATGCGCACGTCGACGGGGATGGACCGGACCGAATCCCGGAAGGACCACCCGTACCCACGTCCCCTCTTGGAGAAGGCGTTGGAGAGGTCCGACCAGGTCTCCTGGTAGATGGCGCTCTCCACGGGCATGTTGAAGTCGCCCGCCAGGATGAAGGGCATGCCTTTGGTCTGGGCCGCCTCGCGCACCATGTGGGCCACGTTCCTGCGGTTGTCCGTCTCCGAGACCAGCAGCCCGGCCTTGCGGGGATCGATCCCGGTGCTGCGGTCCAGGCTGTTCTGCAGGCCGTAGCGCGGGCTGGGAAGATACACCGAGTGAAAGGCGACGGTTCCCCGGGGTGTGGCCACGATGCACGGGAGCAGGCTGTGGCGCGTCCAGACGTGGGGCGGATGTTTGGCCAGGACCGGCTCCAGCGCCTGAATCGGATATCTGGACATGACCGTGATGACACCGGCCTGCGTCTTTTGCCATCCCGCCGGAAGGTCCAGCTGCACCGACGGCGGACACTCCTGCAAGGCCACGAGATCCACGTCCCGGTCGCGTATGACCCGGGACAACGCCCCCGAATTGAAATTACCCGTGCGCACGTTGCAGGTCAGCACGCGCATCACCACGCCCCCCTCGTCCGCCCTGGGAGCGAAAAACGACCAGCGCAGCCCCATGAACGGAATCGCCACGATGAGCCCCCCCAGCGCCAGGGGCAGGAGCGCGCGGCGGCAGCGCCACAGCGCCAGAGGCAGGAGAAGGGCCAGCGGCAGCGCCAAAGACCAGCGCGGACCGAAAAGCAGGAGCGTCCCCGGCCACCAGTTGTCTCCGACCAGATACAGGATGGCCAGGGCCAGGAGGGTCGCCGCGAAGTAGGCCCAGGCCGCGCGTGAAAGAAGCATGTCGAAGCGTTTCATGTATGACCGTTTTGTTGCTGGTTCAATCCGACGTGGGTCGGAAACCTAGGGGAAACCCCATGCTGCCGCAACATCTTCCGGCTCCCGGATCCGTACAAAACGGAACTGTAATATTCAGGACGCCCTTGCTCGCGCCCCACGAACAGATTATCGTCCGACCGAGCACGTGTTTCGCTGCCGCGAAGGCACGGTCCATCCCGTACGGGGTCGCCGGATTCCAGGGCGACGCCGGACTGGCCGGGCGCACTCCCACCCAAACCATCGGAACAAGACGTATGAACACCCCCGACTGGTCTCCCAAGCTGGCCATGGGCCACGCCGAGATCGATGAGCAGCACAGGATGCTCATCCACATGATCCGCGAACTCAGCGTACGGATGAACACCGGGGAGCACCGCCAGGGAGTGCTGGACGCGCTTCAGGGCATGCTGGCCTACGCGGCCACCCACTTCGAGGACGAAGAGGAGATCATGGAACAGGCCGACTGGGACGGCCTGGAGAAGCACGAGGGTCTGCACGCCGAATTCATGTGGAAGGCCGGGGACCTGGAGTCCCAGGTCAAGGACGACTACGCCCGGGCCTCGCGCGAGGTGCTCGATTACCTGCTCCACTGGCTGGTCGACCACATCCAGGTGGAAGACCGGGCCTTTTTCGAGCGTGCCGGAGCGTAACGAGGCCCGGTTCCGGCAGTGCCCGCCGGCCCTTGCCCCTGTGGGGGCTTTTACACCTCGCCGTTACGGAAGGCCTGGATCATGTCCCAGGTCAGGCTGAGCCGGGATTCATCAGACGGAATTTGCGACCGGGGAAACCACCCCGCTTCGGACAGCTCGCCGGTATTCAGGGTTATCGTCCTTTCGCCGTCCAGATCCGCAAAAAAGCCCATCAACAGGGACTGGGAAAACGCCCAGGGCTGGCTGTTGTAATACTGCATGTTCGTGATCCGCAGGCCTACCTCTTCCATGACCTCGCGCGCCATGGCCGCCTCGAGGGTTTCTCCGGCCTCCACGAATCCTGCGATCAAGCCGTAATTGCGGTACTCCCCCACGGCGGACCTGGCCAAAAGCAGGCTGTCCCCGTCCCGGATGCCCACGATGATCACCGGGGATATCGCCGGATACCTCGCCACGCCGCAGGCCGGACAACAGAGCGCCCGTTCCCTGTCCTTGTGCAGCATTGGTCCGGCGCATTGTCCGCAATAGCGGTTGTTGCCGTACCAGCTGGCAAGATGGAGCGCGGTGGCGCTGGCGAAAGCCAGGAGCGGCGACGCCAGGCCACGCAGCAGGCTCGCGTTTCGATACGCGAAACGGTCCGTCTCCTCCGCCGATTCCAGCGAACAATAGAAAGCCGTTCCGGCGACTGAAAAGAGATAGATCGCGTCCTGCGCATTGCCCCGGAGAACCTGCCGCGCCTCCCTGAAAGTCGGGACCGACTGGCCGTGCTCGTCGGCCCGCAGCAGGACGCGCCCGCCCCTCAGGAACAGAACATGGTCCCCGTCTTCGGGTTCGGTGCGGTCGGGATCATAGGTCAGCGTGTGTGGATCGATATCCTGAAACATGGCTCGGCTCTTATGTAGGAATGTTCGACGCAGGGACAGCGCCCGGGCGGGGCGCTGTCCGGAATGAACCGGGACAGGTCCTGCGCCTTTCCAGCGCACGATTCGCGGCCCCGTATTCAGTGTTCCCGCAGGAGCAGGACGTCAAGACTTTCCGGCCGGAAAGAGGCGCGGCGGGTATCGGCAGGTCTGCCGGAGGGGCAGAGGCGAAGTCTCTGCGGGGGCACGTCGCAAGCTGGCGCAATCCCCCGAAGCCATGGCTCGCAATCACCAGCACACGCCAAGCTCTCCTGTGCGCACTGGTCCGCAGGGGGGGGCAGACTCAAACGTTGCGCATCAGCCGGCCAGCCGCAGTATCTGGCCCGCCAGGGCGCTGGCGGCCACGGCCCTGCGGGAGGCCAGGGTCCCGCGCAACTCCCCGCTCCGGTTCAGGGGTTCGCTGGCGTGGGCCTGGGCCAGTCGCTCCTCGAAGGCCGCGCGCAGGGCCGCCATGGACTCTTCCACCTCCGGATATTCGTTGTCTTCTCGCCAGGGCAGACGCAGGCTGCCGGAATACCTGCGGCTCTTGTGGCCCGGCGTTTCCAGGAAATAGCGTTTGGCGCAGGGCGCGCCGGAGCGTTCGTTCTCGCCCGGATGGCAGTGCCCCTGCCAGGACGCGGGCGGCTCCGCGATGCTCGATTCCACGCGCACCGGCGGCATGGCCAGGTCCAGTTCGTGCTCGTCCAGCACGATGTCGTAGGTCAGGGTCGGGCGATGGTTGCCGCGTTTCTTGTCGATGGTCCAGGTTATGCGCATGGCGTCCTCTCGATGCAGGTGCTGGGAAGAATCAGTCCAGACGGATCACCTCGCCGAAGGGCGTGGTTTCCCCGCCGGGGCCTCTTGCCGCCCAGAGCACCGGATAGGGCGGCTCCGGGCCGAAAAGGCCGCACTCCAGGTCGGTCAGGTACACGAGACAGGCGGGCAGGACGCACAGGTCCTGCACGCATTGGAAAACCGGGCGGTAGTCCGTGCCGCCGCCGGAGTGGACCTCCAGGCGCAGGGGCAGGTCCAGACGTGTGAGTTGGCGGACGTCGCGCACGGCGCAGTCGCAGAAGATGGCCGTGAGGCGCGTGTCGTAGGCCTCCAGGATGGCGGACAGCTCCGCACAGAAGACGTCCAGCGCAGCCTGGTCCACGGAGCCGGAGCAGTCCACGGCCACCACCATGTCGGAAAGGGTCTCGCAGCGCGGGGAAGGCAGGTGCAGGCCCAGGTGCACGTGGCGGCGGCTTGGGGGGCTCCAGGAGTAGTCGCTGGAGTTGGCCCGGATGACGAAGCGGCGCAGGAGCGCCCGCCAGTCGAGCTCGGGCGGGGGCTGGAAACGCACCAGCCGGGCCACCGAACCGGGCAGCGCGCCCATGCCCCGGGCCTGTCGCGCGGCGCGGCTCACGTCGATGTCCGCCTGCCGCTCCAGTTCCTCGCGCTGGCTGTCCCTGCCGCTGTCCGGACCGTCCAGTTCCGGATGGTCCCGCACCTCGCCCAGTCGGGAGGGGTCGCCCAGGGGGCTCTGCGGGTCCGCCTCGCGTCCTTTTCCCGGAGTGCCGTGCTGCTCTCCGGGCTCGGGTTCGTCGCCGGGGGTGACGCCCTCGAGCTGAGCCGGAGCCGCCTGCCCGTCTCCCAGGGGCTGGGCGTCGCCGGGGGCATCGGCCTGGTCGGTATCCTGTTCCCGGCCGGACGTGTTCTCCGCGCCGCCCTTGGAGTGCTGCACCGCTGCCAGGGCCAGATAGATGTCCTCGGCGGCCATGTCCTTGTAGCGGGGGTCCCGTGGGAAATATCCGGGCAGGGAGAACCCGGCCTCCAGCAGAATGGCGTTCACGGCCAGATCGCAGGCGCGGTTCCACAGTTCCTTGTCGCGCCCGCCGCGGCGCAGGTGGTGCTTGCAGGCCAGGTGCATCACCTCGTGGGCCTGCATGCCGAGCACCTGGGCGTCCGGCAGGGCCGCCACGGTGCGGGGGTTGTAGCCAAGGCTCACCCCGTCGGTCCACATGCCGGGGCAGCTCGCGTCCTCCCGAAGCGTCAGGCCCAGGGCCAGGGCTCCGAAAAAGGGCTGGCCCAGCACCAGCTGCGACCGGGCGCGGGCCATCCTTTCCTGCGGGGTCATTGGAAATCAGACCAGGATATGGGCGTTTTCGCGCGCCCATCCGGCAAAGGCGTCCGTGTGGGCCACGGCGTTGTCGTGTCGCACGGCGTCGCGCATCAGGAGCACGCCGAATTCCAGGGGCAGGCGCTGGGCGTAGCTAGCCAGTGCGGCGATGGTGCCTATGGCCGCCTTGCGGGCCAGGGCCTCGCAGATGGCGTACACGGCGGCTGGCTCCTGCGGCACGGGGGCCTGGGCGGGGCTTCGCAGCACGTGGTCGGTGTCCGGCAGTTCCCGCCAGACGCGCAGGAAACCCGCGAATTCCAGGGCCGCCGCCTCGCCTACGGTTCCCTGGTAGAGCTCCAGCTCCACCGCAGGGTCCGGACAAGCCTGCACGATGGAGGACACGAAGGCCCAGGAGCGCGGCGAGGGAAAGGCCCGCGCCTGCGCGCCCGGCTCGAATCCCTGGAGCAGCGCCGGACGGAAACGCAGGAAGGCCACCACCTCGGGGCAGATTCCCGAGCGCGCCGCCCAGGCGGTCCAGTCGTCCAGGTCGGCCTCGAAGTCCAGATGCACCAGCCGGTTGGCCAGGGCCGAGGGCATGCGGTACACCACGGCGCGGTCCTGCTCCCGGTTCCCCGCCCCGGCCACGCTCCACCCCTCCGGCAGCACGTACTCGCCCAGCCTGCGGTCCAGTATCAGCTGGTAGCAGGCGGCCTGCACCAGCGGCGGAGCGGCGTTGAGCTCATCCAGGAACAGCACCCCGCGCCCGGAAGTTGGCAGAAACGCTGGCGGGCACCAGTGCGCGCGGTCGTCGCTGCCGATTTTGGGCAGGCCGCGAAGATCCACGGGGTCCAGCAGCACGGCTCGGATGTCCAGGAGCTCCATGTCCAGTTCTGCGGCCACCTGGGCCACAACCTGGCTTTTGCCCACACCGGGCGGCCCCCACAGGAAGACGGGTTGACGGATGGCCAAAAGCGTTGCCAGGGCCTGTGCAGCGCGGGAGGGGGTCACGGAGGCTCCTTTGCGGTCTGGATGGTTGCCGCCGGGTGGTCCCGGCGCAGGCCTGACTATTGAAATTGAAAACCATTGTCAACTAGCGGTGGCAACGGTGATGCAGAAGGAGCACCCGGCGAGCGAGTTCACGCTGTTCTTTGACTCTCGTGGGAGCGGGAATCAGAGCATCATCACCCGCCAGCCTCTCTTCGCTACAGAATTCTCCGAAGGGGCGCGAAATCGATCTTTCTGGCCCAGTACACCACAGCGAGGCAAATGCAGAAGGTCACTGTCGCCCCGATGAAATCCATGGGGACCCAAACAAGTCGTGTAAAACCCTGATAGACCAGGGGATGCACAAGATACACGCCATAGGCGCAAGCCGACCAGACCCGAATCCTGGCGTCCACGAACACCGGCACGGTGGAAAGCACCATGAAGCCGGTCGTCCCGGCCAGATACGCGATTCCAGTCCCCGGGTCCCCGATGACCCATGCGTAGGACGAGGCGATCGCCAGCGCTACCGCAAAGGTCCACCGCGCCAGGCCGGATGCCGCATACCGGAAAACGAGACCGGCGAGCACCGCCGGAGCCGCGTGAGCCCATTGTCCCAGGGGCTCCGGCAGTCCCTGCCCGCCCCCCACGGCCCGCCAACGCGCCAACACGACTATGCCCGCCAAGGTGGATATCGCGCACAATGCCGCCGCCGTGTGGTTCCAGGCTGGCTTACGATTATCCGCCCCCTCGGTCCTGTGCGGCAACAGGCCCTCGACAAGGAGGATGACGCAGGAAACGATGAAGGCGAACGGCAGGTACCACAAATGGGCATTCGTGCCTGCCAGTATTCCGAAGGGAACCAGCCCTTTCAAAAGAATCGGCGCACGGCCCTTGATCATATGGGCCAAGGCGTACACCACACTCCAGGCAGCCCAGGG
>JBKICU010000010.1:0-114176 GCA_046566965.1 Acidobacteriota bacterium
GAGGCTTCTCCCCCTGGCCGCCGGAGGCATCTTCAAATGCGCGTAGGCTTCGATGTCAGCCAGACGGGCGCGGGCAAGGCGGGCTGCGGCTACCTGGCCTACGGGCTGGTGAACGCGCTTGCGTCGCGCGGCACGCAGTTCGTATTCTACCCGCATTTCGGCGACCTGTACTGGGAGCCGAACCCCAAGGCCTGCGCGTGTCCGGGGAACGCCTGCACGATGGGGCCGACCTTCCGCTGGTTCGAGAAGAGCAAGACCTTCTGGCGCAACCCTCCGGCGGACTTCGAGGCGCGCCTCGGCAACCCGGACATCGTGCACTCCAACAACTTCTTCTGCCCCACGGGTTTGAAAAAAGCCAAGCTGGTCTATACGCTCTACGACCTGTCGTTCCTGGAAAACCCGCAGTGGACCACGGAGCAGAACCGGGTGGGTTGCCTGGAGGGCGTGTTCGGCGCGAGCCTTCGCGCGGACTTCATCCTCAGCATCTCGAAGGCCAGCCTGGACCACTTCCTGCGCATCTACCCGCACTACCCGCGCGAGCGCACCGCCATCATGCATCTGGCCAGCCGCTTCGGGGCGGAGAGTCCGCAGCGCTCTCCCAAACGGCTCAAGGGCGTGACGCCGGGCGGCTTCTGGCTGTGCGTGGGCACCATCGAGCCGCGAAAGAACCAGAAGGCCCTGTTCGAGGCGCTGGCGAGGCTGCCGGGCAAGACGCCGCTGGTGCTGGCCGGAGGGCGCGGCTGGCTCATGGAGGACATGGCCCGCACGGTGAATGAATTGGGCTTGAGCTCGCGGGTGAAGCTGACCGGCTACGTGGACGACGCCGAACTGGCCTGGCTGTACGCCAACTGCCTGGGCTTCGTGTACCCGTCGCTGTTCGAGGGGTTCGGGCTTCCGGTGCTGGAGGCCATGAGCCTGGGCGCGCCGGTGATCACTTCGAATGTGTCCAGCCTGCCGGAAGTGGCCGGGGACGCGGCGATCCTGGTGGACCCGCTGGATACCCAGGCCATCGCCGGGGCCATGGCGCGGCTTGAGGGCGATGCGCAGTTGCGCGGGGCGCTCAAGGCCAAGGGCGTCAAGCGGGCCATGGAGTTCAGCTGGGACGCCGCGGCGCTGGTGGCGCAGGAATGTTACGGGAAGGCGCTGGCCCTGCCCCGTTACGCTGCCGCGCCTTGACACGCCCCGCCCGCGAACATAACTAAAGCCGTCTTGCCATCCACATACGAATCGATCCTTCAAGGAGTCCTCATATGCCTTACGATATCCGCCTGGTGAAGATCATCAACGGAGAGACCGTCCTCGGCAAGTTCGACGAGGAGACCCAGGGCCTGAAAGAAGTGGCCATCCTCCAGACCGTCCCCACCCAGCAGGGCGTGCAGATGGTGCTCCTGCCCTTCGGCTATCCGTTCGAGACCGAAATCAGCGGCGCCATCAAGCCCGAGCACATCCTGTACACTTTCAAGAGCTTCCCCGAGGAACTCAAGAACAAGTACCTCGAGGCCACCTCGAACCTGACCATCTCTTCCGCGCGCGACCTGAACATGCTGAACAAGATGGCTCCCGGCGCAGGCAAGGGCGGCTCGGGCCTCATCCTGAAATAACGTAGAACTTCCCAAGGCCGGACGCGACCAGCGCGCGTCCGGCCTTTTTTTATCATGCGCCATATCCTGCGCCTTCTTCCCAGACCCAGCCACTACGCCGGGGCCGAATGGGGCGCGGTCCGCAAAGACCCCCAGCGGGTCTCGGTCCGCGTCGCGCTCGCATTTCCCGACCTCTACGAGGTCGGCATGAGCTACCTGGGCCAGAAAATCCTGGCCGAGGCCGTGAACCGCCGCGAGGAGTTCTGGGCCGAACGGGTGTACGCCCCGGCCAAGGACGCCGCCGCCGTCATGCGCGAACACGGCGCGCCCCTGTGCACCCTGGAGTCCGACACGCCCTTGGCGCAGATGGACGCCGTGGCCTTCCACCTGACGCACGAGCTCTGCTACACCAACGTCCTCTTCATGCTGGACCTCGCCGGGCTGCCGCTCCGGGCAGCAAAGCGCGACGCGTCGCATCCGTTGATTTTGGCGGGCGGCGGCTGCACCTTCAACGCCGAGCCCCTGGCACCGTTCATCGACGCCATGGTGCTGGGCGATGGCGAGGAAGCCTTGCCGCGCATCCTGGAGATCATCGGGGAGATGCGCGGGAAGAATCTTTCGCGGCGCGAGCAGCTGATGATCCTGAAGGACGTGCCGGGCGTGTACGTGCCCGCATTTTTCGAAGACGCGACCAAACCACTGGTTCCCGGCTACGGCCACGTTGAGAAGGCCGTGGTGGCCAACCTGGACGACGCCCCGTTCCCGCTGCTGCCCGCGGTGAGCTGCGGACAGGCCGTGCACGACCGGTTGAGCCTGGAGATCGCGCGCGGCTGCACGCGCGGCTGCCGCTTCTGCCAGGCGGGCATGATCTACCGCCCGGTGCGCGAACGCAGCCTGCCCAAACTGGCGGAGCTGGCCGATGCGGGCCTTTCGGCCTCCGGGTACGAGGAGATGTCCTTCCTGTCGCTCTCCAGCGGCGATTTTTCGGCCCTTGAGAGCCTGTTCGAGCAGTCCGCCACGCGCTGCCTGTCGGACCAGGTGGCCATCAGCCTCCCCTCGCTTCGCGCCGGGACGCTCACCCCGCGCATGCTGGCGCTTATGAACAAGCTTCGCCGCACCGGGGCCACCGTTGCGCCTGAAGCGGGCAGCGACCGCCTGCGCGCGGTCATCAACAAGGGCATCACCGAAGAGGACATCCTGGGCCACGCCACGCGGCTCTTCGCCGCCGGATGGCAGTCCATCAAGCTCTATTTCATGATCGGCCTGCCCACCGAGACCGACGAGGACCTGGAAGCCATCGCCGAGCTTGCCCAGAAGGTGCTGCGCTGCGCCCCGCCGGGAGCCAAGCGCCTGCAGGTGACGGTGTCCGTGTCCACCTTCGTGCCCAAGCCCCAGACGCCGTTCCAGTGGGACGCGCAGATCGGGCGCGAGGAGACCGAGCGCCGCCTGGGCCTCATCCGCTCGCGGTTGCAGCCGTTCAGGAAGATCACCGTGCGCTGGCACGAGCCGGGCATGAGCTGGCTGGAAGGCGTGTTCTCGCGCGGCGACCGGGCTTTGGCTCCGGTGATCGAGCGGGCCTACGAGCTCGGCGCGCTGTTCGCCAGCTGGGTGGACATGCTGGAGCTGGCCCCCTGGGAGCAGGCCTTCGAAGACTGCGGCGTGGACCCGCACGCGTACCTGAACGCGCGCGATACCGCCGCGCCCCTGCCCTGGGATCACCTGCGCTGCGGCGTGTCCAAGGCCTATCTGCTCACCGAGCGCGAACGGGCCTTGTCCGGCAAGTACACCCCGGACTGCCGCTTCGGCGACTGCCGCCAGTGCGGGGCCTGCTCCGAGTTGTGCGTGAAGCCTGAGCTGCATGCTCCCGGCGTGCGCCCCCGCCTGAACCTGGAGGAGCCGGAGTGGAAGACCTCCGTGCTGGACGAGTCGCGCCAGGGGCCGCTGAATACGCCGCCCGTGGCCCGCGAGGAGCTCACGCGCAAGGCCGGGCATTACCGCGTGTGGTTCTCCAAGACCGGGCCTGCCGCGTACTTGAGCCAGCTGGAGCTGAGCAACGTCCTGGAGCGGGCGCTCAGGCGTTCCGGCCTGAAGCCCTCGTTCTCGGCGGGGTTCCACCCCATGCCCATGATCTCCTTCGGCTGGGCCTTGCCGGTTGGCGTGGAGAGCCTTCAGGAGTGGTTCGGCCTGTTCCTGCGCGAGCCGCAGGACAGAAAGACCATCGCCGAACGCCTGGACGCCTCGCTGCCCGAAGGCTTGCGGGTCTTGTCCGTGGATGAGCTTGGCATGGGCAAGAAGGTGTCGCAGCCCGTGGCCGAGGAGTTTCTGCTCACGTACCTGCTGCCCGAGGACGAGGCCGCCGCGCGTCTGGCCCAGTGGCGCGCGTTCATCGCCCAGGACCACTTCCCCTGGTACAGCGTCACCAAGCGCGGCGCGCGCACCGTGGACATCCGCCCGCTCCTGGTGTCGCTCTCGGAGCGCACGCCCACGCAGGTGGTGCTGACCTTCACCTGGGCGGACAACCGCTACGCCAGCCCCTTGAAGCTGGTGGGCGCGGTGAACGAGGGCCTGTCGCTCAAGGACTTCACCCTGACCAAGGTGCGCCAGATCTTCGAGTAGGCGCCGCCGGAAATTGATCGCTCAAGCCCCCGTTGCCGCAAGGCGGCGGGGGCTTTTCTTGCTTGGTGTGGGAGGTTTCTGGATGCGGCGAGTTCGAGGGGTGCGCAGAACGTCATCAGGTGTCGAGCCGCCTGAACGGCGGGTCTTCATCGCGATCTCCCCGACAATCACGGAGCACTGCCGCAGGAAGTCCGGGGAAAGCCGGAAAAACCGGGCGGTTGTTGTCACGGCATCCCCGGCGTGCTAGAAAGGACCAATTTCATCCTTACCGGAGGCCAGCCATGTCCATTGACGCCAACGAACTCGCCGCGAAGATCAGGTCCTTTTATCCCGAGATAGCAAAGCACAACCTGCCCATGAAGGTGACCAAGGATGAGGAAAAGAAGGCCTGGGTGGTGGAACTGGAAAAGGGCGAGCACAAGCTCAAGACGTATGTCGAGTACCCTGACGCCCAGGGTTGCCTGGAAGGCAGGGAATGCGTGCACCTCTCCACTCAGATCGGGCAGTTCGTGAAGAATTATTGCGGCGGGGCCTGCCCGGCCTGAAGCAGTCCGGGCCGGTGGCGAAGTGGGCAGGCGCGGCGGCGATGCTGGCCTGCCCTTTGTCGGTGCTCAGCGCAGGTAGCCCTCGATGATGTCCTGCACCTTGCCGGACTCCTTGAGCGCGTCCAGGGCCTCCTGGAGCTTGCGCACGGTTTCGTCCGGCGTGTCCCTGTTCACGGCGAAGTAGAGGTGTCCCTCATGGAGCACGAACACGGTCTCGTATTCGTCCGCGTTCTTGCGGCTCTGGGCCATCAGCCATTTGAAGACCGTCTCGGGATAGGCGAACAGGTCGATCCGGCCGGTCTCCAGCTTCAGGATGTTCGAGCGCGCGTCCGAGGTGACGTCGATCCATTTCAGCGGGTAGCCCCGGGCGACCAGGAGTTGTTCCCCGGCGTCGTCGCGTATCGCGCCGATGCGCAGGTGCATGACCTGCGAGAAATCGCGTATGTCCATGTCCCTGTCTTTTCTGGCCAGAAGGACGTTGCGGTTGGGGGCGATGGGGCCGATCCATTTGAAAAGCGTTTCGCGCTCCGCAGTGCGCGTCACGGAGAAGAGGAGGGTGTTCGGGCGCGACAGCACGTCGTTGTAGCCCCTGGACCAGGGAAGCACCTGGAAGGATTCCACGGGGATGTCCATTCCGGCCTCAGCCAGCATGAGGAGCAGGATGTCCGTGGAGATCCCCCGGAGATGGCCGTCCTCGGTGTAATTGTACGGAGGGAACTCCTCGGTCAGGATGGTCAGTGGGCCTGCGGAGGCAGTCGGGGGGTGCAATAACGCGGTTTGAAGCGCCAAGAGGGACAGTGCAAGAACGAGGAAAGCAATTCGGTGCATGTGTTGGTCGCTCCCGGTGTGCTGGTTGAAGTGATGGAACGAAATCACGCTCTGATGGGGAGCTGGATGATGAACCTGGCTCCCTTGCCGGGCTCGGATTCCACCCTGATGGTTCCGCCGTGATTGCGGGTTATGATGAAATAGGACACGGACAGTCCCAGTCCCGTGCCTTCGCCAGGTTTCTTGGTGGTGTAGAAGGGTTCGAACACCTTGCGCCGGTTCATTTCCTGGATGCCGGGGCCGTTGTCCTCCACTTCGATCTCGGCCTTGTTTCCGGCCTGGCGCAGGCGCAGCACGATTCTCGGCGTGACGCCCTCCTTGTGGTGGGAGGCCATGGCCTGGGCGGCGTTTCTGAGCAGGTTGATGACCACCTGCTCGATTTCCATGGGGACGCAGGGCACGTGGGGCATGTTCGGCTGGAATTCGCGGATGATCTCGATCTGCTTGAAGTCATATTTCTTTTTCAGGTCGTAGTCGGTTGAGGCCAGTTCTATGCTGCGCTCGATGAGCTGATCCAGGCGATTGGGAGAAGGGGCGGTCTGGGCGCGCCGGGTGAAGCTCAGCATGTTGGCCACGATCTTTGCAGCCCGCTCGCCGGAATCGCGGATGCCTGTCAGGAATTCGAAGATATTGCGCCTTTCCAGGTACGCCCGGACGCATTCCAGGCTGCATCCGGACTCGGTCGCGGCATCGACGTTGGGTCTGAAATCCGCGGAAGTGCGCCGGATGATGTTCTGCACTCCCTGCAGAATTCCGGCCAGGGGGTTGTTGATCTCGTGGGCCATGCCGGCCGCCAGCCCCCCGAGCGACATCATCTTTTCGCTCTGGAGGATAAGCTCCTCCATCTTGGCGTGGTCGGTCACGTCGTCCAGCCGGATGACCGCCCCGCGCGAGCCTGCTCGGGTTACCGGGAAGATGAGGATGTTCTCCTGGCGGATGTGCCCATCGGCAAGATGAGGCTGGTTGACCAGGGAGACGGGTTTGCCTTCGCGCAGGGCCTCGCGGATGTGCTCTATGTGGGCGCTCAGCCTTGGGAAGGCCTGGGTCAGCGGATGGCCCACCAGGAAATTGGTGGGGGCCACGGACACGGCGGCGGCAGCGCTGTTGTAGTGGGTGATGAGTCCGTCCTCGTCGATGCCGATCACCTGCGAGGGCATGGAGTCCAGAATGTTCTGGATGAACTGGTGCGCATCGATGAGCTGCTGTTCGGCCCTGGTGCGGTCGGTGGTGTCGTCCAGAATGGCATCGTATGCCTCAAGCTGGCCGGACTCGTCGAAGATGCCCCGGACATGCAGGGTGCCGATGCGGATGTCGCCGTCGGCGCGCCTGAAGCGAATCCGTATGTCCGAGATCTCGTCGCGGGTGCGCAGAGTGGCCAGCACTTCCTGGACGCTGGCCCCTTCCACGCCGACCATGCGTTCCAGGTCCAGCATGGTGTCGACGAGCCGGGCTCGGCTTTCAAAGCCCAGTATCCGGGCCATGGCCTCGTTTGCGGACACGATCCGTCCTTCTGCGGTGGCCCGGTAGATCCCCGCCGGAGCGTTCTCGAAGAGGTCGCGGTAGCTTCGTTCGGCCTCGGCCAGCTCGCGCTGGGAGGTCTCCAGGGCCTGATAGCGGAAGCGCAGTTTCTCCACCATTATCACGATGGAGTCGCGCAGGTTCTGGATCTCGGCCAGCAGGAAGCCGCCGGGGACGCGAGCCTCGTCCTTTTCCCGGGTGCTCACGGTCAGGGCGTAGGTCTCCACCGCCCTTAAGGGGCGGACCACGGTCTTGTTGAGGATGAGCGACAGGAGCGCCACCAGCGCGGCGTTGACCAGGGCGATGCTGAAACCCTGGCGGATAAGGCTCTGGCGCAGGGCCGCCCGGACATGCTTGGGTGTACCCCATACGGTGAGTTCGCCGATGTCGCGCGAATTGAAGGTGATGGTGCTGGAGTAGGAGAGCGGCTCGATGAACGAAGGTGCCGCGTCGATGGCCTGCAACACGCCGGACTCGTCCGCCATCCTTCCCGCAACCACGCGCCGGGTGATGGTGTCCTTGACCAGCACGGCCACGATGGCTTTGTCGCGGAAGGCGTTCTCGATTATCTTGACGGCCTGGTCGTCCTGGAAGTTCCACAGGGGCAGGGCAAGGCTGGAGGCCAGCTGGTCGGCGTGGGAGGCGATGTTGGCGTGCAGTTCCTGGTAGCGGGTGGTGCGCTGCTGCAGGTAGTCCACGGCTCCGAAAGCAACCAGGACGGTCGTGATGACCGCTATCAGGGCCATGTTGATGGTCCCGGGAACTGATGGCCGAGCTGTCGCCATGGCTTCCTTCACATGCTGGAATCCTGGATTTGGAATGATATCGATCCCTTCATCCAATTATAGTTTCTACCCTTCCGGGTTGGATAAATCAAGTTGAGACAGCAGGGATGCTCCCCTCCGTACTGAAATAGAGTCGTCCGGGATGCATGTGCCGCATGGAGAACCCATGCCTGCAGCGAGGCCGTCTCCGTAAAGACGGGCTCCCCGAAAATTTCAAGAATGACAAGGATTTCATCCGGCACGGCCTAGCCGGACCAGGCGCGATGCGGTATGGAGGCGGGGCGGTGTTCCCTGTTGCTCGGGAAATAGGCTCCGCAATCATCAACGAGGTGACGACACTGATGACCCGCAGACTTCTCGGATATCTGCTCGTGGCTGTGGCCCTGATCGCCGGATACGTCTACCACGTCAAAATCCAGCCGGAACCGGCGGCTCCGGCAGCGCAGGCCGTCCAGGCTCCTGTCGCGACGCCCCCTGTATCCGGATCTGCTCCCGACGCAGCCCCCGCGGCCCAACCTCAGGAAGCCTCCGCCCCCGTAGCGGTGAAACAGGCCGTTTCAGCCGCAGCCCCGGCCCTGGACGTCCCCGTGAAGGACGGGCGCCTGTTGGCCAAACTGCCCAACGGCCTCACCGTGCTGGTGCAGGAGGACAAGCGCTTCCCGCTGGTGGCCGAACGCCTCTACGTGCGGGCCGGGTCCGCCTACGAGGCCAAGGGTCAGGAAGGCATCAGCCACCTGCTGGAGCACATGGTCTTCAATTCCACGGCCAAGCGTCCCAAGGGCGGCGTGGCCGCCGCCATCGAAGGCGCGGGCGGAGACACCAACGCGGCCACCAGTTTCGACTACACCCAGTACATGGCCGATCTGCCCAGCGCCCAGTGGAAGCTGGGTCTGGACGTGATCCAGGACATGATCTTCGGCGCGAAGTTCGACCCCGAGGAGCTGGAAAAGGAAAAAAAGGTGGTCATCTCGGAACTTGAGCGCGGCCTGGACGAACCCGGACAGCGCCTCTTCCAGATGAGCCAGGCCCAGGTGTGGAAGGGCATGCCCTACCGCCATCCCATAATCGGCTTCAAAGAGACGGTGAACGCAGTCACCAGCGAGAGCCTTCGCGCCTACGTGAAACGCCTGTATCAGCCGCAGACCATGCTGCTGGTGGTGGTGGGCGATGTGGACGCCCGGGAGGTCTACCGCCAGGCCGCGGCCGTGTTCGGCTCGCTCGAGAACGACCGCCCCGTGCTCCCGGCCGACATGGCCGACCTGCCCGCCAACACCGGCGGACCCGAAGCCAAGGCCGCCAGCGGCAACTGGAGCAAGACCTACCTGCGCCTGGACTTCGCGGTACCCGGCATGCATTCGGCCAAGGACGTCCCCCTGGGAATTCTGGCCGACCTGCTGGGCGGCGGCAAAACTTCGAAATTCTACCGCAAGTTTGTCTACGAACTCCAGATGGCCGACGACGTGGACGTGTCGGCCATCACCCTGGAGCGCGGGGGCATGCTCTCCGTGGAGGCCACCCTGGACCCGGACAAGCTTCCTGCCTTCTGGGAGGCCCTGGTGAAGGAAATGGCCGGGCTCAAGGCCGAGGATTTCACCCAGGAGGAGCTGGACCGCGCCAAGCTGAACATCGAGGACCACCTCTACCGCGCCAAGGAGACCCTGCGCGGCCTGGCCAACAAAATGGCCTACTACCAGTTCTTCGGCTTCGGCCAGGACGGCGAGGCCAACGCCATCTACGACGTGCGCAGCACGGACAAGGCCCAGTTGCAGGGGCTCGTCCACGCGTATCTCCAGCCCGGAAACGCCAGCCTGTCGCTCCTGACGCCGGGCTCGGACCAGGCCGGGGCGGACGCATCGGCCAAGGCCATGCTCGCGCTACTCAGGAGCGGATGGCCTTCCACGGCCACGGCCGAGGCCGCCGCGCAGGCCGTCGGCACCGTCCAGGAGCCCGAGGTCGTGGAACTCGGCGGCGGGCGCACCGTGGTGCTTCTGCCCGACCCCACCATGCCCTATGCCTCGGTCAGCCTGACCTGGCGCGGCGGCGACGCCCTGCTGACCCCGGCCCGGCAGGGCCTGGGCGAACTGGCCGCCAAGGCGCTCACCCGGTCCACCGAGAAACGCAACGCCCATCAGCTGGAGGATTATCTGGCCGGGAGGGCCTCCTCCGTGGCCGCCAGCACAGGGCGCGACACCTTCACCCTGAGCGCCCGCTATCCCGCCCGCTTCGCCCAGGACGTCATCGGCGTGAACGGCGTGCTGGCCGAGATCGTGCGCGAACCGGCCTTCGCCGCCCCGGAAGTCGAGCGCGCCAAGAAGATCCAGCTCTCCCAGATCGCCGAAGCCAGCGACCGCCCAACCAGCCTGGCCTTCCGCCACCTGTTCCCCTTCCTGTATCCGCAGGGGCACTACGGCTACTTCCGGGCCGGGCAGCCCGCCGAGGTGGCGGCTTTCACCCCCGACGACGTCAGCGCCTTCTGGAAAAAGCAGCGCTCCATGCCCTGGGTGATGGCCGTGTGCGGCGTGTTCGACCGCAAGGCCGTGCTGGATCTGGCCGCGTCCCTGGCATCGGGAGACGCCCAGGCTGCTCCGGCCATTCCGGACCCGCAATGGTCCGCCGTGCGCGACATGACCCTCACCCTGCCGGAACGCAACCAGACGCACCTGTTCTGGATTTTCCCCGTGCCCGGCAAGCTGAGCGGGGACACCCCGGCCCTGGAGGCGCTGAACACCGCGCTGGCCGGGCAGGGCGGGCTCCTGTTCCAGGACCTGCGCGACAAGCAGGGCCTGGGCTATTCGGTGTCCTCCTTCCTGTGGCAGGCGCCCCATACGGGTTTCCTGGCCTTCTACATCGGCACCAGCCCCGACAAGGAACAGCAGGCCATGGACGGCTTCAAGGCCGTGGCCGCCGAACTGGCCGCCAAGGGCCTGGATGAGGAGCGCATCTCGCGGGCCAAGAATTCGCTGGAAGGCGAATACTACCAGGAGCGCCAGAGCCTGGGCAGCCGCAGCCAGGAGGCCTCGTCCAACCTCGCCATGGGCTATCCGCTGAACTTCGACCGCGAACTGCTGGGGAGGATACGCACGCTCGGCTCGGAGCAGATCGAGGCGGCGGCCAGGAAGTACCTGGACCCGTCCAAGGCGTACCTGCTGAAGATCGTTCCGTAGTTCTTGCCAACCCCGACCTGTTCCAGGCAGCCCCGGATGTTCTTCGCGAACGCCGGGGCTTTTTCATGCCGCGCACGCCCCCTTGCCGGGGGCCGCTCCAAGGTGCATAGGATGGTTCCAAGGCCCCCGTCCGCTCGATCGGGCAGGCGGGCCCGGGAGAATTTCCATGGCGCACGCCGCATCGCCCTGCCGTGCCGTGCCGTTCTTCTTTCTGTCCGTCCTGGGCCTCGTCCTGGTCCTCACGGGGCGGGTCGAACCCGTTCGCGCCGAAGGCAAGGTCCTGGTCCATCTCTTCTGGGCCGAAGGCTGCCCCCACTGCGTCAAGGAAAAAGCCTTTCTCGCCTCGCTCGCGTCGCGCAGCCCCTGGCTGGAGGTCCGGGCCTACGAGGTGGTCTACGACCAGCCCAACATGGAGTTGTTCCAGGCCGTGGCCCGCGAACTGGGAGAGACCACCTCCGGCGTGCCTTTCGCCGTCATCTGCGACAAGCCGCTTGTCGGCTGGCTCGGTGAGGACTCCACGGGCTTGGCCATCGAAACGCTGGCCGGGCAGGCCCGTTCGCCCGGCTGCCGCGATCTGGTGGGGGAGTTCGCCGCTCGCCAGGCTTCCGGAACGCTTGCGCCGTCAGCTCCTGCGCCGGGCGAATCCCAGGCGTCCGTCCCCGGGGCGCCGGGTGCGCTTCAAGTGCCCCTCTTCGGAGAGATCCGGACCAAGGATCTCTCGCTGCCCCTTCTCACCGTTCTTTTCGCCGCCGTGGACGGCTTCAACCCCTGCGCCATGTGGGTGCTGGTGTTCCTGATCGGTCTTCTTCTCGGCCTGGAGGACCGCGCCCGCATGTGGATTCTGGGCGGCGTGTTCCTGCTGGCCTCCGCCGGGATGTACTACGCGGTGCTGGCCGCCTGGATGAACGTCCTGTTCGCGCTGGGCTACGTGCGCTGGCTGCGGGCGGCGGTTGGGCTTCTGGCCCTGGCCGGGGGCGCGTTCTCCCTGCGCGAGTATTTCATCACGCCTGCGGGCGTCTGCCGGGTGACCGAAGGAGGAGGGCGCAGGCGCGTGCTGGACCGGCTGCGGGCGCTCTCGCGCGAGCGCAGGCTGTGGCTGGCTGCGGTCGGGATCGCCGTGCTGGCCGTGGTGGTGAACTTCATCGAGCTGGTCTGTTCGGCGGGGCTTCCGGCGGTCTACACCCAGATCCTGGCCCTGAACGATTTGCCGGGCTGGCAGTATCACGCCTTCCTGATGCTCTATATCGCGGTCTTTCTGCTGGACGACGCCGCGATTTTCATAGCTGCCATGGTCACGCTCAAGGTGGCCGGGCTGTCCGGGCGCTACAGCCGTGCGTCCCATCTGGTGGGGGGAGTCGTGCTTGTGGCCGTGGGGGTGCTGCTCATCTTCAAGCCGGAGTGGCTCATGTTCGGCTGAGTCTCGAAATTATTGACAGCTTTTCAGCCCAGGCGTAAGTCTCACCCATGCAGACCACCATGACCCGCAGCGCCTTCGCATCCTCCAGCGTCCTAGTAGTACGCCAGGTAGTTCTTGCGGCCGCTCCATGCGGGTTGTGACCAGTACGTGACATCGTAAACTCAACCCCCGCCGGCGCGGTTCGCCGGCGGGGGTTTTTCATTTTCAGGCTAGCGCCAGACCTCCCGCCGGACCCGTCCGGTACCACAGGAGAGGAGGTCGATCATGAGCATCACCGGCGCGCGCTACATCGTGAAATTCCTTGAGAAACAGGGTGTTCAGACCGTCACGGGCATACCCGGCGGCTCCATTCTTCCCCTCTACGACGCCCTGGCCGAGAGCAGGGCCGTGCGCCACGTGCTGGCTCGCCATGAGCAGGGCGCGGCCTTCATGGCCCAGGGCATGGCGCGGCTCACCGGGCGTCCCGGCGTGTGCCTGGCGACGTCAGGTCCCGGCGCGACCAACCTGGTCACGGCCATTGCCGACGCCCGGCGCGACGGCGTGCCCCTGGTGTGCATCACCGGGCAGGTCCCCCTGGCCCAGATCGGCACCGAGGCCTTCCAGGAGGTGGACATCGTGGCCGTGACCCGCCCCATAGCCAAGGCCGGGCGCATGGTTCAGGACGCCTCCGAACTGCCCGAGGCCCTGCGCTGGGCCTTCCAACTGGCCGCCGAAGGCAGGCCGGGACCGGTGGTGCTGGACATCCCCAAGGACGTGCAGAGCCAGCAGTTCGAGGAGGAGCCTGAAGAGGCGCAGGACTGGAGGAACGGCGGCGCGTGGTCGCCGGAGCTGCCTTCGCGCCTGGAGGCCTCCCGCGCTGCGGCCATGATAAAC
The DNA here is from genome assembly GCA_046566965.1 of Acidobacteriota bacterium. GTDB lineage: Bacteria > Desulfobacterota > Desulfovibrionia > Desulfovibrionales > Desulfovibrionaceae > Fundidesulfovibrio. The sequence goes on from JBKICU010000010.1 coordinate 13,327, forward strand.
GCGGCCTCGCGTCCGGTGCTGCTCCTGGGGGGCGGCGCCGCCAAGGGCGACGCGCCCGCACTGGCTCTGGCCCTGGCCGGGCGGGCCAACATCCCCGTGACCATGACCCTCATGGGCTTGGGCACCGTTCCCGCAGCCCACCGCCTGAGCCTGGGCATGCACGGCATGCACGGCCATCACGCAGCCAACGCCGCCCTGGCCGAGTGCGACCTGCTCATCGCCGTGGGCAGCCGCTTCGACGACCGGGCCACGGGCAAGCCCGGCAGCTTCTGCCACAAGGCCCGGATCATCCACATCAACCTGGACGCGGCGGAGCTGGGGCGCGTCCAGCGCGCCGACCTGGGCATCGCCCGCGACGCGGCCCAGGCCCTGGCGGCCATCCTGCCCCTGGTGGAGCGCCGCACCCGCCGCGAGTGGCTTGCGCGCGTGGACCGGTTCAGGACCGAGGCACCCACAGCCGGAGCGGCCAACTGCTCCGGCTGCGCCAGGGGGCTTATCGGGGAGGTGGCCGCCAGACTGCGCGAGGACGCGGTCATCGTCACCGACGTGGGCCAGCACCAGATGTTCGTGGCCCAGGGCTTCCCCTTCAAGACGCCGGGACGCTGGCTGACTTCGGGAGGGCTCGGGGTCATGGGCTTCGGACTTCCGGCGGCCATCGGCGCGTCGCTTGCCGACCCGCAGGCCCAGGTGGTGTGCTTCTCCGGCGACGGGAGCCTCAAGATGAACATTCAGGAGCTGGCCACCCTGGCCGAGACCGGAGCCAACGTGAAGATCGTTGTCTTGGACAACCAGAGCCTGGGGCTGGTGGTGCAGCAGCAGAAATTGTTCTTCGGGCGAAAAAGCGCCTCGCGCTACGGGCGGGGAACGGATTTCGCGGCCCTGGCCGAGGCCTTCGGCGTGGCGGGAGTGGACCTGGACGCCTGCGAGGACCCGGCTGCAGCCCTGGACGAGGCGCTTGGCGCGTGCGGGCCGGTGCTCATACACGCCCGCGTGGACCGCGAGGCCATGGTGTTTCCCATGGTGCGCCCCGGCGCGGCCAACACCGACATGTACCATGCGCATCCCGGACACTCCGAGGGGGAGCGGGGGCATTTCGTGGCTGAAGACACGGCGTGGGGGGCGGTGTCCGGCCTGGCTGCGGTCCGGTAGTACTTCAGACCAGGGTGAGCACTTCCGCGGCGCAGCCCCAGGACAGGGTCCAGCCCGAGCCGCCGTGTCCGTAGTTGTGCACCACGCGGCGTCCGTCGGTCAGGCGGTCCGCTTCCAGGCGCACCTCGGGGCGGTACGGGCGAAGGCACACGTAGCGGGTGATTTCCTCCGCGTCGGCCAGAACCGGTTCGATGCGGGCGGTGCGCTCCCGGATGGAGCGGACGACCTCCGGGTCCACGGTCTGGTCCCAGTCTCCATGGACCGCCGTGCCGCCCAGAACGCAACGGTCCGGGCGGGGGAAGGCGTAGGTTGGGGATCCGCCTACGCTTGCGCCCTCTACGAAAAAGCAGCGCACCGGACTCGACGGGGGCGTGGGGCGCACGACCAGGATGTGTCCGCTCACCGGCGCGAGGGACTGGTCTTCGGCAAGCTGGCTCGCGCCAAGGCCCGAGCAGTTGACGAGCATGTCTCCCGGGGCATCCTCCAGGCGTTCCAGGCGGGCCTGCCGGATATGTCCGCCAGCCGTCAGGAAGCGCTCCATGAGCGTGCGCAGGTATGGGCCGCACTGGATGAGCGGCACCCGGATCACGAAGCCGTGCGGGTAGCCGACAGGCAGCTCGGACGGATCGGCGCGGCGCAGGCGCTCAGGCCCCAGGCGCGTCATCTGCCAGGGGATGTTCCTGCCCGAAGCGCTGGCCTCCGAGGCTCCCAGCACCAGGCAGTCGGTCTCGGTGACGAAGGCTCCGGGCCGCGCGGCCTCGCGGGAATAGACGCCAAGCGATTCGCCAGCCCAGCCCAGGCATCGCTCGGGCGGTCCGGCCTTGAAGGGGAAGCACAGCGCCCCGGCCCTGTCCGAAGTGGTGTCCGGTGGCAGGCGCTCGGCCAGTATCTGGACCGGGAATCCGGCCTCGATAAGCCTCAGGGCGCTGGTCAGGCCGATAATGCCGCAGCCGATCACGGTGATCATGCGGACTCAGCTTCTTGTGCGGCAGCTCTCGTCATTCGTTTCCCTTGGCGTTGCGTATTCGCGAGACCAATCCTTGTGTCCGGTTGTGCGCGATCAAGGCCCGCGAGCTAGAACGAGAAGTAGTTGCGCAGCTTGAGTTCCAGCGGATGGGGCTTCAGGAACACCTGCCCGGCCAGATATTCCACCCCCTGCACGCGCACGTGGTGGTTGATGAGCGTCACCGGCACGATGAGGGGGATGAGCCCCCGGCGATAATCTTCCACCACTTCCGCCAGTTCCTGGCGTTCGTCCAGGGTGATGAGTTTGCGGAAATACCCGCAGATGTGCTGGAGCACGTTCACGGTGCGGGGCACGGTGGCCAGCCTGCCAAGCGCCTCCAGCAGCAGCTTTTCGTAACCGGCGTGGAGCTGCGGGCTCTCGGCGTCCTTGGCGTGGGCCACCAGGCGTCCCATGGCGCGGGCGTGCTCCGGGCTGTGGGCAACGATCAGGAGCTTGTGGCGGGCGTGGAAGCCGCTGATGGCGGCCATGGTGCACCCTCCGGGCTTGGCGCAGGCTCTGGCCGTCTCGCGCCAGGAGCGCAGCACGAAGATGCGTTCGATGAAGTTCTCGCGCAGCCGGGCGTCCAGCAGGCGGCCTTCCTCTTCCACGGGCAGCAGCGGGAAGCGCTCCATGAAGGCTTTGGCGAACAGGCCCACGCCCTTGTGGACGGCCATGCCCCCCTTCTCGGAGTAGACCTTCACGCGGGTCATGCCCGAGGAGGGCGACTTGCTCTTGAAGATGAAGCCGCACAGGTCCTCTGCGGCAAGCTCGTCCGCGCGTTTCTGCGCCCAGGCGGTCATGACCGGGGTCAGGTCCCGTCCGGTCTTGGTGGTCATTAGCCTCGGAGCTTCCGGGTCGCCCACCAGACGCATGGATTCTCGCGGCACGCCGAAACCGGCCTCCACCTCCGGGCAGACCGGCACGAACTCCACATAGCGCCCGAGCTCGCCGGTTATCCAGCGGTCGTGCTTGTGGCCGCCGTCGAAGCGCACGGGCCTGCCCAGAAGGCAGGCGCTGACGCCCAGGCGGATGGGCTTGTCCTCGCCCTGGCTCGCTGCGGGGCTCACGCCCGGGGGTGCTTGCTCTTGTGCGGATTCCCCGGCGTCCCCGGACAGCGGATTTCCGGCGGCCTTCCCGCCACGGGGCAGCTTATCCATGCTGCCCCGTCTGTTCCGTGCTTTCGCCCGGCTGGCTTGCGGGCGGGGTGTAGATCGGCAGGGTCACCACGCAGCGGGTGCCGTGCCCATCCAGCGGGGCCAGGGTGATGTTGCCGAAGTACTTGCTGGCGATGACACGGGCCATGGGCAGGCCGAAGCCGGTGGCGGTGGGCTGGGAGGAGTGGAACGGGCTGAAGGCCTGGCCCATCTTGTCCTGGTCGAAGCTCGTGCCGTTGTTGATTATGGTGATCATGGCGAAGCCGTCCTTGGTGGTGCTGGGCACGGACGTCACGCTGATGTTGGGGTTCTGCTGGTCGGCGTACTGGAAGGCGTTCTCCAGAAGGCAGGCGAACAGGATGCACAGTTCCAGCGGATCGCCGGAAAGCGCATCGGCCTCGGGCGAGAGGAACACCCGCAGCGCCGAAGCGGGCACGGGGCTGGTGGCCAGGATCTTGTCCGTGGCGCGCGCGATGAGCACGGACAGCTCGGCCCTGTGGAACGCGGCCTGGTGCTGGGTGATGTCCATGTAGACGTTGACGTTTTTCGCCATCCGCTCCAGGCGTACGGCCTCGGACAGGATGGTTTCGGCGATCTCGCGGGTGGCGTCGTCGCCCTGGTGCAGCTTGAGGAGCTTGCGGGCGCTGCCGCCGATGATGGACACCGGGTTGCGCACCTGGTGGGAGATGCCCTGGATGACCTCCAGCTCGCACTGGGTGGCGAAGGTGACGAAGGCGTCGGTCTCGATGAGCATGGAGAAATCCACGGCCCGGTCGATGGCGGTGATGGCCTGGGGCTGCTCCGTGACCGGCAGGCCGGTGATGGCCACCTCGTGCAGGAAGGCCCGGGCCAGATTGTAGGCCAGGCTCACATGGCGGTGATCCACGTTGTGGATCACGTGGGCCTGCCCGCTCATCCAGACGTGGGTCATGAACTCTTCGCCCACGCCCGAGGTGAAGAGCAGGATGTGCCAGTTGCGCCAGTTCCTGTTCAGCTTGCCCAGGGGCTGGTTTTCCAGGATGATGCGCAACTGCGGCCGTGAGCGCACGAACTCCTCGATGCGCGAGGCCAACTCAGGGGCTCTGGGCAGGAATACTCCGGCCCATTTGCCAAGGGATTTCTCGTGTTTTCCGGTAAGACCGAGAAGCTCCCTGAACTGATTCATTCGGTCTTGGGGAACCGGCAGAAAGGGCATGCGCGCTCCTTGCATTGGCGGGTGGAAGACGATACTCAGCCCTTCCTTACGACATTTCCAGGGAATGTGGAATACCAGATGCGGACTTGCCAATTACGCGGCCTCTTGCTCGATTTCGGCGGAGTTTTAGCCGAGGAAGGCTTCGCCGAGGGCATGAAGGCCATCGCCCGTGAGAACGGGCTGGACGAGACCGTCATCTGGCGCGCCGGACTCAAAGCCGTTTGGGACAGCGGCTACGTGACCGGGCGCGCGGGCGAGGCCGATTTCTGGCGGCTCTTCAAGGAGCGCACCGGCCTTCAAGGCGACGAGTCCCATTGGCGCGAGGACATTCTCTCGCGCTTCACCGTGCGTGCCTGGATGCCCCCCATCGTCGAGCGCATGCGCTCGTTGGGGCTGGTGTCGGCCATGCTGTCAGACCAGACCGACTGGCTGGCCCTGCTCGATTCCCGCCAGGATTTTTTCAAATACTTCGATGTGGTGCTGAACAGCTATCACCACAACATGACCAAGCAGGAGCCGGAATTCTTCCTGCTGGCCCTGCGCGAAACCGGGCTTTCGCCCGAGAGCACGCTGTTCGTGGACGACAACCCCGGCAACGTGGAGCGCGCCCGCGCCCTGGGGCTTCAGGCGCACCTGTACGTGGACCGCGAGGGGTTCGAGGCCGAACTGGCCCGGCTGTGCCCCGAGGCGCTTGGCAAGTAGCGTGGCGTTTTTGAAAAACATGAACATGAGGAACTTGTAAAATTCGCAGTAGGGGAACGCCTCCGGCGGCCAAAGAGCTGCTCCCTTTGGAATCCGCAATCATCCCAACCTGTTACCTTCTTGCACTTTCGCTCGGGTTGCAGTTGGCGATGAATTTTGCAAGAGCCTCACATGTTTTTCAAAAACTAAATAAATGGTTCTCTTGGTTTAGGCTCATAACCGAATCGACTGATTACGACGCATTTCAAGGATAGACCGCATGCATAAGCCGTACGTCTCGCTCACTCCCGAGGGCTGGCCCTCCATCCTGCTGGCAGGCTCCGCCACCCTGGTGTTCGCGCTTCTGGGCTGGGCCATCCCCGCCGTGCTGGGCCTGGTGGTCCTGGCGCTTCTGCTGAACTTCTTCCGCGACCCCGAGCGCTTCGTGCCCCACGAACCCAACCTGGCCGTAGCCCCGGCCGACGGGAAGGTCATCATCGTGGCCCCGGCCACCGACCCCATGACCGGCGAGGAGCGCACCCGCGTGTGCATCTTCATGAACGTGTTCAACGTGCACGTGAACCGCGCCTGCGTGGCCGGAACCGTCAGCGCCATGCGCTACTGGGAAGGCAAGTTCATAAACGCCAGCTTCGACAAGGCCTCCTCGGACAACGAACGCCTGGCCGTGCAGATCGCCGAGAAGGACGGCTCCACCTGGACCATGGTGCAGATCGCGGGGCTCATCGCCCGGCGCATCATCCCCTGGGCCCAGAAGGGCGACAAGGTCGAGCGCGGGCAGCGCTACGGCATGATCAAGTTCGGCTCGCGGGTTGACGTCTACCTCCCGCAGGGCTATCAACCGTGCGTAACAGTCGGTACGCGCACCGCGGCAGGCCAGACTGTCATCGCGAAGCGCTGCGAGTAACCACACATATGGACGAACCCGTTCGCAAGCCTCCGGCGCGGGGAGTATACATCCTCCCCAACCTGATCACCACCGCCAGCCTTTTCTCAGGCTTTCTGGGAATCCTTTGGGCCATCTCCGGGCAGTTCGAGAACTGCGCCGTAGCCATCCTGGTCAGCTGCGTGCTGGACGGGCTGGACGGCAAGGTCGCCCGCATGACCAACACCAGCTCCGACTTCGGCGTGCAGTTCGACTCTCTGTGCGACCTGGTGGCCTTCGGCGTTTCCCCGGCCATCATGGTCTACCAATGGGAGCTGTCGCGCTTCGGCCACCTGGGGCTCATGGCCTCGTTCCTGCTGGTGGCCTGCGGGGCGCTTCGCCTGGCGCGCTTCAACATCATCACCAAGACCACCAACAAGAAGTTCTTCGTGGGCCTGCCCATTCCGGCCCAGGCCTGCACCGTGGCCACCTTCTACCTCTTCGCCCAGTATCTGCCCACGGAGTGGCAGGCCTACATGCCCAAGTTCTGCCTGGGCATGGTCTACATCCTGTCGTTCCTCATGGTCAGCCGGGTGCGCTACGCATCCTTCAAGGAATACGGGCTGATAAAGGCCCATCCGTTCTCCATGATGGTCACGGCCATCCTGCTTTTCGTGCTGGTGGCCTCGCAGCCCAAGCTGCTGGGCTTCCTGATCTTCGCGGGTTACATCCTATCCGGCATCATCTACACCTACTTGATCTTGCCCCGGCGCGCAGCGGTTCGCGAACCAAGCGAAGAGCTGCCGTCCTGATTCCGCCCGTTTTTTTGCGATAAAGGCAATTGTCAACCGGAAGCGTCTTGGGCTAACAGAGCGCTTCCGGTCTTTGCCCACACCCCGTTTCAGCCACACCGGAGGAACACCATGTCCGAGCGTGTCGTCATTTTCGACACCACCCTGCGCGACGGCGAGCAGTCTCCCGGCGCAACCATGAACCAGGACGAGAAGCTCCGTCTCGCCCGGCAACTGGAAATGCTCGGGGTGGACGTGATCGAGGCGGGATTTCCCGCCGCCAGCGAAGGCGATTTCCAGGCCGTCAAGGCCATCGCCGCCGCCGTCAAGGACGTGCAGGTGGCCGGGCTGTGCCGGGCGCTGGCTTCCGACATCACCCGCTGCTTCGAGGCCATCAAAGGCGCACAAAACCCGCGCATCCACACCTTCCTGGCCACCTCTCCGCTGCACATGCAGCACAAGCTGAACAAATCGCCCCAGCAGGTGCTGGAGATGATAGAGGCCGGGGTGACCCTGGCCGCGTCGCTCACGCCCAACGTGGAGTTCTCCTGCGAGGACGCCTCGCGCTCCGAGCGCGATTTTCTGGCCGTGGCCGTGGAAAAGGCCATCGCCAGCGGGGCCACCACCATAAACATCCCGGACACCGTGGGCTACGCCCAGCCCCAGGAATTCTATGATCTCATAAAATTCCTGCTGGCCACGGTCCCCAACGCCTCCAAGGCCGTTTTCAGCGTGCACTGCCACAACGACCTGGGCCTGGCCGCAGCCAACACCCTGGCCGCCCTGTCCGCCGGAGCGCGCCAAGCCGAAGTGACCCTGTGCGGCATCGGCGAGCGCGCGGGCAACGCCTCGCTGGAGGAAGTGGTCATGGCCTTGAAGACCCGCGCCTGCCTCTACAACCTGGAGACCGGCGTGAAGGGCGAGCAGATCTATCCGTCCTCGCGCCTGCTTTCCATGATCATCGGCCAGCCCATCCCCCCCTACAAGCCCATCATCGGCGGCAACGCCTTCGCTCACGAATCCGGCATTCATCAGGCCGGGGTGCTCAAGTGCCCCGAGACCTACGAGATCATGACGCCCCAGTCCGTGGGCCGCGCCGGAAACGAGATGGTGCTCGGCAAGCACTCCGGCCGCAACGCCGTGAAGGCCCGCCTGGAGGAGCTCGGCTTCGCCCTCAGCGAGGAGCAGGTCACCCAGATGACCGAGGCCGTGAAGCAGCTGGCCGACAAGAAAAAGCACATCTTTTCCGAGGACCTGGAAGCCCTGGTGCTCGAAGACATCTACCGCCTGCCCGACAAGTACAAGCTTCGCAAACTCTCGGTGCTCTCCGGCAACATGGGCGTGGAGCCCGTTGCCGCCGTGGTTCTCGAAGTGGACGGGCGGGAGGAGAAGCTGTCCAGTTTCGGCGTCGGCCCGGTTGACGCCGTGTTCAACACCATCAGCCAACTCACGGGCCGAAACCCGGTGCTCAAGCAGTACGCGGTCAACGCCATCACGGGCGGCACGGACGCCCAGGGCGAAGTTACCGTGCGCCTGGAAGAGGGCGGACACAAGTCCGTGGGCCGGGGCTCGGACGGCGACGTCATCGTCGCCAGCGCCAAGGCCTACGTCAACGCCCTCAACCGGTTGGCCAAAAAGGAGGAAGAGAGGGAATGCGCCACACTTTAGCCCAAAAAATCCTGCAGGGCCGCACCAGCGAGACCATCACCCGGGACGGCCAGATCGTCCGCTGCAAGGTGAGCCTCGTGCTGGCCAACGACATCACCGCGCCGCTGGCCATCAAGAGCTTCAACAAGATGGGCGCCGCCAAGGTCTTCGACAAGGACAAGATCGCCCTGGTCTGCGACCACTTCACGCCCAACAAGGACATCGACTCCGCCGAACAGGTCAAGGTGGTGCGCGAGTTCGCCAAGGCCCAGAACATCACCCACTACTACGAAGGCGGCGACTGCGGCGTGGAACACGCCCTGCTGCCCGAGATCGGCCTGGTGGGCCCCGGCGACGTGGTCGTGGGCGCGGATTCGCACACCTGCACCTACGGCGGCCTGGGCGCGTTCGCCACGGGCATGGGCTCCACGGACATCGCCGCGGCCATGGTGCTGGGCGAGACCTGGTTCAAGGTTCCCCCCACCATCCGCGTGGTGCTGAACGGCACGCTGCCCGAGCACGTGGGCGGCAAGGACATCATCCTGGAGGTCATCGGCCAGATCGGCGTGTCCGGCGCGCTGTACAAGGCGCTGGAGTTCGCAGGCCCCGTGGTCTCGGAGCTGTCCATCGAGCAGCGCCTGTGCATGGCCAACATGGCCATCGAGGCGGGCGGCAAGGCGGGCCTGTTCCCGGTGGACGCCAAGACCCTGGCCTACGCCAAGGCCGCAGGGCGCACCGGCGACGTGGAGATGTACGCCGACGAGGGCGCGCACTACGAGCGCGAGCTGGTCATCGACTGCTCCAAGCTCACCCCGCGCATCGCCTGCCCGCACCTGCCCGACAACGTGAAGCCCGTGGAGGATGTGGTTGGCGTGCGCATCGACCAGTCCGTCATCGGCTCCTGCACCAACGGCCGCATCGAGGACATGCGCGAGGCCGCCGCCGTGCTCAAGGGCCGCAAGGTGGCCAAGCACGTGCGCTGCATCGTTTTGCCCGCCACGCCCTCCATCTGGAAGCAGGCGCTCAAGGAAGGGCTGCTGGAAATCTTCATGGACTCCGGCTGCATCGTCGGCCCGCCCACCTGCGGACCCTGCCTTGGCGGCCACATGGGCATCCTGGCCGCGGGCGAGCGCTCCATCGCCACCACCAACCGCAACTTCAAGGGCCGCATGGGCTCGCTGGAGAGCGAGGTGTACCTGTCCAACCCGGCCGTGGCCGCCGCTTCGGCCATCGCGGGTGAAATCATCCACCCCGGCAAGCTGTAAGAGGATCAGAACATGTACAAGGGACGCGCGCATAAAGTCGGCGCTCATATCGATACGGACGCCATAATCCCCGCCCGCTTCCTGGTGACCACGGACACCGAGGAGCTCGGCAGGAACTGCATGGAAGGCCTGGAGGCCGGTTGGGTGAAGCGGGTGAAGAAGGGCGACATCATGGTCGCGGGCGAGAACTTCGGGTGCGGCAGCTCCCGCGAGCACGCCCCCCTGGCCATCCTCGGCGCGGGAATCCCCGTGGTGGTGGCCCACAGCTACGCCCGCATCTTCTATCGCAACGGCTTCAACATGGGGCTCATCCTGCTGGAGATCGGCGACGACGTGAAGAAGATCGAGGACGGCGACGACCTGGAAGTGGACGTCGAGAACGGCGTCATCAAGAACCTGACCTCCGGCGACGTGATCAAGACCGCCCCGGTCCCCCCCTTCATGCAGGAGATCCTGGATAAGGGCGGGCTGGTGAACTACGTGAAGGACCGCCTGAAAGCCTGATCCGGTCGCGGGAACCCGAATGCACAAAGGCCGCCCCTGGGGCGGCCTTTTTCTTTTGGTCGGCAGCCGACCCGGACCAGGAATGGGTTGCTTCCGGTGCAAAGGCAATATAACATCTCAAAATACAGCGATAGGCATTATAAATTCAAGTCTTAAGAAATGTTGAATGAGAGTTCCGGGTCGTTTCTGACTCTGCACTCTCGTGAATCCATAATGACAACAATACCCCCTCGAAAGACGACTCCCGCATTCATCCGATGGATGTTTCTCTGTACTGGTCTTTCGGCTCTTGGCGTAGTCCTCGGGGGAAACCTTTACCAGGAGAGGGTCGACCTCACCAGGCGCGAGGAGGAGCGCCTGCTCTTCCTGACCGGGATCGTCCAGAACATCACTGAAATGAACCTTGTGGCGCTCGAGTCCGTGTTGTCGGATGTGAGCCGGGACCAGGCCAGCGGCAACACCAGCCGGAACATCAATCAGCGCCTCGTCACCCTGGCTGAGGCTCTGGCCGGGGTGCGCACCCTGTCCATCCTGGACGCCCAGGGCGTGATCCGGGCCTGCAACCGGCCTGAGCTGATCGGGAGGGACCTGAGCCACCGCGAGTACCTTCAGAGGGCCATAAGAAATCCCGATCCGGAAAGACTCTACGTCTCCCAGCCGTTTCTGACCAACCTGGGCGCTTACTCGATAAACCTGGGCAAGGTCATTTCCGGCCCAGGCGGAGGGCTCGCCGGGTTCGTGATAGCCACCCTGGACCCGCAGTTCTTCACCCCCCTGTTGAATTCCGTGCTTTTTGCCCCGGACATGCGCGCAGCCATGGCCGATGGGGACGGCGTGCTCTTTCTCACGGTTGCTGCACATCCCGACGCTGCCGGGATGGATCCGGCCCAGGCGGGGAGCTTCTTCTCCAGACATCGCGACAGCGGGCAGGAAGGCAGCGTGCATCTGGGGACGTCGTCCGTCACTGGAGAGGAGCGCATGCTGGCCGTGCGTACCATCCGTCCGGCCAAGCTGAAGATGACCAACTCCCTGGAAGTCGCGGTGGATCGCGATGCCTCCCGGATATACAAACAGTGGCGCAAGGACGTACTCTGGCAGGGAGGTCTTTTCGCAGGGGGGGCGCTGCTCAGCGTCGCGGGGTTCGGCATCTATCAGCGGCAGCGGCGCACCCATGAGCTGGTGGTGGCCGAGGCCCAACGGAACCTGGAGGAAAGCGAGCGCTTCATCCACATGGTTACCGACAACATCCCGGGCATGGTGGCCTACTGGGACCGGGACCAGCGCTGCAAATACGCCAACAAGGCGTACCTGGAATGGTTCGGCAGAACCAGGGAGCAGATGCCGGGCATCACCCTGCGGGAACTGCTGGGGGAGGTTCTGTACCGTAAGAACGAACCCTACATCCGCGCCGCCCTGAAAGGCGAACCGCAGATTTTCGAACGCGCCCTGACCAAGGTCGACGGCAGCGTGCATACCACCCAGGCCCGCTACATCCCGGACATGGAAGCCGACGAGGCGCAGGGCTTCTTCGTGCTGGCCACCGACGTCACGGAACTCAAGGCCACGCAGATGGAGCTTGAGAGCCGGGTCAGGGAACTGGATGTACTGGCCGCCACGGACCCGCTGACCGGCATAGGAAATCGGCGCCATTTCCTGGAGCGTGCCGAGGAGGAGCTTGCCAGAAGCAGCCGCTACCAACTGCCCCTGGTGTTCCTCATGATCGACGTCGACAATTTCAAGGCCATCAACGACAACCACGGCCACTATGCGGGCGACGAGGTCCTCAAATCAATGGCCAAGACGTTGCAGCACACCATGCGCGTCACGGATATCGTCGGCCGACTGGGCGGCGAAGAGTTCGGGGTGGTGCTTATCCAGACTGAAATGGACGAGGCGTTGCTGATAGCGGATCGCCTGCTGAGGGCGCTGCAAAGCGTGTGCGTGCTGACCAAAACCGGGTCGATCTGCTACACCGTCAGCATCGGGGTCGCGGAGTTCAACCGACAGGAAGATACGATCGATTCACTCATGAGACGAGCCGACATCGCACTTTACCACGCCAAGGAAACCGGGCGCAACAGGGTGTGTTGCTTCGGCGATTTCTGAAGTGGCGGTTGCCGGGTGAAAACGGTCAGGCAGCCGACGTCCGGCGACGTTTCAATTCCTGGTGCATGGCGTCTGGAGCGATGTCCGCCCCATTGGGCCAGCACACCGTGCCCGTAACCGAATCCACTTGGGCCTGCGAGAAATACTCAGGATCCGCCCACGCTTCGAAGACGCCTTTGTGGGGCACGTCCGAAAGGTCAACGATTCCATGAAGGCCGTCCGCGAAGGTCACTTCCAGCCTGTAGCCCGGCAAGGCTTTGGCCAGTTTCACTTCCCAAGGGATCATGATTCACTCCAAGGGGCTGATGGGATTTGGAGCCACATATTCCAAGCATAGTCGCCAATTTTCCAGCAACTCGGCCCTGTGTTCGCTTGCCCACTCAAGTACGAGCACCCGAGCCCGACGAGGAAGGCTTCCTTCCAGAATATCCAGCGTTTCGATGGAAATGATCGCGCCGTGCTCGCCGTATTTGGCGTGAAAATGAGGCGGATTGTGCTCCCGCCAGTACATGGTAATGATAATGCCGAAGAATACGCTGACAACCGGCATGTGCTCCTCCTGGTTAGCCTCGCGCCTTCTCCAGTCCCCAGGCGGTCGCTCCGGCAAGTCCGGCCAGAAGCACGGCCTGCCTGAGCTCCATGTAGAAGAGCGCGGCCAGGGCGAACACCCCGGCCGCGACGATCACTGCGCGAATCATTCCCTTCATTTGGGCGAAAGGACGGTCTGCCCGCCCATGTAGGGCACCAGCGCCTCGGGGATCACCACCGAGCCGTCGGCCTGCTGGCAGTTCTCCAGTATGGCCACCATGGTGCGCCCCACGGCCAGGGCCGAGCCGTTCAAGGTGTGCACAAGCTGCGACTTTCCGCCCCTGGGCTTGAAGCGGATTCCCGCGCGCCGGGCCTGGAAGTCCTCGAAGTTGGAGCAGGACGAGATCTCGCGGTAGGCGTTCTGCCCGGGCAGCCAGACCTCGATGTCGTAGGTCTTGGCCGAGGAGAAGCCCAGGTCGCCGGTACACAGGGCGATGACGCGATACGGCAGCTTCAGGCGTTTGAGCACTTCCTCGGCGTGGTTGGTCAGAAGCTCCAGCTGCTCGTAGGAGTCCTCGGGACGGCAGAAGCGCACCAGCTCCACCTTGTCGAACTGGTGCTGGCGGATGAGCCCCTTGGTGTCCTTGCCGTAGGACCCGGCCTCGGAACGGAAGCAGGGCGTGTAGGCGCAGTAGGCCCGGGGCAGGTCGGCCTCTTCCATGGTCTCGTCGCGGTGCAGGTTGGTGACCGGCACTTCGGCGGTGGGGATCAGGTAGAAGTCCTTGAAATCGAGCTTGAAGAGGTCTTCCGCGAACTTGGGCAGCTGGCCGGTGCCGCGCAGGCTGTCGGAGTTGACGATGTAGGGCGTGGATACTTCGGTGTAGCCGTGCCGGGTGGTGTGCATGTCCACCATGAAGGCGGCCAGGGCGCGCTCCAGCTTGGCCAGGTCGCCCCACAGCACGGCGAAGCGCGCGCCCGTGAGCTTGGCGGCGCGGTCGAAGTCCAGGCCGAGATTCTGGCCGATCTCCCAGTGCTCCTTGGGTGCGAAGCCGAACTCCGGCTTGTCGCCCACGGTGCGGATAACCGGGTTGTCGTTCTCGTCCTTGCCCACGGGGGTGCTGGAGTGGGGGACGTTGGGGATGGAATACAGGAAGGCCTCTGATTCCTCGTCGGCCTTGCGCGCGCCCTCGTCCAGGGCCTTTATCTGTTCGGAGATGGCGGAAAGACGCTCCATCAGGTGGGAGGCGTCCTGTCCGGCGCGTTTGAGCTTGGCGACTTCAGCCGAGGAGGCGTTGCGTTCGGTCTTGAGGGCTTCCACCTCTGTCAGCAGGGAGCGGCGGGTTTCGTCCAGGCGCGAGAACTCGTCCAGGTCCAGTTTCATCTGGCGGTTGGCCAGGGCCTCACGGACCTGGTCCAGGTTCTTGCGAACGAAGCGCACATCGAGCATTGGCGGCCTCCGGGGAGCTTGTGTATGGTGGCCGGGGTCTTACGCCGGGGCCAGTTTCGGGTCAAGCGGCAGGACCTCGCGGGACCCCCAAGGAGGCTGATCATGGAATGGGAGCATATGGAAGAGCAGGTGGGCAGGCTGGCGGAGCGGCTCACGGCGCGCGGCTGGATGCTGGCCACGGCGGAGTCCTGCACCGGCGGGCTCATCGCCTGCGAGCTGACCAACGTGTCCGGCAGCTCCGGGTGGTACCAGGGGGGCGTGGTGGCCTATGCCAACAGCGTGAAGCAGGCGCTTTTGGACGTGCCCGCCGAAACGCTCGCGGCCCACGGCGCGGTAAGCCGCGAGGTGGTGCTGGCCATGGCTCTTGGCGCGGCGCGCAGGCTTGGGGCGCAGTGCGCCCTGAGCGTGTCCGGGGTGGCCGGGCCTACGGGCGGAACTCCGGAAAAGCCCGTGGGCACGGTGTGGATCGGCTGGGCTGTGGATGGCGCTGCCCACGCCGAACTGTTCCGGTTCGAGGGCGACCGGCTGGCCGTGAAACGCCTGAGCGCCCTGGCAGCCGTGCGCGGGATGGCTGAGCGGACGCTCTGAGACGAATCCGTCACATTGGGAGGCTAAAACGGTTCGGTGAACGTCTGAATGCAACAAGGACAGGAACCGGCCGCACATGCGAACCATAGCTTTCCTCAATCAGAAGGGCGGGGTGGGCAAGACCACCGTCGCCGTCAATGTGGCCGTGGGCCTGACCCGGCTTGGCCGGAGCGTGGTTGCGGCGGACCTGGACCCCCAGGGGCATATGACCAGGAGCTTCGGCGTGGAGCCGGAAGCGGCCACGCTGTACGAGCTCATGAAGGGCCAGGGGAATCTGGGCGATTTCCTGGTGGAGGTGGAAGGGGTCCGGCTGGTGCCCGCGTCCATGGAACTCTCCGGCGTGGACACCGAATTCGCCGCTCAGCCCGGCAAGGAACGGCTGGTTGCGAACGCCCTGTCCCACATCCCGGGCGCCGACGCCTGCATCCTGGATTGCCCGCCGAACCTGGGCCTGCTCACGGTCAACGCCCTGGCCGCAGCGGATTCCCTGGTCATACCGGTGCAGGCCGAGTATCTGGCCCTGGCGGGCCTGGGTTCGCTCATGGACACCGTGGAGGCCGCGCGCTCCATCAACGCGGGCCTTTCCGTGCTGGGCATCGCGCTGACCCGCTACAATCATCGCAAGCGTCTGTGCCGGGAGGTGGCCGGGGCCATCCGGTCGCATTTCCCCGACCTCATCTTCGAGACCCGCATCCGCGAGAGCGTGGCCCTGGCCGAGGCTCCCGGCTTCGGGCAGAGCATCTTCGCCTACTCCCCCAGCAGTGCGGGCGCGCTGGACTTCCTGGCGCTCTGCCGGGAAATAAACGCCAGGGGGTTCACATGAGCTCCGCTTCCCGCCCCAACACGCGCTCCGGCTCGCGCCTCGGGAAAGACCCCCTGTCGCAGCCTGCGTCCTCGGGTTCGTCCCAGTCCGGCTCGGGCGGCCAGGCGCTTCGCCACATCCTGGACCTGGGGCCGGTTCCAACCGGCAGCCAGTCGGCAGTCCCCCCCGACCCACGTCTGACGGAATGCCCGGCTTTACACCCGGGAGTCCCGCGCCCCGAGACGGACGCCAGCGAAATCTACCGCGAGGTTGCCGGAAAATTTACCGAAGCCATGGAAAGCCTGAGCCGCATGGCGGCCGCCGCCGGAGCCTGGGCCTGGAGCGGTCAGACCGGCGAGGGCGATTCCTTCCTGTTCATGCGCCTCATGGCCGCGTATTCGGTCGCGCAGAAAGGGGAGGGAGTGGATTTCGGAGGGTTCCTGCGAGACGTTTCGGACCACTGGGAGCGCTTCGACCTGGGGGTGGTGTCCGACGGCAGCGCCGGCATGATCCCGCTGAACAAGGCCTTCACCCTGAGCCGGGTTCTCCAGTGCTGTCTCGAGGGGTTCTGCTGGCCAGGCAGGCGCGGCAGGGCTGCCATGACCCTCTATACGGGACTGGACGCCAGGGGGCGGCCTTTCCTGCGGCTTGTCGGCTCCCGGCGCTTCTTTCCCCTGGACGGCTCCCTGTCCGAAGCGCGCGGGGCAGCACCCCTTCTGGAACTCGCAAAATGCAAAACTGCGGCGCTTCGGTATATGTCCTCCGAACTGTACGCCGAACTGGCCGTGACGGCCCTTGGCTGAGCCGGGTGCTTCGCGCCGGGCATTTGGAGAAAACTGACAGAGAATCCGAAGTCTGTTTGTGAAAAGGAGAACAAGATGAGCAAGGACAAAATCAAGATGGAAGGCGTTATGGACGTCAAGGAAGTCGTCGACTACCTTGAGGATGTGGTGGCCGGATTCAAGGCGGGCTCGGTGTGCATGACCGTGGGCGAGGACTGCCTGACACTCAGGCCCCGTGGCGTGATGGACGTCTCGCTCAAGGTGTCGCAGAAGAAAGACAAGGAAAAGCTGGCACTTGAAGTCGAGTGGCGCCGGGTGGACGAGGCCACGGTGCGCATCGGCGGGTCCGACGAGGCCGCCTGATCACGAACGGCCGGATTCCGGCCGGAAGGGGCAGCCTTTCGAATCTGGCACGCCGCGAACGCGGTCATGGGTCAGGGCTGTTGGAAACGGGCTCCCCGGAGGGCCCGTTTTTTCATGAGGTCATCCCGGCCTGCTTCAGCGCCCGTTCACCCTTGGGGGAGATCACGTATCCCTTGAGCGTCCGTTCACCCTCGATCTTGAGCTTCATCTTCAGCACGTACCCCCGGTTCAAGAGGTCCTCGAAGTCGCTGGAAACGTAGGCGTGGGCCTTCTTGGCGGGCATCATGCGGCGGTAGCGCGGCATGTGGCCGAAATGGAATACGTCCTGAAGTATCAGCATGTGCTCGTAGGCCAATTCGCCGGCCTGGGCCTGGTGGGGAAGCCCGGCGGATTCCTCCAGCAGGCGCATGCCCTCGGGCGTGATGCGCAGCCCCTTGAGCTCCTTGCCGCAGCCGTATGTGAACTCGGCCCACTCCAGAAGGCCCAGGTCCACCAGCGAAGACAGGGCCGCCTCCGGGAATGCGAGGGCGTGCTTGAGCGGCATCACTCCGTGATATTTGAGAATGTCCCGAAACTGCGCTGCGGCGTTCAGGATGGCTTGCTGGCTGGCGGTAAGGGGCATGGAACGTCTCGCTGCGGTGTGTTGGCGCTGCCGTCCAGGTGGGCCGGAGCTCCTCGGGTACATAGTGACCGGCGCAGTTCCTGTAAACCACATCGAGAAGAATTCGCCTGCATTTTCCGTGGGCAAGCAGCCGCCCAACCGGATTCAACCTTTACAGAATGCGGCTCACGGGGTATTGGGGTTGGCGTTTGTGACGGGGCGAACAAAGTTACCACACTCTTGCCGCAGCAGGGCATCAATGAACACAATCGAGGAACTTCTGGCCGCAAACCGGAAGGCCATCGTTCAGGATTGGTATGACCATATCCTGGACACCTACCCGGCTGAGACGGCCAAGCTCTGGAAGAAGGGCGGCGATCCCTTCGCGAATCCCGTCGCCGTACGCTCCCGCCAGGGCGCGGAGGCGGTGGTCTCCTATCTTATAGGCGGCGAGGATCCCAAGGCGCTGGCAGCCGTGCTGGACTTCCTGGACGAGATGATCCGGGTGCGCGCGGTGCAGAATTTCACCCCTTCGCAGGCTGCGGGATTCATCTTCCTGCTCAAGAAGGCCATGCGGGAAAAACTGTGGCACGACCTGAAGCGCCTGAACATCTGGGAGCAGTTCGTGGCCATGGAATCACGCATCGACGGGCTGGCGCTGGCCAGCCTCGATCTCTACGCGAAATGCCGCGAGAAGCTCCATGAGATCAAATACAAGGACCTGGAGCGGTCGCAGGTGCAACTTCTGAAACGTGCCCAGCTCATCGTGGGCATCGGCGAGGGCGAGTCGGCTTAGCGGCCGGCCGGGCGAAAAGGTTCAACGCGAGGTGGAGGGTACATGGCTGGACTCATGACCGCATTACTAGCTGTCGTGGCATTGGCCGCGGTGGCGGCCCTGGGGGCCGGGGCGGGAATGTCGGGGGTGTTCGGGATAGCTGTCCCGTACGTGGCCGTCGCGATATTCGTGGCGGGATTCATCAAAAAAGTGGTCGGCTGGGCATCCACGCCTCAGCCCTTTTCAATCGCGACCACGGGCGGTCAGCAGTATTCGCTCCCCTGGGTGAAGCAGGCGAAGTTCGACAACCCTTCCACCCCTGGCCAGACGTTCATCCGCATGGCGCTGGAAGTGCTCATGTTCAGGAGCCTCTTCCGCAACACCAAGCTGGACAACCGCGTCGCCGAAGGCCGCGTGGCCTACGGTTCGGACAAGTCCCTGTGGCTGTTCGCGCTCATGTTCCACTACTGCTTCCTGATCGTGTTCATCAGGCACTTCCGCTTCTTCCTGGAGCCCGTGCCCATGGTCATCACGGGCGTGGAGTTCGTCGACTCCATCCTGCAGATCGGCGTGCCCACGCTGTATCTCACCGACGTGTTCCTGGTGGTCGGCGTGACCTTCCTCCTGGCCAGACGCCTGTGGGACCCCAAGCTGAACTACATCTCGCTGGCCACCGACTACTTCCCCCTGTTCCTGATCCTGGCCATCGCGCTTTCCGGCATCTACATGCGCTACGTGGCCAAGGTGGACGTCATCGCCATCAAGCAGCTGGCCATCGGGCTGGTGAGCTTCAAGCCGATCATTCCGCCCAACATCGATTGGTCGTTCTACATGCACTTCTTCCTGGTGTGCGTGCTTTGGGCCTACTTCCCGTTCTCGAAGCTTATGCACCTCGGCGGCGTCTTCCTGAGCCCCACCCGGAACCTGCCCAACAACACCCGCATGGAACGCTACATCAACCCCTGGAACGATCCGTCCATCAAGCCTCACACCTATGAGGAGTACGAGGACGACTTCCGCGAGAAGATGATCGAGGCCGGCCTGCCGGTGGACAAGGAAGCCTAAACCGCCCCGGGCTGGGCGTATTTCCACAAGGGAGATAGTATGTCGAAGATGGCGCCGCCTGAAGAACTCATGAACGTCAGCTATGCCACGCCCGCCGAGGCGTGGATGGACGTCAAACCTGAGTTTAAGCTTGGCAATTATTCGTATCCCGGCAAGCCTGATGTGCTCAAGTACCTCGGCCTGCCCAACCCCAGGGAATGGGACCCCACCCAGGAAGACTGGAAGCTCCCGCCCGACTGGCGTGACATCATCCGGGACGGCTTCCGCGAGCTTCTGGGCAAGTACCGCTCGCTGAAGGTCTTCATGGACTGCTGCGTGCGCTGCGGCGCGTGCGCCGACAAGTGCCACTTCTATATCGGCTCCGGCGACCCCAAGAACATGCCGGTGCTGCGTGCCGAACTGCTGCGCTCCATCTACCGCGGCGAGTTCACCGTGGCCGCCAAGATCCTGGGCAAGCTCTCCGGTTCGCGCAAGCTGGAAGAAGACGTGGTCAAAGAATGGTTCATGTACTTCTACCAGTGCACCCAGTGCCGCCGCTGCTCGCTGTACTGCCCCTACGGCATCGACACCGCCGAGATCACCTTCCTGGCGCGTGACCTGATGAACCGCATCGGCGTGAACATCAACTGGATCCTGGAGCCGGTGGCCAACTGCAACCGCACCGGCAACCACCTGGGCATCCAGCCCCACGCCTTCAAGGACATGATGGACTTCCTGGTGGACGACATCGAGACCATCACCGGTCGCCGCGTCGAGCCCACCTTCCACCGCAAGGGCGCGGAGATCCTGTTCATCACGCCCTCCGGCGACATCTTCGCCGAGCCCGGCATCTACACCTTCATGGGCTACCTGCTGCTCTTCGACTACCTGGACCTGGACGTCACCTGGTCCACCTACGCGTCGGAAGGCGGCAACTTCGGCTCCTTCACCAACGACAAGTGGATGAAGAAGCTGAACGCCAAGATGTACCACGAGGCCAAGCGCCTGGGCGTCAAGTACATCATCGGCGGCGAGTGCGGCCACATGTGGCGCGTGCTCAACCAGTTCATGGACACCATGAACGGCCCGGCCGACTTCCTGGAAGTCCCCAAGAGCCCCATCACCGGCACGGTGTTCGACAACGCCAAGTCCACCAAGATGATCCACCTTGTCGAGTTCACCGCCGACCTCATCAAGAACGGCAAGCTGAACCTCGACAAGTCCCGCAACGCGGGCATCACCGCCACCTGGCACGACTCCTGTAACACCTCGCGCGGCATGGGCTTCTTCGACGAGCCCCGCTACGTTCTGGAGAACGTGGTGGAGAAGTTCGTGGACATGCCCGCCCAGACCATCCGCGAGCAGACCTACTGCTGCGGCGGCGGCGCAGGCCTGAACAACGGCGAGTTCACCGAGATGCGCCTGCGCGGCGGCCTGCCCCGCGGCAACGCCCTCAAGTACGTGCAGGAGAAGTTCGGGGTGAACACCATGAGCTGCATCTGCGCCATCGACCGCGCCACCCTGCCCGGCCTGGCCGACTACTGGGCCCCGGGCGTGAAGGTCACCGGCCTGCACGAGCTGGTGGGCAACGCCCTGGTCTTCGAAGGCGAGGAGCCGCGCACCATGAACCTGCGCCAGGAAGACCTGCCCGGCATCGAAGGGTCTGAGGAGGAGGAATAATGTACAACGCCAAATACATCATCCCGGGCCTGATAATCTTCCTGGCCCTGGTGCTGTTCCCCTTCATCAAGGGAGTGGGTCAGCCCGAGCTCAAGGTCGAAACCGAGAAGCCCAAAGACGTCAAAGAATGCATCATGAAGACCGAGAAGATGCGTGACGTGCACATGGTGCTCCTGAACGAATGGCGCGACGACGTTATCCGCAACGGAAACCGGGTGTGGAAGAACGAGGCCGGCAAGGAATTCAACATGAGCCTGACCAACACCTGCATGGGCTGCCACGAGAACAAGGACAAGTTCTGCGACAAGTGCCACGTCACGGTCGGCGTGAATCCTTACTGCTGGACCTGCCACAATACCTCGCCCGTGAAGAAAGAGGGGGGGAAATAACATGCAAAGCTCCAGACGCGACTTCTTGAAGCTGGCTGGCGTCTCGGCCCTGGGGCTCTCGGCAGGGACTCTGGGATTCCTCGGAGAAGGAGCCCAGGCCGCCGATGCCCTCCCCAATGCCACGAACTTCGCCAAACCCTTAACCGCCAAGCGCTGGGCCATGGTCATCGACACCGCCAAGTTCGATGACGCCCTGCACGCCAAGGTGATCGACGCGTGCCACACCGCGCACAACGTCCCCGCCATCGAAGGCAAGCAGGAGATCAAGTGGATCTGGACCGAGGAATTCCACGGTACGTTCACCACCGAACGCCCCGTGCACCTCGCCGACGCCCAGGAGCACCGCAAATACCTGCTCCTGTGCAACCACTGCGAGAACCCCCCCTGCGTACGCGTGTGCCCCACCAAGGCCACCTTCAAGAACAAGGAAGGCCTGGTCATCATGGACTACCACCGCTGCATCGGCTGCCGCTATTGCATGGCCGGCTGCCCCTACGGCGCGCGTAGCTTCAACTTCCAGGATCCCGAGAAGTTCATCAAGAACATGAACCTCCTCTATCCCCACCGCACCCGCGGCGTGGTGGAGAAGTGCACGTTCTGCGTGGAGAAGCTGGCCCAGGGGCTCATGCCCAACTGCGTGCAGGCTTCCGGCGGGGCCATGGTATTCGGCGACCTCCAGGATCCCAATTCGCCCGTGCGCAAGATCCTGAAAGAGAAGTTCGCCATCAGACGCAACCCCAGCGCCGGCACCGAGCCCGGCGTCTTCTACATCCTCTAGGAGTGAGGCCATGATCGAAAAAGCCCTCAAGGGAAGCCCTCGCTACTTCGGAGCGCTGATGGCCTTTCTGGCCATCATGGGCATCGGCGGCGGGTTCTACCTGGTGCAGCTCAACCAAGGCCTGATGATCACGGGGCTCTCCCGCGACGTCTCCTGGGGATTCTACATCGCCCAGTTCACCTACATGGTCGGCGTGGCCGCGTCCGCCGTCATGCTGGTGCTGCCCTATTACTTCCACCACTACAAAGCCTACTCCAAGATGATCATCATGGGCGAGTTCCTCGCCATCGCTGCGGTCATCATGTGCCTGGGCTTCATCGTCATCGACATCGGCCAGCCGCAGCGCATGCTGAACGTGCTGATCAACTCCACGCCCGGTTCCGTGCTCTTCTGGGACATGGTGGTCCTGAACGGCTACCTGATCCTGAACGCGGTCATCGGCTGGACCAGCCTCATGTCTTACTGGAAGCGCGTTTCGCCGCCCAAGTGGGTCAAGCCCCTGGTGTATACCTCCATCATCTGGGCCTTCTCCATCCACACGGTCACGGCGTTCCTGTACGCGGGCCTTCCCGGCCGCCACTACTGGCTCACCGCCATCCTGGCCGCCCGCTTCCTGTCGTCGGCGTTCTGCTCCGGTCCCTCGATCCTCTTGCTGCTGATGCTTCTGGCCAAGAAGCTCACCAAGTTCGATCCGGGCAACGAGGCCATCAAGAGCCTCTCCACCACCATCACCTACGCCATGTGCGTGAACGTGTTCTTCTTCCTGCTGGAAGTGTTCACCGCGTTTTACTCGAACATGCCCGGACACATGGACCCCATCCTGTTCCTGTTCTCCGGCTTCGAGGGCCACACCTACATGACCCCGTTCATGTGGACCGCGGCCGCGCTCGGCCTGACCTCCCTGTTCCTGCTCATCCCGCCCAGGTGGCGCGAGAACCGCGACATCCTGGTCCCCGCCCTGATCATGCTGGTCATCGGCACCTGGATCGACAAGGGCATGGGCCTGATCGCCGCGGGCTTCACCCCCAACCCCTTCGAGAAGGTCACCGAGTACCTGCCCACCGGGCCGGAACTGATGATCGCCCTGATGATCTACGCGGTGGGCGGCTTCGTGCTGACCATCCTGTGGAAGATCGCCCTGGAAGTGCGGGCCGAAGTGGAAGGCGAGCCCGGCAAGTAATCGGGCTACGGGAAACTGGAAAAAGCAAGGGCCGCCCTTCCGGGCGGCCTTTTTTTGTTCTATTACACCCGCCATGATCTGTCTTGACGGCCCCGTGGACTCTTTCGCGATTTTGAATCACCTGCCGATCGCGTTGGCAGTGGTGGATGCCCGCTCCCGGGATGTGCTGATGCTCAATCATAAATTCGTTGCGCTCTCCGGGTATACGAAAACCCAGATCGTCAACGAGCGGGACTGGTTCCCTCTGGTATATCCGGATGCCCGCTACCGGGAACACATCGCGCAAGAGTGGCGCAGGCGGGCGAACTCCGCCTGGAACCATCAATGCAACGTGGAGCCCCTGGAGTCCGTTGTCACCTGCGCCGACGGCCGCGTGTGCAGCATCCGCGCACATCTGGCCTGCCACCACGGCATGAACATCATCACCCTGGTGGACATCACCGACCAGAAGCAGCTTCAGGGAAAGCTCCAGCAGCAGGCCTCCACGGATTCGCTCACCGGCCTCTCCAACCGCCGCGCGTTCTTTGCCGGCATGGAGCAGATCCTGGCCCTGTCTTCGCGCCACCTGCGGCCTGTGTCCATCATGCTGGCCGACATCGACCATTTCAAGGAAGTCAACGACACCTACGGGCATCAGGCCGGGGACGCCGTGCTGCGTCATGTGGCGGACCTCATCCGCAAGACGCTGCGGACCAGCGACATGGCGGCGCGCGTGGGCGGCGAGGAGTTTGCGCTGCTGCTCCCCGGGACAGGACGGTCAGGGGCGTTCCGAATGGCTGACCGTCTGCGCCAATCCATAGCACAGGGCATCTGCGTCCACAGGGAGCACGCCATCCCCATCACCATCAGCTTCGGCCTGGCCTGCCTGGACGCGCACGAGGCCGGCGACGCGCCCAGCTGCGACGAGTTCCTGCGCGCGGCTGACGCGGCCCTCTACGCCTCCAAGCGGGAAGGGCGCAACCGCGTGAGCCACCAGGAGTTGCGCATCCCCTGACAGAACCTGCACGCGACCATGTCCGCGCGCACGGTTTCCCAGTACGCGCCCCAGCATGAAGGCATCGTGAAAAAAACGCCCCCGGACGGTCCATGAACCGTCCGGGGGCGTTACTGTCAGGAGCTCTTGCACGTCAGCTTCTGTCGAGTATCTCGCGTCCCTCGCCGGGGTAGATCCTCATGTCCTCGCGGGCGATGGGCTCGGGCGCGGGCCAATGTCCAGGCTGGGGCTCGGAGCCTTCCAGGCGCACCCGTGGAGGGTCCTTGTCCACCAGCCTGGGCTGCTTGCGCAGATCGATCCCCGGCTGGTTCCAGCTGAACTCGATGGCGATGTTGTTGGGGTCGAAGCTGTAGAGCGACAGGATGAACCCGTGGTCCAATATCTCCGAAGCCCAGAACCCGGCAGCTTCCAGTTTGGCCTTGAGTTCCCACAGGTCGCTCCGATCCGCCACGCCAAAGGAGATGTGGTCGAAGGCGAAGGGGACCGCAACCGGCACGCCGTGGTCCTTGGGCTCCAAGGGCTTGACGTGCGGCCATTCGAAGAAGGCGATCATGTCCGTCTCGGATATCTCCAGGAAGTAGTGGCGGTATCCGGCATGGCCGATGCCCGCCACCAGGCGCATGCCCAGGAGGTCCCGCCAGAAGCGGATCGTGGACTCCATGTCGCCCGTGGCCATGGCCAGGTGGTTGATGCCGGTGAAACGTGCCATGGTGTCTCCTCGCTCAGGGGCGCTTCTTGTCCAGCCCCAGGGCCTTGGGATAGAATACGCCGCTGAAGCAGACTTCAGCCGCGCCACGCAGATACACGTGGCCGTCGTCCAGGCTCACGCCAAGCACCTCGCCGCCGGTGGTGGTCACGTTCACCTCAGGCCCGGTCAGGCCCAGCGAATGGGCGATCACGGCGGACGCGCACGCGCCCGTGCCGCAGGCGTAGGTCTCGTCCTCCACGCCGCGCTCGTAGGTGCGCAGGAGCAGGTTGGCGGAGTCCTTCACCGTGACGAAGTTGGCGTTGGTGCCCTTGGGATTGAAGGTCTGGTGGTACCGGACGGCCCGACCCAGCAGTTTGATGTCCAGAAGCGACACGTCTTCCGAAAAGATCACGGCATGGGGTACGCCGGTGTTCACGAAGTGGGCGGTGAGGGTCTGTCCGTCCAGTTCGAGTTCCAGTCCGGTCATGAGATCAACCGGGGGAGTGAGGCGAACCCTGACCTGGCCGTCATCCAGAACTTCGCATTTAACCCCGCCCGCATCCGTGCCCAGTACATGCTTTGCCGGAGCGATCCCCAGCAGGTTGCCCAGTTTGCTTGCGCAGCGCGCGCCGTTGCCGCACATCTCCGCACGAGAACCATCGGCGTTGTAGAAATGCCAGCGGAAATCCACGCCCGAACCCTCGGGTGCGGATTCCAGGAAGATCAGACCGTCCGCACCCACGCCGAAACATTTACGGCAGACCAGTTTGGCCCATTCCGGCATATTTTCAACAGGAACAGCCAGTTCACGGTTGTCGATGATGACGAAATCGTTGCCGCAGCCTTGCATTTTATGGAAGGGCACGCCTTGGCCCAGAGTGAATTCGCACGTCATAAAAAACTCCTGTCGGTGTCGATACCGGAATCTAGCAGAGTCTTTCCCGCCAGGGAAGATGTTGCCGCTGGCATGGCCTTGGCAGAATACGGGCGGGCCGCCATCCGCCGGGAAAAACTTGCCGCCAAGACGCATCGGCCCAGGAGCGAAACATGATCGGACTCTCCACAGCAGTCTCCACCGGAACCTCCCTGGCTTCCTCGGTTTTCTCGGAGATCGCCAAGCACCGCCAGCAGAACCAGGACGAACGCCTGGCGCAGGGGACGCAATCCGGGCAGCTGACGCCTTCCGAGCAGGCCAGGCTCGCCAGGGCCGACTCGAGAAACGACGCGCGCATCGAACGGGCCATGGCCGACGGGACCATGGACGCGGGGGAATTCGCGCGCATCATGCAGGCGCAGAACGTCGAGAGCGCGCGTATTGCCAAGCTCAAGCACGACGCCGACAACGCGGCCAAGCCCCTTGGTACGGAGGCGCAGTCCGTGGCCCTGGAAGCATTCCAGAGGCGCCAGGAGCGCATCGACGCGCGCCTGCAGAAGGGCGTGGAATCGGGCAAGATCACCGCGGACGAGAAGTCGGCCGTGGAAAAGGCCCAGGCCGAGGCCCAGAGCCTGATCGACAAGGTCATGGCCGACAACGTGCTCACCCGGGGCGAATTCGGCCAGGTGATGGGCTCGCTGGACGTGGCCAGCAGGCAGGTGGCCTCCTCGCGCTACGGGCAGGCGGGAGTCTCCGCCGCCACCGTGCCTGCGTCGTCCCCGCCGGCAAACTACAAGCCCCTGAGCGTCACTGTCTAAACCGCGCCGGATAGGGCGGAGTCGGCCCGGCACGGACGCCGGGCGCATCCGGAACGAGGACTTTCGAAAGCCTGCGGGCAAAGGGCGAAGAATGAGCAGCGTCAGCACCACCAGCAGCCTGAATGTGGCCTCCTATTTCAAGGACATCATCCTGGACCGCCAGCAGCGCCAGGACGAGCGCACCGCCGAGGGCGTGGCCTCCGGAGCCATATCCGCGAAGAACAAGGAGCTGCTGGCCAAGTCCGACGCCAAGAACGACGCCCTGGTCACCGCCGCCCTGAAGGACGGCAAGGTCACCCGCGACGAGTACGACCGCATCATGAAGGCCCTGGACACCCAGAACGCCGTGCTGGACAAGCTCATGAAGTCCAAGGACAAGGCGACGCTGAAGAAAGAGTCCATGGGCGACGCCACGCCCATGCAGGACCAGGACATGGCCCTGGCCATGCTCCAGAAGAACTTCACCAACATCGGCAAGGCCATCGAGGCCGGAGTGAAGTCCGGCAAGATCACCGAGGACGAGAAGGGCAAGCTGGACGCGGTGCTGGAGAAGAGCCTCTCGCTTATGGACAAGGCCATGGAAGACGGCACGATCTCCAAGGGCGAGTTCTCCACGGTGATCGCGTCGCTCAAGGCCAGCGACCGCCAGGTGACCACCTACAGCCGCAACAGAAGGACCGCCGCCACCGTGCGGCGCGAGGCCTCCATGAACGTGACGGTGTAGGCGGGCGGCAGACGCGCGCCGGGCTGAAAGTTCCGGCTGGATGAAACCGTCCTGACGAAGGATGGGACTAAGCCGCGTAGGACCGGGCGTGCAGAACCTGGGCAAGCCGGACCAACCCAGGCCGAACCGGACCGGGCGGCGCTGGCCAAGCTGGGCAGAGCGAAGCAGATTCACGATCTTTCAGAAGCCGACGGGGCAACCCGTCGGCTTTCCTGCGTGAGCGCGTCTTAAGTATTTTCATGTTTTTTCCATATAGCGCTATGTGGGGTGAAATATTTCAGAACCTGACTAGTCATACGGGGGCCTCGGCGCGGGAAGCCGGGGTAAATCACCTTACGGAGGTACCCCCGTATGCCTTATCCCGTAAACACTGGTTCCGATCTGGCTGATGAACAGGCCCGCAAGCGCCAACTGTACGAAGACGCCCTGGACCGATTCGCCGGCTTCGAGCCAGGCGAGTCAAAGCTCAGCGACGAACAGATCATGGCCCGCCGCGCCGCCCGGCAGCAATCCGGCGTGCCAGCCGGATTCTCCCGGCAACAGCCGTCCGCCCCGTTCGCCCAACGAGGCGTCAACGACACTCCCTTCGACACGCTCCTGGCGCACCTGAAGGCCCAACCCGGCATGGTCGAGCACCTGGAAGGCATTGACCTGGACGGCGACGGCATCCCGGACATCCCCCCGCAGCCGTCGCCCCAGATGATGGCCCACCCCATGGGGCGCATGCAGTGGCAGGCCATGCTGCAAAACCATCAGCAGGCCGTGCAGGCACGACAGGCGCGTCGCGCCCAGCGCAAGGCCGTCAACAACGAGATGCTGCTGGCGTACCTGCGGACGCATGATCCGCTGTTTGGGGTCGTTCATGCAAAAGTCGAGGCTTACGTGAAGGCCCTTCCCCTCAAGTTGCAACGCCCTGTCCTGCGCGCCGTGGAGGAGACTCCGGGAGCGTACATCGACCTCTACAAGGAGATGCGCGATATGGTGACGGCTACCATGCGCATCGGCGGCAGGATGGCCGGGAGGCATGGTCAAAGGCGTTCGGTCCGCCGTCAGGGCGCTCCCCAACTGGAGAGCGCGGGCATGATCGACGAGCGTTCGCCCGGAGCGACCCGCGCCGCCGAGCGCGCCGCCCTGGTGAAGCGCGTGAAGGCGGGCGGAGCCAGGGAGGGCGACCTGCTCAAATACCTGGAACTGTCCGGGCTGTAGCCGGAACGGAGAGTGAAGGCCGGGCATGTCGCCCGGCCTTTGACGCAATGATCAACCGTATGCCCGTGATGCGGACGCAATCTTTCAGAACAATTCAACAATTCACGAGGAAACACATGGTTACCGACGTAAATCATGATAGCGGCGACAGTGGTGACACCGGGGACAGCGGCGAACATGGCTCATCTCAAGGTGGCGACAGCGGCCAGGACACCGGTTTCGGGAACGACGATTCAGGTTTCTCCGATTCCGGTAATGACGAAAACCAGAACGGTTACGGGCATGATAGCGCCAGCGAGGACTACGGGCATCAATTCAGTCCTGTGCAAGAGCACATGGGGTTTACCACGGGCTTCGGACCGGCGGCAGACCTGCCCAGAAACGCTTTCGGCGTACCGGACTACAGGGGCTTCAGCATGCCGGACAACAAGGCGAATTCACTTGGTTTTGGGAAGTCCCCCGAGTCGTATGGATCGCAGAGTGGCATGACCTTCGGGACGAGCTTCGATCCGAACAGCAACCTGCAAAAGAATGCGTTCGGCGTGCCCGAGTACAGAGGGTTCAAGATGCCAAGTGTCGGGCCATCGTCAATCGATCTCAGCACAGGGGACGGTTTGACGCAAAATCAGCCAGAGTATAAAGGGTTCTGGCATGCGGTATTCAATCCGCAGGAGGCATACGAAAGGGCTAAAACGCTGAGGAGTTGGGGACATGGTTTCTACCCCGGAGAGGAGTATTCAGACGAGCGCCACTCCACTGTGAGCAACTTTCTTACCAAGGAATATGGGCCCACCTGGACACGCATGATGGGCGTCGCCAACGAGCTGCAAGGGTTTTTCAAGCACGATATAGATGACTTGCCAGGCAGAATAGACGGCGAGAGACCATGGGCATTTTCATGGAATGACCTCCGTGCCAATGAAGTGGGTATCCAGAAGGCAGAGCAAGAGATGGAAAGTCGAAAGTAAGGTCTTCATTCACGCTGCCAGGAATACATGCACTGAGCCAGTCCGGGAGGGGAAACTCTTCCGGGCTGGCCATAACGATGTGGACTTGTTATTTGCACTATCATACTTACTGGGGACAGGTGTTAATGGGATGTTTACGATACACCGTCTGATACTCTTGTGTATCAAGGTAACAGCGCTCCTTATCGTTCTGTTGCTTGGTGTCATCTATTGCCTTGACAAGTATGATTGTCGCACATCGCCCGAGGATACAGCTAGGCTAAAACAATTGTCAGGTCTTTACCCTCGCTATCATTTTAAATTTGATTGTGAGTTCTATCTAATAGTTAAATCACTTGAACCCATAACTGAGAAATCTGGTCAGGAAGTTGTAGATATATACAACAAATTTTTTGAAGACGACAATGGAAAGCTAAAGCGAAAGACTTCATTTGTGTATTTGAATTTGTATGATAGCAAGGGTCGATTCCAATATCAGCTAGTCCACGACTGGCGTGAGAATGCATATGTGAAACAAAACCAGGATTTTTATTGAGTCAATGAAGCTCGCATGCGCCCCCGTCACGGCAACCCCCATTCCTTCTTCAGCTTCTGATACTCTGCGCGGGGAAGCTGCACCAACAGCGGCTTGCGGCCTGAATCCAGCCTGGAGAGCAGCGACCGCAACGCGCCTTCCTCCATGGCGGTACATCCGGCTGTCGATTGGCCCGGACCACGCCAGATGTGCAGGAAGATGCATGACCCTTTCCCCGGCACGACAGGATCACTGTTGTGATCCACAAAAGCCCCGACCGCATACAGACCGTCCGGCCTGAGCATTGTCTCCGAGCTCTTCCAGTCCCTGAGAGAGGTGGTCCCATCCGCAATCCTGTTGTAGCTGGAAGACGTGACGTCTTCCACGCATTCGAAATCATTTGAGATTGTAATGAACGGGAATCTGTCCGTGGCGTCGGTCGGTGCTGCGCCAAAGGCCGTGGATACCCTGAACACACCAGCAGGAGCCTTGCCGTCTCCCTCATGCTTATCCGGGCCATCCAGGCGCGGATCGGGGTGCAGGCCGATCCCCCAGGCCATGCCCGTGCGCCCCAGGCTCACCGGGATTGATTTGCCGACAGCGGTCCACGGCTTGGCCAGCGACTCCCGCTCGAACAGTTGCAACTGTCCCGTTGTCGCGTCCCAGGACGCAGACGTGACCAGAAGGACCTGCCTGGAGCCGAAGAGGGATGACGCATCAGGGTGCGATGCGGCATCACAGACGCCCTGAAGCAGGAATACGGCCACGGCGGACAAGATTAAAGCCAAGCGGTGTTTCATCTCTTTCTCTTTGGCGGCATACGCGCAGTTTTCATTCTATTGTCTTGGGCGACGCCACATCCGAACGTATCCGGCAGCGTGGACCGTACGAAAAAGCCCGGCCCTCTCTGCGAGCGGGGCCGGGCTAAACTTCGAAAAAGGAAGCATGAGGCTCGTGCAAAAGTCATAGCCAGCCGTCACAGGACAGAAGGAAGACGTAGTAACGCAGTTGGATACTTGCGGATTCCACAGGGCGCAGCCTTTTGGCCGCCGGAGGCGTTCCCCTACTGCGAGGGGTGCTTGTCCCTCGCATGTGCGGCGTTCGGGCATGACGACGCAACCAAAGCCGCCTGCACGCACGGGAGAGGGCCTAGGCCTCTCCGCGCTTGTCCAGCACGCGCCTGGTCTTGCCGTCCTCGCTGGGGGCCAGCGCCCCCGGCTCGGTCATGCGAACCTCGAAGCCCACGCCGAGCTCGCTGGCCAGGCGCTTCCTGGCGCTCTCCAGGAACTTCTGCTGGTCCGCGATGCGGTCGAACACGAACTTCTCGGCCACTTCCAGTTCAACCGTGGCCTTGTCCAGGCCGCGCTCGCGCTCCAGCACCACGCGCCACTGGGGGGTGGTGCCCTCGATGTCCAGGAGTACCGCCTCGATCTGGCTGGGGAACACGTTCACGCCCCGGATGATGAGCATGTCGTCCACGCGGCCGCGCACGCGCTCCATGCGCTTGAGCGTCCGGCCGCAGGGACAGGGGCCGGGCAGGATGCGGGTCAGGTCGCCGGTGCGGAAGCGGATCAGGGGGAAGGCTTCCTTGGTCAGGGTGGTGATGACCAGCTCGCCCACCTCGCCGTCGGGCACGGGCTCGCCTGTGGCCGGGTCGATCACTTCGGGCAGGAAGTGGTCCTCGTTCAGATGCAGGCCGTTCTTCTGCAGGCATTCGCCCGCCACGCCCGGCCCCATCACCTCGCTGATGCCGTAGTTGTCCGTGGCTGTGAGCTTCAGGCGGTCCTCGATCTGCGCCCTGGCCGTCTCGGACCAGCTTTCGGCTCCGAACAGGCCGTGGCGCAGGCTGAGCGCGTTGGCGTTCACGTCCATCTCTTCCATGGTCTGGGCCAGGAACAGGGCGTAGCTGGGGGTGCAGACCAGCACGGAGGTCTTGAAGTCCTGCATGATGGCCACCTGGCGGCGCGTGTTGCCGCTGGAGGCCGGAACCAGGGCCGCGCCCAGGGCCTCGGCTCCTTGCAGAAAGCCGAATCCGCCGGTGAACAGGCCGAAGTTGAAGGCGATCTGCACCACGTCCTCGCGGGTGACGCCGCCCGCCGTGAGCACGCGCGCCGTGAGCGCCCCCCATTTCTTGAGGTCGCCCGCGGTGTAGCCCACCACCGTGGCCTTGCCCGTGGTGCCGGAGGAGGCGTGCAGGCGCACCACCTCGCGCAGCGGCACGGCGAAGAAGCCATAGGGGTAGGCGTCGCGCAGCACGGACTTGGTGGTGAAGGGCAGGCGCGCCAGATCGTCCAGGGAGCGGAAATCGTCCGGGTCGATGCCCAGCTGGCCGAAGGTCTTGCGGTAGTAGGGGACGTTGCGGGCCACGCGGGTCAGCGTGGACTGAAGGCGCTCAAGCTGCAACTGCGCCAGCTGGGCGCGGTCCATGGATTCGTATTTGGGTTCCCACATCATGGCGCGGCCTCCGGCTTCGGCTTCTTGAGAGAGGGGAGCGCGCGGACATGCAATGCGCGTGCTCCCGTATGCGTTGTGCGTCGTTATTTGCCTGCGGGCATCATCATCCGCATGATCGGCTTGAACACATAGCTCACGGACATGACCTTGGCGGTGTCGTCGTACTCCATCTCGATGGTCACTTCGCCTGCGGTGTAGGTGAACTGCTTGATGTTCACCTTGGGCTGGCTGGCGGGTCCGTAGTTGGCGTCGAAGTAGGCCTTGAGGGTGTTGTAGGCGCTGGGTCCCGCCGCGGTGAACATCACCAGGCAGAGCTTGCCCTTGTAGAAGCCGTAGATCTGCTCCTTCAAGGGGACGCCCTGGAAGGTGCGGTCGTCGCCGTAGCGGTTGTAGAATTCCAGTTCGCCCTGCTTGCGGACCTGTTTCATGTGCTGGAATTCGGAAAGATCCTTTCCGAAGGCCATGCCCTTGTAGTCGACGATGAACTTGCCCTGGGCCAGGGCCAGCGAGGGCGCGGCCAGTATGAACAGCGCAAGGCACAGGATGATGCGTTTCATGATCATTCCTCTTGGGATTTGTCGCGGCCAAGATAGGCCCGTTGCACGTCGCGGTTGGCCAGAAGCTCCGAGGACTGCCCCTGCAGGATCACCCGCCCCGTTTCCAGCACGTAGCCCCGGTCGGCCACGGCCAGGGCGCTCTTGGCGTTCTGCTCCACCAGCAGCACGGTCAGGCCGCGCTCGTCGCGAAGCTCGGTCACGCGCTTGAAGATGTCTCGGCACACCGTGGGGGCCAGGCCCATGCCCGGCTCGTCCAAAAGGAGCATCTTGGGTCCGGCCATGAGGGCGCGCCCGATGGCCAGCATCTGCTGCTCGCCGCCGGAGAGCGTCCCGGCCGGCTGGCCGGAGCGCGCCTTGAGCACCGGGAACATGGCGTAGACCGACTCCAGGTCGCGGTCCAGCTCGGCACGCGGAACGCGGCCCCTGCGGGTGTAAGACCCCAGAAGCAGGTTGTCGGTTACGCTCAAGGGTTTGAAAACGAGTCTGCGCTCCGGAACGTGGGACAGCCCCAGGCGCACGATCTTGTCCGGAGCGGCCTTGGTGATGTCCTGCCCGTCGAAGGAGACTGTACCGCCGGTTGGGCGCAAAAGTCCTGAAATGGCGGAGAGCAGGGTGGTCTTGCCTGCGCCGTTGGCCCCGATGAGGGCGACGATCTCGCCCGCGTCCACATGGAGCGAGGCGCGGCGCACGGCCTGAATCTTGCCGTAGGATATGTCCAGATTGGTGAGCGTGAGCATCGGATTCGTGTTTCCCGGTTCCAGCTACCGCATACGCCGGGAGGTGTCGAGGGTGCGCGCGGGGATCAGTCCTCGCCCAGGTAGGCCGCCACCACGTCGGGGTTGTCCTGGATTTCCTTGGGCGTCCCCTCGGCCAGGACGCTGCCGAAATGCAGCACGGTGATGCGGTCGGAGATGTCCATGACCAGCTCCATGTCGTGTTCCACCAGGGCCACCCCGATGGAAAGCTCGTCGCGGATGCGGCGGATGATGGTCCCGAGCCCTGCGGTCTCCTTGTTGTTCATGCCTGCGGCGGGCTCGTCCAGCAGGAGGAGCTTCGGGCCGGAGGCCATGGCCCGGGCCAGTTCCAGCAGGCGCTGCTCGCCGTAGGGCAGGTCAGAAGCCAGGGCGTCGCGGCGTTCGGCCAACCCCACGAATTCGAGCTTGTCCATGGCCAGTTCGCGCAGGCGCTTTTCCTCGCGCGTGAAGCGCGGAGTGTGCAGCAGGCTGTCCAGCATGGAGTACCCGGCCTTCAGGTGCGCGCCGGTCATGACGTTTTCCAGGGCGGTCATGTTGGAGAAGATTTCCAGGTTCTGGAAGGTGCGCACCACGCCGGCCTGCGCCCGCAGGTGGATGGGCATGCCGGAGAGGTCCTGCCCGGCCAGACGCACCGTGCCGCCGGTGGGCGTCACCGCGCCGCTGACCACGCCCAGCAGCGTGGTCTTGCCCGCGCCGTTGGGGCCGATGAGCGAGGTGATGTCGCCCTGGCGAACAGTGAGCGCCGCTTCGGACAGGGCCTGCACGCCGCCGAAGCGTACGGACACGCCACGGACTTCCAGAAGATCAGCCACGACGCACGCCTGCCTTGAGTTTGCGCGCCAGGGCGCGCGCGCCGCCAGCCAGGCCGCTCGGCATGAACATCATGCAGGCGATCAGGAGGCCGCCGTAGATCAGGATGTCCACTTCCTCGAACATGCGCAAAAATTCCGGCAGCGAGGTCAAAAAGAAGGCCCCGGCCACCGCGCCCCAGATGCTGGCCATGCCGCCAAGCACGACCATGGTCAGCAGCTGCACGGAGAAGTGGAAGCCGAAGGAGGAGGGAGCCACGAAGGTCAGGTGGTGGGCGTAGAGCGTTCCGGCCACGCCCGCGTACACGGCGGAGAGCACGAACACGAAGCGCTTGTGCCGGGCGATGTCGATGCCCATGGCCTGGGCCGCGGATTCGCTGACGTGGATGGCGCGCAGCGCCCGGCCCGTGCGCGAGCCGATCACCCGGCGCGACACCAGCGTGGCCACCCAGAGCACGGCGGCGGCCAGGAAGTAATAGGCCTTGTCCGAGGTGAACGTGAACCCCGCGATCTTCAGGCGCGGGATGCCCACGAACCCGGAGGGGCCGCCGGTAAGCCCTACGGCCTCGTTGAACACGATGGACACGATGATGCCGAAACCCAGCGTGGCCATGGCCAGATAGTGGCCGTGGAGCTTCAAGGTCGGCACGGCCAGCAGCCAGGCTATGCCTGCGGACACGGCCACCCCTGCCAACATGCCCACGGGGATGGGCAGGCCAAGCGTCGCGGTGCAGATGGCCGTGGTGTAGGCGGCCAGCCCGAAAAACGCCGCGTGCCCGAGCGACACCTGCCCGGCGTAGCCCATCAGCAGGTTCAGCCCCATGACGATCAGGGCGTTGAAGCAGCACAGGATGAGCACGTTGATGTAGTAGTCGTTGGGAAGCGCCAGAGGAGCCAGCCCAAGGGCGGCGGCAAAGGCCAGCAGGCCGAAATTCTGCCCGAAAATCTGCTTGAGGAAACCCACGGCTACACCCGGTCGGACTTGGGGCCGCCGAACAGGCCGGTGGGTTTGACGAACAGCAGCGCCAGAAGCACGATGAAGGCGAAGGCGTCCTTGTAGGCCGAGGAAACGAAGCCCGCGCCGAAGGACTCCAGCACGCCCAGGATCAGGCCTCCGGCGGCAGCGCCGAAGGGGTTGCCCAGCCCCCCCAGGATGCAGGCCGCGAAGCCCTTCAGGCCGAGCATCACGCCCACGTCGTAGGAGGTCAGGGTGATGGGCGTGAGGATCGCGCCGCCGACTGCCCCCAGAAAGCCCGACAGGCCGAACGACAGCATGGCCATGCGGTCCACCGAGATGCCCATGAGGGCGGCGGCCTTCTGCTCGCAGGCGCAGGCCAGCATGGCCTTGCCGTGGATGGTCCGGCTGAAGAAGAGCTTCAGCGCCGCCAGCAGCAGCAGGGTGATTGCCAGCACCCACAAACTCTGCGGCTGCACGGCGGCCCCCAGGATGGCCAGCGGGGCTGAGCCCGAGAAGGGCGGCAGGGCGAAGGTGTCCTTGCCCCATATGAGCATCACCGCGCCGCGCAGCAGGATGGACACGCCGATGGTGATGATGACCAGGTTCACCGGTGCGGTGCGGCCCACCGGGCGGATCACGCCGCGCTCGATGAGGCAGCCCGTAAGCGCCGTGACGGCCACGGCCAGCATGATGGCCACGGGCAGAGGCGCACCGGCCTTCTGGAGGACCACGGCGAGCATGCCGCCGAGCATCACGAACTCGCCCTGGGCGAAGTTGATGATGCCGGTGGTGTTGAAGATCATGGTGAAGCCGAGGGCCGTAAGGCCGTAGGTGGCTCCCACCGTGAGGCCGGAGATGAGGTATTGGGGCGCGCCTGCGAGCATAAGAAATAGGCCGGGGGGTTGTCCCCGGCCTCCTGTTACTTCAGTATTTTCCAGTCTCCGCCCTGAATGACGACCATCTCGAAGGCGTTTTCGTCCAGACCGTTGTGGTCCTTGTCGGTGAAGGAGAACACGCCTCCGATGCCGGGGAACGCGGTGATCTTCTCCAGCGCGGCGCGGATGGCGGCGGGCTTGTCGGACCCGGCGGTCTCCACGGCCTTGGCCACCAGCTTCAGGCCGTCCCAGCCGTGGCCGCCGAACGGCGACACGTCGCCCTTGAACTTGTCCTTGTACTGGCTGGTGTAGGCCAAAAGGAGCGCTTTCTGGGGCTGGGCGTCCGGCAGCTGCGAGGCCACGATCAGGTGCCCGGCGGGCAGCATCAGGCCCTCGGCGGACTCGCCGGCCAGCTCGATGAACTTGCGCGAGGCCACGCCGTGGCTCATGTACAGGGGCGTCTTCATGCCGAGCTGCGCGCGGTTGCGGGCAACCACGGCAGGGCCGGGGTTGGTGCCCCAGCAGATGATGGCGTCGGGCGCGGCGTCTTTCAGCTTGGTGAGCTGGGCGGTCATGTCCGTGTCCTTGGGACCGTAGACCTCGTCGGCGGTCAGGGTGAAGCCCATGGCCGGGACCAGCTCCTTGAGCACCTCGCGTCCGGCCTGGCCGAAGCCGTCGGACACGGTGAGGATGGCGATCTTCTTGTAGCCCTGGGCCTGGGCGTGCTTCAGGATGCGGCCCACGGCGTGGCGGTCCGAGGGGGCCACCTTGAACACCCAGGGGTTCACCGGGTTCACGATCTTCTCGGCCGCGGACATGGACACCAGCGGCACCTGGGCCGCCGGGAACTTGTTCATGATGGCCAGGGTGGAGCCGGAGGTGGTGGCTCCGATGACGGCTGCGACCTGGTCCTTCTTGAGGAGCTTCTCGGCGGCCAGCACGGCCTTGTTCACGTCGGACTCGTCGTCGTAGAGCACCAGCTCCACGGGGCGTCCCAGCAGGCCGCCCTTGGCGTTCAGCTCATCCCGGATCATCTCCAGGGTGTTCTTTTCGGGCTCGCCCAGAAAGGAGGCGGGACCGGTGACGGACACCACCGCGCCGATCTTGATCGGATCGGCGGCCAGGGACTGTCCGGCCCACAGGACCAACGCGGCGACGACGCTCAGCAGACGAAGCATCATGAGCTTACCCCTTCTTTGCAGGCTATTTCATCAGGACGAACTTGCCGCCCTCGATCTTGACCATGGCGAAGCTGGATTCGTCCAGGCCGTTGTGGTCTTTCTCGGTGAAGGTGAACACGCCGGTGGCGCTCTGGAAACCTTTGACCTTCTCCAGGCCGTCGCGCAAGCCCTGAGGCGTGGAATTTCCCGATATTTTCGCCGCTTCGTTCAAAAGCATCAGGGCGTCCCAGGCGTAGCCGCCGAAAGCGGAGGGGGGCGTGCCGAACTTCTTGGTGTAGTCGGCGCGGTAGGAGGTAAGAAGCGTCTTGAAGGCTCCGTCGGGCATCTGGTCGGCCACGATGAGCCAGCTGGCGGGCAGGATGATGCCCTCCGCGGCCTGCTTGGCCAGGTCGATGAACTTGTCGGAGGCCACGCCGTGGCTCATGTACAGGGGCGTCTTCATGCCGAGCTGCATGCGGTTCATGGCCACCACGGCGGGGCCGGGGTTGGTTCCCCAGCAGATGACCGCCTGGGGGCCGCTGCCCGCGATCTTGGTGAGCTGGGCGGTCATGTCGGTGTCCTTGGGACCGAAGACTTCGTCGGCGGCAAGCTCCATGCCCGCCAGGGGGATCATTTCCTTGAGCACCTCGCGTCCGGCCTGGCCGAAGCCGTCGGACACGGTGAGGATGGCGATCTTCTTGTAGCCCTGGGCCTTGGCGTGGGAGAGGATCTTGCCGACGGCCAGGCGGTCGGACTGGGGAGTCTTGAAAACCCAGGAATTGACCGGGTTCACGATCTTTTCTGCGGCGGACATGGACACCAGGGGAGCCTTGGCGTCGGCCACCTTGCCCATGATGGCCAGGGTGTTGCCGGAGGTGGTGGGGCCGACCACCGCGGCGACCTGGTCCTTCTTGAGGAGCTTTTCCGTGGCCAGAACGGCCTTGTTCACGTCGGTCTCGTCGTCATAAATGATGACCTCGACCTTTTTGCCGCCGATGCCGCCCTGGGCGTTCAGCTGGTCCTGGAGCAGGAGCAGGGTGTTCTTTTCCGGCTCGCCCAGAAAGGAGGCGGGGCCGGTGACGGACAGGACCGCCCCGATCTTGACGGCGTCGGCCGCCTGGCAGGGGAACACCGAAGACACCACGAGCATCAAGGCCGCAAGGGAACGCCAAGCCATGGGATCAGCTCCTTAAAAGCGTTGCGGGTGGGGACGGAGGAAGAAATAACCAAAACGTCATTTCCGGAGATACGGTACTGGCTGCAAGGGGATAGGTCAAGGGCTGGCGTGGCTGGTTCTCGGGTTCCGTGCGAAAATGTTACAAGTCCATTTAAACCAGACTTAAATGGTATGGTATTGTCCGGAGCCACCTTTCAGCCAGGGTTGCCAACCGGCTCAGGAGTGCTACAGTATCCCCCTGCACGCCCGGAATCCATGCGCGATTGCGCTGGCGTCCGCTCGCGACCTCCGGTAGGAAACCGGCCCCGAGGAACACCCATCATGACTCTTCCGCATCTTTCGCCTCTGCACGTCAAACACGCGGTCAAGACCGCTCTCGCGGCCATGACCGCCTATCTCCTGACCGTGGTCCTGAACCTGCCCCAGGGCTACTGGGCGGTCATCAGCGTTGTGCTGGTGATGCAGACCAATCTGGGAGGATCTCTCCAGACGGGAGTCAACCGCATCATCGGCACCGCCGTGGGTGCACTGCTCGGAGCGGCCTGCCTGGCCGTGCTCGGCTCCGGGGCCGTGGCCCTGGGTCTCGGAGTGGGGCTTACCATCCTGGTCTGCGCCTATTTCGTGCACATGCACGAGTCCTTCCGCATGGCCGGAATGACCGCCACGATCATCATCCTTCTGGGCAACCAGTCGGATTCGTACATGCATTTCGTCCTGTTCCGGTTCCTGGAGATCGGCCTGGGCGTGACCGTGGCCCTGGCCTTTTCGGCGCTTGTCTGGCCTTCGCGCGCAGGGCGCTTCCTGAAGGACGGCGTGGTGAACGCCCTGAACGACGAGGCGGCCTACTACTCGGTGTTGCTCTCCTGCCGTATCTCCCCGGACTGCGACATGCACGACGAGTCCGTGACGCGCGCCCAGCTCGAGGCCACGCGCGAAAAGAACCACGCCCTGCTGGAGGAGGCCAAGCGCGAACCTTCGGGGTTTACCCGCTCCGAGCACATCATCGTGTCGCTGTTCAACTTCACCGAGCGCATCGCGGAGCATCTGCTGTCCATGGGGCACGCCGTGCACCACGACGACCTGGAATCACTGCACGGCATGGTCTCCAAGGAGATGGACCTGCTGGCCCAGACCACCATCACCGCCATGATCCGGCTGTCCCTGGCCATCGGGCAGGAGCGCGATCCAGACCCCATGGACGACCTGGCCCGCGCGGTCCGTACGGCGGAAGAGGCGCTGACCCGCATCCGGGGGCAGCATGTCCTGCCCAAGCAGGATCTGGAAGTGGTGATGCGTTTCTTCAGTTATTACTACAATATGCGCGAGGTGGCCGTGGAACTGTCCGGCATGGCCGAGCGGGCCGCGCTGCTGGGGGAGGCGTAGGAGGAGCGCTGGCTTGGCTGAGCGATGAGCCCGGCCTCGCCGGGCGCTCCCTCAGAAGGTGAACTTCAGCCTGGCGCTGGCGGACTGGCTGAGATAGCTGGTGGGGCTCGCCTGGATATCGTAGCGCACCAGCAGCTCCAGGTTTTTGCGCAGCATCCCGGAGAAACCCAGGCCTGCGTGATACAGCCACGGGGAAACGGCGAGCCCGTTGGTGACGAACGCATCGCCCCCGCCCGCAAACGACGCGGTGATCTTGGCCTGATTGGGAATCATGTTGTACCCGGCTCCGGCGTTGGCCGAGACCTTCATGGCCGGGGTGAGCTCCCGGTCGAGCCGCAGGTCCAGGGACGCAAAAAGTTCCCGATAGGTCTGCTCGTTGACCTTCAGGTTCAGAACGCCCGCGCCCGTCTCCTGGTAGGACGGAGACTGCACCCCCAGGTAGTCCAGGCGGACCGAGGGCGTAAGCAGGGTCTTGCCGTCCAGGGCGCAGGTCCGCTTCAGGCCAGTGCCCGCATGCCACGAGAAACTGTAGTAGTTCGATTTCGCGGTGCTTCCGATGAAGTTGACGGAGCGCGACCCGGTGTTGGCGTTGAGCCCCAGGTCGCCCTGGAAGTTCAGGCTGAAGCTGTCCGTGACGGCGTAGTCGCCGTATGCCCCCAATTGGTAGCTGGTGATGTTCAGATTGCTCGGTGCGGCGGAATCCGTGCTGGTGACCAGGCTGTTGCCCACCGCGAACGCCGCCCCGAGATTCGAGCGCCCCGACATTGCGAAATCCGCTCCTCCGGCGATGCCGTAGGTATTGGCGTTGTATCCCGCCACGTTGTCCACGTTGCCCTGGGTGGACCACCTGCCGAATGCCGTTCCCCAGACGCTTTTGTTCCCGATGATCTCTTCTCCTGCGCCAAGCCCCGCCAGCGCGTTCTGGCGCACCCGCACCAATTGGCTGAAGGTGCGGTGCGTGTTGGCGGTGGCCTGGGAGCCTGCGCCGTTCAGCACGGGCAGGGTCTGGCTGACGGCGCTGGAGAGGGCTGCGCCGTCCAGGCTGTTCAGGATGCCGAGGGCGGGGGACATCGGCCCGAGCAGGCCGGCCTCGGTCCCGGCCAGGGCGTAGAGGCTGGCGGCAGCGCCCAGGGCAGCCGGATTGCCGTTGGCCAGCAGCGCGTTGCGGTACGGTGCCACAAGGCTCAGCGTGGCGGCGTTGGAGAAATCGTTCCCTGAGAATCCGTAGCCTGCCAGAGCCATGGAAGCGCCGAAGGGGTTCCCGGCAATCTCGCCCAGCAGGGAGTTGAGCGTTCCCGCGTTGATGGTGTTGAAGAGGACCGAACCCTGCGGGGTGATGGAACCAAGGATGGTGAAGTATTGCCCGGGGCTTCCGGCTGGCCCGACCCCCTGGCCCAGGAAATATCCGTTGCCGTATCTGGTGATGATGATGTTGCCTGGCCTGTTGGAACCAAAGAGCGACGCGCTGGTGATCCGCCACGGAGTTCCCGCTGTCCAGGCCCACTGGGGGGAGGTGTTCGCGGCAGTGGTGACCTGCGATGGGGCGGGCGGGGTAAAGGTCGCGGGGTTGTAGGGCGTCATGTAGGCCCAGTGGGTCAGCAGCAGGCCCGTTCCCGTGATCATCTGCATTTCCATCAGAGGGACGCCGTCTGCGAAGCGCAGGTTCCCCACGCCAAGCGTCGTTCCCCCGCCGGAAGGATCCGTGAAGACGATCCTGACGGTACCGTCGTCCGCCACGGTGCCGGACATCAGCGTCCTGCTTGCGATCACCGCGGAGGGTGCCTTGGTGACATACTCCGGATTGATATACATGGCCGCCGTGCTCGTACCGGATAGCGTGCCGTTGACCACCGGCCCCAGGGACCAGAGCGTCTGGTCGCCTGCCGTGACCGGGGGAGGGCTGGTGAAGCTGGCCGAATTGACGGCAACCTGCGCCACCAGGCCCGGAACAGGGACGTACCAGCTCGTGTTGGAGAGCAGGGCGTCCCACTGCGCGCTTTGAGCCCTGGACGCGGTCGCCGCCCCGAGGAGCAGGGCAAGGCCCGAAAGAAGGAGGATAATCGCTGGGCCCGCGCGAAAAGGGGCGTCCTTCTGCCTTGGATGAGCGGCTTTCATGGGGTCGGTCCAATGCCAGTTCGGCGTCCTGGGGTGACGGTTCTAGGGGAGGGACGGCGCAGACGCCCTTGCCAGCGGGGGAAGCCGCGCGTTCTGCAGCGGCTCCTGTGCGAATGCATCCTGCCTGGGATGCTCTTTGTCAACGCAAAGCGGAGGCCGTCGCTAGGCGTCCCGGCCCGGCGCTACATGTCCAGCAGGAAGGAGCGGGCCATGGCCAGCAATTCGTCGTAGGGCTTGCGGTTCTTGACGGCCAGGGCCAGCTCCAGGCCCATGCGCATCTTGTGGTTGGCTTCCACAAGCAGTTCGCTGGCCTGGGCGTCCAGGCGGCGTCGGATGAACGGCTCGTCCAGCCCGTCGATGCACAGGCGCAGGGCGTCGCCCAGGTAC
The DNA here is from genome assembly GCA_046566965.1 of Acidobacteriota bacterium. Lineage (GTDB taxonomy): Bacteria > Desulfobacterota > Desulfovibrionia > Desulfovibrionales > Desulfovibrionaceae > Fundidesulfovibrio. Next base: position 56,081 of record JBKICU010000010.1, read on the forward strand.
GGGAAGGAGACTCCTGGAAGGAAGACCTGCAAGCCGGTCTTGCCCTGGCGGCGCGCCCAGAGCACGAAGAAGAGGAGCTTCAGGATCAGCTCCTCGGAGCGCGTCAGATGGGAGATGTCCGGGAACACCGCCGCGTCCAGGTCTCCGGCGCGCATGGTCTCGATGAGTCCCTGGGCCTGTTCCATGGTCCTGGCTTCGTCCAGCACGGGCATGCCGAAGGCTCCGGACAGGGTGATGAGCGTCTTGGCGGGATTCTCCCCGATGGCCATGGCGCATGCGGTCTGGCGGATCAGGCGGAACTTGCGCCGGAAATCGCGCGAGAGGGTAAGCGCCTTGTTGCGGGCCATGCGGCGAAGAGTATCGTCGTCCTGGGTTGACGCCGCCGCCAGGAGCAACTGCCTGGTGTAGGGCTCGGTGGCGAACTGAAGCTCCTCGGACAGGGCGTCCGGCCCGCGCTTCTTGTCCATGAGCCGCTTCACGGAGAGCCAATACGCGGCGTACCCGGCGGGAGGGATGGTCACAAGATCGAGGGACGTCTGGACGGGGCTTGTTTCGGACATGCCCCATCTTGCAAAATGCCGGGAACACAGGCAAGCCCCATTCCATGAAACGCAGCACCCCCACCGCCAAACAATCCTGTTGACCGCCGAAGAAACCGGCGGTCCAGCCGGTCTCGACCTGCCGTCCCGAGGATGGCCCGGAACCCTTGAGCGCCCAGACGTCCTGCTGCGCGCCGCCGCTGGAGCCTTTCGCTCCCTTGACTCCCCCGAGCCCTCCCGTGGGCTCCTGCTGCGCGCCGCCTCCGTCCGCAGCCCTGGAACTGCCCGGGTTCAGGCGCTGGCACTTCGTGGAAGGCTTCCTCGACACCCCTGCCGGGCGCGTACCCCGGGTGAAGACCACGCTTGAGCGCCCGGACCACATCGGCGCGGCCCTGGTGCGCCTGGGCATCGGACGCGGGCGCTACCGCGTCGCGCCGGGGCTCTACGCCGTGGGCAGCCCCACGCCCGAAAGCCCCGTGCTGGTGACGGCCAACTACAAGCTCACGTTTGACGCGTTGCGCAAGGAACTCGCGGGCCAGCATCTCTGGATACTCGTGCTGGATACCAACGGCGTGAACGTCTGGTGCGCCGCCGGGAAGAAGACCTTCGGCACGCAGGAACTGGCCGGGCGCATCCGCTCCACCAGGCTGGACACGGTGGTCAGCCACCGCAAGGTGATCGTGCCGCAGCTTGGCGCCCCGGGCGTGGCCGGGCACGAGGTCAAGGCCCTGTGCGGCTTCCGGGTGGCGTTCGGGCCGGTGCGCGCCTCGGACGTGCCCGCCTTCCTGCACGCCGGGATGAAGGCCGAGCCCGCCATGCGGCGCGTGGGCTTCACCGCGCGCGAGCGCGTGGTGGTCGGGCTGGTGGAGTTCGCCAACGACGTAAAGCTCATGGGCCAGCTGGCCTGCGCGCTGTTCCTGCTGGCCGGACTGGGGCTTGACGTCTTCTCGCTCACGCGCGCCTGGACCGGCTTGTGGTCCGGCATGGCGGCCTACTTCCTGGGCTTTGTCGCCGGCAACGTGCTTACGCCCCTGGCGCTGCCCTGGCTGCCGGGCCGTTCCTTCGCCCGCAAGGGGGCCGAGGCGGGCGTCCTGGCCGGGCTTGGCGCGTTCGCCTTCGGCCTGCCGCCGCTCGCATCCACCGGCCTGTGGATCGGCGCGGTGGTGAGCGCGTCCTGGTACGGCATGAACTTCACCGGATCGTCCACCTACACCTCGCCGTCGGGCGTTGAGAAAGAGATGCGCCGGGCCATTCCGTTCCAGATCGGCGGACTTATTCTCTCCATTGTGCTTTGGCGTTTGGGAATTGGAGGCATGTGATGAAAGCGATGCGCTATATCGACGGCGTGGCAACCCTGGAGCTTGACCGCGAGGCCTGCACCGGCTGCGGGACCTGCCGCGAGGTCTGCCCGCACGGCGTGTTCGGGCACGGCACGGGAGTCGCCGCCATTGAGGATCTGAACGCCTGCATGGAATGCGGGGCCTGCGCGCTGAACTGCCGCGAAGGGGCCTTAAGCGTCAGCCAGGGAGTGGGGTGCGCCCGCGCCATCATCCATGGCTGGATCACGGGTGGGGAGCCGTCCTGCGACTGCGGCGGGGATGGCGGGTCGACGTGTTGTTAGGTCTTGGTTGACAAGACGAGTGCTAATCCTGCTGATTTACTCGTTCACGAGTTAGCCGGACATGGATTTGTGGGTAGTGTTTGGCTCAGCCGGTCCGGCGCAAATAACAATCAGGACCAGTTCATGTCTTTGGCGATGTCGTGGACTGTATTTACAGTGCTTTGAATATATTTGCTCATTATGACCGCAGAAGATTCAACTGTGTGATCTGATGCGAGATCATCCGCGAAATTCACTTCAAAGTGGTGGGATGTGCATATCCCGTTGTACCTTCCATATTTCGCCTGACATGCCTCGTCCGTGCAAATTGTTGCGCAGATGGCAGCTGTTCTTTCGCGGAATATTTTGCAAAACTTCTCGTTGCTCTCCTCGGACTGACTTTCGAAGTGAAGTCCAATGTCTATTGTTCTTTTTTTGCTTTGAATTTTCCATCTGTAGTGGACGTTTCTTATTCCGCTGTTGATCTGGACATAGAAAAAATTTTTCCTAGGCTGATGACGGATTGCATAATCCTGGCACAATCTGTTGAAAAGAGGAAAGAGCTTTGACCAGAATGCTTCTAATGGAAGAAGAGGCGTCCTTTCCTGAGCTTGTGCGGCTTGCTTCCGTTCTACCCTGATTTGATATTCCTTGGCCTCAGGTAATGGGATAATGACCTTTGGAACCAAAAGAAGCTTCTTTTCTCCAGAATTCGTAGTGAGGCTGAATGGCGTCAGTTCAACGCAGCTGATGTCCATTTCAAAGGTGCGGAGCCACAAGACCGCACTTGTCAACTCCGGGTAATTCATGCTGCTGGCGGCAAGAATTATCCGTGGACGCCCTTCTAATTTTGGAAGTTCCCCGCAATCCAGAAATTTAAGTATTTCCTTCGATGCAGTGTCTTTGTCTTGATTTCGAAAAAGAGCAAGCTCGTCTACTACTTGGTCCATTGTCATGGTGTCGCAAAAGGCGGCGTAGCGAATGGCTTGGAGGTCTGCAAATGTGTTTTCAACTTCAAGTTTCAATTCGATAACGACAAGTGTACAGTTCTTGTCAAGCGCAAGAACATCAAGTCGTCGTGAAGTTCTGTCAAAACCGTCGAATTCGGAAGTGATGATAAGAAGGTCTTCCCCGAGTACATCTGGATGGCGAATGACCCATTCCTGAAAATCTTTCCGCTCCCGAATTCCGATTTCAGAGAACCGTGCAGCTTCTATTTTGGTGAGTTCTTTGCGCTCGGGGTGGACGATGTAGATATGCTCGGCCATGGCAAGTCTTACTCCATGTTTCAACAAAGAGTCTATCTGGATAATAGGAAGGCAGAAACGTCCTAATGCATGGCGGATGACATGTCTACCATGATGAAGCAGAGAGGAGCATCGCCTCCTCTCTGCCGACAGTTCGTGTAGGTCTACTTCTTCACAAACGCGTTGCCGATCGAAAATCCCGCTCCCAGCGACGGTCCCAGCCCGTAGTACTGGCGGGTGCCGGGCGCGTAGATCACGGTCCCCATCTTTTCGATGTCGATTTTGCCTTCCGCGTCCAGGATGCCGGGCGCGGCCTTCACGTCTTTAATCTCCCCGATGAACTGGGTGTGCAGTCCGAGTTCCACCACCTGGAGCAATTCGCATTCGATCACCAGCGGGAACTCGCCGATGGAGGGCGCGTTGACCAGCGTGCATCTTTCGGCGGTCAGGCCTGCGGCGGCGAACTTGTCCACGTCGCGCCCGGAGGCGATGCCGAAGTAGTCGGCCAGGGCGGCCTGGTTCTGGGCGGGGATGTTCACGCTGAAGGCCTTGGCGGCCTTGACGCAGCCGTGGGTGTAGGTGGCCGAGCGCAGCGATATGGCCAGGCAGGGCGGCTTGGAGCAGCAGATGCCGCCCCAGGCGATGGTCGCGCCGGTGGCTTTTCCGGTGGGGTCGTATGCGCCCACGATCCAGGTGGGAGTGGGGGAGGCCAGGGTCTTGGCGCCGAGCGATGTCTTCATATGGTTATCCTTTGCGTGTTCTTACCAGCGGTTGCGGTGGATGCGTTCGGGTTTGAACCGGTCTGCCCTGCCGGATGGCTGGTCCGGGTGGCCTATGGGGATGAAGCTGTGGGGAATGATCGACTCCGGGATGTCCAGGAGCTTGCGGAAGTTCTCCACACGGTCCTTGATGGGGTAGACGCTCACCCATACTGCGCCCAGGTCCTGAGCGTGGAGAGCCAGGAGGATGTTCTGCACGGCGGCGGAACAGTCGATGGGCCAGAAATCGGGGTACTTTTCAATGGCGGGTTCGGCGCAGACCAGGATGCCCGCCTGGGCCTGGCGACACATGGCCGAGTACGGGTGGAAGCCGGGGATGGCGTCGAGCGTTTCACGGTCGGTTATGAGTACGAAATGCCACGGCTGGGAGTTGCCCGCGCTGGGGGCGGACATGGCGGCCTGGAGCGCCGCGTCGATACGTGCCGGGTCCACGGGCTGGTCCGTGTATTTTCTGATGGAGCGGCGGGTCATGAGGCAGTCGAGTGCGTCCATGGGAAACTCCTGTATGACGTCGGATACCGCCTGATACGCCGGGCCGGGCGACGCGTCCAGAAACGGTCGGAAATGTAAGCTACTCACACGAGGCGGCGTCAGATCATCGCCTCGAGGACCTGCTTCACGGCGGCGAAGTCCAGCTCGCCCAGGCCCTTGGACATGCCCTGATTGTAGAGTTGCAGGTTCTGGAAGGCGCTCGGGGCGGGGCAGCGCAGGGCGCAGGCCGTGTCCGTGACGAATTTCAGGTCCTTGGCCATGTGCTTGAGCGGGAACTGGGCCAGGTAGTTTTCCTGGCGCAGGAGCGGTTCCTTGACGCGGAACAGGTCGCAGCCCATGGGCCCGCCCAGCACCACGTCCAGCATGGTCTGGTCCGAGAGGCCCCCGGCCCTGCCGAAGACCAGCATCTCGGAGAGGCCGCTCATCATGGCGGCGAGCAGCAGATTGACGGCCATTTTCATCATGGTGCCCTGCGGCGCGGGTCCGCAGTGCACGGTCTTCTTGCCCATGGCCGAGAAGACCGGCTCCAGCGCGGTCACCACCGCCTCGTCGCCTCCCGCCAGGATCACCAGCGCGCCCTGCTGCGCCGGGATCTTGGAACCGGACACCGGCGCGTCCACGAAGTCCGCCCCGGTGGCTTCGACTGCTTGCGCCAGTTGCAGGGAGTACTGCGGCGACACGGTGCTCATGTTGACCACTGTCTTGCCTTGTCCTAGATGGGGACCCATGCCGTCCTCGCCCCAGAGGACGGCGTCGAGCGCCTCGGGACCGGTGACCATGACGATGAGCACCTCGCGCTCCCTGGCCAGGTCCGCTGGCGTTTCGGCCACGGCCGCTCCGGGCACGTCTCCGGGCTGCGGGCGTGTGCGGTTGTAGACGGCCACATCGAAGCCTGCCTTGACGATGTTTTGGGCCATGGGCTTGCCCATGATGCCCATCCCGGCGAATCCGATCCTTGGTTTCATGCTGTTATCCTCGGGCTTGGAGTGGGAAGAGAGTTGCATACGCCGTAGGCATATCAATACGGCCTGGAAGTCAAGGTCATGGACGACGCCACACGCATACTGCATCTGGACATGGACGCCTTCTTCGCCTCGGTGGAGCAGCTGGACGACCCGTCGCTTCGCGGCAGGCCGGTGATCGTGGGCAAGGGCGACCGGGGCGTGGTGTCGGCGGCCTCCTACGAGGCGCGCGTGTACGGCGTGCGCTCGGCCATGCCGGTGGTGCAGGCCCGCAAGCTGTGCCCGCATGGGGTGTTCGTGGGCGGTCGCATGAGCCGCTATGCCGAGGTGTCGCGCCAGGTGATGGCCGTGCTGGGGGACTTCTCGCCCCTGGTGGAGCAGGCCTCGGTGGACGAGGCCTACATGGACATCACCGGCACCCGCAACCTTTTCGGGCCGCCGCCGGAGCTGGCGCGCTCGCTCCAGGCCAAAGTGCGCGAGGTGACCGGCCTGTCCTGCTCGGTGGGAGTGGCTCCGGTGAAGTTCCTGGCCAAAATAGCCTCTGATTTCCGCAAGCCAGGCGGCGTGACCATCGTGGAGCCCGAGGACGTGGCCGCCTTCCTGAAGGATCTGCCCGTGGGCAAGATCCCCGGCGTGGGGGGCAAGACCCTGCCCCGGCTCGCGGGTCTTGGAGTGAAGACCTGCGGCGACGTGCTGCGCTATTCGGGCGAGTTCTGGGAGCGCCACCTGGGCGAATGGGGGCGGGTGCTGCACGCGCGGGCCATGGGGCGCGGCTCCACGGAGATCGTCACCCACGGGGAGGCCAAGTCCTCGAGCGCGGAAAACACCTTCGAGAGGGACCTGTCCGACGTGGAGGAGCTGCGCCGCTGGCTGCTCAGGCAGTCCGAGCGGGTGGGGCACGACCTGCGCAGGCACGGCTGGCAGGGCCGCACCGTGACCCTCAAACTCAAGTTCTCGGATTTCCGGCAGATAACCAGGAGCCTGACTCTCAAGGAACCCACGGACTCCGACGGGATCATCTTCCAGACGGCCTGCGACCTGCTGGATCAAGTGACGTTAAGCCAGAAGGTGCGCCTCATCGGGGTGGGAGTGTCCAATTTCGCCAAGGGACCGCGCCAGGAGAGCCTGCTGCCGGACCCCGCCAGGGAGCGCATGGGCAAGCTGGACAAGGCCCTGGACGCCATCCGGGGCAAACACGGCAAGGCGGCCCTGAAACGCGGGCGGCTGTTCGAGGGCTCCTGAGATCAGCGCCCGTAGAGCATCGAATACATTGCCTGATTCCCCAGAATCCGCTTCACGTAGTCGCGCGTCTCCGTATACGGGATGAACTCCACGAACAGTTCCGGGTCGATGCCGCCCAGGAACTCCTTCCAGACCCCCACCTTGACCCGCCCGGCGTTGTAGCTGGCCAGGGTCAGCGGCAGGTTGCCGCCGTACTCCTCGTAGCGTTCCAGGAAAAAGCGCACCCCGATGCGCACGTTCACGGCCGGGTCCTTCAGGCTCTCGGGCCGAAATCCCTTTTCCCCCAGCTTTTCAAGCAATGTGCGGGCCGTGGCGGGCATCACCTGCATGAGCCCCACGGCCCCGGCCCCGCTCACGGCGTCGGGATCGAAGAAGCTCTCCTGGCGGATCAGGCCCCGGATGATGTTGGGGTCCAGGTCCGACCCCGCAAGATTTCGCGTGATAAGCTCCTCGAAGCGGTTGGGATACACGATGTCGCGCAGGGGTTGCAGGTCCTGGCGCGAACCGCGCGTCAGGCAGGCCCAGTACACGCGGGACACCGCTCGCACCGCACCCAGGGGGTTGCCCATGTCCCGGGTCAGCCTGGCCTGGCGCAGGGCGACGCTTGCGTCCTTGGGATGCTGCGCGGCCAGGGCGGCCATCTCGCGCTCGGCCAGCTCCGGCAGCAGGACGTCCTGCAACAGCTGCGCGCGTGCTATGCCCTGCGAGGCTTCCGGGGATGCCGGCAATCCGGCGGCCGGGGGACAGACAGGAGGCGCGAGGGATTCCGATACTGCGGCCGCGGCCTGAAGGACGGGAACTCCGGGAATTTTCGGCGTCACGGACGCCGCCGTTGCCGCGGAAGCCCTGGACGGGCCGTCAGTTCCCGTGGCCCCCGCAACGGTGGACGCTCCCAGGGCGGCCAGCTTCCTGGAGGCCAGCATGCCGTAATAGCCGTTGGGCCAGCGCGAGAGCACCCGGCCCAGGCTTGCCCTGGCGGACGCCGGGTCACCGGAGGCCTCCTTGGCGCGGGCCGTCCAGTAGTGCACGGCGGGGGCGTATTCGGAATTGGGGAATTTCTGGGCGAAGGCGGCCAGCGCAGCCTCGGTTCCGACGTAATCGCCCAGCACGAAACGCAGGAGCCCGGCGAGCCACGCCGCCTGTTCGCGCGATTCGGTGGCTTCGGGACCGGACTGGGAAAGCTCCACGGCCATGGGGAGCGCTTCCCCGAAGCGACCGCGCTCCAGGCGCGAGAGCATGAGCAGGCGGCGGCAGGCCTCGGCCAGCTCCTCCCGGCTGGCGGGGTCGGGGAGCGTTCCGGCGCGGCGCAGGGCGTCGCTCAGGAGGGCGTCCATGCGGGCGGCGTCCTCCGGTCCGGAGAAGCGCCAGTAGCATCGCCCCTGATGATACACCGACCACGCCGCCAGCACCGGATCCGTGGCCAGGCGCGCGGCGTCCTCGAAGTACTGCACCGCCGTCAGAGTGTCGCGTTTGGCGTACAGGGCCTTAGCCTTGAGATAGAGCACCCGGGCCTGGTCCGCGCCGGGAGCGCGCTCCATCAGGTCGATGAGCGGCGTGGCCTTGGCGGCCATGGATTTGTCCAGAAGCACTTCGATGCGCCTGCGCAGGGATTCTGCCGAATCCGGGGCAAAGGCCGTGTGTCCGGCGCGAGACAGGGCCAGGGCCAGGGGCTCGGCCTTGTCGGCAGAGCCGGTCCAGGGTGAGGCAAGGATCAGCTCGCGCAGGTATTCCTCGGCCGCGGGATAGTCGCCGCCGGACGCGGCCAGCGAGGCTGCGCGCCACAGGGCCACGGCGCGCAGGGGATGTCCGTCCAGTTCCAGAAACCGGCGGTATCGTTCCAGGGCCTGGGGCGATCCGAGCCCCTCCAGACAATAAGCGGAAAGAAGAAGCGCCTCGGCTCCCAGCACCGGGTCCGCAGGGGCGATGGCGTCCAGTTCGGCCAGGGCGGGCTGGAACTCGCCCAGCTTGAAGCGCGCGAACGCCAGGTAGAGCCGCGCCCAGCCCGCCATCTCGGGAAGCCTCGCCGCCACGGGAGCCAACGTGGCCGCAGCCTGCTGATACTGCCTTGAGTGGGCCTGGAGTATGCCCAGCGCCAGTGACGTGGCGGGCGTCTGAGGCCGCGCCCCCAGGGTCTTGAGCTTGCCCGGCAGGTCCTGAACGGTCGCCGTCAGGGGGCGGGGCAGGGGATAGTCCTGCACGGCTGTTCCTGGACTTTGCGCCTGTGCGAAACTGTCCATGGGTAGGCACAGCATCCAGGCAAGCAACGAGACCCACAGAAAACAGGCGGGCGCCGTACGGACGGCGCGAGCGGTGAGCGATGATTTCATGACTCACGTTTAGCCGGGTTCGCCTCAGCGGGCAAAGGGAAAGAGACGCGGTACTTCCTGGGCAGTCTCCGTCGAGCGCGACTTCTCCAGACGAACGCCCCCGGACACCGTCACGTGTCTTCGGGCCGCTTATCAGGGTTTCCAAAGGGCGGAGCCCTTTGGCCGCCGGAGGGTCTCTGTGTGCAACCTCCCTCCTGATTGTCCAGAGTCCCCCTGCGTCTTCCCGCCACGCTCCCAGCAAAAAGGGCCGACGGGACATCATCCCATCGGCCCTTCCGGTTCATTTCGACAGTTTCTACTGTGATGTTCTCACGATACATTCATACATACAAGCCATGAACCTGACCCAAGAGACCATTTCTTTGTTTCTGAAAAACATGTTCATGTTTTCCAGAAACGCGGTCTTACGCCTTGGCCACGGTCACGAAGAACTCCTGCATGGCCAGGCCGCCGCCGGGAGCGGACTCCAGGGCCAGGCCGCCGCGCATGAGCTCGTTGTCGGAGACGCCCTTGCCGAAAGCGCGGGTCTCCACGGGCAGGGTGTGGCCGAAGCCGTGCACCATGAAGGCGGCCTCCGGGTGGATGAACTCGGTGACGAAAGCCTTGAGCCTGCCTGTGTGGCCGCCGGAGGACACCGTGACCAGATCGCCGTCCTTGATGCCCAGAGCCTTGGCGCGCGTGGCGTTCAACCACAGGACGTTCTCTGGGAACTGCTCGTTCAGGAGCGGGTTGTTGACGGTGTGGCCCTGGGTGTGGGTGCCCACGCGGCCGAAGGCGATGCGGAACTGGTTATCGCCTTCGGGTCTGGCGGGCGACTTGTAGGGGGCCAGGGATTCGTATCCGGCTTTTTCCCACTTCTCGCTGACCATCTCAAGCTTGCCCGAGGGCGTGGCGAACTTGAGGTCCTCCACGTCCAGGTAACGGGGTTCGGAGGCGAGGCTCACGAATCCCTTCTTGGCCAGATCCTCGGGGGTCACGCCCGTTCCTTCCAGCTGGTAGGCCCAGATGTCCTCGATGGACTTGAAGGCGTATTTCTCGATGCCCATTTTCTCGGCCAGCCCGCACAGGATCTCCCAGTCGGCCTTGGTCTCGAAGCGGGGGGCGACGGCGCGCTGGCGGCAGAAGAACTGGGGCTTCAGGCCGCCCTTCTGGGCCACGATGGACTCGCGGGAGAGGTAGGGCGACAGGGGCAGCACCACGTCGGAGTACCAGGCCGTGTCGGACCAGGTGAAGGTGACGCTGACCAGCAGATCGAGCTTGTCCCAGATGCGGCGGATGGCGTCGGGGTCGGGCATGGCCATGAGGGGGTCGTGGCGGAAGGCGATGTAGGCCTTCACGTCGTAGGGGTCGCCGGTGTCGATGGCCTCGAAGGCCTTGTGAAGAAGGCCGGGGCCCGCGTCGTGGGCGGTGAGCTTCCAGCCAACGCCGTCGGCGCGCTTTTCCTCGGGCTTGGGAAAGAGATCCATCAGCTTCTTGATGCCCTGGCGGCCGACGTCCTTGGGGGTGCTGGCGATGGGCAGGCCGCCCTTGGCGCCGATGGAGCCCAGCAGTGCGTTGATGATGTAGGCGGTGCGGCACACGTAGAAGGAGTCGGTGTAGCGGGCCACCATCCAGCCGGGGTGCCAGATGACGTGCGGCGCGGCCTTGGAAAGGTCCTTGGCCAGCTTGGAGATGGCCTTGGCCTCCACGCCGCACTCCTTGGCGGCCCAGTCCGGGGAGTAGGGCTCCACGAAGGTGCGCAGGCGGTCCAGGTCCTTGATCCACATTTCGGCGTAGGCCTTGTCGTAGAGGCCCTTGTGCAGGAGTTCGTGGATCACGGCCAGGTTGAAGGCGTAGTCGGTGCCGGGGCGGATCATGAAGAAGTTGTCGGCCTTGCTGGCGGACACGGTGGCGCGGATGTCGATGCAGGTGAGCTCGCAGCCCTTGTCGATGCCGTCCAGAACGCCGTTGACCTCGGCCACGTTGATCGCTTCGAAGATGTTGCGTGTCTGGAGCACGATGTGCCTGGCGTTGGCGTAGTCGTACACGAACTCGGTGCGGGGGCGTCCGGTGACGGAGCGGCTGCCGTGCATGACGTTGCGTGCGCAGGACACGTCGTGGTTGCAGTAGTTGGGCGAGCCCAGCGCGCGCATGAAGCCCTGGTGCAGGTCCACGAAGGGTCCGCCCCGGTCGGAAAAGAGCACGGTGCGGGGTCCGTGCTTGTCCATGAGCTCCTGGAGCCTTGCGCCCACGTAGTCGAAGGCTTCCTCCCAGCTCACGCGCGCCCATTTGCCCTCTCCGCGCGCTCCCTGGCGGATCATGGGGTACTGGGGCCTCTCGGCGTCGGCCTCCAGGGCCGGACCGGCAGCGCCGCGCGCGCACAAGGCGCCTTTGAGCGGAGAATGAGGGTTGCCCTGGATGAAACGGATTTCCCCGTCTTCCACGTCCACCATGATCGGGCAGCGCACGGTGCACATGCCGCAGACGCTGAAGACTTCCTTCTTGGACATATTGGCCTCCTGACGGCTTTAGCTATCGAGTATGGACCGGGCACCGTACCGCGCGCACGCACCCCGAATTCTTTGCCGCCTCTCGTAACAGTTCCGAAAACCCATGACAAGGCGGCGTGGAGATTGGGATAATAATAACATGGGTTGCCACTGTTTTCGATTGCACATATGGAACGCACATGAGTCAGGAAACTGCCATATCCTACCGCGACGCTTCGGATTGGAGTCGTCTCGACCCGGCAGCACGACTGCAACGCATGGCGCGGAGCGCTCATGCACGTTTAGCCGAATTGGAACAGGCCTCTGGAGGCATGTTCCGGGAAGCAGTAAGCATCGAATATCATCTGTGTTACGCCGAGGCCAACCTGTACGACCATCTGGCCGGGAGTCGCGGGTTGCCTGACGCTGATTCGCGAAAGGCGTACCTGCTCAGCCTGATGCACGGCCAGGCGTGGAGCCCCGTGGGCAACCGCCTGGCGCTGAACGAGGGGCGGTACCGCTCTCAAATGCTTCTTCGGCTTGCGGACTTCCTTACAAGCGTGTAATGGATTTTTGACTATCGACTTGTTGCGAATATTTCAAGGATTTTGATTTGGTTTTTTGATAGAGCACAAGCGCGTCGGTTCTGGCCCACGCGCGTGAAGCCGTAAACCAGCAAGGCGGCGACAGGCCGCGGGGGTAAGCATGAGCCTCTACTACATCAAGACGGACGCGAAACGCTGCATCAGCTGCAAGGCCTGCGAGGTGCACTGCAAATCCAAGAACAGAGTGCCACTGGGAGCGCGGCTCGGCCAGCTGGTGAGCGTCGGTCCGGTGAACAAGGGCGGCAAGCCCAAGATCATGAGCCTGTTCATGCCCTGCTTCCATTGCGAGGAGCCGTGGTGCGTGTCCGCCTGCCCCACCGGAGCCATGACGCGCCGCGAGCAGGACGGGATTGTGTTCGTGCAGTCCAAGCTGTGCGTCGGATGCAAGGCCTGCATCGTGGCCTGCCCCTGGAACGTCCCCCAGTGGGACGAAGCCTCCGGCAAGGCCATCAAATGCGATTTCTGCCGCGACCGCATCGACACCGGCAAAAATCCGGCCTGCGTCACCGGCTGCACCGCCCACGCCCTGGAGTTCGTGCGGCCCAACGTCGCCTCCAGGAACGTACGCGCCTCGTGGGGCGAGAAGCTCCTGAAGCATCAGTTGGAAGAACCCGGACTGTAACCGCCCCGGCATCGGGGAGGTCGCTCTTCAATCAGAATACGAGAAGGAGTTGCAGGCATGTCGAGAAAACGCGCGATCATTTCCACGGTGATGCTCTGCCTGGTGCTGGCATCGTACTACGTGCCCATGGGGACGGCACAGGACAAACCGGCGGCCCCCGCCGCAGCCGCTCCGGCCGCCGCCGCTCCGGCCCCGCAGGCTGGGGGAACCATCACCCTGACCGTGGACAAGCAGGCCCTGGACAACGGCGGCGATGCAAAAGTGAGCGGCAAGGCCGCCCCCGGCTCCCAGGTGTACCTGGAAGTCTTCAACGACAACAAGGTGCGCGCCGTTTACTTCGACGACCGCAAGCCCGACGAGAACACTCCTCCCCCCTACAAGCTGTTCCTGACCCAGGACATGCCCGCTTTCTACCAGATCTACATCCCCAAGGATAAGGCCGAGGCCCTGTCCAAGGTGCCCGCATCCGGTCCCAAGTTCCAGTATTCCCAGGTGCTGAAGGATCTCGGCGCGGACGTGGCCTACAACGTTCCCGCAAAGATAGCCATCGACGCCTACCAGGCCTCGCTCATGGCCTCCATCATCGGCTCGCGCGGCGACCTGCTGCCCAAGCTGGAAGCCCCCGAGAACAAGCGCCGCTCCATGCAGCTTACCAAGGCCCGCTTCCGCAGCAAGGGCAAGCTGCTGGTCCCCTCCGTGGAGACCGCAGCCGACGGCGCCTTCACCGCCACCGTGAAGATTCCCTCCGGATCGGCCCCCGGCAAGTACACCATCGTGGCCTACGCCGGAAAGGACAAGTCCGCCCCGGCCACCATCGAGAACAAGATCGCCTTCCCCGTCATGTACCTGGAGAACGCCGGAACCAGCCTGAACGTGTTCTGGCCCTTCCTGCTCACCCTGGTCATCGCCGTGTTCGGCGTGCTCATCGGCGCGGGCGGCGGCTTCATCATGAACCCGGTGCTCCTGGCCCTGTTCCCGGCGCTGCCCCACACCATCGTGGCCGGCACCGTCACCCCCACCGTGCTCTTCTCCCAGGGCTCGGGCATCTACAACTACTCCAAGATCAAGTTCATCAGCTGGAAGCTGGGCATCATCCTTGGCCTGGCCATGGCCGCAGGCGGCTTCATCGGCCCGAAGCTGACCGAGCTGGTCTCCATCGAACAGTACAAGTTCGTCTTCGGCTGGATCCTCCTGGTCCTGGCCGCCCTGCTGTTCTGGCAGACCACGCCCGGCTACATCGCCAAGAACAAGAAGGAACAGGCCATCCTCAAGGAATTCAAGGCCCGCGCCGAAAAATCGGCCTAAAGCTAACCCGCGCCAAAGGGAGAGACGACTATGTATATGGAAGTTGAATTCTGGGGACAGACCTTCAAGGTCAACATGATCATCGGCCTGATCTGTTCCTTCCTGCTGGCCATCGTGGCCTCCATGATGGGATTCGGCGGCGGCCCCTTCATGATGCCGCTCATGACCGTGGTGCTGGGCCTGCCCATGTACCTGGTGGTGGGCAGCTCGCTTCTGGCCATCTTCTTCAACACGGCCATGAGCACCATGCGCCACTACCAGTTCGGCAACTTCGACCTGACCTTCTTTCTGATCATGTTCCCGGCGGCCATCCTGGGCGGCTTCATCGCCCCCCAGATCGCCAAGCGCATCAGCCCCCTGGCGGTGAAGCGCATCGCCGTGGTGGCCCTTCTGCTGCTGGCCCTGAACCTGTTCGGCGTCTACTAGGCCCGCAACATCCCCATGAGATAGGCAGAAGCCCCGCCCGGAAAGGCGGGGCTTCTTTGTTTGCAAGCATTTACAAGCACCGCCGCGCGCGGTAATGGTGCTGCCGCGTGGCTGGTTGTTTCCGTTTCCGCAATCTCATCGAAGGCGGCCATGACGACACTGCGTTCCCTGCTCCCGCCGATGCTTCTGGCGGCCCTTATCCTGGGGCTGTCCCATGTTCATTTCACGACCAGTCTCAAGGAAAAGCGTCAGGAGTACCAGGCCCGGCTCGAGAGCTTTTGCGCGCAACGCGTGCGAAGCATGGAGGGCGCCCTGGCGCAGCTCGGAACCGCCCCCAGCATCCTGGCGGCTCTGGTGCGCGCGCATGCGCTGGACTCCTCGAATTTCGAATCCACGGCGGACGCCGTGGAAAAGGCCTTTCCCGTCGTGGAGGCAATGAGCCTGGCCCCCGACGGAGTCATCTCCGCAGTGTACCCCAAGCGAGGGTATGCGCACGTCATCGGCAAAGATCTCCTGAACGCGTCCGAATGGGCCGCGGACCTGACCAGTTCCACTGCTGCCGGAACTGTCTTTGCCGTGGGGCCGTTCACTCTGGGGAACGGACGGCAGGGCTTCGCGAGCCGCATACCCGTGTTCCTGGGCCAGGCTGGCGAGGAGCGTTTCTGGGGGTTCACCACCGCCGTAACCAGCCTGGACAGGCTGGTGCGCGTAAGCGGGCTGGATGACATCGAACGCCACGGGATGGTGTGCCGGGTGGATTCGGCTTCCGGCCGGACCCTGTATGACTCTGCCGCGAGGCTTTCCCCTGCCGCCCTGGATATGAGCGCACACCCCGTGGTGACGCTGCCCGTGAAGGTCCCGGGTGTGACCCTTTTCCTTCAGGTCGGCTCCTCCCTTCCGTGGCCTGGCCTGCACGATTATTTGGCCGGATACGGCGTGTCCATGGGCATCGCCCTGGTAGCCTCGGTCCTTCTGCACGCCTTCCTGCGTTCCCCGCAGCAACTGCGCAGGCAGGTGGTCGAGCGCACCACCAAGCTGCGTCTGCTCAACAGACGCCTCGCCAGGGAGATACGTCGGGGCAGGCAGGCCGCCTGGGACCTGGAAGCATCCCTGGAACTCAGCCGCAGCTTGTTCGAGGATTCCCCCGCCGTGAAGATGCTTGTCGATCCGGACTGCCTGTGCGTGGCGGAGGCCAACCCGGCCGCCTCGCGTTTCTACGGCTGGTCCCGCGAGGAGATGGCCGGCATGCCGCTCGAACGCATAAACATCGCACCCCGGGAGCGTATCGCCTCCAATGTGGCGAAAGCCATGAAGGGCGATTTCCCGCCCATCTCCGCCGTGCACAGGCTGGCCTCGGGCGAGGCGCGCGAGGTCCAGATCTATTCCGGGCCGGTGCACCAGGGGGGCAGGGCGCTGCTCCAGTCCGTGATCCAGGACGTGTCCGAGCGGGAGGCCTCCCGCCGGGAACTCCGGCGCAACCAGGAGCGGCTGGAGGCCATCGTCAACAGCGCCAATTGGGGCATCGCGGAGCTGGACGGCCAGGGCAGGGTGCTGTTCGTCAATCAGCCCATGGGTCAGCTTTTCGGGATGAGCCCCGAGGAAATCCTGGGCAGGACCTATCTCGACTTCCTGCACCCGGAAGAACGCGAAGCCGCCGTGAAGCTGAGCCAGAAGGTGGCGGAAGCCCCGGTCGGCCGCTTCTGCATGCAGACCCGCTACGTGCGCGTGGACGGTTCGGTCTTCTGGGGCAACGTGAGCGTCGGCCCTTTGCGCGGTCTCTCCGGCGAACTGACCGGAGCCGTGTCGGTCATCACCGACGTGACGGAACTTCTGGAAGCCAAACGCGCCGCCGAAGAGGCCAGCAAGACCAAGAGCCGCTTCCTGGCAAACGTCAGCCACGAGATCCGTTCCCCCATGAACGCCATCATGGGGCTTACCGAACTCACCCTGCGGACCCCGCTGGACACCCGCCAGCGCGACAACCTGGAAAAAGCCCTCGCCGCCAGCCGGTCCCTGCTCAAGGTCATCGAATCCATACTGGATTATTCCAGGCTTGAGACGGGACGTCTGGAGCTGGTCCCCGTCGCCTTCTGCGTGCGCGACGTGGTGGAACGCCTTCGGGAACGCTTCGCGCCCAAGGCGGACGCCAAGAGGCTTTCCCTGCGACTGCGGATGACCGGCGACACGTCCGGCGTGGTCCTGGGCGACGAACTGCGTTTGGAACAGGTGCTGGGCAACCTCATGGAGAACGCCCTGGCCTTCACCTCCGCCGGGAAGGTGGAGCTGGCGGTGGAAGCTCTTCCCTCCGCACCCGGCCGGGCCGCGTACGCTTTCCGCGTGACCGACACAGGCATCGGCATGGCCGGGGAAAATCTGGAAAAACTGTTCCAGCCCTTCGCCCAGGCCGATGCCGAGCTCAGCAGGGTCGTTGGCGGCACCGGGCTCGGGCTTTCCATAGCCTGGCGCATGGTGGAGGCCATGGGGGGCAGACTGGAGGCCGAAAGCGCGCCAGGACAGGGCAGCTCGTTCCGTTTCAGGGTGGAATTGCCCCTGGCCGATGAAGCGGGCCAGTGCGCGCTCGGCTCGTCGGTCGAAGACATGGGCGAATTGACCCGTGGGCTGGAGGGCATGCGCGTGCTGGTCGTGGACGACAACGAACTGAGCCGCCACACCGCGCTCGAGATGCTGCGCCAGGCGGGGCTAGATCCCGACGGAGCCCAGAGCGGACCCGTCGCGCTGGCCATGCTCGCCGGGGAATCCTATGAGACGGTGCTGCTGGACATCCAGATGCCAGGCATGGACGGCTACGAGACTTTCCGGGCCATACGCCAAATCCCCTCCTGCCGGGACATGCCGGTGATCGCCCTGACCGGGCACGCCACCGGAGAGGATCGCCTGCGCGCCCTGGAAGCGGGCATGGACGATCATCTGGGCAAGCCGCTGGACTCGTCCTCCCTGTTCGCGGCCCTGCGCCAGCACCGCCCCCGCGAGGCCTCCCGCGATGGAAATCCTGCCCGAAGCGTGCTGGACTCCTCACGGGCCCTTACCCTGCTCATGGGCAACCAGGAACTGTACGCCCGGTTTCTGGTAGGGTTCGTGCGCGAGTACGAAAACGCCGCGTCCGTCCTGACCGGGCTTCTGGCCGAGGGCAGGACCGACGACGCCATGATGCTCGCCCACTCGGTGAAGGGGCTGGCCGCGAACCTCGGCGGCGATCAGCTGGCCGAGGCGGCCAGCGTCCTGGAGGAGCGCCTGCGCGAGGAGGACGAACCCCGACGCGAGGTGGCACGGGCGGCTTTCACCCAGGCCCTGGAGCTGTTCACGGCCCAGGCGCGCGCCTGGGCCGCGCGCATCGGGGGCGAGGCGTGAGCCTGTCTTGCGGGTTTTCCCGGTCAGGGCCTTTCGGCAACGTTCCATGTTTTACCAACGGGCTTTCGCGGCCCCCTTCCGTATCGAGAATACCGTGAGCAACGCTTTCCGGGTCCTTATCGTGCATTCCAGCGAGGATGTGTCGGAATCGCTTATTCGCGAGCTTGGCAAGGCGGGGTTGAGTCCCGCCTACGTCCGTGTCGATACCCTGCCCGCGCTCGACGCGCGCCTGTCCTCCTACGGATGGAATCTCATTCTGGTGGCCTCCAACCCGGCGGACATGACCGTGACGGAGGTGACGCAGTTGATCCGCCTGCGCAGCCCGGACACGCCCGTGCTCATGGTGGACGACGACGGGGCGGGCAGCGGCCAGGGCGGGCGCGCCTGCCCGGCCATCAATGTCGTGTCCCTGGCCGACCCGGACCGCATGCGCCTGGTGGTGCTGCGGGTGCTGGCAGGTGGCCTGGTGCGCGCCCAGATGGACATCGCCACGGCCCACGGCGAGGACGACCAGCTCCGGCTGCAGCGGGCGTACTTCGAGCAGCTCTTCGAGAACTCCCCCCAGGCCATCGTGATCGTGGGCGATGAGGATTACGTGGTCGAGGTCAACCGGGGGTTCGAGTCGCTTTTCGGATATACGCCCTCCGAGGCCAAGGGACGCCGCCTGCCCGAACTGGTGGTGCCCGACGAATTGCGCGAGGAATCCAGGGACCTGCGGCGCAGGGCCTCCATGGCCGGCATCATCCAGCGCGAAACAGTGCGCAGGCGCAAGGACGGCGGGCAGGTCCACGTGCTGGTGGTGGCCTGTCCCATCACCGTGAGCGGCGTGCGGGTCGGGGTGTTCTGGATCTACACGGACATCACCGCCCGCAAAAAGGCCGAGGACGCCTTGCGCCGGGCGGAGCGCCAGTACCGCAGCGTTGTCCAGAACGCTGTCATGGGCATCTTCCAGGCCTCGCTGGACCTGAACCTGACCATGGTCAACCCGGCACTGGCGAGTATCCTGGGATGCTCTTCCACGCGCGAACTGCTGGAGCGTCCGGAGTTGTGCGAGTTGTTCCTGAACGACCCCGAGCGCTCCGTGGAGCTGTGGAGCCAGTTGGAGGAAAACGGCGAGGTGTCGGGCTTCGAGGTGCTCACCAGGCGCATGGACGGACAACCCATCTGGCTGGCGCTCAGCGCCAGGCTGGTGCAGGGCGGCGCGCCTGGCGCCCCCGGCTCGGGTGGCGGTGACCAGCGTTTCCTGGAAGGCACGGTGGAGAACGTCACCGCCCGGAAGCTGGCCGAGGAGCGCCTGCGCCTGGCCGAGGAAAAATACCGCACCATCTTCGAGAATGCGCAGGAGGGCATCTACCAGACCACCCCGGAGGGGCGCTTCATCTCCGCCAACCCGGCCCTGGCGCGCATCTGCGGGTACGATTCCCCCCAGGAGCTCATGGAGCAGTTGCTGGACATCGGCGGCATGCTCTACGTGCAGCCGGACCGGCGCGAAGCCTTCTGTCAGGCCATCCGGCGCGGGGGAAGCGTGGCGGCCTTCGAATCCCAGGTGTACCGCAAGGACGGCAAGATCATCTGGATCAGCGAGCATGCACGGGCCGTGTGCTCCGAGAGCGGGCAGGTGCTCTTCTACGAGGGCTCCATGATGGAGATCACCAAGCGCAAACGCGCCGAGGAGAAACTGCGCCGCGCCGAGGAGAAGTTCCGCTCCATCTTCGAAAACTCCCTGGACGGCATCTTCCAGGCGGCCCCGGACGGGCGCTTCATCTCAGCCAACCCGGCCATGGCCCGCATCCTGGGATACGACTCGCCCGAATCCCTCATGGCCGACCTGTCCGACTTCGGCGCGCGCCTCTTCCTGGACGCCAAGCGCCGTGAGGATTTCCTTTCCGAACTTGCCGCAAAGGGCCAGGTGTTGGATTTCGAGTCCGAGGTGCGCCGCCAGGACGGACTGACCGTGTGGCTCTCCGAAAGCGCCTGGGAGGTGCGCGGCGAGGACGGCAGCCTCCAGTACTACGAAGGCCTCACGCGAGACATCACCGCGCGCAAGAACGCAGAGGAGCAATTGCGCCACCAGGCCTTCCACGACGCCCTCACCGGCCTGCCCAACCGCATCCTGTTCATGGACCGGCTGGAGTGGGCGCTGCACCGGTCCCAGCGCAAGCACGGCTACCGTTTCGCCCTGTTCTTTCTGGACCTGGACCGCTTCAAGGTGGTCAACGACAGCCTGGGTCACCAGGCCGGGGACACCCTGCTGGTGGAGGCCTCCGCGCGCCTGCTCCGGGCGCTTCGGCCCATGGACACCGTGGCCCGCTTCGGAGGCGACGAGTTCGCCATCCTGGTGGACGACATCTCCGGAACACTGGACGCCACACACGTGTTGTCCCGCCTTCAGGACGAGCTGGCCCGGCCCTTCATCATCCAGGGCCGCCCGGTGTTCACCTCGGCCAGCATCGGCGTGGTTCTCAAAACCTGGACCTACGAGCGCCCCGAGCACCTGGTGCGAGACGCGGATATCGCCATGTACCGGGCCAAGGCGCTGGGCAAGGCCCGTTACGAGATCTTCGACGCCACCATGCACCAGGCGGCCACCTCGCTCCTCCAGCTGGAGACCGACCTGCGCCTGGCCGTGGAGCGCGGCGAACTGGCGCTGCACTACCAGCCCATCGTGAGCATCGCCACCGGGGAGATCAGGGGCTTCGAGGCGCTGGCCCGCTGGAACCACCCCAGACGGGGGCTCATCGCGCCGGGCGAGTTCATCCCCGTGGCCGAAGAGACCGGCCTCATCATGCCCATCGGCAGCTGGGTGCTCAGGAAGGCCTGCGAGCAGCTGGCCAAATGGCAGAAGCTGCGTCCGGAGGGACCGCCCCTGACCATGAGCGTGAACCTCTCCGCAAAGCAGTTCATGAACCTGGAGCTGGTGGCCGAAATCCGCAACGTGATCGAACAGACGGGCATCTCGCCTGAGTCGCTCAAGCTCGAGATCACCGAGAGCAAGGTCATGGAGAACGCGGAGTTCGCCTCGCGCATGCTGGCCCACCTGAAGGACCTGGGCGTGAAGATCAGCATCGACGACTTCGGCACCGGCTATTCGTCCCTGGCCTATCTGCACAGCTTCCCCCTGGACACACTGAAGATCGACCGCAGCTTCGTGGGCAAGATGGGCACGGGCCACGAGAACTCGGAGATCGTGGGGGCCATCGTCAACCTGGCCAGGAACCTGGGGCTGGAAGTGGTGGCCGAGGGAGTCGAGGAGAATGACCAACTGAGCGAACTGAAGGGCCTGGCCTGCCAGTACGGCCAGGGATTCCTGTTCTCCAGGCCCGTGCCCAGCGAAGATGCCGAAGACCTGCTTCTGCGCGATTATCGGCATCCGTGAACCTGAGCACGCCACACCCGCAAGGAGCGTGACCATGCCCCGCATCGCCCTGCTCGTCATCGTGATCCTGGCCGCGTCCGCCGGGAGCGCTTTCGCCCAGGCCCGGCCGGCCATGCTGGCGCAGGCCCAGGGCCAGCAGCAGCCCCAGGGCGCTTCGGGCAATGTCTGGCCCACAACGCCTGGCGCGCCGCAGCCTCCTTCCCTGCAGGATCGCAAGGCCAAGGCCGAGGAAACGGGCCGCGAACTGGAGACCAGGCTCAAGGACGACGAAGAACTGGCGCGCCGCTACGTCCGCCCCGGCATGGGCGTGGCCGAGGTACGGGAGCTCCTGGGTGAGCCTCGCGCAGCGGCGGACTCGGTGCGGGCCGGGCGCTATCTGTGCCTGGGGTACGGCCGGGTTTGGGTGGTTTTCGAGGACGGGCAGGTCAGCTGCCTGCGGTCGCGCCTGGAATACGTGGCCCGCTACGACTCGAATTGCCACTGCGCGGGGAACGCCATGAACATGGTGCCTTTCGCGCAGCCTTGACAGGCCGGGGACTCAGAAGCTAGGAGACCTTGCATCCGCTTGAAATTGCCAGCCAAAAATCGGAGATTGGCATGCGCGTTCTAATAGTTGACGATGATTTCTACAGTAGGAGCTTCCTGGAGTATATCCTGCACCCCTATGCCCTGTGCGACGTGGCCGAAAACGGGGAAGAGGCGGTGATGGCATTCCAGCGCGCCCTGAAGGAAATGAAACCCTATGATCTCGTATGCATGGACCTGCGCATGCCCGAGATCGACGGTTCCGAAGCCATGCGGGAAATCCGCGACGTCGAAAAGGACCACGGGGTGGACAAGGCCTGCCAGGCCAAGATCATCATCACGTCGGTGCTCGAAGACGCCGAGGACACCCACAACGCCATGTTCCTGGGCGGGGCCACGGCTTTCCTGCAAAAACCCATCGAAGAGAACGCGCTGCTGACCGAACTCAGACGCCTGGGGCTCATGAAGGAACACTAGCGGGCGCCTCGGAACCTCTTCTTTTCATGCTCTCTCCTGGCCACAACAGCCTTGTGGCCTCGATCTGCCGTCGAGTCTTCATTCCCTTCTCCTTGCACGTCCCGTGTAGGCCTGCGGTCTGCCCCCGTCCGTTCAGCCCTTTCGAGGCATTTGCGGGCGCTTTTTTTTTGCCTCCCGTTGTGCAGCCCTGCCGTGCATGATACCATGTCAGATAGTTGAAAAATGAGGAGGGGATATGATCTGTCCAAACTGCGGGAAGGAAATCGTCGACGGCTCAATCAGGTGTGAACATTGCCAGGCCGTGATCGGGAGCCCCGACACCGGCCTTGCGGACCGTGGCTACGTCCAGCAGGAGCGGCAGCTGAGCGCATTCGGCTGGTATCTCGAGGTGCTCAGGAACTACGCCGTGTTCAGCGGCCGCGCCAGGCGCAAGGAATATTGGTTTTTCGTCCTGTTCAACCTCCTCGCCGGCATGGCGCTCGGTTTCGTGGACGGGCTGGCCGGAACCTACAACGAATCCTCAGGGTACGGCCTGTTGAGCACCATCTATCTGGCGGCCACATTCCTGCCCGCGCTTGCCGTAACCGTACGGCGCTATCACGACACCAACCGGTCCGGCTGGTGGGTGCTGATCTGGCTCGTTCCTCTCGTCGGGATCGTCGTGCACCTCGTGTTTGCGCTCAAGGACAGCCAGCCCGGGTCCAACCAGTACGGCCAGAATCCCAAGGGAATTCAGGCCTGATCGAAGCCCCGGACCAGATGGCGACAGGAAGGGCGATGCGCCGTCGCCAGCGGGAGGCCGGAGTTGTGCGGGTCAGTCGTGTCCTGCCGGCATCCCGCCTCTTGCCTTCTTTTGCGCTCTGGCGCATATCCAATACATGGGAAAGCACCTCCTTCTCGTGGGCGGCGGGCACGCGCATCTTTCGGTTCTGGCCGATCTGGCCAGCTTCCAGAGAGCAGGGCATCACGTCACGCTGGTAAGCCCCGCCGACCACCACTATTACTCCGGCATGGGGCCAGGAATGCTCTCCGGGTACTACACGCCCCAGGAGTGCCGTTTCAACGTGCGCAAGATGGCCGAGAAGGGCGGAGCCACGTTCATCCGCAGCAAGGTCATATCCATTGCGCCGGAAAAGAACGCGGCGCGCCTGGAGAACGGCATGGCCGTGGGGTACGACGTCTGCTCCTTCAACACCGGGTCGCTGCCCCCGTCCACGGTGGCGGGCAGCGGACGCGCCGACGTCTTCCCGGTGAAGCCCATCGAAAACCTGCTCTACGCCAAGCGCCATATGGAAGACATCGTGTCCATGGGGGGGAGCCCCAGAGTGCTGGTGATCGGCGGCGGGCCAGCAGGTTTCGAGTTGGCCGGAAACGCCTGCAAGCTGATCGGCTGCGAATGCAACGAAACCCCCGACGTGGCCATCGCCCCGGGGCGCGGCCTGTTGTCGCGCTTTTCCGAGCGGGTGCGCCAACTGGCCTACCGCTCGCTTGCCCGGCGAGGCATCAAGATCTTCGACGGTCTGACCGTCTCGCGCCTGGAGGACGGCACGGCCATCCTGTCCGACGGCCTGCGCGTGCCTTACGACGTGGCCTTTCTGGCCATCGGCGTGACCCCCCAGCCCGACCTGTCGCGCTTCGGCATAGCCATGGGAGTCCGGGGGCAGCGGGGCGGCATTCTCGTGGACCGTTTTCTGCGAAGCGTCACCCACCCCAATATCTTCGGCGGAGGCGACTGCATCAGCTTCCAGCCCCGCGAACTGGACAAGGTGGGGGTGTATCCGGTGCGCCAGAACCCGGTGCTGCGCCACAACCTGATGGCGGCCCTGGAAGGCCGCGACCTGATGGCCTTCACCGACCTCAATAGCGGCTATCTGCTGATTCTGAACTGCGGCGACGGCCAGGGGATACTCAGCAAGGGCTATCTGACCTACGAAGGCCAGACGGCCATGTGGCTCAAAGACCGCATCGACCGGGCCTTCATGAAGAAGTTCCAGGTGAGCGGGGAGCTTGAGGAGGACCTGTAGCCCCGGCGACGCTGCGCAGGTTGTCGATCATCTTGAGGAGCGTGGCGTGCATGGCCGACAGCTCCTCGTCTCCGATGTTCAGAAGGACCGCGTCGCGCACCTGCTTCGCCAGGGCGATGAGCCGCTGCATGGCGGGCAGGTCCTTCATGCACACTGTCCCGGTGGCCAGTCCGTCGGTGCGGCCCGCGTCCAACAGCTTCAGGATGCCTCTGTTCTGAAGAGTGGCCAGTTCGGCGTCCAGTTCTTCCGATGTGAGCCCCAGAACCTCCTTCAGTCCTTCCACGGGGGTCTCGCCGCCCTGGACCGCCACCAGCCACACGATAATCCACTGGTTGGGGCCAAGCCCCATGTCGCGCAGGAACACTCCGTCCAGGAGCGAGCGCCAGAGCGTGGACGCCTCGGCAACGGAGAGGCCAAGGCCCTGGCGTCCGTGGCGGTGCATCCTTGGGAGATACCGGAGCCAGGGGGAGGCGGAGGGCATTTCAGTCCCGGTAGCGGAGAGGCAGCGGGAGGAATCGAAGGGGTAGAGGTCCAGCAGGAAGTCTATCTCCCGCTGCGTGAGTCTGGTGCAACTGTCGGCCTCGTCGGGCCTCACGCCATCTCCCGCATCACCAGCGCCATGTGCTTCTCGCCCGATTCACGCAGGATGTCCCCGATTTCCCTGTCGAAGCGCTGGCGGTAGTGGTTCACCAGGGCTTCGTTGGTCATCACCATGTCCAACTGGCGGGTGTGCATCAGCAGGTAGCCGATCACGCGAAGCCTATCGAGCATCACGTCCATGGGACCTTTGGCGTACACGGCCCGCATCTCGTCGCCCTGCTGTTCCACGCGGAAGTTGTACTTCTCCAGAATCTCGCCGGTGAACCGGGCGCGGCGCACGCGCCGGTCCTGCTCCGCCGCGCCGCCCTTCAGCTGGAAGCTCACGTAGTTCTCGTTCTCGCGCTCGTCCACCAGGGCTTCCACGGTGCAGAAGTGGTAGCCGAAGCGCGAACTCAGGCACATGTAATGCCTTGAGATCATGAAATAGTTGCCCTGCGCGTACTCGCTGTCGCCGCCAGCGGCAATGTTGCGGTTCACTGTGGAATGGGCCACGATGTGCATGAATCCGGCGGCGTCCACCGGCGGCGGACCGGCCCAGGGGACGGCCACGAACCCCTCCCAGAGGGCGTGCACCGGATCGCAGGCGATCTCCTCCATGGTGACGTACTTGCCCTTGATGTCGTGGGTGAAGCCGTCGTCGAGGTTCACGAAGAACCACTTCATGGGCACGCGGTACTTGAGCTGCTTGGAGGCCCGCTTGGAGAAGTGGAAGTCCTGGCCGAAACGGAACATCTCCAGGACGGATTTTTCATGGCTGAAGCGGGTGATGTCGTGCAGGGTGAGGCAGTTCTCCGGGGCGAACTCCTTGGCGCCGGGGTCCAGGAGGTTCAGCGGAGCCACGATGTCCAGCACGTCACGCAGGATGGCGTGCATTGGCGACTCGTGCCCATGGGTGTCCTGGGGCGGCGGAGCCAGGGCCAGCAACCCCTCAACGCGTCCGGAATAGACGGCCAGCCCGTCGGCGTCCACGGTGACCTCGCCCTTGCCCGCCGTGGCCGACAGGGCGGACACGGCCCCGTCCAGGCCCATGAGCGCGGGCACGCCGAATTCGCGGGCCACGTTGGCAAGATGTCCGGCCGAGCTGCCGCGCTCGCACACCAGGGCGGAAGCCTTGCTGAGGAGCGTGGCCCAGCGCGGGGCGGCCTCGGAGCAGAGCAGCACGCCGCCCTCGGGGAAGGTGAGCATGTCCATGTCGCGCGCAACCAGATGCAGCATCCCGGCGGCCACGCCGGGGCTGCCCGTGACGCCGCCGGACAGGAGGGGCTTGCCGAACTGGCCCGCGGGGCGCGCGGTCTTGCTCATTTCCATCTGCTTGAGCGGGCGGCACTGCAAGAGGAAGATGTTGCGGGCTTCGTCCATGGCCCATTCGATGTCCAAAGGTTCGCCGTATGATTTGTCCAGCGCGATGGTGATCTCGCCCAGGCGCAATGCCTCCTCGTCGGAGAGGCTGGGCTGGTCGGCCAGAGGTCCGGCCTCTTCCTGACGGCAGACGCCCGCCACCGGGTCGCACAGGAAGATGCGGTCCTTGCGCGAGACGCGGCTCTCTGTCAGGCGGGGCGGGTTCCCGCGCCGGATCACGAACAGGTCCGAGGCCACGGCCCCATCCACCACGGTCTTGGCCAGGCCCCAGGCGGAGTGCACGAACACTTCGTCGTCGCGGATGGCCAGGGGGTTTCGCGAGTAGGCCACGCCGCCGGAGCGGGCGCTGATCATGGCCATGCAGCCCACGCACATGGCCACGTCTTCGTCGGGGATGCCCTTGGCCAGCCGGTAGGTGACGGCCTGAGGGCTGTATTTGCTGGCCACGATCTCCTTGTATGTGATGATGAGCTCTTCCGGAGCAACGCCAAGGACGCTGCGGAACTGCCCCGCGAAGGACTGTCCCAGCGCGTCCTCGCCCAGGGCGCTGGAACGCAGCGACACGCGCACGCGCGGGGTTGTTTTGGCCTCCAGCGCGGCGTAGGCGTCGCGGATGGCCTGGGCCACCTCGGCGGGGACCTCCGCCGCCAGGATCATCTGCTGGATCTGGGAGCACAACGGCAGGAGCGTGGCGTGGTCGTCCGCGCCAACGGCCTGGATCAGACGGTTGACCTCGTCCTGAAGTCCCGTGTCCTGCATGAAGCGCGAGTAGGCCAGGGAGGTGATGGCGAACCCGGGGGGCACGGGCAGGCCCACGCGGGTCATGATGTCGCCCAGGTTGGCCATCTTGGAGCCCACCTGGTCGGCCATGTCGCGGCCCACGGCCTCGAGCGGCAGCACCAGTTCGGTGGCCAGGGTCTGGGGCTGGCGGTCCAGCACGGCGGCGATCTGGGCCTGGATGTCCTTCAGGCGGTCGAAGAGCAGGTCGTACTTGCCGGGGGCGATTTCGGAGAGGTGCTTGACGATGCGGAAGACGTTCACGGAAACGGCGGTGGCCTGGGAGCGAACAAAGGCCATGCCGAAGACGAACTTGCCGCGAAGGGCTTGTTCCATCTCGCTCATGATGGCCAGGGTCTTCTTGTTGGCTGTGAGCAGCAGCCGGAAATTGTGATAGCGCTTCTTGAATTCGGCCAGGATCTCCTCGTCGGAGAGCCCCTGGCTCTGATCCGGTCCCTCGCCGATGAGGCTCGAGAAAAAGGTCTTCAGGCGCGTGAACACGTGGGACCTAACCGGTCAGACACTTCTTTTTGTTGGCATCCTGGATTTTGTACAGCAGGTCGTCCAGCTCCACGGGTTTCATGAGGTAGTCGAAGGCTCCAAGCTCCATGCCGCGCATGGCCACTTCCACGTTGGCGTGGGCCGTGAGCATCAGCACTTCCAGGTCGGGCTTCAGGGCCTTTATTTTCTGGAGCGCTTCGATGCCGTCCATTCCGGGCATCTTCACGTCCAGAACCACCACATCGATCTCTTGGGCGGCGATCAGGTCAAGGGCCTCCTGGCCGGAATTGGCCAGCAGCACGGAGAGGCCGCGTCGGGTCAGACGCTTGCCCAGGGTCTCGATGAATTCAGCCTCGTCGTCCACAAGCAGGATGGTGCAGGTACTCACGCGTCTTTCCTCCAAGGCGTTCATGCAGTGTGAGAATGATCACATGGTGCCGCAAAATGCAAGCCGGAGCTGCCTGCTGGCCTTTTGGCAGCGCCGGGGCTATGCTGCCGCGGTCATGAGCGTTGAAATCATACTGAAAAACGTACGGGTCAGCCGGGGAGGGCGTCCGATTCTGGACGGCGTGTCCTGGCATCTTCCGCCCGGTGGCCGGGTGGCCCTGGTGGGCGGCAACGGGGCGGGAAAGTCGAGCCTTCTGCGCCTGGCCAGGGGGGAGATCTGGCCGGACCAACTGCCGGGCGGCGGCTTCGCCGGAGAGCGCCTGTATGTGGTGGACGGACACGCCAGCCCGAGCCCCATCGAGGCCAGGACGCGCATGGGCCTTGCCGGAGCCGACCTGCGGGACCTCTACCGGCGACGGGGCTGGAACGTGTCCGGCTGGCTGGTGGTGGTCTCGGGCCTGACGGACTCGCCCCTGCCGTCCGGCGAGCTCGGGCAGGACAAGCGGCTGGCCGCGCTGGAATCGCTGGAGGCCCTGGGCATCGGCGATCTGGCTTACAAACCCTTCCTGGAGCTCTCGCAGGGGCAGGCCCAGGCCGTGCTGCTGGCCCGCGCCATGATCCGAAAGCCCGACTGGCTCTTCCTGGACGAGGCCTCCGACGGCCTGGACGCGGTCTCGCGCCGCTTTCTGCACCGCGTGCTTACGCGTCTGGCCGAGAACGGCGTGGGGCTGGCCGCGGCCACGCACCATCCCGAGAGCCTGCCGGACCTGGATTTTTCGGCGCTCATGCTCGAAAAGGGCAGGGAGGTGTTTCACGGACCGCTCGCGGACGCAGCCAAAAAGCTGTCCCGCCGCAACAGGGCTGCTGCCCGCGCCCGGTCTTCCACCGTGTCGGACGGTGCGGCCCCGCATGCCGGAGGGGAGCCGCTCCTGTCGCTGCGCGCGGCCAGCGTCACCCTTGGCGGGAGCGAGGTCCTGGCCCCGCTGGACTGGTCGCTCGCTCCCGGCGAGCATTGGGTGGTGGCGGGGCGAAACGGCGCGGGCAAGTCGAGCTTTTTGAAGCTCCTGGCCGCGGACCTGCACCCGGCGTCCGGCAGCGTGACCCGCTTCGGCCTGCCCGAACCGTTCAGCATCTGGGAGCTGCGGGCCCGCCTGGGCGTGGTCTCCTGGGAGGCCCAGGCCGAGTACCCGCCGGAAACCACCGTGCGCGACGTGCTGGTGTCCGGGTTCTTCGGCAGCTTCGGCCTCTACGATCAGCCCAGCCCGGAAATGCTGGCCCGAGCGGCCTCCTGGCTGGACCGCCTGGATTTGAACCCCCTGGCTGACCGCGCCATGGGCACGCTCTCCCAGGGGCAGGCGCGCCGGGCCATGATCGCACGCGCCCTGGCCTTCGATCCCCCCGTGCTGCTGCTGGACGAGCCGCTTGGCGGGCTGGACCCTGCCGCGCGCGCCGAGATGCTCGCGCTGCTGGACGAGCTGGCCGCGCAGGGCAAGCAGCTGGTGATCGTCACGCACAATCCGTCGGAGATTCCGTCCTGCGCCACCCACGCCCTGGTGCTTGAAAATGGCCGCGTTCTGGCACGTGGCCCCGTGGATCAAGCCCTGGCGGCCTACGCGCCCTGACAGCCGCAACCATCAGAGGTCATCATGTCAGCACTCACGCCCCTCGATTACGACGCCGTCTGTTCCGTGGCCCGACTGGCCGGGCAGGCCATCATGCAAGTCTACTCCACGGATTTCGAGGTGGAGCTCAAGGAGGACGATTCGCCCATAACCAGGGCGGACCGGGCCTCCAACGAGATCATCACCCAGTCGCTTCAGGCGCTGCATCCGGACATCCCCCTGATGTCCGAGGAGGCCGCCCGTCCGCCCTACGCCGAGCGCAAGAACTGGAAACGCTTCTGGCTGGTGGACCCCATGGACGGCACCAAGGAGTTCGTGAAGCGAAACGGCGAATTCGCCGTGTGCGTTGGGCTGGTGGAAAACCGCAAGCCGGTGTTCGGCGTGGTGTACGTGCCGGTAAAGGATGTTCTGTACGCGGGCGGGCCGGGCATGGGGAGCTTCAAGGTGCAGGCGGGGGAGAGGAAGGCCATTCATGTGGTCAAGCCGGGGCCGGGCGAGAAGGTGGTCGTGGTGGGGAGCAAGTCGCACCCGGACGAGCGCTTGCAGGAATATCTGGCTCGATACCCGGCGCGCGAGGAGCGGGCCGTGGGCTCGGCCCTGAAGTTCGCGCTGGTGGCCGAAGGCGCGGCGCACCTCTACCCGCGGTACAACCGCACCTGGGAGTGGGACACCGCCGCCGGGCACGCGATAATTTTAGGCGCGGGCGGCAGCTTCACGGCCATGGGGGGCGGGGAGTTTCTGTATAACAAGGAGAGCCTGGAGAACGGCGGGTTCGAGGCCAAGGGGTGGGTGGAGTAGGGCTGACTGTTATTTCTCTGCCTGAGTAAGGGGGCCGCACCAAACGGAAAACTCTGTACGCGCGAGGTCGCTTCCCCAAAAGGAATTCCAGCACGGTAGAGCAGCGGTTGCGGCTATTGATGGCCTAAATCTCTCAGTTCGAACTTTTCACCCTGATAGAAACAAACGATGACTATTTATGGGTAATGGTGCAGTATTTTGGCGTGGGTCGATTAGTTAAATCAACACAAGCAAAATAGAAATCGACTATGAATAAGCAACACATCCTGAACGAGATCAAACGGACGGCCGAAGCGAACGGCGGGGTACCACTTGGGGTTGCAAAATTTTTTTTGGAAACAGGGATAAAGGAATCCGATTGGCGCGGTAAAATTTGGGTCCGATGGGGGGATGCTGTTAGCGAAGCCGGATTTCAACCCAATTTGATGCAAACGGGTTACGATGAGGTAATGCTAATAGAGAAGTTTATTGAGCTGGCCCGCGAGCTAGGCCATTTCCCCGTTGTCGCTGAGTTAAAAATGAAAGCCCGGAACGATGATAGCTTTCCGTGGAACAACGTTTTCACACGTCGTTTTGGCTCCAAACAGCAGCTTGCGACGAAGATTTTGGAATATTGCAAGAGCCGTGCGGATTATGAAGATGTGATGACCTTATGCGCCCCCATTGCAGCACGGCAGGTCGTAGAACATCAAACAAACAGTTCAGCCGATGTGTCAGAAATAGATCCCACTGTCAGCACAAAGGAAGGCTATGTATATATGGGCCTGCTAAGGCTTGGGCGGGAAAAGCGCTACAAAATCGGGAAGGCTGTCCTTGTCGAACGCCGGAGAGATCAAATCTCGCTACAGCTTCCTGAAAGCCTGGAGTTGGTTCATGTTATCAGTACAGACGACGCATACGGGATAGAAGCGTATTGGCACAAACGCTTTGCGGCGAAGAATACCAAGGGCGAATGGTTTGCTCTCTCTAGACAGGATGTTGAGGCATTCAAACGCCGAAAGTTTATGTAATCTTGCGCTTTGGCGTACACAAGTATTCGTTTGATGAAGTCCCTTTGACTAACTCGTCGCGGGCTGCTCATGCGTCAGGCAATGCAGTGTGCCGAACCCCCACACCAGGTCGACGGCGTGGATACCCACCACGGCGCGGTCCGGGAAGCACTCGCTCAATATCCCCAAGGCGAGGCGGTCGCGGGCGTCGTTGAACGTAGGCATCAGCACCGTACCGTTGGCGATGTAGAAGTTCGCGTAGCTGGCCGGGACCCGCACGCCGTCGAAGTACAGCGGTTCGGGCATGGGCAGGTCGATCACGTCCAGCGTGCCGCCGCTTGCGAGCTTCAGCCCCTGCAGGCGTTCGCGGTTCTCTTCCAGTATCCGGTAGTTCTCGTCCGCGGGGTCGTTCTCGCGGCAGAGCACCACCGTGCCCGCGTTCACGAAGCGGCACAGGTCGTCCACGTGGCCGTGGGTGTCGTCGCCGGCGATGCCCTTGTTCAGCCAGATCACCTGCTCGATGCCAAGCAACTCCCGGAACACCTGCTCGTAATCCCTGGCGTTCATGCCGGGGTTTCGCACCTGGGTCACGGGGTCCAGGAAGCACTCCTCGGTGGTGAGCATCACGCCCTTGCCGTTGCAGTCGATGCCGCCGCCTTCCAGCACCACCTGCCGGCCCGCGTGCGTGGCCTCCACGGCGGGCATCTTCAGTGCCTCGGCCACCTTTCCGGAAACGTGCATGTCCAGGGTGTGGTTGGAGTACTTGGCCCAGCCGTTGAATCCGAAGCGCACGGCGCGGGCGCGGGGAGACTCCTGGCGCACGGTGAAGGCCGGGAGCATGTCGCGCGTCCAGCCCCGGTCGGTGGGGATGTGGTAGAAGCGCACGCGGTTTTCATCCACGCCGACCTTGGCGAGCGCGCGCCGGGCCTTGGCCTCCCACGCGGCGTCGTCCACCAGGATGCGGACCTTTTCGTAGGGGGCCAGCTTGCGCACGATCTCGCCGAACACCCAGCCGATGGGGTGGAATTTGCCGGGCCAGTCAGCGGGATTCTTGGGCCAGGCGATCCAGGTGGCGGCGTGGGGTTCCCACTCGGCGGGCAGGCGATAGGCGTCGGCAGTAGTCATTCAGGAGGCCTCCGGCGGGCAAAGGGCTCCGCCCTCTGCACACCCTTTCCGCTTCGCGTCTTAATCCGTCAAAATCACGAGTATCGACGCGAAGCCCATTAAAAGTTTATGAGAGGAGGTCTCGGAGGAGAACTTTTTTCAAAAAGTTCTCCTCTGAGCCGCCGGAGGCATTCTCCCCTCTTCTCTTACTCTCACTCGTCGATGAATCGTCTCTCTATCGCCCCGTAGGCGTCGATCCTGCGGTCGCGCAGGAACGGCCAGTGGGTGCGGGTGGTGTCCACGCGCCTGGGTTCCACCTCGGCCAGGACGATCTCTTCTTTGTCCGTGGAGGCCTGGGCGATGATGGTCCCCATGGGGCCGCACAGGAAGCTCGACCCCCAGAACTCCAGGCCGTCGCCGCCGGTCTCGGGGATTTCGTGCCCGACGCGGTTCACGGCGGCCACGTAGCAGCCGTTGGCGATGGCGTGGGCGCGCTGGATGGTCATCCAGGCTTCGCGCTGCTCCACGCCGTACTCGGCTTTCTCGGAGGGGTGCCAGCCGATGGCCGTGGGGTAGAACAGGATGTCCGAACCACGAAGCGCGGTCAGGCGCGCGGCCTCGGGATACCACTGGTCCCAGCAGATGAGGGTGCCGATGGGGCCCACGGCGGTGTCGAAGCGCTTGAAGCCCAGGTCGCCGGGGGCGAAATAGAACTTCTCGTAGAAAAGCGGGTCGTCGGGGATGTGCATCTTGCGGTACACGCCGATGATCTCGCCGTCCGTGCCGATGACGGCCAGGGAGTTGTGGTACAACCCGGCGGCGCGCTTCTCGAACAGGGGTGCGATGATGGTCGCCCCGGCGGCCTTGGCGGCCTTGCCCAGGGCGATGGTGGACGGGCCGGGGATGGGCTCGGCCAGGGAAAAGTGGGCGTGATCCTCGGTCTGGCAGAAGTAGGGCGTGGCGAAAAGCTCGGGCAGGCACAGCAGCTTGGCGCCCTGCTTTTCGGCGTCGACGCACAGGTCGACCGCCTTCTCGATGGAGCGGGCCGGGGTATCGGCAGGGGCCATCTGGATGAGGGCCACGGTGTAGGGCTTGGTATGGGACATGGGGAAACCTCGCGTGGAGTGTGAGAGTCGTCTTGTAGCGCGCCGCACGGGGCTTAGGCAAGGCCGAGCCGCGAAAGCCCGTCCCACATGAGCCTAAGCGCCACCAGCATGAGCAGCGCCCCCAGCACCCGCATGGTCCAGACGTAGCCCGGCCCGGAGAGAAAGCGCGTGAAGCGCCCGGAGAGCCAGGCCAGCGCGACGTTGGTGCCGATGAGCAGCGCGTAGAATCCCAGCAGGAAGGCTGCGGCGGCGGCAGCGGAGCTGGCGTAGGCCTGAAGCACCGTGGGAGCGCCCACCGTTGCCCAGAACAGGATCATCTTGGGGTTCAGGATGTTGGTGGCCACGCCCTTGCGCCAGGACTGGGCCTGCGCCGGGATGCAGGACAGGTCGGCTGGACCGGCCCGCAGGGAACCCCACCCGAAACGCAGCACCACGATCCCGCCAGCCAGCGACACGCACCCCATCAGCCACGCCTGCCCCGACAGGGCGTCCAGCACCAAGAGACACAGCGCCATCACCGGCAGGTCGGAAAAGAGCGGGGCCATGCCCACGCGCGCGCCCTCGCGCGGGCCGTGGGTGATGGTCTGCAGGCAGATGAGCGCCTGGAGCGGGCCGGGCGTCAGGCTGGCGGCCAGACCCAGGGTCACGCCGGTCAGCAGAAATGTGGAAACGTCGTGCATGGGGAGTTCCTTCCAGAAAAGGGAGGTGTTAGTGAACCCAGGAAGCAATCCTTGTCAAGACCGGGAGACCGCATGACCACAAAGCCCTTGAACGTCACCGAGGACCTGACTGCCTACGTGCGCGCCATGCAGGCCGACGAACCGGACATCCTGAAGCGGCTGGCCGAAGAGACATCCACAGACGTCAAGGCGCACATGCGCCTGGGATGGGAGCAGGCGCGCTTCCTCATGCTGATGACGCGCCTTATCGGGGCGCGGCGCACCGTCGAGGTGGGCGTGTACACGGGCTACAGCTCCCTGAGCGTGGCCCTGGCACTGCCGGAGGACGGGATGATCCTGGCCTGCGACGTGTCCGAACCCTGGACGCAGATGGCGAGGCGCTACTGGCGCGAGGCCGGAATGGAGCACAAGATCGATCTGCGCCTGGCTCCGGCGCTGGAAACCCTGGACGGCGCGCTGGCGTCGGGCTCGGGCGGAAGCTTCGACATGGCTTTCATCGACGCCGACAAAGTGAACTACTGGAACTATTTCGAGCGCTGCCTGGAGCTCGTACGCCCCGGCGGCGTGATCGCCGTGGACAACACCCTCTGGTACGGCCGGGTGATCGACCCGGACTACCAGGACCCGGACACCCTGGCCATCCGCGCCTTCAACCAGCGCCTGCGCACCGATTCGCGCGTGGACGCCTGCCTGACCGCCATTGGCGACGGTCTGACCGTGGCCATGAAGAAGGGGGGGTAGGCGTGGAATCGCGCCATCTCCATGAGGTTATCCAGGGCAAGGGGGGCTTTGCCCAGTGGTTCACGGCGCACGTCTGGCACCAGGGCGGCATGTGGCAGGCCGTGGCCTGTGTGGGGGCCGTGGCCTTGGGCTACGGGCTTTCACGCACGCTCTGCGGCAAACTCGGAATCATGAGCGAACAGCGCCCCGCCCTGAGCCAGTGGGTGCGCCACAGGCTTGCGGGCCTTTTGACGCCGCTGTTCACCCTGTTGCTGCTTCAGGGTGTGCTCGGGCTGTCGATTGTCAGGGATTGGCCGGTCACCGTGCTGGAACTGGGCATCACGTTCGCGGAGGCATGGCTGGTGATCCAGCTGTTCGCCTCCATCCTGCTGCCCCACGGCTGGACCAAGGCCGTCACCGTGGTGGTGGGCGGCGTGTTCATTCTTGAAGTGCTGGGGATTCTCGGGCCGGTGGTGGACTACATGGACAGCATCGCGCTCAGTTTCGACGACGAGCGGGTGTCGCTCCTGGAGATCATCAAGGCGTTCATGCTCCTGGCTGTGATGCTGCCGCTCATCAACAAATTGTGTGCGCTGATCGAGGCAGGGCTCGAGCGCGTGGGCGAGGTCAACGTCCGGGTGCGGGTGCTGATGGCCAAGCTGGTCAAGGCCGGACTGTACGCCGTGGCCTTCGTGTCGGCGCTCGATCTGGTTGGCATCAACCTGCACATGCTGACGGTGTTCAGCGGCGCGGTGGGTCTGGGCGTGGGCTTTGGCCTGCAGAAGGTGGTCTCCAACCTGGTGAGCGGCGTGGTGCTGCTGCTGGACAACTCCATCAAGCCCGGCGACGTGATCGAGGTGGGCGGCATCTACGGCTGGGTGGAGTCCATGAACGCCCGGTTCGCGTCCATGGTCACGCGCGACGGCAAGGCGTTCCTCATCCCCAACGACGACCTGATCGCCAACCGCGTGGTGAACTGGACATTCTCCGGCCCGAGCGTGCGCCTGAAGATCCCCGTGAGCGTGGCCTATTCCACGGATCTCAAGCTGGCCGTGGAACTCATGCTCAAGGCCGCCGAGGGCAAGGACAGGGTGCTGGCCAATCCCAAGCCCAACGTGCTGCTGCGCGAATTCGGGGACAACGGGGTGATGCTTGAGCTGCGCGTGTGGATGGTGCACCCGGAGCAGGGCGTGGCCAACGTGTCCAGCGCCGTCATGAATTCCATATGGGACCTGTTCAAGGAACACGGGATAGAGTTTCCCTTCCCGCAGCGCGACGTGCACCTGAAGGACGCCATGAAGGTGCAGGTGGAGTACCTGAAGCCCGGCGACGGGGAGTAACGGCGCTCTGCTAGAAAATAAACGTCGGATCGTCGCCGGAGAGTTCGCAGGACTGGGTCAGCACCTGGCGTCCCAGCTGCGTCCAGACCGCGTCCGGCTCCCAGACCTCCAGCACGTTGTCGCGGGCCTTCAAGGGATCGAGCCCCTCGTTCACCACGCGGTACACCGCGCAGAAAAGCGACGCGCGCCAGTTCTTGGCGCAGTGCACCAGCACCTTGCGACCCCGGTTGGCGTCCAGCCACATCTCGAAGGCCCGGTAATCCGCCACGGTGGGAGCGTCCCAGGCCACAGGCAGCCAGGTGAACTCCAACCCTGCGCTGGCGCACAGCTCCGGCTCGTCATGCAGATGTCCCGACGAGGCGCTGGTGGCGAGATTTATCACCGCCTGGAAGCCCGATTCGGCCAGCAGGGCGAAGTGCTCGCGCCGGGGCTGGCCCGCGCAGGCCAGCCCCTGGTCGATGCTCACGAAGTTGGGGATGTCGTACAGGCTTTCCATGGCGGCGCGGGCTACTTGCCCAGGGTGGACAGTTTGGCCAGGTCCATCTGCGCTGCGGCCTTCTGAAGCAGGTCCCCGTCGGCTGAACCGTTCACATGGATGGACACGGCGAAGCGGGGCGGAACCAGGATCACCAGGTCGGCTTCGTTGTCCTTGGGGTGCAGGTACAGCGAGCCCTTGAAGCTTTTGACGGTGACGGGTTTTATGATTTCCTCGGGACTCTCCATTTCAACCTGGGCCATGGCTGCCGCAGCCGCGCCCATGGCCGGGCCGCCGTCGTAGATGGCCACTTCCAGGTGCTTTTCCCCGCTAGTGAACTCCAGAGTGGCCTCGCTGGCCTCAACCGGTGATTTCACGGTCTGGCCGGTGGGCGTCCCGGCTGTCCAGCCGGGCATGCTCACGGAGGAAAGCAGCGGGATCAGGTCCTTGTAGCTGACGGGCTCGGCCTGGGCGGTTGCGGCCAGAAACAACAGCGAGAGAACGGCGGTGAACAGGGCGCGCGTGCGCATGGGGCCTCCGGGGTGCAGTAGGATTCGGCAATTTCCCAAATTACGCTTCTTTTGACAACCTCGGCCTTGCCCAGGCGGTCGATTGGCTTTAGAAATCAGGCATGACAACGAATTCCGGCTTGGTACTGGCTGCGGACATCGGCGGCACCAACGCGCGTTTCGCCCTGTTCGACACAGGCGACGACATGCGGATGGCTGCCGGGGCGCTGTTGCCCACGGGGTCCTACACCTCGTTTCAGGAACTGCTGACGGCTGCGGCGCGGGAACTGGCCGGCATCGCCGGCTTGCCTGGCGAGGGGCCATTTCCCGGAACGATGGCGGCTGCGCTGGCCGTGGCCGGGCCTGTGGACAAGGGCGTGTTCTGCAAACCGCCCAACATCGACTACGTCATGGACCTGGAGGCCCTGCCTGCCGGGATTCTGCCCCGCGCAAGCATGCTTCTGAATGATTTCGCGGCCCAGGCTCACGGCTGCCGCCTCTTCGGGGAGGAACGCTCGCTTCCGGTGCTGCACGGGCGCATGAACTCCGACTGGACCCAGGCCGTGATCGGCGCGGGGACAGGCCTTGGCAAGGCGGCGCTGGTGCCGTTGCCTGGCAGCGCGACCCAGCGGTACGTGGTGTGCGGTTCCGAGGGGGGGCATGCGGCATTCCCTTTCAACGGTCCGGAGGAGCGCCGCTTCCAGGAATTTCTTCAGAACGAGGTGGACGAACCTTTCGCACGCTGGGAAACGGTCGTGTCCGGCTCGGGGCTTGCCCTGGTGCACCGTTTCCTCACCGGAGAAGACGTGGCCTCCCCCGCCGAGGCCGCCGCCGCGCTCACCCCGGATTCCCGGGTGACGGAGTGGTACGCGCGCTTTCTGGGCCGGGCCTGCCGGGATTACGTTCTGGATGTGCTGGCCACGGGGGGGCTCTTCATCTCCGGCGGCGTTGCTGCGAAAAATCCCATGCTGCTTGAGCACCCGGCCTTTGCCAGCGAGTTCTGCACCTCTCCGGCCCACGCGGGCATGCTGGCCGCCGTGCCCGTGCGCCTGGTGACCGATCAACTGGTCGGCCTGTGGGGCGCGGCCTCGGTGGCGCTGGCCTTGAGCAGAGAGCAGTAAGGGAAGCTGACGGCTGAAAACATGTGGACGGCAAAGGCCGGGGCGCCCGTGAGGGGGGCCCGGCCTTTTTCCGTTGGTGGCGCGCATGATTCCGAGGGAACTTCGCAGGCGGCGTCACAGGGGTGCGTCGCAGCCGCTCCGCAGTGCTACGACTTATCTGGAGAGATATTTTCCCAGCCGCGAAAGCCCTTCCTCGATGTTCTCCACCGAGCTTGCATAGCTGAAGCGCAGATACCCTTCCGCGCCGGGGCCGAAGTCGATGCCCGGAGTCACGCCTACCAGGGCCTTTTCCAGAATGTCGCGCGCCAGGGACAGGCTGTCGTTGCTCAGGTGGCGCGCGTCCACCAGGGCGTAGAAGGCTCCGGTGGGTTCCACGGGCGCTTTCAGGCCGAGCTTCGCCAGCCCTTCCAGCAGCACCACCCGGCGCTTGGCGTACTGGGCCACCATGTCCGCCACGTGGTCGTCGCACTCGTTCAGGGCCGCGATGCCCGCCCACTGCGACACGCTGGAGGCGCTGATGAAGAAGTTCTGCTGCAGGCGCTGCATGGCCGGAACGTATTTCCTGGGCGCGATCACCCAGCCAAGACGCCAGCCGGTCATGGCCCAGAGCTTGGAGAAGCCGTTCAGCACGAAGCAGTCCTCGGTGAATTCCAGGGCGCAGCGTGCCTGCTCGGCGTAGGTCAACCCGTGGTAGATCTCGTCGGACACGATGGTCGCGCCGCTCTGGCAGACGGCCTTGAAGTCCTCCTCGGGCATCACCGTGCCGGCCGGGTTGGCCGGGGAGTTCACCACCACGGCGCGCGGCGAGTCGGCCAGGTGCGGCGCGAGGCTTTCCGGCGTGAACTGGAAGCCGTCCTCGGCGCGGGTGCGGGCGTGGCGCACGCGGCCCCCGGCGTAGGTGATGAAGTTGGGGTAGCAGGCGTAGTGCGGGTCCGTGAGCACCACTTCGTCCCCCGCGTGGATGAGGGCCGAGAAGGTCAGCAGCATGGCGGGCGAGGTGCCGGAGGTGACGATCACCTGACTCGGATCGACGTTCACGCCGTAGGTGCGTTCATAATAGGAGCAGATGGCCTCGCGCAGGGCGGGCAGTCCCAGGGAGTGGGTATAGTGGGTGTGGCCGTCCTGGATGGCCTTCACGGCGGCCTGCTTGACGGGCTCGGGCGTGTCGAAATCCGGCTCGCCGATCTGCATGTGCACCACGTTCTTGCCCTGGCGCTCCAGCACGCAGGCGCGCTCCAGGATATCCATGACCAGAAAGGAGGAGATGTTCTCGCAAAGGGGGTTTGGCATGG
Source organism: Acidobacteriota bacterium (assembly GCA_046566965.1). GTDB lineage: Bacteria > Desulfobacterota > Desulfovibrionia > Desulfovibrionales > Desulfovibrionaceae > Fundidesulfovibrio. The sequence continues at coordinate 95,846 of JBKICU010000010.1, forward strand.
GGGCTTTTAGGCCGAGGTGGCCGAAGGGTCAATATATGAAGCCTTTTCATTGATATGTATCGATTCGGCGTACAGTGTTTTATGTTTTTGATTTTATTTAGGTATCTGTATGTATTGACTTGAAGTGTGGGCCGTCATGTTGTTGCGGCATAGTCTCGTTCTACTTGCTGGTGCATGTGAGTTTATGTAACATCTTTATGGCGTGCAGATGGCTCGCAGGGTGGCGAGCAACAGATTGTCCTTGATAATTTGATTTTGCCTGCGAGATCTTCATGTTGTCATTACCGGCTTTGTCATTCTCGACGCGCTCGTCCCAAGAGCGCTGGACAAGTAACCGGTCAGGAGGTTCGACCGCGATATGACGACGGAGGTGGACAATGTCAGGCGAGCTCAAAAACGGCGGTGATTCAAACACTTTCGAAATCGGGTTGTGCATGGCAGGGGCCATCTCCGCCGGGGCGTACACGGCTGGAGTCGTGGATTTTCTTTTTGAAGCTCTGGAGGCCTGGCAGCAGGCCAAGAACGATGACAAAGCTACCGGAAAACAGACCGTTCTCTCCCACGACGTGGTCATAACATGCATGTCCGGGGCATCGGCGGGTGGGATGACTGCGGCGGCCATAGTGTCTGGTCTGCCGGGAAAACATAACCCCGTGAACAACCTCTCGTACGACGGTACTCCTGCGCAGAGCAATATCCCTTACAAATGCTGGGTTGAGAGCGTTGATATCCAGGATTTGCTTGGCCTCAACGACATAGGAAGGATACCAGACGGGGTCAGCTCGCTCCTCGATTGCGGCAGGATAGATTGGGCCGCGTCGACCTATATGAAGCCTGTTCCCGGAACGGGCAGTTCCCGGGAATACATCGCGGATGAACTCCAGCTCTTTCTCACGTTGGGAAATCTCCGGGGGATACCGTACAAGATACGCTTCAAGGGGGAGGGGGAATACAGCCATCAAATGTCCCTGCACAAGGACTATGTGCACTTCGTCCTCAGTGCCGATGACTTTGATCCGCAGTATGCCTGCATCCCTGGGTTGCCCATCCGGATTGATCCTGCGGGCGCGAGAACTGCCCAATGGGATCTATTCCGAAACGCGGCCCTGGCCACAGGGGCGTTCCCGCTGGCGCTCAAGCCCAGGACGCTTGATCTCAACGTCGACATCTACGACGAAAGACGATGGGCGATTCCGTCCTTCGAGCCGGACCCCGACAACCCCGGCCTGTATAAAGTGACAGTGGGGCAGGCGGCCATCGTCATCGACTGGGAGCGCATCGGCATCACCTACATGCCGCAGGCTCCATACAAAACCCTGAACGTGGACGGCGGATTGTTCAACAACGAACCCGTCGATCTTGCCAGGAGATGCCTTGCAGGCGAGGCGCTGAACAACCCCCGTGACCCGGACAAGGCCAACAAGGCGGTGCTGCTCATCGATCCCTTCCCGCACGACAGCCAGGGGGATGACTCGGCCAGCTACGACGGCATGGACGTGTTTGCCCTTGCGATGAAAATACTCGGGGCCATAAAGACCAACGCCAGATTCAAGCCTGAAGATCTGGTCCTAGCCCAGGACGAGGACTGCTACAGCAGGTTCGTGATCGGCCCCGTCCGCGATGGCAAGGAGGATGCATCCCACGTGGACATCGCCTGCGGCAGTCTGGGCGGATTCGGCGGCTTTTTCTCGAAGAATTTCCGCAAGCACGACTACCAACTCGGCAGGCGCAACTGTCAGTGGTTCCTGTTCAGGCATTTCGTCATCCCCTTGAAGGACGCCCTCAAGAACCAGGTGTTCAGGAAGGACTGGGGGGATTTGGGGCGGTTCGCCTATGACGCCTTCGATAATGACGGCAACGCCGATGGAGTGGTGCCCATCATACCGCTCATGCCCCCTCTGTGTCCGAAGAAGCTGCCGACTCCTCCCCCTGGCACGGGACAAAAGCTCCCTCGCAGCTCCCATGCCCCTTATCCGGACGGCAATCCTGTTCAGCAACTCCCCTGGGACCAGCTCGTGCTTGATGAAAATGCTCTTCCGGGCCTCGTCAAACCGGATGGCGGGGGCGGCACATTGCGGGATCTGCTTACCAAGCGTATAAAGAAGGTCGCGGAGATTTACATAAACAGGTTCTTTACAAAGCCGGATTTGGCGAAAAAGATTGTGGACTTCGTCAAGGATACGAAATCAGACGATCTTGCCGACTGGCTTCTGGATGTCGTGAAGAAGGACTTTCAAAACTCCGGGGTGATGCGCAAGTAACGCCCCGAGAGGGGCGCACATGCACGAAGAATCACTGGGAACGGTCATTCGGGATTATCTGACGGGCGAGGAGCTTGAGGAAACCTCCTACGAGGAATTCCGGCAGGCCCTCGCCCGCCTGTTCGTGGAGGAGCGGGGCTACCCCAAGGCGAATCTGGCCGCCAAGTGCGGAGTCTGTTTTCCCGTGGACGGGCAGGACTACACCCGCATGGTGGACCTGGTGGCCTCCGGGCCGGACGGCGCGCCGCTCCTGCTGGTGATCTTCTGTTCGGGCGAGCCGGGCAGCTACCTGCGCGAGGCCCTGGCCGCCGCGCGCCTGCACGCGCCGCCCGCGCCGCTGACGTTGGTGACGGACACGCGCTCCGCCGTATTGGCCGCCACGGCCACAGGCGAGACGCTGGGCACGGGCATGCGGGCCGTGCCCTTCTGGGACGACCTTGCGCCGCTTGCCGCCGCGCATCCCGTGGAGGCGCTCCCTCCGGACAGGGCCGAGCGCGAGCGGCGCATCCTGTACGCCTACTCCGAGATGCTCTCCGGCGGCTGCTGCCAGGGAGCCTGCCGCCCCAAGGCGCGGGGCTAAGCGCCGCTAGCTCTTCACGGCGGCTGCGAATTTTGCATGATCCTCGCATGTTCATGGTTTTCAACAAAGCGGTACTACGCCCCTCTGGCCCGCCGCACGGTGACGCTCTCGCCCCCGATGCCCCAGTTGTCCGTGGGGACTTCCTCGATGACCACCACCGTGGTCTGCGGATTCTTGCCGAGCACGTCAGCCAGCAGCCGGGTCACTCCCTCGATGAGCTTGGCCTTGGCTTCCGCCGAGGCTCCCTCCTGGGTGATCTTGATGTTCACGTAGGGCATGCGCGCCTCCTCCTGCTTTGGGTTTTCCTCTCGCGGCCAGCCACGCGCCGCAACTGACCAGGGCCAGGGCCGCCGCGAGCCCTGCCGTCATGTCCTCTCCCAGATACAACGCGGCCAGGGTTCCGGACAAGGCCGGAACCACGGCCAGCAGCGCGCCCAACCGGGCAGGCCCGAGCCTCTCCTGGGCGCGCAGGTACAGCCACATGACCACCACCGTGGTCACCACGCCGTGGTACACGCCCTGGAAGGCCAGGCGGCCAAGACCCGCGGCCGCCAGGTTTCCGGGCAGGGCCACGGCGTAGACCGGCAGGAACAGCACTGCCGGGGCCAATGCCAGAAACCGGGTGAGCAGCCAGGGCGGGAACCCCCAACGCTTGGCCAGCACGCCGTACAAGGCCCAGGTCAGGGATGAGCCCAGCAACAGGGCGTCTCCGGCCAGGGTGTCCGCGCCTTCCGGGCCACCGAAAACCTGCCAAGCCATGACGCTCGTCCCGCCTGCGATGAGCGCGTACCCGGCCCATTGCGACCCCGCTGGGCGCGAGCGCAGCAGCAGCCAGCCAAGACTCGCCGTCCAGAAAGGGAGCGTTCCCGGAAACAGCACCGCCCCGTGCGAGGCCGGAGCCAGCCGGAAGCCCCAGTACACCAGGATTCCGTAGCCGAGCCCCCCGATCAGCGCCAGCAGCCACAGCCGCCAGGAGGTCCAGGCCTCGCGTCCCATGTCCAGGCTGAAGGGCGCGAGCACCAGGGTCGCCGTGGCCAGCCGCAGGGCCAGCATGTCCCAGGCCGTGAGCCCGGACGCACCCGTGAGGCCGATCCTGCTCACCAGCATGAAGGCCGTCCAGAATCCCACCACGGCCAGTCCTTCCACGTATCCGCGCACCACGCCTCCTCAGGCTTGCCTTGCCTGGGCACATCAATTACCCAGACACTGTATCGTGTACAGCGATTATTTACGATAGTTTGATTCGCGGATGGTGAACGATGGAACTGACCGATCTGGAAGTCTTCCGGGCGGTGGCCCGGCACGGCGGCGTCAGCCGGGCAGCCCAGGCGCTGAACAAGGTGCAGTCGGGCGTTTCGGCGCGCCTGACCGGCCTTGAGCGCGAGTTGGGGGCGGAGCTGTTCGCCCGCAGGGGGCGCAGCATGGACCTGACCTCACGCGGGCGGGCCTTCCTGGGCTATGCCGAGCGCATCCTTCTGCTGGCCGAGGAAGCCAGGGCCTGCGTGCGCGGGGACATCGCGGCCGGACCGTTTCGGCTGGGGGCCATGGAGAGCACGTCCGCCTCGCGCCTGCCGGAGCTTTTGGGGCGCTATCACTCGCTGCATCCGCAAGTGGCTCTGGAGCTGACCACAGGGACCACCGCGGACCTGATCCGGGACGTGCTGGGGTACGGGCTGGACGCCGCCTTCGTGAGCGAGCCGGTGGAAATCGGCGGACTTGAACGTCTGGCGGCATTCCGGGAGGAACTGGTGCTGGTGGCGGCCTCGGGCGAGGGCGCGATCAGCGAGCCCGAGCAGGTGGCCACGCGGGCGCTTCTGGTGTTCAAGCGCGGCTGCGCCTACCGCAAAAGGCTCGAGGATTGGGCTTCGGCTGGCGGCGCGCCTCTTGGCCGGGTGGTGGAGCTGTCCTCCTACCAGACCATGCTGGGCTGCGCGGCCTCGGGCATGGGGGTGGCCATCATGCCTCGCTCCGTGGCGGACATGGCCCCGGGCGCGAGCGGGGTGAGCATCCACGAGTTGCCGCCGGATATCGCCCAGGCGCAGACGTCGCTCATCTGGCGCGCCGGAAACGGAACCGCCGCCGTGCGGGCGCTGGCGAAGCTGGTGGGGGAGTGCGGCAGATCGGCTTGACAGTGTGCACACTGTTCACTATTTGATGGGTCAATGGGAACGCTCAAGCGCTTCGGGAAGTTCAAGCTTTCTGTTTTTGGAGACGAGCACGGGCGGGTCCATTTCCATCTGGCCGGGCCTGATTTCAACTGCGCGCTCGATCTGGAGACCATGGAGATTCTGGCGGGGTCTGCGCCTGCCGGGGCGCTCAGGCAGGCGCGGCAGTGGGCCGAGGAGAACCGGGCTGTCATCGAGGAGGCCTGGAAGGAGTGGAACCAATGAGCGACAAATATCCCAGAATTCACGGCGTGAGTGTGGCAGGCGAGTCTGTGCTTCGCCTGGACTTCGGCAAGGACGGCCTGCGCGAGGTCGATCTTTCGGACTTCGCGCAGGGCAGGAAGGCCGTGTTGCGGGATCCGCAGGTGTTCGGAACCGTCCGGGTGGGCGAATACGGCTCCAGCGTGGAGTGGCCGGGCATCGGCCTGGAAGTCGGCGGGGACGCCCTGTGGCGGATGGCCGAGCGCCAACGCGGCAACGCCATGCGCCCTGAGGATTTCAAGGCTTGGCGCAAGCGCCTGGGCCTGACCCAGGCCGCCACGGCCAACGAACTGGGCATCACCCGCCGCGCCGTGATCTACTACGAACAGGGCGCGCGGCTTATCCCCAAGGTGGTCATGCTGGCCTGCAAGGCGGTCGAGATGGAGCGGGAGAAAGTGCGGGCAGCGTGATCGATGCAATGCGGCGACGTTGTTTGACCAAACGAGAAAACCCCGGGTCGCCCCGGGGTGTTTTCGTCTTGATCTTCTAACGCGCGGGCAAAGCCCGCCGCGCCTATTCCTCCCGCGCCTTCTTGTGCTCCGCGATGACCTTCTCGGCCACCGGGGGCGGCGCGTCCTCGTAGTGGTCGAAGCTCATGGTGAACGCACCCTGGCCGCCGGTCATGGAGCCGAGCGTCTTGGCGTATTCCTGCATCTCGCTCATGGGCACGTGGGCCTGCACTTCCGTCACGCCGCCTTCGGCGTCGGAGCCCAGCACCTTGCCGCGCCTGCTGGACAGGTCGCCGATCACGTCGCCCATGAACTCGTCCGGAATGGACACGCTGACCATGGCGATGGGTTCCAGCAGCACCATCTTGAGCTTCTCGCAGGCGGCCTTGAAGGCCACCGATCCAGCGATCTTGAAGGCCATTTCCGAGGAGTCCACGGTGTGGAAGGAGCCGTCGTAGAGCTCCACCTTGAAGTCCACCATGGGGTATCCGGCCAGCACGCCGCGCAGGGCGGACTCCTGCACGCCCTTGTCCACTGCGGGGATGTACTGGCGCGGGATCGCGCCGCCCACGATGGCGTCCACGAACTGATACCCCGAGCCGCGCGGCAGGCCTTCCATGCGGATCCAGCAGTCGCCGAACTGGCCGCGACCGCCGGTCTGCTTCTTGTGGCGTCCCTGCACCTCGGCCTTGCCCTTGACCGTCTCGCGGTAGGGGATGGTGGGGGCTTTCAGCACGGGGGTGACCTTGAAGCGGCGCTTGGCCTTTTCCACGGCGCACTCGATGTGCGACTGGCCCATGCCCGAGAGCAGCATGTCGCCGGTCTCCTCGTTGCGGGTCAGGCGCAGGCTGATGTCCTCGTCCAGGAGCTTGCCCATGGCCTGGAAGACCTTGTCCTCGTCGCCCTTTTCGGCCGGGGCCAGGGCGTAGGAGATCATGGGCTCGTGGAGCTTTGGTTTGAGCATGGTGAAGGGGTGCTTTTCGTCGCACAGGGTGTCGCCGGTCTTGGTTTCCTTGAGCTTGGCCACGGCCACGATGGCTCCTGGGCCTAAGGGCTCCTTGCAGGGGGTGGTCTGGCTGCCGGTCATGAAGAGCATGGTGCTGAAGCGCTCCCTGGCGTCGGAGCGCGGGTTCAAGAGTGTCACGTCCGGGGTGATGGTGCCCGAGAGCACCCGCATGATGGAGAGCTGGCCCGCGAACTGGTCGAACAGGGTCTTGAACACGAAGCAGGCCGGATGGCCGTCCGGGGAGACCTTGAGCATGGAGCCGTCCTCGCCCTCGACCTCCTTGACGCCCACGGGCACGTCCAGGGGGGAGGGGAAGAACAGCTGGGCCGCGTCCAGGATGCGCTGGCCGCCCATGCATTTGAGCCCCGAGGCCACCATCACCGGGTACAGTTCGGCGCAGACCACGGCTTTTCGCGTGGCGGCCACCAGATCGTCCAGGGTGACGCTGGCCGGGTCTTCCAGGTAGCGCTCCATGAGGGTCTCGTCGCACACGGCGATCTCTTCCATCATGGACTCGCGCAGGCCCTCGACCTCGTCGGCCATGTCGGCCGGGATGGCCACTTCGCTCACCTTGCCGGAGGCGTCGAAGGAGTAGGCCTTGTTCTCCACGATGTTCACCACGCCCGTGAAGGACTCGGCCTTGCCGATGGGGATGTTCTGGAGGAAGGGCTTCACGCCCAGCTGGTTCTTGATGCCGTTCAGGGCGGACTCGTAGTCGGCGCGGTCGCGGTCCATCTTGGTGATGAGGAAAATGGTGGGCAGACGGAACTTGGAGACCTCCTGCCAGAGCTTCTTGGTGAGGGGCTTTACGCCGTCCACGGCGTCCACCACGAAGAGCACCGCGTCCACGCTGGCCAGGATGTAGGCCAGGTCTCCGTTGAAGGAGAGATCGCCGGGAGTGTCGATCAGGAAGTGGCGGTTCTTGTTCCACTGGAAGGTGGCGAAGCCGGGCTGCACGGAACCTCGGCGCTTGATCTCTTCGGGCTCGTAATCGAGGGCGGTGGTGCCGTCTTCGATCTTGCCCAGCCTGGGGGTGGCCCCGGCCACGTACAGAAGCATTTCGGCCACGGAGGTTTTGCCGCAACCGCCGTGGCCGATGAGAGCGTAGGTCCGCTGATTTTTGAGAACGTCAAGCATGCCAGTCTCCCGTGGTTATCCTTTAAGGGTTGAGCCTCGGAGTCTTCGTCTGCCTTACGCCAGCGCCCTGTGGGCGAACGAGTCCACTTACATGGCTCCCAATGTAACGGGAACGCCACGTTGGTGCAACTGTCAGTGCGCACCAAGCCCGGAAACAAACAAAGAAAATTCTCGGACCGCTTTGCGTCCGTGCCGGGCTAACGCAAGGCCGCGTCAGGAAAAAGCCATGCCTGGAGCAGTCGGGCACACGATGGATATGCTGATCCTCATCCGGCAGAGGAGAGGCATCGCAGATGAAGATCAGTCGAGGCTGGCCGGTGCAGGCAAGATCATCAGCCCGTAACCTTGCGTGGATGGACTGCCGACGGGAGAGGGGGATTACGGAGAGCAGTCGGCCACGCGCCGGGAGTGGATGTCCAGGCTGGTGCGATGACGAATAGCGAGGCAAAGGCAGCAGTCGAAGCTGGCCGATGGCCGTGTAGACGAATTCATCAGCCCATAACTTGGACGTGCACGGGGCTGCCGACAGGAGAGGGGAATATCGGGGACCGGACGCGAGCACGCGTCGCGAGGCGAGGCCGCAGCAGGGCGATCCGGGAGCCAGATACAGGCGAAGCCCGGACGGGAGTATCCGTCCGGGCTTGGTTTTTCGGGTTTGCGGCGATGGCGTCCCGCAGGGACGCCGCAGGCCTATTTCGAAGTGTTTTCCAGGTTGACCCAGCCCTTCTGGCCGGTGCCGACCACTTCGACCTCGGCCCAGTTGTTCTTGTTGTCCCAGAGAATCTTGAGCGCCTGCCCCTTGGGCAGCAGCCTGACCGTGCCGGCGGTCACACCTTCGCAGGTGCGAAGCGGCAGATCGGTGAAACCGGCCATCACGGTGGAGCCGACCTGGGCGGCGGCGGGGAAGGCCACGAAAAGCGACAGGGCGGCGCCAAGAACGGTTCCGGTCATCAAGCGTTTGCATTCCATGGAGGACTCCTTTGGTTGAGAGGTTGCGACCGTGGACTTTTCCCCGGAGTCAGCGGCGTGCTTGGCCGAAGGGGTCAAGCCCGACCGGTCGTCCCGCAGGTACAACCGGGAACGGAAACGGGGATCAGTTTTATTCTGTACGCATGAAGGTCAGGTTTATCAAGCGGCATCTTCTCTGGCGCGCACGAGACATACCAAAATGGGATGGATCCAAAAAAGAAGTCGGCCCGGGTTTGCTTCCCGGATTGAATCCTGTAATGATCCCCGCAGGATTTCGGCCCTGATCTCCTGCGGACGAACCCACCGGAGGCCGCCCATGATAGACTATGCGCAATCGCTGGAGCGCCTGGAAAAGGCCCTCGGCGAACAGTACCGGCAGTCGCCCTACATATTGGGCACGCCGGGAACCTCGCTGGCCTGCAAGGTGGACCCCTTCACCTATCTGGCCGTCCAGCCCGGCTTCATCAAATACCTGAGCCGCTGGGCGGGCATGTTCCCGGAGCGCGTGGAGCAGACCCTGGCCAAGACCGGCAACATGCTCTCCGACGCCACCCACACGCAGCACGCCGTCACCCTGCGCGTCTTCGCCGAGGGAGCGCCCGACGCTCCCGTGGCCGTGAAGGCGAGCTTCATCCTGGCTTCCTTCATCGATCAGGCCGTTACTTTGTACGGCGGCGCGGACGGTCCGCTCCCCGTGTCGCGGCTCAGGATTCTCGGCGAGGATCAGGCCGTGGCGCAGACGCTCTTCGCGGGCAAGACGCCGCTGGCTGCCCTGGCCTTCGGCAACCCCAACCAGAGGTAGACATGCGTACGCTTTCCGTCATTCTTCTGTCCGTCCTGCTCGCCTCCTGCTCGATGCTTGGCATGGGCGAGCCCTCCAACCAGCTGGAAATCGTGGAGTACGGCATCTTCCGGAACGGGGTGCTGGTCAAGCAGACCACGGGCGTCCCCCGCGAGATGGGCTCTTCCTTCGGATACCGCTTCAAGGTGAAGGACCCCAAGGCCGCAGCGATCAAGGCAAAAATCATCACGGCCACGCCCGGACTCATCGATCCGGCCCTGAACAAGGTCCAGCAGGAGTTCGTCACCGAGACCACTCTCCAGGCCGGTGAAACCTACGAGGTCATCTTCACGTTCTCGCAGCCCTGGGAGATGGTCCAGGGCAGTTGGGAGTTGCGTGTGGAAACGGACAAGGGCGAAGTGCTCTCCCAGAAATTCGACGTCTACAAACCCCAGATGTGAGCCGCATGATAAAGAAATCATCAATCGTTGTGCTGGACGGCGCGACCCTCAACCCCGGAGACAATCCCTGGGACGAGATGGCCGCGCTGGGCGATTTCACCCTCTACGACCGCACTCCCGAGGAACTCACCGTGGAGCGGGCCGCCAAGGCCCAGATCGTGGTCACCAACAAGACCCGCATCACCGGGGAGGTGCTGGACCGCCTGCCCGAATGCCGCTTCATCGCCGTGCTGGCCACCGGCTACGATGTTGTGGACCTGGCCGCGGCCGGACGCCGGGGCATCCCCGTGTCCAACGTTCCGGGCTACGGCAGCGAGTCCGTGGCCCAGTTCGTCATGGCCCAGCTGCTGGCCATGTGCCGCCGTGTGGAACTGCACGACCGGCTGGTGCGCGAGGGCGAATGGAGCAGGCGCGGCGAGTTCACCTTCTGGGACACCCCCCAGGTGGAACTGGCGGGCAAAACCATGGGCGTGGTGGGTTTCGGCGGCATCGGGAGGCGCGTGGCCGAGCTGGCCCTGGCCTTCGGCATGCGCGTGGCGGCCCACGCGCCAAGGCCCAAAGCGCCCATAGCCTCGCCGGATTTCGCATTCGTGGGTCTGGAGGAGCTGTTCCGGGAGTCCGGGGCCATAAGCCTGCACTGCCCCCTGACCAAGGGGAACGAGGGTTTCGTGGACCGGCGGCTGCTTGGACTGATGAAGCCGGGCGGGTTCTTCATCAACACCGCGCGCGGCAAGCTGGTGAACGAGCCGGATCTGGCCGAGGCCCTGAACAGCGGACACCTGGCCGGAGCAGCCCTGGACGTCCTGTCCGTGGAGCCTCCCGAGGCGTCCAATCCGCTCATGGGCGCGAAAAACTGCCTCATCACCCCGCACATGGCCTGGGGTTCGCTCACGGCCAGAAAGCGCCTGATGAGCATCGCGGCGGACAACATCCGGGCCTTCCTGGAGGATCAGCCACAGAACGTGGTCAATGCCGACTTTTTGACCGAGACGGCCTGAGCCTTGCCACGCCGCCACGCGGCAGGCCCCGGATAGAAAAAAAACGAACGCGCCGGTGCGGGATCATCCCGCGACCGGCGCGTTGGCGTTCTGGAGCATCGTCGTCTTGTGTTGCGTCCTCACAACACGTCCATGCGACTCGTGGGCGTAAACCACAAGCCAGTGATTTTATTCGTGAAAAACATGTTCATGTTTTTCACGAAAGCGACACTAGACCTTGCCCTTGATCATCATCCCCTTGGCCATCATGCCGCCCTCGAGGACCTTGGTCTGGAAGTCGTAGTCCGCGTTCTTGCCGGACGATCCGTTCGGGTCGGAGTTCATGTAGTCCAGCGTTGTTTTCACCACGCCAGCTCCGAAAAGCTGCTTGGCGGTTTTCTTGTCCATGTTCATCAGGTCAGAACTGCCGGAAATTCCCGACATGCCGCTGCTGTCGATGGTCATGCCCACCTCCCCGGAAGACGATATCGAACCATGTCGCCAGTCTTATCGGCTCGCAGGAGGGATAACTTTAGCGGTCTGCTGAAAAGAATTCGCCGCTGTCTGCGATGCATGGAAAAAAGTCAAACCCGGGCGTATTCGAAATACGCGCCGGGTTTGACTTTTTTACTGGTCCGGCCAGCGTTTTTACACGCGGCAGGCATATTTCAAGGAGAGTGAAGCTACTTCACTTCCTCCACGGGGAACTTGGCTCCCTTCCAGGCGTAGATGCCGCCGGGCAGGCGCACCACGTTGGTGTAGCCCAGCTTCTTGGCCCAGATGGCGCCGTTGTGGCTGCGGGTGCACTTGACGAAGCCGCAGTAGAACACGATCAGCTTGGCTTTGTCGGGTCCGAGCAGCTTCTCGAAATCGGCCTGGGACTTGCCGCCGGTCTTGGACGGGTCCCACTGGGCCAGGGGCTCGATGGGGAACTCGAAGCTCACCGCGCCGGGAACGTGCTCCTTCTTGAAGCTGGCTTCGAAGGGCATGGTGTCCACGATCAGCATGGGCTTCTTCTCGTCGGTCATCTTCTTGAGCTCGTCCACGGTGACCAAGGGGTACCCGCCAGCCACGGCCTCGCGCGCCAGCTTCACGGACACAGCCTCCTTGTCCACTTCCTCCTCGAACATGTCCTTCGCGTAGGAACCGGCCACGTTCGCCGCCATCAGGGCGGCAGCCATCACCAGGGCCAGAAAGAAACGAAACGCCATCGAAAGCCTCCTCACGGTTCGAGTGGTTGTGGGACGGCGGCGCGTCGCCGCCAGAAAAGAAAGGCCGCGCACGACAGCATGGCCGCGTCGCGCCATAACGCCTGACGGATGGAGCCGAAGGCCTCGCGCTCGGGGTCGGAAGGGCCGTAGCAGCCGCAGTCGATGTCCAGGCCCATGCGCAGGGCATAGAGCAGGATGGCGACGAACAGGAGCAGCAGAGCCGTAACCAATTCCAGGCCGGGACGACGATTGAAGAGAAGCAGCAGCGCCCCCGCGATTTCCAGCATCGGCAGGCCTATGGACAGCGGGCCGAGGACAGCGCCCGGGACGATGCCGAAGGCCTTGATGGTCACGGAGAAGACTTCCGGGCGCGACAGCTTGATCACGCCGGCCACGAGGAAGGCCAGGGCGAGGGCCGTTCTGGCCAGAATGGTGATGATCCTGGTCCTCTTCATCGCCTGCTCCGTCATGAATGTCCGGCACGTTACACCGGAGCGGGCGTTTCAGGCCAATCGCTAGTCAGGATGGCGGGCGCGGGTTGCTATCGGAAAACGTGATGCTTGGCTGCAAATGTCTGAATGGGACGAGTGGAGGAAGCGCATAGGGCGTGGCGTCCGTCCGGCGGCGGACAGGGGGACGGGTTCGGGCTGGTTCCTGCAGCCGATGGCGCAGAGAGCATGCCGGGGGGGGCGCGAAGGTCAGGGAATCCGTGCCCGCATGTGCGGGGCGCGGACGCACCGGCGCGCTCAGTGCGTGCCCAGCGAGGCTTCCAGGGTGTGCATGCGCCCGGCCAGCAACTCGCCAACCTGGCGGTGCACGGCCTCGTTGGGGTGGGCGTCCAGGGCGTTGACCACCAGTTCACGGGCCGGGCGGCCCGTCATGGCCGGGGTCAGGTCGATCACGTCCGCGCCCATGGCGGCCAGGGCTCCGGCCACCTTGCCGGTGATGGGCGCGCTCTCGGACGGGGCCTGGAGCATGGGAAATACCACGGCCACCAGGGTGATGCGGTTTTCCCGGCAGTAGGCGGCGATATCTTCCAGGGCCCTGGCGTGGATGGCCCAGACCGCCGGGTCCGCGTAGGCTCCCTTCAGGGTGTCCCAGAAGGTGCCGGCTCCGCCCGACAGGTTGCCGCCGCGAGCCAGGCGCCAGTAGACGTAGTCCGCCAGGGCGGAGACATCGACCAGTTCCTTCATGAACCCCGTGGGCAGATTCACCGAGAAGGCCAGGGGATACCCTGCATCCTTGGCGGCGTGGAAGATGTCGTTCAGGTAGTAGCAGAGTACGATCACGTCGGGCTTCACGGGAAACGCGTGCATGGCCTTGGCCTCGTCCACGGTGTCCCATCCGGGCTGGGAGACGTTGTACACCCTCCAGCCCGGCCCCAGCGCGCGGGCGGCCACGTCCGAGAAACGGTTTTCGGCCCGTTCGATGCCGTGGCCTGCCGCGAAGGAGTCGCCCAGGATCATGACGGTTCTCTGGCCAGGGGAGGGCAGGGCGGGTTCGGCGTCGCGGTAGCCCAGGGAATTGACCGGCTTCCAGTGGCGTTCGAACCACTGGCGGCCGGAACGCGTCAGGTTGAAGCCGTCGGACTGGTCATGGATTGCGGCGAAGTACAACTCCAGCAGCAGGACGCCCGCCAGCATGGAGTCGCACACCAGCAGGAACGGACCCGCCCCCTGGCAAAATCGGGGAAAAGCCCTCCGGATTGCGGGCAGGAAAACCAGGATATGCACGGCAATGTAGAGAAGGGCGAGAATAAGAAGCAGTCCCATGGGCCATTTTCGCAAAGAAGAGGCGCAATGGTCAAGTGTCACTCTTGATAGATTCGCGAGGGATCATTTTTATTGCGGTCAATTTCGGGAGTGCTGCATGTTCCATGCTTGTTGACGCGTAGTTGCCAGGGGAAATTGTTATTGCTCCCGAATGCCGGGTCTGGCATTGTTCCTGCGTTTGAAATGAGGTCTCTATGGTTCAAAAAGCACAAAAAGGCTCGTTTTGGCTCTCGGCAAGCAAGGCCCAGGCCCGCGACACCGGCATGGCCCTGGTGCTCATCTGCCTTCTGGTGGCCTGGTTCGGCCACCGGCGGGATTTCCTGGGCTACGGCCTGCTGCTGCTGGTGCTGGACATGACCTGGCCCTCGGCCTTCAAGCCTGCGGCCAAGGTCTGGTTCGGCTTCTCGCACATCCTGGGCACGGTGATGTCCAAGATTCTCCTGGCCGTGGTGTTCTATACGGTGCTGACCCCCATGGGCCTGCTGCGCCGCGCCATGGGCAAGGACTCCATGCAGACCAGGGGCTTCAAGAAGGACAGCGCCAGCGTGTTTCGCGTTCGCGACCATCAGTTTTCCAGCAAAGATATCGAAACTCCCTATTAGGTGGAAATACCATGAGCTTTCTCGGTGATCTGTGGGGCTTTCTGAGAGTCCGCAAGAAATTCTGGCTGCTGCCCATCATCCTGGTGCTGCTTCTTTTCGGCGTTCTGATCGTGCTGACCAGCGGATCGGCCATCGCTCCGTTCATCTACACGCTGTTCTAGAATTGCCCCGTCTGCCGTTCGCGGCAGGTCGCAGCACGAGTGCCGTGATAGTGCCCGCGCGACGCACCCGTGTGTTGCGCGGGCGAGGCAAACAGGAAACGCTTCCGTACCGGGCGTTCGGATCATCACATCAACGAGAGTCGCGCCGCCGAAGGCTGAAGGCCCCGGCGGCGCAGTTCAGGAATACGCCATGCCCGAGGCCATTCTAGGCATCTCCGCATACTACCACGATTCCGCCGCCGCCCTGATCATGGACGGGCGCATCGTGGCCGCCGCACACGAGGAACGCTTCACCCGCCGCAAGCACGATCCGTCCTTCCCCACCAACGCCGCGGCCTATTGCCTGGCCGAGGCGGGGCTGGCCTTCAAGGATCTGTCCGCCGTGGCCTTCTACGACAAGCCCTTCCTCAAGTTCGAGCGGCTGCTGGAGACCTACCATGGGTTCGCCCCCTCGGGCCTGAAAAGCTTCCTGTCCGCCATGCCGGTGTGGATCAAGGAAAAGCTGTTCATGAGCAAGATGCTCTCCGGGGAGTTCGACAAGCTCGGCCCCGGCAAGCCCCAGGTGCTCTTTCCCGAGCACCACCTGTCCCACGCGGCCAGCGCCTTCTATCCCTCGCCCTTCGAGGAAGCCGCCATCCTGACCATCGACGGCGTGGGCGAGTGGGCCACCACCACCATCGGGCACGGCAAGGGCAAGGAGATCACCTTCCTGCGCGAGCTCGATTTCCCACATTCCCTGGGCCTTCTGTATTCCGCCTTCACCTACTATTGCGGCTTCAAGGTGAACTCCGGCGAGTACAAGCTCATGGGCCTCGCGCCCTACGGCAACCCGGACTCCGAGCGCGTGGCCGAATACATGCGCAAGATCTGCGACGAGCTGGTGGACGTGCGCCCCGACGGCTCCATGCTCCTGAACATGGCCTACTTCACCTATGCCACCGGGCTTCGCATGTGCAACGACGCGGCCTGGGAGAAGCTCTTCGGCCTGCCCCGGCGCGAGAGCGAGACCGAGTTGACCCAGGAATACATGGACATGGCCCTGGCCATCCAGCAGGTCACCGAAGATGTGGTGCTGCGCCTGGCCCAGACCGCCAGGGACCTGACCGGCTGCGAGTACCTGACCATGGCTGGCGGCGTGTCGCTCAACTGCGTGGCCAACGGCAAGCTCCTGCGCAAGGGCATCTTCAAGGACGTCTGGATTCAGCCTGCAGCGGGCGACGCAGGCGGCGCTTTGGGTGCCGCCCTGTCCGCGTGGCACATCTGGAAGGGCAAGGACCGGGTCATCGACACTCCCGGCAAGGACTCCATGCGCGGAGCCTATCTCGGCCCCGAATTCTCCCTGTCCGACATCAAGCGCGTGGCCGCCCGCCGCCACGCCCCCTTCACCAAATTCGACGATTTCGATGCGCTGTGCCGCGAGGTCTGCTCGCTGCTGGCCCAGGGCAATGTGGTGGGCTGGTTCCAGGGGCGCATGGAGTACGGCCCGCGCGCGCTGGGCAACCGCACCATCCTGGGCGACCCGCGCAACCCCGACATGCAGAAGAAGCTCAACCTGAAGATCAAGTACCGCGAGGGCTTCCGCCCCTTCGCCCCCTCCGTCATGGAGGAGGCGATCAGCGAATACTTCCAGATCGACCGCCCCTCGCCCTACATGCTGCTGGTGGCTCCGGTCAGCCAGGATCGCCAGCTGGAACTGCCGGGCGACTACAACGAACTGGGCATGTGGGAGCGGCTCTACGTGCAGCGCTCGGACCTCCCGGCCATCACTCACGTGGACTATTCCGCCCGCATTCAGAGCGTGGGCAGAGACGTGAACCCCCGCTACTGGCAGCTCATCGATACCTTCCGCCAGACCCAGGGCTGCGCGGTGATCGTGAACACCAGCTTCAACGTGCGCGGCGAGCCCATCGTGTGCACGCCTTCCGACGCCTACCGCTGCTTCATGCGTACCGAGATGGACTACCTGGTGATGGGCGACTGCCTCTTCGCAAAGGGCGATCAGCCGCCCCTGCCCGAGGATTCCGATTGGATGACCGAATACGAACTGGATTGATTGGCGCAAAAATTGCTAAGCTTCAGGGCATGATCAAAAGCGTCACCGCCGCACTGCTGCTCTCGGTTTTTCTGACCGCCAGCCCCGTCAACGCCATCGACAACGAGGCGGTGATGCGCTGTCTCTTGCGCGAAGTCCTGGCCGCGCTGACCTGCAAGGGCGTGGACGACTTCCGCTTCGTGGGCAAGCGCGACGAGGTGTACGTGTTCAATGCCCACTACGCCGCCAAATTCACAGAGTTCTACTGCCAGGTTTTCGACAGGGACGTGGTGGTGACCAGCAAAGCCTGGCAGGGCAACATGGGGTCGGCGCGCATCAACTACGAATCGCAGCCCGGGTGCATGACCGCCACCGTGAACTCGCCCTGGACCGAGTGCCGCGCCTCCAAGATCGTGCAGTGCTGCGGCTCGGACTAGCTTCGCCTCGTTTCGTCCATCCCGCACCCGCCGCCGCGCGAACAGTCCCGGTATCGGCGTTCCTCCGTCGGCTCCTCAACCTCTCCAGGTTATGCCACGCAACCAGGCGTAGGCTATGGCCGCCCCGGCAAGCGCGATGATCGGCCAGTACAACTCAGCCGCGCTCAGGCCGTACGCCGCGCCCGCCACCAGAAGCGCCACAATCCAGGCTTCCACGTGCTTCCGCGTCTTGCGCATGGCTTCCGGGCCAGCTTCGCGCAGCATGGGGACCGGCTCTCCATACCCGCCGCCATCAGGGCTCATGTGCGCCGAGCCGCTCTGGCCCGATTGCAGCTTGTGGCCGCACGATCCGCACGACAAGGCGTCGTCGGGATTCTCCTGGCCGCATTTGTTGCAGATCATATGATTTGACGCGTTGACAAATTTCCCCCAGACCGTACATTTTCCGGCGGATGTTCACCTTTTAGCGTCCCGCCTGGACGCGGGCAACCATAAAGCGAGGATGCATGAAGAGTCGCGATCACGTCATCATTCCCGTCTATCTCGATCTCGTTCCCTGTCACGGATGCGGCGCCTGCGCCGAGGTCGCTCCTGAACTCTTTGGCATGGACGAGGCCGTCGAAAGGCCCTTCCTCAAAGCCGAAGGCGCGCCCGAAGAGGTTGTCAGGCAAGCTATAGCCTATTGCCCAAACGACTGCATCACCACCGACGATAAAGTATAGCAGGATTCTCACGGGGCGCTGCCCTGGACCCGAGCTGGGCTCCGCACAGACCCGGCAGGGCGCTGCCCTGGACTCGAGCTGGGCTCCGCCCAGACCCCGGCAGGGGCGCTGCCCTGGACTCGAGCTGGGCTCCGCCCAGACCCCGGCAGGGGCGCTGCCCTGGACTCGAGCTGGGCTCCGCCCAGACCCCGGCAGGGGCGCTGCCCCTGCACCCCGGCGGGCTCCGCCCTGCACCCGCCAGGGGAGAAGCCTCCCCTGGACCCGGCTATTCGCTTCGCGTCGTGCGCGGCAGGCTTGAGTAGGGTTGGGTCTGGGGCTGGTGGCTGTCCCAGTCCAGCCCCAGACAT
>JBKICU010000011.1:0-69399 GCA_046566965.1 Acidobacteriota bacterium
GGACGTTCAACGTCCAGGCCTTTTGCCATGATGGCCTGAAAGGAGTGGGGGAAGGAGTAGGGCGCGCCGCTGTTCTTACGGATTCTTCGCCAGAAACGGGCAGAACGACAGGGCCGCCGCGCCAAGGCGCGTGGCGGCCCCGCGACCTTCGTAGAGCACCAGCGGGGGGAGGACGCAAAGCCCGGTCCCCGCATTCTTGACGGCCTCCAGCAGCACCAGCCGGGCGGGCTCCTCAAGGCGCGAGTGCACCAGCCGCAGCCGCTTGGGCGCAAGCCTCGCCGCCTCGCATCTAGACATCAGCTCAGCCAGACGCTCAGCCGGGAACACCACGGCCAGGGCTCCCCTGTTGGCCAGAAGCCAGGACGCGGCAACCAGGAAATCCCGGAGGCTCCCATGGGCCTCGAAACGGGCCTGGGTCCGCGAATCGTCCTGGCAGGCACGGCCCGTACCCAGCCTGCGGTAAGGCGGGTTGGCCAAAACCAGTCCGAAGGATTCCGGAGGCAGCACCTCGCGGATTCGGGCGACGTCGGCGGTCAGGGCAGTGAAGCGGCCTGAGAGGCCAAGATGCGCGGCGTTGGACGCGGCGGCTTCGGTCATTGCCGGGTCGATGTCCAGGCCGAAGGCCTCGCGCGGGGTGTCGTGGGCCAGCAACGCGGCCAGGGCGGCCACGCCGCAGCCCGTGCCCAGATCCGCCATGCGGACGTTCTTCTTGGGGAGCACGAACGAAGCGAGCAGGAGAGGATCCAAGGAGAACCGGTAGCCGTTTTCCGGCTGGTACAGGCCGTTGGGGAAGGCTTCGCGCGCTTTGTCCACGGGCGTGCCGCTGGCGTTCAGCCCCGGCGGGCCTTCCGGGCGCGACAGGTCCTGGCGGGAATCGGCCGGGTTGGACGCTCTTTCAGGTGCGTGGTCGCACATGCAAGGGAGCTCAGGCAGGGGGGCGCCGCCTGGCGAGGCGCTTTCTGATGAAATCCATGAGCATGTCGGCCTCGTGCACCCGAAGCGCCACGGCCAGCCCCATGTACACAACGGCCCATCCGGCGATCAAAGCCAGAGCGGCGTAGTTGTTCACCGGGAGCCAATAGGCTCCGACGCCGATCAAAAGGCTCAAACCCGCGCTGATTCCCGTGGTGCGCGAAAGCTCGGCCCAGGGTCCGACCTTGGCGCGCAGCCCCCGTCCCAGCAGCCAGACGTTCAGCCAGGAGGACAGCGAGGTGGCCAGGGCCAGCCCCACCAGATCTAGCGGGAACATGAGCGCCGCACCCAGGGCGATGTTGGCGATGACGCTGATGAATCCGGCCCGCACCGGGGTTTTGGTGTCGTGCAGGGCGTAGAAGGCCGAGACCAGCGGACGCACGCAGGCAAAGGCGGGCAGGCCCACGGCATAGGCCATGAGCGCCGCCGAGGTGGCCTGGGCCGCTTCCGGGGTGAAGGCCCCGCGTCCGAACAGCACCGCCACCATGGGGTGGGCCAGGGCCATGAGCCCCGCAGTGGCCGGAAGGCAGATGAACAGCGTCAGGCTCATGGAGGCCGAGAGCGTGTGCTTGAACTCGGGCATCTGTCCGCCCGCGCTCAAGCGCGCGAGGCTCGGCAGGGCTACCGTGCCGATGGCCGCGCCGAACACCCCCAGCGGGAACTGCACCAGCCGGTCCGCGTAGTACAGGGCCGAGATGGAGCCCGCCGCCAGAAACGAGGCCAGAAGCGTCCCCACCACGATGTTCAGCTGGTAGACCGCCGCGCCGAACACCGTGGGCAGCATGAGCTTGCCCATGCGCACCACGCCCTCGTCCAGGAACTTCCAGGGGCCGATCCAGCTGAAGCCGAAGCGCTTGAGAGCCGGGTGCTGCATGTACATCTGCCCCATGCCGCCCACCAGCACCGACCAGGCCAGGGCGTGGGGCACGTCAAGTCCGAACAGCCAGGCCACGCCGCACCCGATGATGATGACGGTGTTCAGCTCGCTGGTGGCCAGGGCCGGGGCCAGGAAATGCCCCATGGAGTTGAGCGCGCCCATGCACAGGGCCACGATGGATATCTGGATGATGTAGGGAAAGACTATGCGCACCAACTGGACGGTGAGTTCCATCTGTTCCGGGTTGTCCGCGAAGCCGGGCGCGATGAGCATGGTCAGCGGCCTGGCGAAGAGGATGGCCAGCGCGGTCACCGCGCCCAGGATGCACAGGAGCCAGACCAGGGCGGAGCGGGTCATGGCGAAGGCGGCCTCGTCGCCCTTTTCCTGGCGCAGGCTCGAGAACACGGGCACGAAGGCCATGGTCATGGAGCCTTCCGCGAACAGGCGGCGCAGGGTGTTGGGCAGGCGGTAGGCCACGTAGAAGGCGTCGGCGGCAGGCCCTGCCCCAAGTACGGAGGCGACGATGACGTCGCGGAAAAAGCCCAGCACGCGGGACAGCAGCGTTGCCGCTCCCACCACGGAGGCGTTTTTCGCGATGGATTTGACGTGGTCTGTCATGGCGGCGCGACCTTAGAGCAAAGGCTGCGGCGCGTCCAGGCGCGAGGGTCCCCCGATACTCCCCGGATTGCCCGAGCAAAGCGCTTTACGCGGCTGAGCACGTTGCGCCGATCGGCACTGCTCGCGTCGCCGTATGTGCCGCTACCAGAAGATGCGCCGGAAGCGCTCCAGCAACCCTTGAGCCGATTCGGGAATGTCGGTCGGGGTGCGGTCGCGCCTTTCCTGTTCGCGCTCCCGAAACGCGCGGGTCACGTTTGCGACCAGCACGGGATTCTTCTCCAGCACTCCGCGGAAGGCCTCGCGGTCGATCTCCAGGCAGGACACCGGCTCCAGGGCGATCACGTCGGCCAGCCTGGGCTCGCCGGTGAGCAGCGCCATTTCGCCGACCACGTCGCCGGGGCCCAGGCGGGAGAGCTCCCGCCCTTCCAGCCGGACCGCGACCTGTCCGCTGACCAGGATGAACATGGTGGTGCCGGTCTGGCCGCGCTGCACAATGGCGGCGTCAGGCGGAAACGTGCGGACGGCTGCGCACTGCACCAGAAGCTCCAGCTCCTCGGGCTGCATTCCGGCGAACAGGCCGACGCCGCTCACCAGTTTGAGCACGTCGCCGGAGGCGGGCTGGGCTGTCCCCCGCGCCCCGCTGATCTGGCGGCGGCGGATGGGGATGTCGATGCCCTGCTTCTTGAATTCGTACCACACCGAGGACAGCACCTCGCTGCGCGCGGCCACGATGTCGTTGAAGTCCTCAACGAAGAAGACCATGCGGTAGGTGATCTGGTCCGGGTCCATCTCGGCAACGCGCACCCGGGGCGGAGGATTGGCCGCCACCAGATGGGATTTGCGCAGCACTTCCTCCAGGGCGCTCTTCACTTTGACGGGAGGAATGTTCACCGGAGCAGGCACGCTCACCGACATGTTGTTCAGCGGGATAGGCTCGCTCAGGTTGACCACGCGCTCCTTGACGATGGCGTTGTTCGGGATGAGCACCTGGTTCTGGCTGAAGGTGACCAGCTTGGTGTAGCGCCAGGTGATCTCCGCGACCTGCCCCTCCAGATCGCCCACCTTGATCCAGTCGCCGTTCTTGAAGGGCTTCTCCGTCTGGATCAGAAGCCCGGACAGCAGGCTTCCGATGGTGTCCTGCATGGACAAGCCGATCACGGCGGTGATGATGGCCGAGGAAGTCAGGATGGAACCCACGTCCACGTTCAGCACGTTCCGAAGTCCCAGGCCCACGAGCACCAGGGCCGCCACGAAGGAGAGCAGGTTCAGGAATATCTTGTTGACCGGGCGGCGCTTGATGCGCGTGAGGTACACATCCGCATAGAGGTCATGCAGCACGGCCCTGAAGGCCAGCCACAGGAACACGCCCAGGAGAATGTCCATGGGCACGCTCCAGACTCCCTTGAGCACGCGCAGATCCATGATGCGCACAGCAGCGATGGCAGCCAGCCACTTGCCCAGGGACACGAGTGCCACCCCCTTGCCGCGAAGACGCCATTGAGCCGCCTGGAGGGCGATGGCGGCCAGGGCCAGGGTTGCCGTGAGGGTCAGGTCGGACGGGGCTGCTTCGGAGAGGGACACTGCGAGATCTTTCAGGGGAGTTGCCATGGGAGCGGAGTGTATCGTCACTGTCGGGCAAGGCAACGATTTTTTCTTGCCGGGAGGCCGCGCGGCAGGGTACCCGCCCTGCGTGTCCAAGAAGAACAAAGACCGCCCCCTGCCCGAGTCCCTGGGACTGCCCTGCATCGGCGTGGAGACCCACGCACATCTGGACTACCAGCGCCTGGACCCCGAGAACCTGCCTCTGGTGCTCGAACGCGCCGCGCGGGCGGGCATAGCGCGCATCGGCAACGTTTTCCTGGGGCTTGAGGCCTACCGGGCCAATGCTGTGGCCTTCGCCGCTTATCCCCAGGTGTTTTTTCTGCTGGGCATCCATCCCAACGACGCCGCGCAGTCCGACCTGCGCCATGTGGCGGACATGGCCGCCCTGTTCGCGGCAGATGCCAACCTGAAAGCCATCGGCGAGACGGGCCTGGACTTCTACTGGGACGAGACGCCCCGCGAGGTGCAGGAGAAATTTTTCCGGGAGCAGCTGGCCCTGGCGCGCGAGCTCGGCAAGCCGGTGGCCGTGCACAGCCGCGACGCCGCCGCCGAGACTCTGGCCATCCTGGACGAGTCGGGCCTGCCGGGGGAGCAGGTGCTGTGGCACTGCTTCGGAGGCGGGCCGGATCTGGCTGCGCAGTTGTCCGGGCGCGGCTACGTGGTGTCCATCCCGGGCCCCGTGACCTATCCCAAGAACGATGCCCTGCGCGAAGCCGTGGCCTTGCTGGACATGTCCCGGCTGGTGCTGGAATCCGACGCGCCCTTCCTGACCCCGGAACCATACCGGGGACGTCCCAACGAACCGGCCTACAACGTGTTCACGGCCCAGGCCGTGGCGCGGGTGAAGGGCCTGGATACGCGCGACGTGTGGGAGCGGACAGCCGCCAACGCGCGGCGCTTTTTCGGGCTGGAGTAGGGGCCGTTTCGCGCTCAAGCATATTCCGCAACGCTAGTCCCTTTTCTTCACGTCTCCGCGCCAGCTGTTGAGCGGAGCGCAGCACCCCTGCCCCATGGCCAGCAGCTCCCGGTAGGTCTTCTCGCTGGAGAGCCTGCATCGGTAGAGCGACAGGTCGAAGTCCCAGAAGAGTTCCGGGCAACGCTCCCGGTACCCGTGCAGCAGATGCGATTCCCGGCACTGGTCGGTCAGGCAGCACCAGCCGCAGCCCACGCAGCGGCGCGACTCAAGGGCGGCCATGCCGGATGTGTCGGGGCTGTCGCCCCGGTCGGTCAAGCGGAAAGCAGGGTGTCTGCTTGGCCAGCGGGTATGCCAGCCATGTGCGATCGGCGGACGTCCCCGACGCTGAGACGGGGCGGGAGGTGTGCGGTTCTCATGGACATGATGGCAAAGCCTAGCACCGCGCCATTCGGGAGGCAACCCTGCCCCCACGTGCGGGCTTCTTCATTGTCCCTCGCAAGAGTAGGGATTCCCTACTGGACCCGGTTATGTCAGCGCCGTATACACGAGGTAACATTTACAGATTATTCGTAGAAAACTGAGGAGCGACAGCGTGCACATCATGATAGTGGAGAACGATCTGGTCTCCGCCTTCCATGTCGCGGAAATCGTGAAACGCGGCGGCCATGACGTAACCATGGCCGAGGAACTCTATTGCCTCGATGAGATCAGGGGCCATGGGGCCATCGACGTGGTGATCACGGACATCTTCCTGCAGAACACGTCCGGGCTTCAGATCGTCCTGGACGTGAAGCGGTTCAACCCGGATATCAAGGTCGTGGCCATGTCCTCAGGCGGCGTGTCCCGCAATTTCGACTACCTCGACTACGCCGTGGAGTTCGGGGCGGACGCCGTGGTGCGAAAGCCCGTGGACGCGGCCTGCCTCATCAGTCTTCTCGAACGGTTCGCTCCTCCTGCCGCCGGTCGGCACGGCCTGCCTCCTTCCTGTTAGCCCCGGCTTCGGCCCGCGCGCCAAGCCTCATGGACGCGGGCGGAGGCGCTTCCTGACCGGATGACGCCATGCCCGGCAGGGCAGGGCGCCACGGCTCCCTATAACGGGCCGGCCCCAGGGGGAATCCTCCCGCCGCCCAGCGCCTGGATCATGGCCTCGCCGTCGCTGTCAGTCTCCACATCCACGGCCCCCAGATCCACTTCCGTCAGCCCGGACAGGGTCCAGGCCGGGTAGCCCGTCAGGACCCGGCATGCGCAGTCCAGGAGGGCAAGCTCCTCCCGGACGGCCTCGGGGTGCATGAGCGGCGCACGCACTCCCTGGGACATCATCACCTCGAAGCTGGATTTGGCCAAGGCCCGGTTGAAATCCAAGGCCCGGCGAAGCTGCGTGGTCAGCTCGAGGTGCTTTGCGCCCAAGAGTTCCGGCAAGGTCCGGGAATGGCCCGGCCTCGCTCCCCCCGCCCCTGCGGTTTGCCGGGTTGCGTCCTGAAGGCGGTCTGCCGGTTCCGATGGCGTCCGCCCGGAGGTCGCAGTTTCCGGTCCTGCCCCGGCCGGGGCCGCGTGCGCCAACGCGTCAGGCCCCAAAGAGTCCAGCCAGGAAAGCGTCCAGGCCAGCAACTCGGGGACCGGGCGGTCCAGCTGCCCCATGCCGCGATCCTGCGCCGCATTCCCTCCAAGGCCCGCCAGCAGCCGGGAGACCACTCCCGCCCGCGCCTGGTTCCAGTCCAGCCGGGAGGTGCGCAGCATCACCGAGAGCATGGCCGCCTCCTGGGGACCGAATAGCTCCTGCAGCAGTCGCGAAAGCTCCTCCGGCGGGGAGTCGGCAAGTTGCAGCCGCTGCACGAACGCCGCCGCGTCACCCGGTTCCAGTGCCAGCATGAATCGATGGCCGTCGGGAAGCAGGATGACCGCCGGATGAGCGCCCCGAAGCATGTACCGCTCCACGGCCTCTTCGACGGAGCGGGCCTCTGCGGGCGAGCATCGGGCCGCCAGGGCCAGCGGTTCGATCCGGGTGCGCAGGTCCGCATCGGGAAACAGGAACATGGCGGCCAGGGTGGCCGCATCCGAGGAGTCGCGCTGCGACAGCACGTCGGCAATGGCTCGTGGCGAGGCGTCTCCGTAGGTGGACTGCACCGCATGGAGGACGCTTCGGTCCTGGCTCAGTCCGTCCTGCAACCGGGAGACGATGGCCCTGGCCAGGGCATCAAGGGAGGAGGTATTCATGGGGACCTGTGTCCTAAAAAATGAGTATTCTCGCGGCCGGGGTGGCCTGCGTGGTTCCTGCTCAGTTCGCGGCTCAGTCTTCCAGCTTCACCATCTGCATGATGACCGCGTTGATGCGTTCGATAACCTCGGGCGGTGTGGCCTTGCTGAACATCAGGTAGCGCAGATTGCCCTTGGGCAGGTCGTCCAGCTCCAGGACGTGCAGTTCGTCCATGGGAATATTGGCGAGTTCGGCCAGTGTTTCGATCTCAGCAGGATTGACCAGCATGTAATCGAACCTCCCGGCCGCCAGCATGCGCATGAGCTGCGCCTGCGTTCCCGCAGACTTCACCGGCGGGGTGCGCATCTTGCTGACCAGCGTATCAACAGGACGGCCAAAGACATAAGCCTGGTTGAGCCCGAGGGTCAGGCTCGTTTGCTCCGCCAGTTGGGCGAAGGTGGAGACGTTCGGGGGAGGCATGGCCCCCGATTTCAGGAACACCGCACGGAGCGGTTCATCCTGGTAGATAGGCAGGCTGAAGACCGCACCTCTTTCCCGCTCCGGGGTTTTGAACCAGCCGATGGAACAGACCGGTCCCTGGTTGGCCTTGATGGTTTCCAGGATGCGTCCGGGAGGCATCTCCTGGAACGCATGAGGCACCCCCGCCCGGGTGAGGATCTCCCGGCAGAGATTGAGCAGAAGGCCGTCCGGCTGGCCGTTGACGGTGGCATAGTACGGGGGTCTTTCGAAATAGAGCGTGTCGAGAGGCTGGGCCGCAACGTATCGCCCCAACGAAAGCAGGATGAGCATGCCGAGCAAGAGGACACGAAGCATGAGGCCACCCCCGGCCTGATGAACACACTCGTTTGAAGAGGCGCTTCAGCCAGGGTACGGCAATCCTGGAGCGGGAGCAAGGCTTGGGGATGGAGTTACGGCTTGGGCAGCGACTTCACGAAGAGGTTCAGATTGCCGAACTTGTCCTTGAAGACATCCCCGGTCAGCGTCACTTCCTTGTTCTTGAAGGTCTGCTGGAAGACGGAGAGGGCTTCGAGGCTTATGTCCTCCGGGGTCCAGACCGAGTAGTTGGTGCCGTCGGCGGTGACGATCCACAGGCCCTCGCCGTCTTCTTCGCCCACCACGGCGACGATCTCGGCATCCTTGGACACGAGTTGCATGTCCGGTTCATTCTGGGCAGCAAGAGAACCCGCCAGCAGGCAGAGCAACATGGCGGCCATGGCCGCGCTTCGCATAAGGGCGATTCCGAACACGCGCATAACATCTCCCTAACAAAACGGGGAGTTTCTATCCCCTGCCATCTGAGCAGTCAAGCGTCAGCGAGTCTTTATGCGGTCTATGACCCCCGTGGTGGAGTAGCCCGGCAGAAGCGCGAGGCTCGCCACGCGCCCGCCCGCAGCCTCCACGGCCTCGCGGCCAACGATGGCTTCAACGGCCCAGTCGCCGCCCTTCACAAGAACATCGGGCAGAATGGCCTCGATGAGCGCAAGCGGGGTGGGGTCATCGAAGCCTACCACGAAGTCCACGCAGGCGAGTCCGGCCAGCACCAGGGCGCGGTCCTGCCAGGGAGCCACCGGCCGCGAGGGGCCTTTGAGGCCGGTGACCGAGGCGTCGGAGTTGAGGCCGAGCACCAGCAGGTCGCCGAGTTCGCGCGCGCGGGCCAGAAGATCCACGTGGCCTGGATGCAGCAGGTCGAAACAGCCGTTGGTGAAGACCACGCGCGGCGGCCCGGACGATTGGGCGGCGAAGCCGTGCGCGTCCGCCGCATCGGCATGGGGAACGCCTGGAAGGGGGCGCTCCCCGAAAGTGCCCGGAAGATCCTGCGACCCTGGCTCACGACTTTCGCTCGCCGCAGGACAACGCCAGTCCAGCCGGCCGGAACGCATGGCCTGAAGACGCGCCAGCAGTTCCGGCAACGCCAGGATTTTTCGGCACAGCGACGGGTGCGGGCGCATCAGGCCTTCTTCTTCAGGTTTCGTTCCACGCCGAAAAGGGCCAGCTCCAGCCAGTCCATGGCGAATTCCAGGCGGCTGGCTTCGTCGGCCAGGGCGGCTGCCTTGGCATCTTCCGGCATGTCCAGGCGGTCCATCAGGCGTGTGTTGGCCAGGAAGTCTCGGAACGCGTCCAGGTTGAAGGCCGCCAGGAACACCATGTTGGCCTGCTTCTGGTCCAGCCGGGACTGTCGCTGCCGGGCCTGGGCCAGAAGGAGCATGTAGCGGTCGTTGTGGCGGTTGTATTCCTTCAGGTCCTGGTCCTTCAGCCAGTCGGCGCTGGTCCAGTCGGCGTCCTGCTCGAAGCCCTTGCAGTGCGGCTCGCGTACCACGAAGAACTGCTCCAGCACTTCTCCCGCCTCGCCGGTCTTGGTGGCGCGGCCCAGTGGGTAGGTGCGGCACGCGCCGGGACGTCCGGGATAGACCGAACACCCCTCGCGGGTGACGAAGGGGCAGGGCGCTCCGGGGATGTCGTCTCGCATGCGCAGGCGCAGCATGGGGAACCCGGTGTCGGGGGCCTGGGCCGCCAGGGCGTGGCGCGCGATGAATTCGCGGCTGGAGAGGCCCAGCCTGGCGCGCAGGCGCAGCACGTCGTAGGGCGTGAGCATGAGCGTCAGATCGGAACAGCAGGCGTTGAAGCAGGGCACCTTGGGGTGGCAGGCGAAGCGGAAGCGCTCGCCGGGAGCCAGTTCGGGAAGGGTGTCCAGGAAGGCCTGGGTGGCGTCGTGGTCGCTTTGGTTCTGGTTCGAAATAGTCATGATGGCGCAGTTTATCATCGGCTCCGCCGCTTGAAAACCCGAAAAGCCCCGCAGGCCCTGTTCGCGTTGACAGTGGCCGGGGTTCGTGGAAAACAGTAGCACTATGAGCGAGCAGCTATGTCTGCGCATAGAGAACCGTCTTCCGGAACTGGAGCGGGTCCACGCCGAGGTGGAAAACTTTCTGGAACGGTGCGACGTGGCCGGACGGGATTCATATCACATCAGGCTCGCCCTGGACGAACTGGTGACCAACGTCATCTGCTATGCTTACGACGGTGAAGGCGGGCACTGCATCGACGTGCATCTCATGCGCAGTCCCGGGGCCGTGACCGTGACCCTCATGGACTCGGGCAAGCCCTTCAACCCGCTCCTGGCCCCGGAACCCGACGTGAATGCCCCGCCGGAGAAACGCAGAATCGGGGGGCTTGGCATCCATTTCGTGCGCAAGACCATGGATGAACTGCATTACGAACGCAGAGACGGAATGAACGTTCTGCGCTTTCGCAAGGATACCGCAACCTGAGGCACTTCGGGATTGTGGTGGATTGGTGGAAAACCTGAACATGGTGTTCGCCAGGCAATACGTGGTCCTTTCGGTTCAGGTTCTATGTCGCGAACTTGTTTTGAGTACGCCGCACAAAGTGGCCAGATGACCTTGAGCATGAGAAAATACGAGGAGCATTCCGATGGAACTTGCCGTGACCACTGCCGGTCCTGTGACCATTCTCACCATTGATGGCCGTCTGGACTCGAATTCTTCCAAGGAACTCGAAGACCGGGTGATGGGGCTGGTCACGGGTGGAGTCACCCGGCTGCTCATGGACTTCGGAGGAGTCGACTACATCAACTCCAGCGGCCTGCGGGTGCTGCTCATGGCCTTTCAGCACCTCAAGAAGAACGGCGGCAGGCTGCATCTGTGCAACATCAAGGATTACATGAACGAAGTGTTCGAGATATCGGGATACACCGAGATATTCTCGATCTTCCCCGGCCAGGCCGAGGCCCTGGCCGCCTTCCCGGAGTAGGCATGAAAAAGGCCACGCCGGTCCTTGTTTCCTGTGTGCTGGCCGTGGCGGCCCTGCTGTCTTTTGTGGCGGCCCCGGTCTGCCTGGCCCAGTCCGCTCCCCTGGAGATCGCGGGCTTCAAGCTTGGGGACGACGTGAAAGCCCGCGCCCAAGCCATCGACGAGAAGAAGTCCGAGGTGGACATAAACCGGCAGTATCTGACCACGGTACTGATCAAGCCCGTGGCGGGATACCGTTCCGGCTACGTCACCTACGGCAACTGCGCTGCGCCGGGGCGCATCTCCCGCGTCAAGATGAACTACGAGAACGATTCCAGGGAATTCTATGAAAAGCTTCTGGCCGCCCTCAAGAAGCGCTACGGCGAACCACAGCAGTGGCGCGGCAACCCGTTCGGTACCCTGCGCATATGGAAGTGGAGTCTGAAGGACAAGGCTCTGGGTGATATTTCCGTCATTTTACAGCATTATTCCGGCGAGGACGACTCGTTCACCAAGGGGAATTCCATCCGCATCGCCGCGGCGGACCTTTTGGAGCAGGAGCGCGACTGCTGGCGCGCCAAGCACCCAGGAGAGAAGATACAGGCTCCGGACCCGACAGCCGCGCCGCAGGGCATCGAGTATTATCTGCCCCGGTGAGCCGCCCGAACTCACAGGCAGCTCGGGAACGCCTTCTGCGCGCCTGCCCGTCGGAAGGCCAGCCTTCCGGCCTGTCATGCCGGGGCAGGGCGTGACCCCCCCGGGGCTGTGCTGCCGGGACAGCCGGCCCCGACCATGCGGGGGCAGGGCGTGGCCTGGAACTAGCGGCACCGCACGGGCGGCGGTTCCGGCCAAGGACACAGGCCCTCCCGTCAAACTCCATGGCGTATTCAAGGACATGACCACGTGATCACAGTCTGTTCACTTTTTCCCAGCCCATCCCCCGCATGACGCCGTCACTGGTGGACGAACAACTGGCCGCAAGCCGCTCGCGGCTGGCCCGGTCGCTCTCGGCCCTGGAAGGTCTGGCCGTGCGGGCGGGCGCGCAGGACGCGGCGCAGGGCGCGCGCGCCTTGGTTCAGGCAGCCGGGGAGCCGTTTCTGTTCGTGGCGGCGGGCGAGGTGAAGACCGGCAAATCGAGCTTCATCAACGCGCTTCTGGGCGAGGACGTGAGCGCCGTGGCTCCCGACCCCTGCACGGACCGCATCCTGATGATCTCCTGGGGGCCGGAGCGCAGGCGCCGGGACGAAGGTCCGCTTTTCTCCCGCATCGAGCTGCCCCATCCCATCCTCAAGGATGTGGCCGTGGTGGACACGCCGGGCGTGGATTCCGTCATCGACCAGCATCAGGAGATCACCGAGCGCTTCATCCCCAGAAGCGACCTGGTGCTGTTCGTGTTCTCGGCGCTCAACCCCTACACGCGCTCCGCGTGGGAGTTCCTGGGGCTCATCGCCGGGCAGTGGCGCAGGAAGGTGGTGCTGGTGCTGAACCAGGCGGATCTGGCCACCCCCGCGCAGCTCAAGATCAACCGGGAGAGGGCCGTGGAACTGGCCCGCGAGCGCGGCCTGGACGAGCCCACGGTGTTCGTGGTGTCCTCGGCTCTGGAAGCGGTGCAGCCCGAACTCTCCGGGATGGAGGCGGTGCGCCGCCACATCCGGGAGATGGTCACGGGCGGGGAGCACGTGCGGGCCAAGCTTCGCTCCCTGGCCGACGGAGCGCACAGCGTCCTGGCCGGGATACGCGAAGCCTGCGGCGCGCTCAGCCTGGGGCTGGAAGCCGACGAGGCCCAGGCGCGGCGCATTGCCGAACGGCTCGATGCCGCGAGCCACGCCGCCGGACGGGAAGCCAAGGCCCTGGTGGCGCAGGTGCTCTCCCGCTACGCAGCGGCCTGCGACGAGTACCTCGCGGCCCTGGAAATGGAGCTTTCCTTTGCCAGCATGTTCCGGCGCAGCTTCCTGCGCTTCTTCAGGCGCAGGTCCGCCGTGCCCGCCATGCTGGAGGAATTGAACCGCGCGTTCCGGGAATCTCTCGAACGGCAAGTGGACGCCCTGGCCCGCGAGGGCGCGTCCGGCCTGACGCAGCGCCTGGCCCTGGACATCTCCGACATCTCCCGCGACTTGCGCGAACTGGCCGGGGAGGCTGCCTGTCCCGCCCGGACGGGCGCGGCGGGCGGCGATGCCGGTTCTCTCGAGCGCCGTCGCGAGGAGGTGCTGCGCGGAGTGTCCGCCGGGCTGGACGACTTCCTGGCCGATTCCGCCGATCCTGCCCGCGTCGATCCCATCCGCGTGGCCCGCATGGACCCCAAGGCGGCCATGGGCGGGCTCATGGTGCTGGCCGGGGGGCTGTTCGTGCTGTCGGTCAAGGGCGTGGTGGTGGACGTGACCGGAGGCGTGCTGGCGGGGTCGGGCATGTTGCTGGCCGGAGGCGTTCTGGCCGTGGGACGCCCGCGCCTCCTGCGCACGCTGCGCGCCACGCTGCGCGAGGGCGGGGAACGTCTTCAGTCCGAATTGGACAGCCTGCTGGCGGCGCGTCTGGAGGACGTCTTCACGGACGTGGCCCGGCTTCTGGAACCCTTCGACGCAGAGACGTCCAGGCGTCGCGGCGAACTCGAAACCATCGCATCCGAAGCCTCCATGCTGGAACTGGAAATTTCAAAAAATCTTGACACGTCTGCCCAAAAACTCTAACGACAACCCCTCGCCTTGCTCTTCCCCCAAGCGGGAAGGGCCATAGTCCACAAGGAGGATCACATGAGGAAGTACGAGACGCTTCTGCTTCTGAGCCCCGAGCTCAACGCGGAAAGCAAGAAAGCCGTCATCGACAACCTGGTCGCCATCATCGAGCGCGAACAGGGTCAGATGCTGGCCGTTGATGACTGGGGAACCAAGGAGCTGGCCTATCCGGTCCGCAAGCAGGTGCGCGGCCAGTACGTGCGTCTGGAGTTCGCCGCCCCGGGCAAGACCGTCGGAGAACTGGAGCGCATCGTGCGCATCACCGACGGCATCTTCAAGTTCGTTACCGTCAAGCTGGCCGACACCTACGTGCCCGCCGCCGCTCCCGTGGAGGCCTAAACCATGTCCTTCAAGAAAAAGTTCACCCCCAAGAAGAAGTTCTGCCGCTTCTGCGCCAACAAGAACCTTCCTCTGGACTACAAGCGTTCCGACATCCTGCGCGACTTCATCACCGAGCGCGGCAAGATCATCGCCCGTCGCATCACCGGCACCTGCGCCAAGCACCAGCGCAGGCTCACCACCGAGATCAAGCGCTCGCGCCAGATGGCCCTCATCTACTACACGGCCACCCACAGCGCCGAACTTCTCAAGAAGATGTCGTAGGAGTTACGCCATGGCAGCCATGAAACTTATCCTGCGTGCCGATATGGAAAACCTGGGCAAGCTGGGAGACCTGGTCTCCGTCAAGCCCGGTTACGGCCGCAACTTCCTGATTCCCCAGGGCCTGGCTATGCTGGCCTCCCCCTCCAACCTCAAAGTCTTCGAGCAGGAGCGCAACAAGCTCCAGGCCCAGATGGACACCCTGCGCGCCGAAGCCTCCGGCCTGGCCGGAAAGCTGGCCGCCGCCACCGTGTCCATCGAAGTGCGCGTGGGCGACGGCGACAAGCTGTACGGCTCCGTCACCTCGGGCATGATCGCCGATAACCTGGAAGCCCAGGGCATCGTCGTCGACCGCCGCAAGATCGTGCTGGAAGACCCCATCCGCACCCTGGGCGTCCACGAAGTGGAGATCAAGCTCCACGCCGACGTTCGTGGCGTCATCCGCGTGATGGTCTGCCGCCAGGGCGAGAAGCTCATGGACGCCGAACCCGCCGCAGGCGACAGTGGACAGCAGTCCGCAGAAACCGAAGCGTAAGACCCGTCGCGGGGCGGGCGAGCCGGACGGCCAGCTCGCCCCGCAAACTTTGGAACGGGTTTCAGGCGATCTTCTTCGCCGTGTTCCCCCGCACAGTCCGGAAGCCGAGCAGTCCGTCCTGGGCGGGATTCTCATCAAGAATTCCACGCTGCACCACCTCATCGACATCCTCGGTGAGGACGATTTCTATTCCCCCGTACACAGGGCCATCTACCAGGCCTGCCTGGAACTGAACCGCCGCTCCGTCGCCGTGGACCTTGTCACCCTGGCCGAGGAACTCTCGCGCATGGGCAAGCTCGACGACGTGGGGGGCCCGGTCTATCTGGCGGAACTGGCCTCGGCCACGGTCAGCGCGGCCAACGCCCTGCACCACGCCGACATCGTGCGCGACAAGGCCGTCAAACGCCGCCTCATCTCCGCCGCCTCGGACATCATCGAGAAGGTCTTCGACGGCGGGGAGGACACCGAAGCCCTGCTGGACTCCTCCGAGCAGGCCGTGTTCGCCATCTCCGACTCCAAGAAGTCCGGCGTGTTGAGCTCCAGCAAGTCGCTGGTGGACTCTGTCTTCGAGCAGCTCACCAAGCGCGTGGAGAACCAGGAGACCGTCACCGGCGTCCCAACCGGCTACTACACCTTCGACGAGTACACCGCCGGGCTCCAGCCCTCGGACCTGATCATCGTGGCAGGGCGTCCCTCCATGGGCAAGACCGCCTTCGCCATGAACCTGGCCATGCGCGCCGCCTGCATGTACTCCACGCCCACGGCCATCTTCTCCCTGGAAATGAGCAAAGAGCAGATCATGATGCGCATGCTCTGCTGCTGGGGCAAGGTGGACCTTTCCAAGCTGCGCAAGGGCCGGCTCGACGACAACGACTGGGCCAGGCTCTACGAGTCGGCCAACGCTCTGTCTCCCGCGCCCCTGTTCGTGGACGACACCCCGGCGCTCTCCACAATGGAAATGCGCGCCCGTTGCCGCCGCCTGAAGGCCGAGCACGGCCTGGGCCTGGTGGTGGTGGACTATCTGCAGCTCATGCGCTCGGCCCGCCGCGTGGACTCGCGCGAGCAGGAAATTTCCGACATCTCCCGGAACCTGAAGGCCCTGGCCAAGGAAATGCACGTTCCGGTGATCGCCCTGTCGCAGCTCAACCGCAAGGTGGAGGAGCGCAGCGACAAGCGCCCCATGATGAGCGACCTGCGCGAATCCGGCGCAATCGAGCAGGATGCCGACGTGATCATCTTCCTGTACCGCGAGGCCGCCTACAAGAAAAAGGACGAGCTGACCCTGGAAGACAACGTGGCCGAGATCATCATCGGCAAGCAGCGTAACGGCCCCACAGGCATGGTCAAACTGCGCTTCTTCAAGGAATCCACATCCTTCGAGAATCCCACGGACATCCCGCCCCCGTCCGAATACGACGGCTGACGCCGCGGTCATGAAACGACCATCATAACGCACACTGCCTGGCCCACCAGACGACAGACCAAACCGGCGGAGCAGAACGCATGTACTACGATCCGGCAGAAACGCTTTCCCGCGAAGACATCTCCCGCCTGCAACTCTCCCGGCTGCGCACCACCTGCGAACGCGCCGTCCGCTCCCGGCTCTACGCCCGCAAATTCGCCGAGCACGGCCTGCGCCCCGAGGACGTCAAGACCCTGGACGACCTGCGTCGCATCCCCTTCACCACCAAGCAGGACCTGCGCGACTCCTATCCCGACGGCCTGAACGCCGTGCCGCAGGACAAGATGGTGCGCCTGCACGTGTCTTCCGGCACCACAGGCACTCCCACCGTGGTCTATCATACTGCGGGCGACATCTGCTGGTGGTCCTCCCTTGTGGCGCGCTGCATGCACATGACCGGCATGCGCCCCGGCGACGTGTTCCAGAACACCACCAGCTACGGCCTGTTCACCGGGGGCCTTGGCATGCACTACGGCGCGGAGCGCCTGGGCTGCCTGGCCATCCCCATGGGCGCTGGCAACACCCAGCGCCAGCTGAAGCTCATCCAGGACTTTAAGGTTACTGCGCTGCACATCATCCCGTCCTACGCGCTCTACATCGCCAACTTCTGCGCGTTGAACGGCATCGATCCCAAGAACCTGGGCGTGCGCATCGCCCTGGTGGGAGCCGAGCCCTATTCGGAACAGACCCGCAGCCGCCTGGAGGAGATCTTCGGCTTCAAGGCCTTCAACTCCTACGGCCTCTCCGAAATGAACGGCCCCGGCGTGGCTTTCGAGTGCCAGGAGCAGTCCGGCATGCACCTCTGGGAGGACGCCTACCTGGCCGAGGTGATCGACCCCAACACTCTGGAGCCGGTGAAGCCCGGCGAAGTGGGGGAGCTGGTGCTGACCACCCTGTGCCGCGAGGGCATGCCCATCCTGCGCTACCGCACCCGCGACCTGACGCGCTTCCTGCCCGGACCCTGCGCCTGCGGGCGCGAGCACGTGCGCCTGGACCGCATCACCGGCCGCTCGGACGACCTGATCATCATCAAGGGCGTGAACATCTACCCCATGCAGATCGAGCAGGTGCTCATGGCCCTGCCCGAGGTCGGCCAGAACTACCTGATCGAACTGTACCGGGAAGGCCCCATCGACCAGATCCGCGTGAAGGTGGAGGTCAAGGAAGAGCTCTTCGTGGAGGACATGCGCGTCCTGAACGCACTGCGCCAGAAAATCGCCGGCAAACTGCGCGACGAGATCCTGGTGACCCCCAAGGTGGACCTGGTGGAGCACAACGCCCTGCCCAAAAGCGAGGGCAAGGCCCAGCGCGTGGTGGACATGAGGGAGCAGGGCTAGGAGCCTCACGGACGACATCCGGACGGATCGTCCCATCGCATACGTCCGTCTTGTGCTGCGGGTTCTTTGCCGTTAAGGACGAGGATGCGGATTCTCGGTCGCCGGTTCTACGCCCGCCCGGCCCTGGAAGTGGCCAGGGACCTGCTGGGGTGCGAGCTGGTCCGGGGCGCGTGCTCGGGAATCATCGTCGAGACCGAAGCCTACGCCGGAGAGGATGATCCGGCTTCCCACGCCGCCCGGGGCCGCACGCCACGCAACGCGGTGATGTGGGGAGCGCCCGGCCACGCCTACGTGTATGCGGTGTACGGCATGCATGCCTGCCTGAACATCGTCGCCCAGCCGGAAGGCAGCCCGGCCGCAGTCCTGATCCGCTCCCTCGTGCCGGTCAGGGGCATGGAAACCATGCGCGAAAGGCGCATGGCCGGTCCCGGCCCGCGCAGGACACCGCGCCGCTCCCCAGTGCCGGACCGCTCGCTGGCCGACGGCCCGGCCAAGCTCTGCGAGGCCCTGGGCATCACCCTGGACTGCAACGGCCTCGATGTGTGCCGCGCGGATTCTCCGCTGGTGGTGCGCCGTACCGGCCTGCGTCCGGATTTCTCAGCCACCGGGCGCGTGGGCGTGAGCCTGGGCGGCGACAGGCTCTGGCGCTTCGTGGCGGCGCCCGACCGGAGGGACACGGCCTGACCTGCCGGCA
Organism: Acidobacteriota bacterium; assembly: GCA_046566965.1. Lineage (GTDB taxonomy): Bacteria > Desulfobacterota > Desulfovibrionia > Desulfovibrionales > Desulfovibrionaceae > Fundidesulfovibrio. The sequence goes on from JBKICU010000011.1 coordinate 18,304, forward strand.
AGTCCCGCCGTGACAGGGCGGCGGCCGCAGGGGAAAACCCGCGGCAACCCCGGCCACGGTCCGCTCGAACGGCCGCATAACAATTGAACCCGGAAGGAAACATCATGGAATACGTCTGGGCCATTCTGTATATCCTGGTCTTGCTGGCCATTCTCGGGCTGAACGTCCTGGGCCTGCCAGCCAACTGGATTCTCCTGGGACTGGGCTGGGTGTGGGACCTCATGCATCCGGGGCTGAACCTGGGCTGGGGTTTCTACGGGCCTTTGCTGGCCCTGGCCATCGTGGGCGAGGCCATAGAATTCGGCGCGCAGTTCTACGGCGCGAAGAAGTACGGCGGAACCAACAAGGGCAACATCGGGGCCTTCATCGGGGCCATCGCCGGGGCCATCTTCTTCGCCCCGTTCCTGCTGGGCTTCGGCGCGCTGCTGGGCGCGGTGGGCGGAGCCTATCTCGGCTGCTACGTGTTCGAGCGCCTGCACGGCCGCCCCTCGTCCGAGGCTTGGCGCGCCGCCAAGGGCGCCATGTGGGGCAGGGTTTTCGGCTTCGTGGTCAAGGTGGGCGCGGGAGGCGCGATGCTCGCCATCATCGCGCGCGAGGTGTGGCCCGCAGCCGCGGCCAGTCAGATGACCGTGCTGCTTGGCATTTAAGGCCTCTGCGGGTATGAAGCTGCGGCAGACAGCGACGAGCCAACATCACAAGGATTGATCATGACCAACGACTTCCCCACATACCGCGGCAACATGGAATACTACTGCCTCGGCTGCGAGGACCGCTTCGCGGTCGGTGAACTCCACTACACCTGCCCCAAGTGCGGCGGCGTGTTCCTGCTGGAGGACACCTGGTTCGACTCGCTGGCCGAGAACCCCCCCGTGTACTGGAAATCGCTCTTCGACAAGCGCGCCTCCTCCAAGACCACGGCCCTTCGCGGCATCTTCCGCTTCTACGAACTGATGGCCCCCATCCTGGAGCCGCAGGACATCGTGTACCTGGGCGAGGGCAACACTCCGCTCATCGAGGCCAACGCCGCGCTCTCCAAACACCTGGGCGTGCCCATGGCCTTCAAGAACGACGGCCAGAACCCCTCGGCCTCCTTCAAGGACCGGGGCATGGCCTGCGCCTTCAGCTACCTGAAGCACCTGGTGCGCGAAAACGACTGGGACAGCGTGCTGACCGTGTGCGCCTCCACCGGCGACACCTCGGCAGCCGCCGCGCTCTACGCGGCCTACGTGGGCGATCCCATCACCTCGGTGGTCATCCTGCCCCAGGGCAAGGTGACGCCCCAGCAGCTGGCCCAACCCCTGGGCAGCGGGGCCATAGTGCTGGAAGTGCCGGGCGTGTTCGACGACTGCATGAAGGTGGTGGAGCATCTGGCCGACAACTACCGCGTGGCGCTCCTGAACTCCAAGAACGCCTGGCGCATACTGGGCCAGGAATCCTACGCCTTCGAGGTGGCCCAGTGGTTTGACTGGGATACCTATCGGAAGGCTGTGTTCGTGCCCATCGGCAACGCGGGCAACGTCACCGCCATCATGAGCGGTTTTTTGAAGCTCCAGCGCCTTGGCGTGATCCCGTCGCTGCCGCGCATTTTCGGGGTGCAGTCCGCCCACGCAGACCCGGTCTACCGCTACTACGCGGCGGACGACCCGGCCAAGCGCGTGTTCGAGCCCGTGTCCGTGACCCCCAGCGTGGCCCAGGCGGCCATGATCGGAAATCCGGTAAGCTTCCCGCGCGTGAAGCACTTCGCGGACCAGTATGAGAAGATCGGCGGCCCCGGCTCCTTCCAGGTGATCCAGGTGGAAGAACAGGCCATCGTGGAAGGCATGCTCCTGGCCAACCGCCACGGGCACATCAGCTGCACCCAGGGCGGCGAGTGCGTGGCCGGACTCATCCGCGCCAGGGAACTGGGCCTGATCGAGCCCTCCGAGACCGCCATCCTGGACGCCACGGCCCACAGCCTGAAGTTCATCGGCTTCCAGGACATGTACTTCTCGAATACCTTCCCGCCCGAATACGGCATCACCCCCAGGAAGGAACTGTCCAACACTCCCGAACTGGTGATCACTCCGCAGGAGAAGGCCAGCCTGTCGCCCGAGGAGTACACGGTCAAGGCCGCCGAAAACGTGGTGGCGCGCCTGGGGTTGACCGGGAAATAACCGCCCCCTCGCAACGGCATCCAATCGAAAGCCCCTCCGGCTCATGCCAGGAGGGGCTTTCGTTCGTTCCGGGGATGCCGGCGGAGCGGACAGCAAGAGGCCTTCACATGTCCGGCCCGCTGCCGCTGGGCTTCATGGTTCCAGGCTGTGGCCCTGTGGCATCAGGCACGCCATGAAAAGAATGCCAAATACTGCGAACCCTTCGTCAGCCCCAAAGGGCGGGACCTGCTTCGCCATCCCGCCGGACAGAACCACGGATCTGCCTCAACCGGGATTCCCGGCCCGGCAGCGCGGCAGGAAGGCCTTTGCGTTCCTGGACCCGCCAGGCCAGCGGCGCGGCGGGCTATTTCTTCCCGCCGGTCTTTTGGGCGTCCTTCGATTCGTTGAGCACCGCGGGCGGAGGCGGCTTACCCTTGCCGCCGGTGGTGTAGTAGGTGTTGCCCACTTTGTTGGTCACGGAGCCGTCGCTGCCGTAGTAGGTGTTGCCCTGTTTGGTGAAGGTGGTTCCATCGGAGTTGTAGTAGGTGTTGCCGACGCGGGTGGTTGTGGAACCGTTGCTGTTGTAGGTGGTGTTGCCAACTTTGGTGGACGTGGTGCCGTCGGAATTGTACGTGCTGTTCCCGCTCTTTGTGCTGCTTTTCGCGTCCGGGGTGTAGGTGGACGGCCCCGGGCGGTTGGCCGTGTTCTGCCCAAGGCAGGGCAGGGCCAGCATCGTGAGGAGCAGGGCGGCCAGGGGGAGAGAACGCAGGCATTTCATGATCGGCCTCCTTGGCGTGAGACTGAGTAATGCGCCAAGCAGTATACCCGCGGGAAGGATTCGTAAAGCGTTGGCGGACGCCGGAGGACGCCTTACACGAAATGGCTGGTCCGCTTGCCCTTGCGGCGGATGGCGTATTCCACGAAGGAGAAGGCGCGGATGAAGGGTTTTTCCATCTGGATGGCCTTGACCACATCGAAGAGGATGTGGAACAGGCATGCGGCCAGCACGACCCAGAATTCGTAGCGCCAGAAGCCCAGGGCGAAGAGCAGGAGCATGCATTCCAGGGTGTGGAACCAGGCCAGGGCCAGATAGTCCGGGATGTCCGGCACTGCGCGGTGGTAGGCGAAGAAGCGGCTGACGGAGAGGCTTTTGCAGTCGCGCAGGTAGGGGATCAGGTGGTCCAGGTCGATCAGGAACACGGCCAGGCCGAACAGCAGGGCGTCCCCGCCGATGAACGGATAGAGCACGGCGGCGCTGACGGCGCCTTGGACGGCATGGAACTTCGGGCTCATGGCGGCGTTTCCTCTTGGGCTCTCCGACGTGTTTCACCGACACGGTGACGCACTCCACCCCTCGACGCGAACCGGCCGCACTGCGCCGGGAAGCCCGCAACATAATCCAGACCAACACTGTAGGCAATAATCATGGCGAACCCGAAGTTGCGTACAGACCTTCTCCTGGTGGAGCAGGGGCTGGCCGAGAACCGCGAGCGCGCGGAACGGCTGGTCATGGCCGGACAGGTATTTCTGGAGAAGGACGGCAGGCGCGAGAAGCTGGACAAGCCGGGGCGCATGCTTCCGGTGTCCGCCGTGCTCTCGCTCAACCAGCCGGAACGCTTCGTGAGCCGGGGGGCCTACAAGCTGCTCTCGGCCATCGAACATTTCGACCTGGACGTTTCCGGCCTGGTCGCCCTGGACGTGGGCGCGTCCACCGGAGGCTTCACCGATTGCCTGCTCCAGCACGGCGCGGCCAGGGTCTACGCCGTGGACGTAGGCAAGTGCCAACTGCACGAAAAGCTGCTGGCCGACGCGCGCGTGGTCAGCCTGGAGGGCGTCAACTTCCGCCTTGCCGCGCCGGAACTCCTGCCGGAACCGGTGGACATCGCGGTGATCGACGTGTCGTTCATCTCGCTCACGAAGATATTGCCCGCCGTGCGACAGTTCCTGAAGCCTGGCGCGGTGGTTGTTGCCATGGTCAAGCCGCAGTTCGAGGTGGCCTCGCACCAGACGGACAAAGGGGTGGTGCGTGACGAGGCGCTTCGCCAGTGGGCCGTGGAGACTGTTCAGGAGTCCGCGATTGCGCTTGGATTCGCCCCCGGCGGCGTGGTCCCTGCCGGGGTGAAGGGTCCCAAGGGGAATCAGGAATACATGCTGCTGTTGCGCTGAGCGATGCGCATGCCTGGAGCCGTCATGAAGTCTCCGCCACCCTCGGATGCCCGGGAGTGACGGAGACTTTCTCATTGCACGGGGGTTACTGGCAGGTGGGGCAGTCGGGTTTGTCCACCACGGTCTTGCCCACCGGGGCCAGCGAGATGATGGCCAGCTTCAGGTGCTGCACGCCGAAGGGGATGCCGATGATGGTGATGAAGTTGGCCACGGCGGACGTGAGGTGTCCCAGGGCCAGCCACCAGCCCGCGAACAGGAACCAGATCACGTTCCCCAGAAGCCCCAACGGGCCTGTCCCCGCGTCATGGTAGCCCTGGACGTACTGGCGGTCCACGATCATCTTGCCGAAGGGCCAGAAGGCCAGCTTGGCGATGACGAAGCAGGAGCGCGCCCAGGGCAGGCCGATGATGGTCAGGGCCATGATGATCCCCGCGATGCACCAGCCGAGTCCCATAAAAATGCCGCCCAGCACCAGCCACAGAATATTCAGAATGAAATTGACAGGTTCCACGCGTTTTCCCTCTCGTTCATTCGTAGCGGTCATGACCCATGCCAGGAATTACCCGGCTGCTTATCGAAACCCGATTGAAGACGCCCGACACTACGCGAAGCTTTACAGGATTCCAAAGGAACGAAGTTCCTTTGGCCGCCGGAGGCATCTTCCTCTTATTCTTAATCTTCTCTCTCTATGTCTCTACGATACCGCGCTGCCGGGCGTGACCTGCGCGGACGGGGCCAGCAGCTCGAGGCCTCCTTCGCGCTTCACGGCCAGGATCATGCCTTGCGACTCCACGCCGCGCAGCTTGCGGGGCTTCAGGTTGGCGACCACCACCACCTGCCTGCCCACCAGGTCCTCAGGCTTCCAGAATTCGGCTATGCCCGCCACCACCTGGCGCGGCTCGCCGTCTCCGGCGTCCAGCTTCACCAGCAGGAGCTTGTCGGCCTTGGGCACGGACGAGGCTTCGAGCACCGTGGCCACGCGCAGCTCGATCTTCTGGAAATCCTCGAAGTCGATTGCGTCTTTGGGTCCCTGAGGTGCGGGTGCGGCAGCGGCCTTGGGCTTGCCGTCCTGCTTGGCCTTGGGGGCGGGCTCCGCGGGAGCTTCGGCTGCGGGAGGCTCCACGCGCGGGAAGATGTTGGAAGCCTTGGCCACCTCGGTCCCGGCGCTCAGATTGCCCCAGCCTTCTGCCTCGCCCTGGAGGCTCATGGAGGCGGGATCTTCGGCGACGCCGAGCTGCGCCAGCATGGCCGAGGCGGCTTCGGGCATCACGGGCCAGAGGTGGACGGCGACTTTGCGCATGCACTCCAGCACGCAGTACATCACCGTGGCCAGGCGCGAGCCGTTCTGCTCCTTGAAGAGGCTCCAGGGGGCCTGGGTGTCGATGTACTTGTTCAGGCCGCGCACCAGCTCCCAGAGGGAGTCCAGGGCCTTGGCGGTCTGGAAGCGCTCGAAGAGGCGCTGGTAGTTCAGGCAGGCGTCCTTGGCCAGCATCATGAGCTCTTCTTCGTCGGGACCGCCCAGGCCAGCCTGGGGGATCTGCCCGCCGAAGTACTTGTGGGTCATGGCCAGGGTGCGGCTGAAGAGGTTGCCCAGGTCGTTGGCCAAGTCCGAGTTGAAGCGGCCGCACAGGGCCTCTTCGGAGAAGGAGGAGTCGTGCCCGAGGCTCATCTCGCGCAGCAGGAAGTAGCGGAAGCCGGACAGGCCGTACTTTCCGGCTAAAGACAGCGGCTCCACCACGTTGCCCAGGGACTTGGACATCTTGGTGTCTTTTATGAGCCAGTAGCCGTGCACGTTCAGGTGCTGGAAGGGTTCCAGGCCCATGGCTTTCAGCATGGTGGGCCAGAACACGGCGTGAGGCTTCAGGATGTCCTTGGCGATCAGGTGGTTGGCGGCGGGCCAGAAGCGCTGCATCTTCTCGCCGTCCGGCCAGCCCAGTGCGGTAAGGTAGTTCAGCAGGGCGTCGAACCAGACGTAGGCCACGTAGTCCTTGTCGAAGGGCAGTTCCACGCCCCAGTCCAGGCGGGACTTGGGCCGCGAGATGCACAGGTCCTCAAGCGCGCCGGACTCCAGCAGGGAGACCACCTCGCTGCGGTACTGCTCGGGGCGGATGAAGTCCGGGTTGGCCTTGATGTGGTCCAGGAGCCACTGCTGGTACTTGGCCATGCGGAAGAAGTAGTTCTTCTCTGCGATGTACTCGGGCTTGGTCTTGTGGTCCGGGCAGAGGCCTTCCACGAGTTCTTTTTCGGTATAGAAGCGCTCGCAGCCGAAGCAGTAGTGCCCGCCGTACTCGCCGAAGTAGATGTCGCCGGAGTCGTAGACCTGTTGCAGGGCCTTCTGGACCAGTCGCTTGTGCTCTGGGTCCGTGGTGCGGATGAACTGGGTGTTCTCGACACCGAGTTTGGGCCAGAGGTCCTTGAAGATGGCGCTTATCTCGTCGCAGTATTCCTGGGGGGACTTGCCCGCGGCTTCGGCGGCCTTGACGATCTTGTCGCCGTGCTCGTCCGTGCCGGTCAGAAAGTGGACCTCGCGCCCCATGAGCCGGTTGAAACGGGTCATGGCGTCGGCCAGGATGGTGGTGTGGGCGTGCCCCAGGTGGGGGCGCGCGTTGACGTAGTAGATGGGCGTGGTGATGTAGAAGCGCTCCACGGCTATTCTCCGGAATCTGGCGTTGTGGTCGGCGCGCCCTCGGGACGGCGCGATTTGGGCTTGCGTTTGCGTTTGCGCTTGGGCCTGGCCTGGGCGGCGGCTTCGGGCTGGCCCTCGGCCACGATTTCTCCGTCGTCGCCATCGGTGGGCTCCGCGGGCATCTTGGTCAGCAGCCCCTGGGGGGGCTGCGAAGCGGCCTGGACCGGGGCATCCGCGCCGGGAGCGGCCTGCGCCGGGGCGGGGGCTTTCTGCTGGGGCGCGGGGCGCTGCTGCTGTTGCGGCGGCCTCTGCTGCGGGGCCTGCTGCGGGGTTATGTAGGGAGTCCAGGTCTCGCCCGCGATGGCGCGCCATTCGTCCAGGGTGATCTCCTTCTCCTCGCCGGATTCGGTGTAGATGGAGAGCGTTTCCGTGAAGAGGTTGGAGCGCAGGATCTTCACCGGCCCCTGGCTGGTCTGGTACTTCTTGCCGATCTTGGGGCAGCGGCGCTGGAATTCCTCGTAGGCGTTCTGCTCGTAGGCCAGGCAGCACAGGAGCCTGCCGCACATGCCCGATATCTTGGCCGGGTTCAGGAACAGGTTCTGCTCCTTGGCCATCTTGATGGTCACGGGCTGGAACTTGCGGATGAACCGGGCGCAGCAGCACATCTGGCCGCAGTTGCCGATGGCCCCGAGCATCTGGGTCTCGTGGCGCACGCCGATCTGCCTGAGCTCGATGCGGGTGCGGTAGGCCTTGACCAGGTCCTTGACCAGTTCGCGGAAATCGATGCGTCCGGGGGCCGTGAAGTAGAAGACCATCTTGGAACGGTCCAGGAGGATTTCCACGTCCACGAGCTTCATGTCCAGATTGCGGTCGCTGATGCAGCGGCGGCAGTGCCGGATGGCGTCGCGGGCCAGCTCGCGGTTCTCGTCGTGCTGGATCATGTCCTCGTTGGAGGCCAGCCGCAGGATGGGTTTTATCTCGCTGGCCTGCATGTCGGAGGGTGGAGCGTCCAGCACGCTGGCCACGCGGGCCATGGCCGTGCCCTGGTCCGTCTTGACCAGCACGTATTCCCCGACGCGCACCTCGTAGGAGAGAGCGTCGAAGTAGTATATCTGGCCGTTTTCCCGGAACCTCAGTCCCAGAGTGGTGCTCATGATCGTATCCGAGTCGCCCTTGAGCGGCGGTTGAAGATGTGTTGAACACCATACTCTAGCTCATAGTGTAACGAACTTCAAATGCTACGGGGAGGTATCGGCAGGTGAGGCGAGCCTGCGCTGGACGGACTGAGTTGCGGTTGCCGAAGACTCGGAGAGAGGCTTGCCAAGGTGGCTGGAACGAATCGTTTGGGTGCAGCAGGGCGGGGACCCCCCGGCTGCGGACAAGTCCGACCGGGAGAATTGTCGGGCGCGACGGAAGGGCGCTCGAGGATGGTCAGACACGTGCAGGCGGGGTCCGCCGGAGCGTATGCGAGCAATCGAATGGACGCCCGAAACGCGATGGTGTCAGGCACGGGAGGCGAAGGAAATATATCGGTATGAAAAAGTCGGTTTGTTTTGTTGACAAGCATGTGTCGAATGGGTAGTTACCCCTTCCGCGCTGACGGGAACCCCGGAAGCACCCAGGTGGGTCATTAGCTCAATTGGTAGAGCAGTTGACTCTTAATCAATTGGTTGTAGGTTCGAGTCCTACATGGCCCACCACGAATTTCACGGGATATCAGGCGGATAGCTTGGTTGTCCTTTGGTTTTCAGTTGACAGTTCCGCTTCGGATGTGTAGATGAGGTTCCTCGCTGACGGGAACCCCGGAAGCACCCTCAGAGTGGGTCATTAGCTCAATTGGTAGAGCAGTTGACTCTTAATCAATTGGTTGTAGGTTCGAGTCCTACATGGCCCACCACGAAGTTCAAGGGATATCAGGTACCGCCTGATATCCCTTTCTTCGTTTGAGCCGGGCAATACGGCTTCCGCACCGGATGAGACGTTGGCAAGCGTCAAGTGGCGCCATGTCCGGCTTTTCATCGGCAGTATGTCCTCCATGTCCGTACCAATTGGCGGACCGAGCCGCTCCATTCGTTTCGTCCTGGCGTCAGGTATGACCCTGCCGCTTCCGGACCGACCAACACGATCCTCGTCTGGCCATTTTCGGGCGTCTTCACCGGCACCTGCGATCCGTCTGTGGTCTTCCACAGAGCATCCCGTTCTGGTTCGGATCGGGCTTCACAAACCACGACACGTTTGTCCCCTCATTCCACTTCTTTTTGGGATATCGTGGCGTGGAGTTGAATCTGCCCGAAAGTTCCTGATTATCGTGTGGCTTACTTGCTGCGGGGGGTGTGGGGAGGTATTGAATCGATACTGCCCGGGGACTCTCCTCTTAAATTTCTTCTTCGGGGTATGGATTTTACGCCTATTATTTTTGTTAGTAATTTCAACAATTAATCTCGTGTTCAGTGCTGCCGGGGGCCTGGTTTGAAGACAACAGGCGTATGCCCGCTTGCGAAACATTTTTATGGTGGTATGCTTTGCATTGATGGGGTTCTCCTAGTCGACTTGAGATGAGAGTCTTCCAGGTGAGGGAGAGTTCCTCCGTGTGCCGCATCGTGACCGCCAGGAGGATGGAACGCCCCTGTGTTGTGTCAGAATACCTTTAAATTATTGATTTTTTTATCTTCGGTGTGCGCGTGGCGGAGTTCCAGGGGGGCTGTTCATAGGGCAGTCTGACAGGGCTGAACAAGGGTGGTTTCAGGAAAGTCCGGATTTATCGGATTTTTGCCAAGGGTTGGGTTTTTCTACTATTAAAATATTATAACATGCTGATATAGAAGTATAAATTTTATACAAAACGCACAGGGAACGAGTGGAATGCAAAAATCCATACGCTCTCTAACCAGTCTTGCCCCAAATCATGCGCCTTAGGGTCAATGAATGCAAAAAATCTTGTTTTGTTGGACAGTCTGATATGTCAAGACAGTTCCGGAGGCGGTCAACGGTGGCTCCGGACGTGATTGCCCCCATATTATAGTCTTAAAATTTGGCGTGTTGTCGTGTTTTAATCCGCTTGGCACGATCTTGGCTTAGTGAGGCGAACTTCGCGTTCCAAAGCCGTTCCGGTCGCGACGACAAACTCGAACCCAAGGTATCGTCTATGACAGGAAGAGCATTTTGTTTGCTTCTGGTGTTGTGTGTTTCCCTCCTGACCGCTTGCGGCAACAAGTCCCGCGACGAGATGATGCTTCAGGGCAATCAACTCGTGCAACAGGGCAACGCGAAGGGCGCGATTGTGGTCTTCAAGAACCTCCTGGAAAAGTATCCCGGAGATGTTCCGGCCACCCTGGCGTTGGCTGAATCCTATCTGAGTACCGGCAAGTTCGCCCAGGCCGAAGCAGAAGTGAAGAATCTGCAACAGAAGGCCTCCGGCATGCCGGAAGTGTCGCTTCTTCTTGCCAAGATCCGAATCTCCGAACGCAAACCGCAGGAAGCGCTCGACGCACTCAAGCCGCTCCTGGGCGACGGCGCGTCCGCCGAAGCCTGGGAGCAGGCCGGGCACGCCTTGCTGCTGTTGGGATGGCTTGACGAATCCCAACGCGCCTACGAGAAGGCGCTGGCCATGGCCGCAAATCGGGACAAATCCCGGCTCGGCTTGGCCGAAACCTACTTCAAACGCAATCTGATCGAGCAGGCCAGGCGCGAAATCGACCTGATGCTGCAGAACTCTCCCCAGAACCAGGCGGCGCTGCACATGCTCGCCCAGATTCAGACCATCAACAACGAGGATGACGCCGTTATCGCCACGTACGGCAAGATCGGCGCAGCCCACCCCACGGACCTCAAGGCACGCTACATGGAGGCGTTCCTCAGGCTCGCGAAGAAGCGCGACCTGGACTACGCCCAAAGCGTGGCCACCCGCTTGATAGCCGATTTCCCGAAATCTCCTGAAGGGTACAAGCTCAAGGGCTTGGTGTTTCTTACCAAGAACGAGGGAACACTCGCGTTGGATCCTCTGCTCAGCGCGAACAAAATCCGCCCCGATGTGGACACCAACCTCTTCCTGGCCCAGGCGTACCTGGGGCTTGGAAACCTGGAGACCGCCGTGAGCCATCTCCAGACCGTGCTTACGGCCAGGCCCGAGCTTGACGGTCCCAGGCGCATGCTGGCCTCCATCTATCTGCGCCAGAACCGGTTGGACGACGCCATCTCCGAAACCCAGAAGGTGTTCGAGCGTTCGCCTATGGACCAGGCCGGTCAGCGTATCATGGCCGACGCGCTGGTCGCCAAGAAGGAATACGACAAGGGTCTTGAACTGTTCACTAAGTTGTCGGAAGGTGAAGGTGCGCCCTCGGAAGTCTTCCTGAAGAGGGGCATGCTGCTGGCCATGAAGGGCGACAACAAGGCGGCCGAAGCCGATTTGCGCAAGGCGGTCGAGCTTGCAGACAAGGCGCTTGAACCCCGCATCTATCTATCATCCTTCCTCGCGGAGAAGGGCCGGATCGACGAAGCCGTGGACGTGCTCGGGGACAGAGTCTCCGAAAGGCCCGGCGAGGCGCTGTCCTACAATGCCATGGCCAAGCTTCGCCTGCGCCAGGGACGGCTAAACACGGCCATCGAACTGCTTGAAAAAGCCAGGCAGGCCGACCCGAAGGTCCTGATCACCTACTACAACCTTGCCGCTCTGGAAGCGTCCGGCGGCAGATTCGACAAGGCCGCCGCACAGTTCGAGGCTGCCCTGGCGGTCGCTCCAGACGATCAGCGCGCTCTGGCAGGCGCCGCCGGGACCTGGGAAGCCCTGGGCGACCTGGCCAAAGCCCAGGCGTTTCTGGAGCGCGCCGCAGCGAATCGCAACCCCCAGGCGTCGCTCATGCTGGCGGGGTTCTTCATTCGCCGCTCCGAGAACGCGAAGGCCCTCGCGGTCGTTGACGGGATGCTGGAAACCTACCCCAAGGAGACCAGGGGATGGATTATGAAAAGCCAGCTTCACGCCATGGCCGGAGAGCAGGACAAGGTCCTGGCAGCCCTGGCGCGGCTCGAATCCGTGAATCAGCGCCTCGCTCTTCTGGAAAGGGCAAAGTTCTACCTTTCCGTCAAGAAGCCCGAGCAGGCCATCGAAGTTGCACAGAAGCTTCGCGACATGGACCCCCGCTCCGGGGATTTCTCCCTGCCTTTGGCCGAAATCCAGGAACTTACCGGAAAGGCGGAGGCCGCCAAGGCAACACTGAGGGGTGTCCTGCGCGACGATCCATCCAACCCGCGTCTGTATATCTCCCTGGCCAACATGGAGGCCCGCTCCAAGAACACCAAGGAAGCGATCGCGGTCCTGGACAAGGGCATGGCCGCAGGCTTGGACTCGGCGACGGGGAGCGCGATGAAAGGTGCGATCTACCAGCAGATGGGTGAGATGAAAGCCGCCCAGGAACAGTACGAGAACGCGCTCCGCTTCCAGGAACGCCAGCCCCTGGCCTTGAACAATCTGGCCATGATCTACGCCGATCAGGCCGGGTCCGCTCCCAGGGCGCTGGAGATGGCGGTGCGCGCCTACACGATCGATTCCAACAGCCCGGCTGTCCTGGATACGCTCGGTTACGCTCTTCTCAAGAACGGACGCGCCAAGGAGGCGGTGGCCGCATTGGAACGCGCGGACAAGATGGCCTCTGGAAACCCGGAAATAACCAAGCACCTGAACATGGCCCGGGAACTCGCCCAGGCTTCGAAGCAATAACGTGCTGAATGTTTCCGGAAGACGCCTGCTTCGGCAAGCGCCTCCGGGGAGGTGAAAAAGACATGCATAATCAGACCGATGAACGAGAAACCGGCAGACTGACGCTGAAGCAATGCGCGTTGGACGTCCTCGTGGCCTTGTCCGCGCTGCAACTGATGCTGGTTTTGCCCCATATCGGACTTAAAGGTCTCGAGTTCTCGGCACTTGCATCCGAGCAGGCGGTCCACTTCCTGGTGATCGCGGCCTTTCCCTCCATGCTGGTTGGCATCATCCTCGCCTACGCCGCGAAAAGCAGAGGAATGGTGATTCATCTGGCCAAGACTGCTCTCTCGATCCTGGTGTCTTACGTGCTGTTCCTGGCCCTTGAAGAATCCCGGCTGCCCAACCGCCTTGGCCAGGCGGAAATCACCTGGGGACTGGCGGTGTTCGCACTGCTCAGCCTGGCCTGCGAGGGACTGCGCAGCGCCGGCATGACCGCCCGGAGGAACGCCGGTCGGGTGCTTCTGGTGGGTAATGGGATAATGGCCCAGCAGATGAAGGACATGATCCTTGATAACTCGGGCCGTTTCGAACTGGTGGGAACCGTCGAGTATCCCGCCACCAGCCTGGAAGCCCGCTCCGAGGACGCCCAGGACATTTTCGAAACCGCCAAACGTCTGGGCGCCAACAAGGTGGTCATCTCGCTTACCGAACGGCGCGGCGTGTTTCCCTTGCAGGACATGCTGAGCTGCAAGCTCTCGGGCATTGAGGTGCTCGATTCTCCGGCCATGTACGAGCGCATGACCGGCAGGCTGCTCATCGAGAACATCACGCCCAGCTGGTTCATCTTTTCCAACGGCTTCCGAGTGACCCCTTTCCTTCGGGCCGCAAAGCGAACCGTGGACGTGATCCTTTCGTCCCTTGGTCTGTTGGCTTTCGCGCCCTTCGGCCTGCTGGTTGCACTGGCCATCAAGCTTGAATCTCCAGGCCCGGTGTTCTTTCGCCAGATTCGCGTGGGGCAGGGGGACAAGCACTTCAGCCTCATCAAGTTCAGATCCATGTGCCAGGATGCGGAGAAAAATTGCGGCGCTGTCTGGGCTCAGAAGAACGATTGTCGCGTGACCCGCCTGGGACGCATCCTGCGCAAAACCCGTATCGACGAAATCCCTCAGCTTGTGAACGTGCTCAAGGGTGAGATGAGCCTGGTCGGCCCCCGGCCCGAGCGGCCCGAGTTCGTACGGACCCTCAAAGAACGCATTCCCTACTACTCCGAGAGGCATTACGTGAAGCCGGGGGTCTCCGGCTGGGCGCAGGTTCGCTACCCCTATGGCGCCTCTGTTGAGGACGCCGTGGAAAAACTGCGCTATGACCTCTATTACATCAAAAACATTTCGATTATTCTGGACATTAAGATTATACTGAAGACCATTGCAGTCATGCTCTCCTGCAAGGGCGGCAGATAGGCTGATGCACAGCCCCGGCTGCGATGACTGTGAGAAATCCGTTCGACTGGCAAACCCGCGAAGCGGGCCGCAGCTTACACCGACGAGGAGGATTCCGACGTGAAGACGATTCTAGTTTTTGCCCTCACCCTTTTCCTGGCGGCCACCGCTCTGGCAGGCGATTACGCCATAGTTGTCGGGGATCAGATGAGCGTGACGGTTCTCGGTGAACCCGACCTGAGCGTCTCCGCCTGGGTGCGGCCGGACGGAAAGATCACCTACCCCCATATCGGGGAGGTGGTCGCTGTCGGTCTGACTCCGACTCAACTGGCCGATCGCCTGGCTGCGGAACTCAAAAGCATCGTTCGAAAACCCCAGGTCACCGTCACGATGATGAGCGGGCAGAACGACAAGGTCTACGTGATCGGCGGAGGCGTCAGACCCACCTTCTTCGCGCTGGCCAGCCACAAGAACCTGCTTCAGGTTCTGGCCAGCATCGACGACCTGAGCCTGGCTGATCTGAGCCAGGCCTCCCTGGTGCGCGAGAGCACCGTGGTCATGAAGGGCATGCGCGAGCTCTACGAGGAAGGGGACGTCTCCCGGAACCAGGAGTTGAAGGCCGGTGACGTCATAGTGCTCCCGGTGCTCAAGGACCGTTTCGTGTATGTTTCCGGTGCGGTCGGTTCGCCCAGGACGCTGCCGTATCGCGAAGGCATGACCATCCTCGACGCCCTCATGGAGGTCGGAGGATACTCCAAGTTCGCCAGCAAGAACGATACGAAGATCGTACGGCGCAACGGAGAGAAAGAAGAGGTTATCAAAGTCAAGGGTAAGCGTCTGATGGATGCCGGCGATTCCAGTCAGAATGTGTTGCTTAAGCGCGGGGACATGATAATCGTCGAGGAAAGCTTCTTTTAGCCTAACGGAGGACGACCATGTCTAGCGCACTTACCCAATATGACTACTATTTGCGAATAGTAGTGTCCAGGATCAGGTTATTCATTTTTGTGGTTCTGCTGTCAGCAACAGTCGGAGTTGTTGTCGCGTATTCGCTTCCTAAGAAGTACGAGGCAAGGACGACGGTGTTTCTGGAGCAGAACGTCATTACTGATCTTGTAAAGGGCATCGCTGTTTCGCCATCGGTAGAGTCGAAGATCAAGATGCTCTCCGTTTCCTTGCTGAGCCGGGGCATGCTGCTCAAGGTAATCGGCGATCTGGACAAGGACCTCAAGTTGCAGGATGACCGCCAGATAGAAGCGTATCTGGCGGATCTGACAAGCCGCATAGGCATCTCCTTCCAGGAACGGCAGGGCGTTTTCAAGATTTCCCTGCGGGACAACGATCCCATTTTCGCAAGGGATTTCGTCAACACGCTGACCCGCAAGTACATTGACGACAATACGTCCTCCAAGCGTGCCGAGTCCTTCGAGGCCACGAGGTTCCTGGCTGAACAGATCGAAAGCTTCAGGCGCCGCATCGATGCGGCCGACGACGCCATCAACAAGTACAAGAGCGAAAAGGGCATGCTTCTGGCCACCGACGAGGTCTATCTGCGCGGGGAAATTCTGTCTGCGGAGAGAAAACTGGAAGACCTGGCCCTCAAGCGCAACGAACTTGAAGCCAGGAAGCGCCTCTATCTCGACAAGGGGCCTGAGCCCGGTCGGCTGTCCGAAGCAGAAGCCCGGCTTTCCGAACTGCTCGCCCGTTATACTCCTGAGAACCCCAAGGTCGTGGCCGCCCAGGCCGAGGTCGCCAGGCTTCGCAGCGGGCGCGGCGATCAGACGCGTACCCGGAGTATGGCCGCCACCAAGGATGGCGTCCAGATGGTGCAGATTGAAATCGATGCCCTCAAGGAACTGGAGGCACGCCAACTCCGCATCATTGAAGAAAGCAACAAGCTTCTGCGCGAAATCCCCAACGTCAAGGCCGGACTGAGCGAACTGGTACGCAAGAAGGAAAACGAGGGTGTCGTCTACCAGCAGCTCGTTGCCAGGTATGGCCAGTCTGAAGTGTCCAAGCAGATGGAACTACAGGATAAGTCCATCACCTTCAGGGTTCTTGATCCTGCCGTAGCGCCCATGGCCCCGATCAGCCCCAACAGGCAGCTCATCATCGGCGGTTCCGCAGCCGGTGGTATCGCGCTTGGCCTCGCGCTCATTTTGCTGCTTGATATTTTCAAGGGCGGCATCAAGTCCCCTTCGGAGTTGAAGGAACTCGACATCCCGGTGTTCGCGGTCGTCCCTCACATGCCCGACATTGCTGCCGACACGAACCGCCAGCGCGTGAACAAGGTGTTGATGCTGTTCGCCACCGGGTATCTGGTATTGATCATGGCGATCGCCATGGGCGACTCCTTCCAGCTGGGCGACAAGATGAGCCGGGCGGGTGCGATGGTCAGCGACAAGATCACCAGCTTAATCAATAAGTGAAGAAGAGCAGGGACACCGCATGAGTAGAATTGAAGACGCGCTCAACAAGGCCGTGCAGTCCAGCCAGGGGAAAACCATGCCGCGCTCCGGCGCGTCAGCCCCGAGGATGTCGGAGCTGAAAGACATGATGCCCCCGGTGCCGACAGAGCATACGCTTCTTGCGCTGACGGAACCGCGTTCACACGTGGCGGAAGAATTCCGGAAGCTCAAGGAAGCCATCATAAAGGAGTCCAGTCGAGAGGGCTTCAACAACGTGCTGCTGGTTACCAGCGCCAACCCTCAGGAAGGAAAATCGGTTACGGCTCTGAACCTGGCACTCAGCTTGGCGCAGGAGATCGACTACACCGTGCTGCTGGTGGACGCAGACCTGCGTGCGCCTTCCTGCCATCGGTATCTGGGCATCACTCCGGAAGTTGGCCTTTCGGATTGCCTTGAAGGAAAAGCTGATTGCGCTGACGCCCTTGTCCGAATCGGGGTAGGGCGGCTGGTGCTCCTGCCCGCCGGGAAAGCCTTGCCGAACCCTTCGGAGCTCCTGTCCTCGAACAAGATGCGCCAGCTCCTTCAGGAGCTCAAACACCGTTATCCGGACCGGTTCATCTTCATCGATTCCCCGCCGGCGAACATGTTTGCGGAAACGCGGGCTCTGGCCGCCATGGCCGACGCCTCCATCCTCGTCGTGCGGGAAGGGGAGACCTCCCTGGACAGCATTTCAGAGGCTATCGCAGCTCTGGACCACCGGGTCATGGGAATCGTCTACAACGATGCCCGGGAAATGGCCTTCGGCAAGCCATCCCAATACGGCCATTACCTCTACGCGAAGTCGCAGGAGGCCGGGCAGTGAAAGCGGACAAGGGTCGCACCGCTCAACCGGAGAGAAACGTGTACGAATCATTTTTCAATCTGGATCATAAGCCTTTCGAACTGGTGCCGAACCCGTCTTTTCTGTTCATGAGCCAGGCGCATCGCAAGGCCCTCAATTATCTCACGTACGGCATCCGCCAACAGAGCGGATTCATCCTGCTCACCGGAGAGGTCGGGACCGGCAAAACCACGCTCATCCGGCGGCTCATCAACAGCCAGCTGACGGACGTCACCCTTTCAAAGGTGTTCAATACCCGTGTCGAAGCTCAGCAACTGCTGGAGATGATCCTGGAAGATTTCGGCGTACGTCCCTCGGGAAAGGACAAACCGTCCCTGTTGCGTGAACTGAACGATTTTCTCATCACGCAGTATTCCAGAGGACGCCAGTGCGTGCTCATCATCGATGAAGCCCAGAACCTCACCCATGAGCTTCTGGAGGAAGTGCGGCTTCTGTCCAATCTGGAGAACGACTACCAAAAGCTCCTGCGGATAATACTGGTCGGCCAGCCCGAACTGAAACAGCTGCTGGCATCGCCATCGTTGCTTCAATTGCGCCAGCGCATTCAGGTCAGCTGCCACATTCCCCCGCTGCCGGCCGAGGAAATCGAGGGCTACATCACCCATCGCCTGGAATCCGCCGGTAACCGCCAGGCCGTCACGTTCACCCCGGACGCCTATGAGGTCGTCGCGCGCTACACCCGGGGAGTTCCACGACTGATTAACATCCTGTGCGATTACCTGCTCCTGGACGCCTTCGCTCGGGAATCGCGGGAAGTGACTGTCGAAGCGGTCCACGAGGTCGCTGGCGACCTGAATTTCGACAACCAGTACTGGAATCCGCCAGTGGAGGCGGAAACGGAAACCCTGCCGGAGGTGACCAGCCACCATCCGGGACGCACCACGGCCAAAATCACCTCTCTGTTGAAAAATCTCAACGGCCGACTCAAGCACATCGAAGATGCGTTGCCCCGGCTGGAGCACGCCCCTCAGCCCCCCGCGCCGGACTACAGCGCCCTGCAGGGCCAGCTCGCGCAATTCCAGGAGAGTTTTCAGGTGCGCATGAACGAAATGAACCACAACGTGGGACATATCGCAGACGAAGTGAATTCCCTCAAGGAGCGCCTGGAAGTGCAGGACCAGCAACCGCCCGCGTTCGAAAGCAAATATCTGCCGCCTCTGGCTGCGGACGTGAAGAATGATGCAGCGGTCCCTACTTCTAAGGGATGGATGAAGTGGCTCATATTTGGAAAGATGTAGGTTGTCGCCATGCGCATTTTCTCCCTTCTGCTCCTGGTTGTCGCGATTAATGGCATGCCGTTGTGCGCCATGGCGGGGTCGTCCGAATATTCGATCTCGCTCGGCCTCGGGCAGGAATACAACTCCAACGTCTCCGAGACGCAGGAGCCTGAAGCGGACTGGATCAGCAAAGGTTCTGCTGCCGGGACGTTTTGGTACAACTCTGCCCGCTTCGGCGTGGACGGTTCCGTGAACGGATCCTACAATGTGTACGCTTTGGGCACCCGGGGTGACGAGTTCAGAGGCTCGGCGCACCTTGGAACGAAGATCACGGTGGTGGAAAATCTGTTCTTCGTGGAGGCTCGGGGGAACTTCGAACAAGTTTACCAGAACCTGATCCAGGGCGAAACCAACCCGACGGACTCCGGCAGGGGGCAAGTCGACCAGTATCGGGTCAGCGGCAGCGCATATATCACCCCGCGCATCTCCGACAGGCTCACTTCCAGGGTCGGATATGACTTCTCGACATACATCTACGGGGGGGCTCCCACCGGAACCGGGCCAAACTACTATTCTTCCAGCAGCGGCACCGCATACAGCGGCGGAGTGTTCGACAAGGCGAGCCACACCCTCTCCGCCAACCTGACCTATGAATTGACACCGACCGTCCAGTTGATGCTCGATGCCAACTCCTCACTACAAAACTCCACAGGCGGCAGTCTGAACAGAAGTTACGTCAGCGGAGGTTTTGTCTGGAACTATTCCCAGGACGGGTCGATTCATGCAAAGGCTGGCCCGCGCATCTCGATCTACAACAACGGCACTACAAATGTGAACACGTTCCTGGATGCGGGATGGTCACAACAGTTCGGGCGGTTCAATGTCGGCGCGACCGTGTCTTCTCAATACGTAGACAACCCGTCATCGGTCTATTCGTCCCTGCAAAACAGCGTCGGAATGAGCGTGGGCTGGAGCGGGGAACGGCTGAGACTCAGCGCCAACGCGAGCTACGGCCTGACCACCGGTGAAGACACAGCGAACTCGAACCAGTTGTCGCTGGGAGTTACGGCAAATTATGCGCTGACCTCCCGCCTGAGTCTGTCCCTCGGCGCATCAAGGGACGAAGCACTAGCCACCAGGTACTCACAAGTGCGCTGGTACGCCAACGGCGGCCTTTCCTACGATCTTGGCAGGAACTTCTCCGTCGACGGCTATTACCGCTGGAAGCTGTCCGAATCGGGGCAGGGCATCTCGCGCAACTACTCCGTGAATGTCGTGGGCGTGAATCTGCGGAAGAGCTTTTAAGACAACCATGCCAAGTCACGACGCCACGTTGAACGCGCTGACAGTGGATGTGGAAGATTACTTTCAGGTCCAGGCATTCGCGGATGTGATTTCGCCGCTCGACTGGGACAGATTCGAATCCCGGGTGGAGAACAACACCTACCGCGTTCTGGATCTTCTGGCCGAGAACGGCATAAAGGGGACATTCTTCGTGCTGGGCTGGGAAGCTGAGCGCCGTCCCGGCATAGTCCGGCGCATCACCGGGGAAGGGCACGAACTGGCCTGCCACGGGTATGGGCATCAACTGGTCTACCGCATCGGCCCCGTGGCCTTCCGCGAGGATGTCCGGCGTGCCAAGTCCATCCTGGAAGATATTTCCGGCAAGCCCGTCCTGGGATACCGCGCCCCCAGCTACTCCATCACGGCCAGAAGCCTTTGGGCGCTGGACATCCTTGCCGAACAGGGATTCCTCTACGATTCGAGCATCGTCCCTGCCCGTCACGACGTCTACGGCATCCCCGGCGCACCCCGTTTCCCCTACCGGGTCCGATGCGAGGCAGCGGAACTGACCGAATTTCCGCCCAGCACCATGCAGGTCGGGGTCGGCGCCCTCAAGGCCACGCTTCCCGTTGGCGGCGGAGGCTACCTGCGTCTGTACCCCAGGGCGCTCACCCATTGGGGACTGGAAACGATCAATAATCGCGAAGGCCATCCTTTCAGCGTCTATGTCCATCCCTGGGAACTCGACCCGCACCAGCCGAAGCTTTCCGGGTCCAGGCGCTCGCGCTTCAGGCACTACCACAACATCCACCGCACGGAGCGGGATCTGGGGCAACTTTTGAAACGTTTCAGGTTCGGTCCCATGGGGCGCGTGATCGCTGCTCTGGACAAGGCGCCCATTCATGACCCGCGCCTCAAGGGGGCTGCATGAGTCCGGAGCATATTGATTCCGCGCCCGATCTCTTCTCGTATTTTTCGAGATGGGTGGTCGCGCCGGCCTGGGCCAGAAAGGAGAAAAGCCCCTATCTCAGGCATCTGAAGACGCTGGTTCGCTCTCCGTACCGCTCGGGGGAGGAGGTCCGCCGGGATCAATCGGCGCGGCTGAAAACCCTGCTTGAGCGGGCCGCTTCCAAGAGCCCGTTCTACCGGGACCGCTTCCGGGCCTGCGGCTTCGTTTCGGGCGACATGAACGGCCTGGACGGGCTTTCGGCACTGCCGCTGCTGACCAAGGACGACATACGGGCCAATCTCGACGCCATGCTTGTGGAAGACGCCCGGGCGGACAACCTCCTGAGCATGACCACGTCCGGTTCCACAGGCGTATCCCTGAAGCTGCACATGGACGAGGACAGCAGGCAGTGGAAGAGGGCCTGCGCCATCCGGCACGACATGTGGACCGGCTGGCGGCTGGGGGAGAGCGTCGGTGCGGTCTGGGGAAATCCTGAGTCGGCCAAGAACTGGCGGCTGGCGCTGCGAAACCTGCTGCTCTCCCGGAACATTCCCCTGGACACCCTGCGGATGGACGAGGCGGCCATGTCCCGCTTCAACCACCTGCTTACGCTCAAACGGCCCACCATGCTCTTCGGGCATGCCCATTCGCTCTACCTGTTCGCCAGGTTCGTGGCCAAGCATTCCCTGGCCACTGTCCGTCCCAAGGGCGTCGTGAGCACGGCCATGGTGCTGCACGACTTCGAGCGCAAGACCATCGAGGAAGTCTTCCAGGCGAAGGTCTTCAATCGCTACGGATGCGAGGAGGTCAGCCTCATCGCCAGCGAGTGCGAGGCGCACGAAGGGCTGCACGTCAACCAGGACACGCTGATAGTGGAAGTGGTGGACGCCCGGGGAATGCCGGTGCCGCCCGGCACGCCGGGAGCGGTGGTGGTCACGGACCTGACCAATCTGGTCATGCCGGTGATCCGCTACAAAGTCGGAGACGTGGCGGTCCTGAAAGAGGAACGCTGCTCCTGCGGCCGCAGCTATCCGCTGCTGTCGTCCCTGGAAGGCCGCATTGCGGATTATGTCCGCACGCCGTCCGGGGAATACATATCGGGCATTTCCCTCACAGAAAACTTCGCCATGGAACTCGAAGGAGTGAAGCAACTGCAGATCGTGCAGGACCGCATCGACCATCTGGTGTTCAGGATGGTGGCCAACGAGTCGGGAGGGGGGCCCCAACTGGAACAGTTGTCCAGCCTGGTTTCCGCGCGCTTCGGAGATTCGATGGGGTATGACGTCGAGATGGTGCAATCCATTCAATCCGAACGTTCCGGGAAATACAGGTTTTGTATTTCAATGCTCAACGACACGCCTTTCTAGGTCCTGAAATGAATAGTGTCGTGTTTGTGTTCCTGTTTGCCTTGCTCGCGTACTCTACTCTGGGGTCATTGACTCTTTTTGTCCTCGCCGTGCTGCATCTCGCAAAGTGGCCGAAGCTTCAAAAAAACAGTCCAGCTTCGTCGGGGCTGCGGTTCGCAGTGGTCGTTCCGGCGCACAACGAACAGCAGTGCCTGGGGGACACCCTCGCTGCAATCGCAACAATGGACTATCCTGCCGAACTTTTCCAGACAGTTGTGGTGGCCGACAACTGCGATGACGCCACCGCGCAGGTGGCCAGGAATGCCGGAGTGCGCGTCATGGAACGTCGCGACACGCTGCTTCGCGGCAAGGGCTACGCGCTGCGTCTGGCATTCGACGCCGTTCTGGCCGAACCTTTCGATGCGGTGGTGGTCATCGATGCGGACACGCGCCCCATGGCCAACCTGCTCAAGGAATTCGCGGCGGCGCTCTCGAACGGAAGAGAGGTTGTCCAATGCCGTTACGGCGCGGACAATCCCGACGCGTCCTCCCTGTCCTGGCTTTTGGTGCTGGGAAACGTCCTCGAAAACGATTTCTACCATGAACCCCGCGCCAGGCTTGGGCTGCCGACCATACTGCGCGGAAACGGGATGTGCTTCGCAGCCCAGGTGCTGCGCGAGAACCCCTGGCAGGCGTACTCCATTACCGAGGATACCGAATACGGGATCTTGCTGCTGGAGCGCGGGATCGAAGTCGCATACCTGCCCGCCACCGGAGTGACGACCCGCCTTCCCGAAACCTTCGAGCAACTTAAGACCCAGCGCGAGCGTTGGGCCGCAGGCAATGCGGCCATTGCCAGGACGCGCGTGCCTGGGCTGATCTCCAGAGCGGTCAAAACCGGCGACTGGCGGCTGGCCGACGCCGCGTGGTCTCTGCTTGTCTCGAGCAAACCCCAGCTCATCGGCTGCGCGTTTCTTGCGTCGCTAATCGCCCTGATTATGCAGCAGGGCGCGTTCGTGGCCTGGGGAGCCGGTGTGCTCACACTGCATGGGATCCTCCTGGCGCTGGGGGTCCGAGCCATGAAGAGCTTGGATTCGTCGCTCTCCGCGTTGCTTCATCTGCCGGGCGTGCTGTGGTTCCTGACGCGCACCCTGGCGAAGGGTTGCCTGAGCCGCACCCAGAAGGCCTGGATGAGGACGGGAAGGTCATGAGCAAGCAACTGGTCGTCGCCCACCTCATCGCCACGAATTTTTTCGGCGGCCCTGAAAGGCAGCTGCTCGCACACGCCAAGCGGCTTCGCGCCGAGGGCATCAAGCCGTTGATCATTTCGTTCAAGTCTGCCAACGGGAATAACGAGACCCTGGAACTGGCCGGGAATGCCGGGATCGACACGGCGTGCCTTTCCGAGGATTTTCCCTTCAATCCGGCCAATGTGTTCATGCTGCGCTCTCTTCTGCTTTCGCGCAGGGCCAGCGTGCTGGTCAGCCACGGATACAAGGGCAACGTCATCGGGCGTCTGGCCTGCTGGATGACGGGCATTCCCAAGCTGGCGGTATCCCGGGGCTGGACAGGTGAAAACGCCAGAGTGCGCCTGTACGAGAAGCTCGACCGCCTGTTCCTGCGTTTTGCGGACAAGGTGGTGGCGGTGTCCCATGGGCAATCCGAGAAGATACTCCGGGCTGGGGTTCCCGCTTCAAGAGTGCAGGTGATCCACAACGCCATCGATCTGTCCGAGATGCCCGGCCCCGAAGACGGCATGCCCGAGCGCACGCGCCTGGGCATTCCTGCCGATGCGCTGCTTGTGGGGACAGCCGGACGGCTTTCCCCCGAAAAAAACCATGCCGGGCTGGTCCGGGCCGCCGCCAAGGTCCTCGAACATCGGGACGACGTGCATTTCGTGGTCTGGGGGGACGGGGTACTGCGCGAGCAGCTGCAGCAGGAGGTGGATACCCTCGGGCTGTCCGGGCGGTTCCATCTGGCCGGTTTCAGCAAAGGGGCGAGCAGGCACTTCCATGAACTGGATGTCTTCGTGCTGCCGTCGCATACGGAAGGGTTGTCGAACGTGATCCTGGAAGCCTACGCCTGTTCAAGGCCGGTGGTGGCCACCGCGGTGGGCGGCAATCCTGAGGTGGTGGAGGACGGCGTCAGCGGTTTCCTCACTCCCGCCGGTGACTGCGACGCCCTGGCGGACTCGGTCCTGAAGCTCGCGGATTCCGCCGAGCTGAGGCTTCGAATGGGGCGCGCGGGCAGGGAACGGGTGGCCGAACACTTTGACTACGACGGTCAGACCAGGCGCTACACCAGCTTGTATCGGAGTCTGGCGGTGGATTGCGGGGTTCCGGCATGACCGGCGCGGCGCACAATGAGGCTTACTGTGTCCACGATATCGGTGGGCGCTGTTCTCCGGACCCGGAGCAGGTTCTCCCGTTCATTACGGTGGTCATGCCCGTGCGCAATGAGGCCCGCTTCATCAGCTCCACTCTCGGACAACTGCTGGATCAGGAATATCCCCGGGACCGGTTCGAGATCATCGTGGCCGACGGCCAATCCGACGACGGCACGCAACGCTCCGTCCAGGACTTCGCGGCCAGGCATTCCAACGTGCGCCTGGTGGACAATCCCTCAAGGCGTTCCAGCGCAGGTCGAAACCTGGGCTTCCAACTGGGCCGGGGAGATGTTTTTCTGGTCGTGGACGGCCACTGCCACATCCCCGGCCGGGACCACCTGCTCCAGGTGGCCCGCTGTCTTCGGGAGAGCGGCGCGGATTGCCTGGGCAGGCCCCAGCATCTGAACCCTCCCGGCATCTCGGCATTCCAGGAATCCGTGGCGCTTGCCCGGGCCTCCAGGCTTGGTCATGGCGGCGGTTCGCTGATCTACGGAACCTTCGAGGGTTTCTGCAGCCCGGTCAGCCACGGGGCCGCCTATACCCGCCGGGTTCTCGAACGCGTGGGTGGAGTGGACGAGTCCTTCGACGCCTGCGAGGACGTGGAATTCAACTGGCGCGTGGAGCGTGCAGGCTTCCAGAGCTACACCAGTCCCGGCTTGATGGTGTACTACTACCCCAGGGAGTCGCTTTCCGGCTTGTGGCGTCAGATGGTGCGCTACGGGCGCGGCCGGGTCCGCCTGGGGCGCAAGCACCCGGCTTCCTTCGGCCTGAATACCCTCGTGCCCGCTGGTCTGGTTTTGTTTCTGGCCCTGTTCGCTGCCGTATTGGCCCTGGGAACGCTCAGCGGGCCGGATTCGGGCTTTCTGGATGCCCTGGCCCTTGCGGGCTGGCTTCTCAGCGGTGCGTACGTCCTGGTCGTCTGCCTGGAATCCGCCCGCATCTGCCTAGGGAACGGCTGGGAGCACTTCGCGCGCCTGATGCTGATATTTCCCGCAATCCACCTGGGCCTGGGCGCAGGCATGTGGATGGAGCTGTGGGACACCGTGCGGGGAGGGCGTCCATGAGCCGGAAACTGCGCGTCTGTTTCCTCATCGACTCGATCACGTCTCCCACGGCCGGGTCCGAGCGCCAGTTGCTGATGCTGCTGGAAGGCCTCGACAGGGCCGAGTTCGAGCCTCGCCTCTGCGTGCTGCAAGGTTCAGACTGGCTTGAGCGGGAGTTCACCGCATGCCCGGTGCATACGCTGGGGATATCGACCTTCAAAAGCCTCTCGGCGCTTGGCTCCATCATCCGTTTCTCGCGCTGGCTGAGGAACGAGAAGATCGACATTCTTCAGGTCCATTTCCGCGATTCCTCCATCGTGGGCATCCTGGCGGCGCTTTTTGCCCCGAAAGTCGCCGTGCTGGCAGGGCGCAAGAACCAGGGGTACTGGATGCGCCGCGGCGACATGCTTCTCACCCGCATCCTGAATCTGGGCGTGGACATGTTCGTCGCCAACTCGGAGGACACCCGGCGCTGGGTCATGCGGACCGAGAAGGTTCCGGGCGGGAAGATCAAAGTCGTGCCGAACGGAATTGATTGCCCCAAACAGGTCATGGACGGCGGGGAAGCCCGCATGAGCGCCAGGAAGGAGCTCGACGTGGCGGAGGATGCCCTGCTGGTGGGGGCGGTGTCGAACTTGAGGCCGGTCAAGCGTGTCGATGTGTTCGTCAAGGCAGCGGCCCTGGTCCTCGAGCAGATGCCGGAGACGGTGTTTGCGGTAGTCGGCGAAGGCGAGGAACGGGGACGCATCGAGGCCCTGGCGCGGGAACTCGGGATTGAGGGCAGCCTGCGCCTGCTCGGCCGTCGGCTTGATGTGCCGAACCTCCTCCCGGCGTTCGATGTCGGGGTGCTCACCTCGGATTCGGAAAGTTTTTCCAATTCACTGCTGGAATTCATGGCCGCCGGATTGCCGGTGGTGACAACCAACGTCGGCGGCTGCCGCGAAGCCCTGGGTGAAAGCGAAGGGGGCGTCATCGTCCCGGTGGGCGACTCCCGCGAGGTGGCCAGGGCGGTGCTCATGCTGCTCGGTAGCCAGCGGCGCAGGCAGTGGGCCAGGGCCAGACATCCTGCACGAATCCGGGAACTCTTCTCCCGCAAGGCCTACGTGGCGGGGTATGCGGCCTTGTATCGGGGCGTGAGCCCGGAAAAGGGGCTTCACTCATGACGTCGAAACGGGTGGCTATCCTCGTAGCCGTTTGGCTGACGCTGGGCGCTGTGCTGGGAAACGCCCCGGCAAGGGCCGCAGATCAGGTCACAGGAACGGAGATACTTCTGGACGTGAAGGCGGAGGGAAAGGATTCCTCTGCCGTCCTGAGCTGGCGCTTTGACGCGCAAAAGGCGCGAGCGGCCGGTGTCAGAGGCGTCAATCTCTACCGCATCACGACCGGCGACGAGGCGGGCTTCAACGTAAAGCCCGTGAAGCTGGTTCAGGATTGCAAGATGGGCACGGAATACGTGGCCAAAGGATTGGAGAACGGAGCTCTCTACAATTTCATGTTCAAGCTGTATGACGACAAAGGAGAACTCCAGAGCGCCTACGTCCTTCCGGTCTTGCCCGGGACAGCCTCCAAAGGCCCGCTGAAGGCCGTCCAGCATGTCTATGCAGCCTCAGGGGCAACATCCGTGTCTGTGTTCTGGGCTCCTTCTCCCGAGGTCTCGGTCAAAGGATACGAGGTGGCCAGGAAGTCCGGGGACGACGCCGGATACCAGGTCCTGGCGGTAGTCCCCAAGATCGTCGGCATCAAGCATCCATCCAAGGACGCGGCAAACGCGTCTTTCCTGCCTGCGTTGCGTGCAAGCTTCCACCGCGACGGAACGGTCAAGCCGGGCGTTTCCTACTCCTATCGCATCCGGCCGGTGGATTCGCAGGGAGCTCTCGGCCTGGAGGCTGTAACTCCTGCCGTGCAGACGCGCCCTGCCCGCTCTCCCGAACCGGGGGAGGTCCTGCTCCTGGCTGTTGACGGCGACGAAGACTCGCTCGATGTGGCCCGGCACTACGCCCGCAAACGCAACATTCCCCCGGCGAACATCCTGAAGATCAGGCTGCCCAGGGCGGCCCACCTCTTCCGGTGCGAGGAACACGCCGTCCGTCCTGTCCGGGAGCATCTGATCCAGAACGGCCTGGCCGGAAAAATCCGGGTGATCGTGCCGTGCTTCGGCTTTCCGCTCGGTGACGGGTGGCGCTCCCTGGATTCGATGCTGACCGATCCGTTCCGGTACTACTCCTGGGGCAGGACCATGGGGACGGACAACCCCCTGTTCAACAGCGATGCGCATTACGACGGCACCGCCGGGGTGTATCTCGTTACGCGGTTGGACGGACCGGACAAGGAAACGGCCAAGTCGCTGGTGGACAAGGCCATGAAGGCCGAGGCGGGCGTCGGACCTTCGTCCGGGGCGGCCTTTTTCGTCGCGGACGACAAGACCGCGGCAGCTGCCAGGAAGCATGGGGTCAAAGCCGTATCGGATTCCCACGAGAACTTCCGCACCCTGCTCCTGTCCGAAGATACCATGTGGATGTTTGCCTGGGGGAGCGGGGCGCGAAAACTGCGAAATTCGACGTGGCCTGCCGGGTCCGTGGCGGCAGTGCTGAAATCCGACTCGTGCGTGGAGATTCGCGAGAAGGGCGCCCGAAGCTGGGTGCACAGCCTTCTGAGCGAAGGCGTCACAGCCACCTTCGGAGCGGTGGTCGAACCATACGTCCAGGGCTTCACGCGCGGCGACATCTTCTTCGACCGGTTCTGGAGCGGCAAATACACCTTCGCCGAATCGTTCCTCATGGCCACTCCGACCGTCCGGTGGGCCATGTCGGCCGTGGGCGACCCGCTCTACAAGCTCGGAAAACACCAACAAACGGACTGAAACAAGATGAATACGGCACAACCGCATCGCCATCACGTGGTAATCGAGTCCAAAAAAGGGCTGCGTGCGTTCGACCTGCTCGAACTCTACGAATACCGCGATCTTCTTTTCTTTCTGGTCTGGCGAAACATACGGGTCCGCTACGCCCAGTCGCTTCTAGGAATCGGGTGGGCCGTGATCCAGCCCCTGTTCTCCATGGTGGTGTTCACGGTGATCTTCGGAAATCTCGCCAAGATGGATTCCAACGGTGCGCCCTATGCTGTCTTCAGCTTCGTGGGGCTCGTGCCCTGGACCTATTTCTCCAGCGCCCTGGCCGACAGCGCGGGGAGTTTGATCGGAAATACCGCCATGATACGGAAGGTTTACTTTCCGCGGCTGGTGCTGCCTCTTTCGGCGGTGTTCGCCAAGTTGATCGACTTCAGCATCTCCATGGTGCTGCTTGTGGGGATCATGGCCTGGTACGGCATCGTGCCTACGGGGCAGATCGTGGTGCTGCCGTTGCTCATTCTTTTGATGATTCTGTCAGCCGCGGGTATGGGCATGTGGCTTACGGCGTTGTCCATACAGTACCGCGACATCCATTTCTCCCTGAACTTCATCATCCAGCTGATGATGTACGCTGCGCCCGTTGTGTACCCTGCATCGCTCGTTCCAGAGAAGTACGCGATCCTGTACGCTCTTTACCCGATGGTAGGCGTGGTGGAGGGGTTCCGGGCCGCTCTGCTGGGCACGATACCCATGCCGTGGGGATCTATCGCCCTGGGTTTTGTGGTTTCTTCGATTCTTGCTGTTTCCGGGGCGTTTTACTTCAGAAACAAAGAGAGAATATTTGCTGATGTCGCATAACTTTCTTGGTTGTATAATGATATCCGGGAGTCATGAATGACGAGTTCCAACGATTCGATCATAAAGGTTGAGAATCTCAGCAAGAGATACAGAATCGGACTCAAGCAGGAGGTTCACGACTCTGTCATCGGTGCGGCCATTTCCTGGATCAAGGCCCCGCTGAAAAACTACAGGAACCTGAAGGCCCTGAATACCTACTTGGACGATGTCGATGACGACAGCGTCCTGTGGGCGCTCAAGGACGTCTCCTTCACCGTGAAGGAGGGCGAGGTTCTCGGAATCATCGGCCGCAACGGAGCAGGCAAAAGCACCCTGTTGAAGATACTGTCGCGCATCACCGAACCCACCAGGGGACGCGTGGTGATTGACGGGCGCGTGGCGAGCCTGCTCGAGGTGGGCACCGGGTTTCACCCGGAACTGACCGGGCGTGAGAACGTCTACATGAACGGCAGCATCCTGGGCATGCGCAAGGCCGAGATCGATCGAAAATTCGATGAGATAGTCGATTTTTCCGGCTTGGAGAAATTCATCGACACGCCCATCAAGCGCTATTCCTCAGGCATGACCATGCGCCTGGCCTTTTCCGTGGCAGCGCATCTTGAGCCGGAAATACTGATCATCGACGAAGTTCTTGCCGTGGGCGACGCGTCCTTCCAGAAGAAGTGTCTCGGAAAGATGCAGGAAGTCGCCCGCGGAGGCAGGACGGTGCTGTTCGTCAGCCACCAGCTCGACGCGGTGGCCACGCTGTGTTCGCGTGCGATCCTTATGTCCCACGGGCAGGTCGAAATGGACGGCGACGTTCAGTCCGTCATCGACCATTACATCTCAGGAGTATTCACCACAGCGGCCACATCGTTGCGTGAGCGTACGGACCGGTACGGCGCCGGGTGCCTACGCTTCACCGAAACCTGGATCGAGGACGAAGCCGGAAACCGGCTGTCGGTCGCCAGGGCCGGCGCCCCGGTCAAGATCGTCGCGGCATACGAAAAGGTCGGAGAGGATCTGTTGGGTGATTTGACGGTCACCTTCTGGCTGCATTCGGCCAAGAACGTCCATGTCCTGGAGATGAGCAACAAGATTTCCGGGGAAGAATTCAACAACTCCATCCCGGACAAAGGGAGGCTGGAATGCTATCTCCCCCGGCTCCCTCTGAACGTGGGCAGCTATTTTTACCACGTTTTTCTGCAAAGCTACGGACGTATACAAGATTTTGTTCGTCAGGCCGGAACGTTCGATGTCGAGGCTGATGATTTCTACGGGACCGGCAAGCTTCCGGAACAAAAATGGCTCCTAATTCAGGAGTACCAGTGGCGGATTCAGGAACTGACATGATCTTGGAGCGATGTCTGTAAGTTGTGGAGTTCGCAATGAAAGTTTCTGTCATTATCTGTACATATAATAGGGCAGATAGCCTTGGGAGGACGCTGGCCTCCCTGGCTCCTGGCAACGTCCCAAACGATTGCGAGGTGATTGTCGTAGACAACAATTCCTCGGACCATACGCAGCAGGTACTTCGTGAATATCAGGAACGATACCCTGTTGTTTTCAAGTGTTCCATCGAAAGAAAGCGGGGCAAGGCTGCGGCGTTGAATCATGGCATACGAGTGTCCCAGGGCGAGATTCTCGCCTTTACCGACGACGACGTTGTTCTTCCTGCGAATTGGATTGAGGAGATTGTCAAGGCTGTCGATGCGCATCCTGAATGCGACATATTTGGTGGGCGAGTTGTTCCCGTTCTTTCTGAAGGCGGCTCTTTCCCGGACTGGATTCATTGGGAAGACCCGTATAATGTTGCTGAAGGTCCACTTGTTGATCATAACAATGGTGATTCAGTAAGAAGTTATCATGAATTCGGAATGTGCGTGCCAGTAGGTGCTAATTTCTTTATTCGAAGAAGAGCAATAGATAAGTATGGTTATTATATTGAAAATAATGCCGGAACAAATGATCCAGCTACAGCGGAAGATAGCGTCTGGAGCAATAAAGCAAAGAACGCAGGTGCCGCGATGTTGTATGTTCCAACTGTCGTGGTCAGCCATGTCACAGATGAAAGACGATTGAGCAAAAAATTTTTTGTGCAGTATGCCAGAACTTCAGCCAAGGCATGCAGGGCGAATACTCCTGGTGATCAAGATAGTCCGTGCAGGCTCTTTAATGTTCCTTGGTGGTTCTACAGGAAGTTGTTGAATGCATTTGGAATATACATGCTTTCTCTGCTGAAAGGTGAAAAGGAGAGTCTTGTTTTTGCCAAGCAGTATAGTGTTTTTCATATGTTTTGGATAATTTATGAGTTTGCAAAGGATTATAAGTTTCGTTTTGTGAAGCCCCAGGCTTGATCTGTGCGCTGTTCCGGATGGTTTTGTGTGGCCCGCGAGGCGGTGCGCTTGGGCGATCACCCCGCGCGGTCAAAGACTGTCCTGCTTCACTGTTTTTCCGTGAAGGCGAGCGTTGGTTGGATTTGTGGTTATTGAAATGAAGTTTTTTTATGTAAATGGCTGTGTTATTTGTTTTAATTTTTCAATGTGCGTCGGGATGAGCTTAAGGTTATTTTATGGGCAGAGTGTTGTTTAGTGTCGTTATACCGACGTACAATAGATCCAGCCTGGTGAGACAGGCGGTGGAGTCTGTTCTCTGTCAAAGTCTTGGTGATTTTGAAATTCTCGTCATTGATGACGGATCTGTCGATGATACTGAAGAAGTCATTTCACGCTTGAATGATGAGCGTATACATTATTATAAGATTGCAAATGGTGGTCCAGGGACGGCACGGAATTTCGGGATGTCCAAGGCGAAGGGGGATTGGATAGCCTTTCTGGATTCAGACGATTTGTGGCTTGCGAACAAATTGGATTCTGTAGCCTTGGAAATAGATGATCACCCAGGATGCGAGTTCCTGTTTTCCAGGTCCTGTACTCGTGATTCGTTTGCCGGGTTGACTCCATTTTCTGAGGAACTTGTAAATAAGATGTCGGACAAGGTTTTTTTGCTGTCGTCGTTTTCGATCTACACGAGTTCCGTAGTTGTCAAGCGCAGCATGGTCGAGCGCCATGGCGTTCGTTTCGGGAATCTCGCCACATGCGAAGACTATATGTTCTTCTGGAAGGCCGTCGCGGTTGCCGAAGAAGTGCGATTCCTGAAGGATTGTTTCGTTCTGTCATGCCCCGCTGACACGAATCTTACGGTCGAGCACAAATTCGAACAACAGGCCTGGGATCGGATTGCCGCCCTCAACGGCGTGCTCGATTGGCTCGGAGCGAAGGATGTTTCGAAACGCTACGCCAGCGCCCTGGACGGCCTGCGTTACTGGTCGTTGAGGAATCTCGTTGCGTATTTTCTTATGCGTTTCGACGCGCAAGGGACTACTCGCGCTGCGTCGTGTGCTGTAACTCTCTATGGGTTGCTCAGATGTTGCAAAATAATGGCAAGTTCAGTCAGGATGATCATGGGTAAAGGTACAAGAGATTGGTTCCTGAAGCATGTCGGCGCAAACAGATTTAATCAGTAATATACAGATCGCGTAGAGTGGTGTTGTCTATGACCCGGAGAATATGTTTTGTCGCAAACCCTGCCTGGCCCCATGTCGAAAAGTGGGCCAAGTGGTTTTCGGCCAGTCCGGATTTTGAAGTCCATCTGTTGAGCGCAGTCGAGCCACGCTTCGACGGCGTCCACTGGCACAGGTTCGATGTTCAGGGGCCATCTTTCCTTCCCTGGACTATTCGCGCCCTCCGGGCATTTCAGCGGGCATACGACTCGATCAGGCCGGATCTTCTGCATCTGCACAACCTCGAATACATGATGCTTCCCGCATCGTTGGCTTGGGGGGGGCCGACGATCCTGACCACCTACGGGCTGGATATAACCCTGTTTCATACCCCCGGTTCGTCATGGAAAGCACGCGCTCTCAAGCGCATGGTCCTCCGACGTGCCTCGGCCGTGACCGCAGCCTCCGAGTTTCTCGCGGGCCTTACCGCCAAGATCGGAGGTCTCGCTCCGGGCAAGGTTCAGGTCACGCCCTTTGGCGTCGATACTGACGTGTTCCGCAGGAGTCAGCCGCGCGTCAACGATGGCTGGCTGACCGTGGGGATGCCAAAGGACCTCAAGCCGGAATACGGACCGCGCGACTTCATCCAGGCAATTGCGATCCTGGGGCAACGGGGACTCAAGGTGCGCGGCTTCATCCAGGGCGACGGACCCGAACGTGCAGGCGCGCAGGAGCTCATCAAGGAACTCGGGATCGGCTCACGCATGGAGATTCGTGGACGAGTTCCGCTCGATTCCATGAGGGAAGTCTACGAAAGCATGGACGTTTGCGTGCTTCCTTCCTTGCAGGAGAGTTTCGGGGTGGCCGCGATCGAGGCCCAGAGCATGGAGGTTCCGGTCGTTGCCACTCGTGTGGAAGGACTGGGCGAGGTTGTGGTGGACGGACTGACCGGTCTGCAGATCCCGGAAGGCAATCCGGCCGCGCTTGCGGACGCCATCGAGAAGCTGGCCGTAAATCCGGGCCTGCGCCTGCGTATGGGGCGGACAGGCCGGGATTTCGTCATGGATCGTTTCGACTGGCGTAAGACCGTTCTGGTCATGGATGGCCTATACCGCCGTCTTACGGCTTCAGGAAAAGGATGCTCATGAGCGTTCAACCCTTGTTTACTTATTCGTTCGACCTTGGAGACGGGGTTTCCGGCCATGCAGTGGTCGATTCCCTGGTGAACGGCACCAGTTCGGGCGGGGTGCGCATCGTTTCGGCCCTGAATCCGGGAGAGGTCCGCACCTTGTCCAGCGAAATGACGCTCAAGTATGCGTTCTTCGGTCTTCCGCGCGGAGGGGCCAAGTGCGGCATCAGCATGCCCGACGGCCTGGCCGGAAAGGAGCGCCTGAGGCTTCTGGAAGAAGCCGGGCAGTGCCTCGGCCCGCTGATCCGGCACGGCACCTACTATCCCGGAATGGACATGAATTGCGGGCCTGACGAGTTGCGCGCAATCTACAGAGGGGCGGGTATTCGTCTTGGTGAATTGACGGACACTTCATTGTTTACCGCTGTGTTCGCCGCAAGCGCGGTGACGGCCTGCGGCGAGTCCCAGGCAGGAGACGAGGAGCGTCCGCTGGACGTGGCCGTGGAAGGCTTTGGCAATGTCGGCGCTCACCTCGCGTCCCGGCTCGACCCCAAGCGCTACCGCATCGTAGCCATATCCACCATTGCAGGCGCGGTGTTCAACAGCCGCGGATTCAGTCCCTCGGAACTGACGCAGGCACGGAAGCTTCACGGGAACGACCTGGTGATGCACCTTCCGGGGGAACGACTCGAGCCAAAAGAGCGTCTTCTGGAACTCGACGTGGATATCCTCGTGCCAGCCGCCCGCGTGGGGAGCATAGACGAGTCCAACGAGGCCGGAATACGGGCCGCCTGCATCGTTCCCGTTGCAAACGCTCCCTGCACTGGCGAGGCTCTTCGCAGGCTGCAGGAGCGGGGCATCATGGTGCTGCCGGGTTTCGTCTGCAATGCGGGCGGCGTTCTGGGGTCTTCGCTTTACGATCGGGGTGTTTCGGCAGTCCAAGTGGATGATCTGGCCAAAGGTCCCTATCGGGATGTTGTGCGCGAACTGGTGCGCACCGCCCGGGCCGCGGGCCTCCAGCCGACAGAGGTCGCCCGGAAGGTGGCGCAGGCCAGGTTCGAGAAGGCCCGGCAGTCCGCCTCTGAGCCGTCTCGGGCGCTGAAAATCCTTCGGCGCATGGGGAGACGCTCGCGGCTGCTGACGGCCTGCCTCAACCGCGACGCGGCTCGGGCCTGCGAGGAAAACCTCATCCTTCTGGCCGGCGAACTGGCCCGCGTGCGGGAAAGGTAGGTCGGTCCAATGGCCACGCCAGTCGTCAGCATCATCATGCCGGTGTACAACACCGAGAAGTATCTCGCCGGGGCCATCCGGTCCGCGCTGGCGCAAACATTCGAGGATTTTGAACTGCTGGTGGTCGATGACGAATCACCAGGAAATCCGGAAGTCATTGTTGCCGGATTCGATGACCCGAGGATCCGGTTCGTCCGACATCAAAACGGCGGCCCGGCCTTCACCCGCAATCAAGGGGTAAGGCTATCGCGCGGGCAGTACGTGGCTTTTTTGGATTCCGATGACGAGTGGGCGCCTGAAAAGCTGGCCCGCCAAGTCGCGCTTCTGGAAAGCCGTCCGGACGTCGGCGTGGTATATTCCCAGCGCGATACCATTGACGAGTCCGGCCGGTTGACGCGTGGGTTCAGGCCCAAGTTGCACGAAGGCTTCATCCTGAACGAGCTCTATGTGGATAATTTCATCTGCATGTCCTCGGTTATTCTTCGTCGGGAGGTGTTCGATCAGTGCGGATACATTGATGAATCTCTCAGGATGAGCGAGGACTTCGATTTCTGGCTGCGCGTAGCCTGCAAGTATGCGTTCGCCGTCGTTCAAGACCCGTTGGTTCGCTACCGCACCCACGGAGGGCAGGTGTCGCGCAACACAGAGTGGCGCATCCGCGTCGTCTGGGAGATCCGTCGCAATTTCGATGGAAAGCACGGTCATCTGGTCAGCCGCAAAGCCCGCATGCGAGCCAGGGCGCTCTATCATTCGGGGCATGGATTCCGCGCCGAGCTGGGAGGGGCGGGCGCTGGGCAAGTCGTCCCTCACTACCTGCGGGCTTTGGCAAATTATCCCCTGGACACATTCTCATACCGTGGCCTCGCCAGATGCGTTGCAGGCAGGCGTGTGATGGATCTCTATCGGCGTCTGAAGCGGGCAATGACCGGAGGTCGAGCATGACCGGTAAAAGACGCGCCGAAAGAATCAAGGTCGTCCTGCGTTACGACGACTACAGCGCACTAAGTGATTTCGCAATCGAGGAGGCAATCCTTGATGTGCTGCGACGGCACGGCCTGCGGGCCGTCTTTGGGGTCATACCATTCGCAGTTCCTGTGGGTTCCTGCAATGCGCAGGAGGAGGCCCCTCTGGAGGGCAAAAAAGCCAATGCTTTGCGAAGCAGCGTGCAGGAGGGGCTGGTTGAAGCGGCACTGCATGGTTGCCAGCACCAGTACCTTCCCAGGTTCAACTATTTGAATGGTTATACTGAATTCGAAGGACTGCCCGTTGCCGAGCAATCCGAACTCATCGCCCGGGGAAATGCAGAGCTTGAGCGTATCACCGGCAGTAAGGCCAGATGTTTCATCCCGCCGTTCAACAGCTACGACGAAGGGACGATCGAGGCCCTGAGACAAAACGGGATCAAATGTCTCTCTGCGGCTGTATTCGATCCCGTTCCAGGGCAGGCGGAACTCCTTCTTGTTCCCCACACGTGCAGCCTGCCTCAATTGCGGGAGGCTGTCGAACTGGCACGGCAAGGATCAAGTGCTGCGCCCATCGTGGTCGCCTTGTTCCATTCGTTCGATTTCGTCGAGTCAGGACAGAAACACTCCTGCATTTCAATGAAGGAATTCGACGCGTTGATAACCTGGCTGGCCCGCCAGGATGACGTGGATGTTGTGACCGTGTCGCGTATGATGGATTCCGGAGATGATTTGGGTATCGCCAGATATCAGGCAAATCGGCGACTTCGCCGGATGGGGATACATCCTCTGGTGCCGCCATCTGAATATACTCGGCGTACCAGGGTATATTATCCTGAACAATTAGAAGGCAGGTCCCTTGTTGTCGGAGCATTTCTGGTGGCTATGTTTACGTACTTTGCTTGCGCCGCCGCCGGTCTTTTTTCAAGCTTTGCCGTAACAAGCATCTTTGGAATATCAAAAGGGATTGTTACTTTAATATTTGGGTTGGGCGTTGGAATTTGGTTCTCCTTGTTGTTCTTGCGTGGAGGGGTTGTTTATAGTCGGGCTGCACAAGTGTCAGTGTTTTTAGTGTTCTGCTTTGTCGGAGGGTTGTTGTGGGCATAGATGTCGAAAGCAATCCAAAAGTGAGTGTTGTTATACCGACGTATAACAGTGCGAATCTCCTTCCCCGAGCTGTTGCGTCGGTCTTGTCTCAAAGTTTCGAGGATTATGAGGTCATTGTCGTTGATGATGGGTCATCAGATGAGACGTCCTGCGTCGTGGATCGGTATGGGGATAGAGTGAGATATGTCAGGCAGGAAAATCAAGGAGCGGCGTCGGCAAGAAATCATGGAATATCTCTCGCAAGAGGAGAGTATATAGCATTTCTCGACGCCGATGATGCCTGGCAACCTGACAAGCTCTTCAAGCAGGTTCGGTTCCTGGATGAGCACCCAGAGTATATGATGGTTTTTAGTGATATGTCCCATTATGAGCATGATGTGAAAGTTCACGAGTCATATCTGCATGAGCGAAAATATAAGTGGGTGGGCAGTGGGAAGATTTTTTATAACCTTTTGCATGAATGTTTCATATTTACTCCCACGGTCATGGTCAGAAAGGCGTGCTTGAGCCTTGTTGGGTTGTTCGATGTGTCCCTGAGAACTTGCGAAGATGTTGATCTTTGGATGCGTATCGCATTAAGTGGGAATATTGGATTTATTGACGAGCCGTTGGCGCTCCGTTTTGAACATGACTCCAATACAACTAAAGGAAAATTCGGCTACCTATACAATCCTATATTAATGTTTTTGAAAATTTATGACACCAATAATGATAGGATTGTAGTGGATGTTGTAAGGGAACGTCTTGGAAGAATGTATTTAGATCTTGGATATTATCAGTTTCAGTCTGGACAGATGGCAGTCTGCCGGTCAACCCTGCTTAATTGCTTTCGTTTCCCGTCGCGCCTTGGCGTCGCTTTAAAGTACATTGCTCTTTCATATGTTCCTCGTCCCATTCTCGATGTTGCCAGACGGGTAAAGGTTGGATTTTACGGAAGGAGTTCCTAATGCTTTCAGGTCTCTTGGCTGGCTACCTGTTTCTGCTCATCTTCAGGCCTTACGAGTACTGGCCTATCTTGGGGACATTTCGTATCGAGCGTATCTATGTGATTGCCTTTTTGCTGTTTGTGCTGGTCAGTAAAGAAAAAAGATGGATACAAAGTCCCATAAATGTCTGTGTTGGAGCGTTTGTTGTCGTTTTGATGGTGTCTGGTACTCTTGCGTTCAATATGGAAGAGTCATGGAGTCTTATAATTGATTATTTGAAGTACGTTGTTTTTTATGCACTTGTTATACTTACAATTAGAGATACAGTTAGCCTTAAGAACGTGTTGTTGGCGTATTTGGCTGTAATGTTTTTGTATGTCTGGAAGTCTGCCTGGGAATTTTTTGTACATGGACGATTTATCTATACTATGGGAATAAAACGAATGATTGGTGTCGATGTGACATACGGAGACCCGAATTCATTCGCTGCTTCGATCTGCTACTCACTTCCTTTGCTTTGGGCCATGCTCCGATACAACTTCGAAAATAAATGGCTCAAGATCGGATTTTGGTGCTATGGCGCATTGGCTGTGGTGGCAATTGCATTTACGGGCTCACGCAGTGGCATGGCAGCCCTGGTATTGTTCCTGGTCGTTGCTGGAATTGGTTCCTCACGCAAGGTCATCGGTGTGCTGTTCATGGCTCTCTTGATGTTTCTCGGGTGGGATTTTCTCCCGGAGGATTTGCAGACCCGGTTCTTCTCGACGGTCGAATCCGGGCATGGTCCCGCAAGTGCGGACGAATCGGCGGCCGGACGTCTCGCCGGTTTTCTTCAGGGATTGGACGTCTTTGCCAAGTATCCCATTCTTGGAATCGGCCCCGCGAATTTTCAGTTCAGCTGGCCTGGTCTCCCTCGGGGCCACAACGCCCATAACGTGTTCGGCCAGATTCTCGGGGAGCTTGGCATCGTGGGAACGATGACATTTGCGTTCCTGATTATGACCGTATTCCTGACCAACCGCAGAATTGTGGCAAGGGCCAGGAGATTGTTTCCCGGATGCGACCAGAACATTCCCAAGCCCCCAAAAAGTGCGGGCTTGCTCCGTAAGAAAAGGCGAAGTGATTTGTCGAGCCAGACGGGGGCGCCACCAGGCACGAAAGGTATTGGAGGCAGTGTCTCAAGCAATGCGATGCAGAATGTCAGGCTCCTGGTCTTTGTTGCCCGCGCCGTGAACATGACCATGATGCTGATGATCTTCAAAGGCTGGGCAGATCACAACCTGTATCGATATACGTGGCTCTGGTTGGCGGCGATTACTGTCCTGAACGATCACTTCATCCGCCAGGAGATCAGGCGATATGGCAAGGCATAAACGCCTGCTCGTTGTCGTACGCTGGCCGCTTGGCGGAATTCGGACGTACATGCGCCATGTTTATGGTAGGCTGGACAAGGATTGGTCCGTCACAATCCTGGCTTCCAGCGCGCAGGAATGTGGCGCGCTTGACGTTGACGCCCGTGAAATCGGAGCCGAGCTCATCATGTCCAACGGGCCTG
Organism: Acidobacteriota bacterium; assembly: GCA_046566965.1. Classification (GTDB taxonomy): domain Bacteria; phylum Desulfobacterota; class Desulfovibrionia; order Desulfovibrionales; family Desulfovibrionaceae; genus Fundidesulfovibrio. The sequence goes on from JBKICU010000011.1 coordinate 57,992, forward strand.
GGAATATGTCCCTTTTCTTTTCAATTGTAACCTTGTTGTGGAAAAGAAAGTTTGACCTCATCCAGAGCCAGGGATTCATTTCTGCAATACTTGCTGCTGTTGCAAATTTGCCGTTCCGCATTCCGCACATTCTTACTGTCCATGGTGTTCTCGAGACAAGACTGCTCAAAAGTTTCAAGGGAAGAATGAATTTGGCGGTCACAAAGCTGACAATTCGGTCCATGGACGTCGTGTATTGTGTAGGAAAAGACATCATGTCTTATCTGAAGGATAATGTTTCCGGGTTAAATGGTGCGAAACCCAGGGTGATAGCAATCCAAAATGGAATTGAAACGACTCATTTTTCTGGAATTCAATCTGGATTAAACTTTCGGAAGAAGAATCAATTCTCAGATGGCCTTTTTCTTTTTGGCTTTCTTGGTCGATACATGCCTCAAAAAGGTTTCGATATTCTTATTGATGCCGTCGTTCAGCTTGAAGCAGAACATAGCACCAGGGATTTCAAAATCGTGGCCATGGGAAACGGAGACTACCAAGGATGGTACATGCGCACGGTGAAGGAGAAAAAAATTGAACACCGATTCTGTTTCCTGCCTTTTCAACGCGAGATGGAGTCTGTGTATGGTGCGCTTGATGCAGTAGTGATGCCTTCGAGGTGGGAGGCTTATCCCCTTGTAGCTGCTGAGACGCTGTGCAGCGGTATTCCTTTGATAGCCTCAGGGTGCATTGGCCTGCGTGAAGCAGTGGATAATACGCCGGCGCTTGTTGTGCCCCCAGAAGATTCGTCAGCCTTAGCGGATGCCATGCTCAGGGTTATGAGTGTGGATAATAGGCCGATTTTTGATGCCTATCGTAAACAAGCGCTCGATCGGTACGATGTGCGCCATACTGTATCTCAAGTGGAAAAGTTGTTTGACGATACAACGCGGACTGACAAGCAGGGGTGACCTATGTTTTGTACATGTATGCGTCTTGTTGTAGCCGTCAGTTTTACAGTGTTTATCTGTATGGACCATTCTGATGGCATCGCTAAGGATACGAAGCCCGGGTTTGATTTTTTAGCTCAAATCCCGCAGTCCGTTACACCGCCTAACAAATTCGGATTGAATGGCGAAGATGCCTGGCTCGAAGCGGGGCAAAAGAAAGTTACGTTTCCCCCGCGTAAAAGGATTGTTGAGATTGATGCGCCCGGAGTCCTGGACCAACCAGATACGGAATACAGGTTGACCAAGGACGTGGTTGCCGATGGCACCGCGTTTCAAATTGTAAAGAATAATATCACGTTGAATCTGAATGGACACACTGTGAAATATGCCCGGAATCCGTCTTCCAGTGAACGGTATGGGGTCCATTTGAGCAAGCAGTGGCAATTCACGGACATCACCGTGGTGAATGGCTCTATAATACAAGCCGAGCCCTACGCCCCTGGAGCCATGGGAGATACATGGGGCATCCCCTACGGTGCCGGCAGTTCACCGATTTTCGGGCGTGCCGTGGGAAACTCGGAATTTGCCGGACTGCGTCTTGTTTATGGTGGAAGCGATTTGACGGGGTTGAATATTGGCGGGCATAGCATCCAGATTCATCATAACACTATTGAAGACAAGGGGAGCCATGTTGAAAACAGACATCGTGGTGTTGCCGCCATCGAAGGTGCAGGCGCTGGTTCCCAAGCCCACCATAACCTGATTGTGCGGGCTCGTCATAATGGAATACGCATCGCTGGGAAAATTTACAATAACATCGTCAATGTTGACAGTTCGGCCACGAATTCTGCGGGAATTTCAGTTGGTTGTAATGTTGTGAACAACAAGGTCGTGGGCCGTGGCGAACATCCTTTGGGGATGTACGCCGGCGGCAAGTGTGACGGCGGAATCGAATATATCGGCAATTATATTGATGTACTAAATACCAGACACAGCGCGGAATATGAGAATGCCGGTGCTGCCGGTTTGAGACTCCAATGGGGAGACAAGCTTCGCATCGCCGACAATACCATCATGATGCGTGCCGATACCTCAGTCAACCCGAATAGTTGGGGGCGGGGAATAATGGTCGGTCTTCCTGAGGCGGGCCTTTCCGCCCTGTTCGAGAACAACCTGATTCTGGCCTTGTCCTCGGACGGGAGGGCCAAAGCCGCAGGGATCGCAGTCGTAGCAAACAACGTTTCACCGAACCTCATTTTCCGGCGCAATACGGTCATCAGCAACTGGGCCTGCGTGCTCCTTGCTGACAGTTACGGCCATGCGGACGGATTCAGCCGCTTCGAAGGCAACACCCTGATCAAGGCGAAACCGTCGCCTGATTTCAAAACGGTCAGGGGACAATACGGGCCGCGCCCCAGCACTGCGATCTTTAGCGGAAACATCTTTGAAGGCGGCGCTTCCATTGACGACATCGACCTGGAATTCGTCGCAGATGGGCTCAAGGAACTCGTGTTCACCCGCAAGGCGGATATACGCGCGACCTACGCCAACGGCACTCCCGCCGCCCGCGCCAAGGTTACGATCGCAGACAAGACTGGCAAGGAAGTGTTCAGCGGCGAAACCGACGCCAAAGGAGAACTGTCTGCCGATGTGCCGTCCTTCCTTCTGAGCAACAGGCACAGAGTCGGCCTGGAACGTTCGGCCGGCGCGCTCAGGGGAATACAATACTGGCGGGTGGATCTTTCGCCGCTCCAGTTCAAGGCTGAGGGCGACGGCAAGCGGTCCGCCTCGGCGTCCCTCACCCTCAACGCGGACACAACGGTTCCGTTGGTTTTGAAGTAGAACGAAGGCGGCACGATGCGAATTCTCACAACGGTAGCTGGCCACCCCGAGAAGACCTGGGGCAGGAACACCACCCTGGCTGACCCTCGGTGCATTCCCCTGCTGTATGGCAAGATGGGTACTCTTGAGCGGTACTTCATGGCCCTGTGCGTCGCTTTCAGGATGATCCGCATGCGCAGCGGATATGATGTGGCGGTGATCGACGGGGGGCCGACCGGGCAATGGTTTTCCTGGCTGCAAAGTCTGCTGGTCTTTGGCCGGATACCCACGCTTATGATCGACTGCCTCTGGTATAAGGACCCGAACCGATTCATCCAGTTCCTCAAGAGGCTCCACAAACGCCTCACCGCGCTCAGCGTGGACCGCTTCCTGGTCTGGGCAAGGCATGAGATTCTGGATTACTCCAGGGAGTTCAATATCCCTGTCCGGCAATTCGCGTATCTTCCGTTCCATACCACGCTGGATGAGTATGCATTCGACGTTCGTGACGATGGCTTCGTGTTCGCAGGCGGAAACGGAGACAGGGATTACAGGGTCCTGGTGGAGGCGGCGCGGGGCCTGGAAATTCCCGTGTTCATCGCGACCACGGATAGCGGCCTGCTCGCCGGGGTTGCCATTCCGGACAACGTGACGGTCAAGGGAGTAAGTCCTGAGGAATTCCGAAGGTTGATGGCCACCTGCCGGGTGGCGGTCTTGGCGATGCGGGGGGGATTGCTGCACTCCGGCGGGCAGCAGACCCTTCTGAATTCCATGGCGCTGGGAAAACCGACCATTGTTGTAGGCAAACGAGTGGCCGATGGATATATTGAGCACGGTGAAAATGGTTTTGCAGTCGAGTACAATGATTCCTTGGCCTTGCGCACGTTACTTGCCGAATTGTGGGATTCCCCGGAGCTTCGTGCCAAGGTTGGTGACTCTGGCAAACAGTATGCGGCTGCCATGACTACCGAGTCGTTCATGGCCAGGATTCTTGAGCATGCCAGAGAACTTGGCAGAAGCAGAAAGCATTGATTCTGATGATTCGCACCTGTCATTTTGAACGATGGAGCCAATGATGGATTATTCCGAAACAAGGTACACGCTCACTCCCCGGGAGTTGATATGGCCGGTGCTCACTCTGGCGGTGATTTTCGCCGTCTATGTGCCAATCATAGATTATATGGTCCAGGATTGGATGCATGACGAGAACAATTCGCACGGGTTCATTGTTCCTCTCGTGTCCGCCTATATGATGTGGAAGCGGCGCGACATCATCCTGTCTCAACGCGCAGAACCCAGCCTCTGGGGTCTTCTGGTCATCCTTGCAGGGGGCGTTTTGCTTATACTGGGATGGCTGGCCAATGAGTACTTCACCCAGCGCTTCTCGCTCATCGTGATCCTCTCGGGGTGCGTCGTGTATTGGTACGGCTGGAAAGTCATGGCCATCCTGGCCGGACCCATGGCCTATCTGATTCTTATGATTCCCATACCGGCCATCATCTATGACGCGGCGGCGTTCCCCTTGAAACTATTCGTCACCAAGGTGTCGGTCGCCTTCATGAAGGCCGTGGGCATCATGGTGGTGCGCGAGGGCAACGTGATGCAATTCCCCAATATTACCTTGGAGGTGGTCAATGCATGCAGTGGTCTGCGATCCCTGACCTCGCTCCTGGCTGTCGGTTTGGCCTATGTGATGTTGTTCGTGAAGACCCGCTGGCACAAACTGGCTCTTACCGCCATGATCTTCCCTATCGCCCTTGTGGCCAACATGGTGCGTGTGATCGGCACGGGGGTGCTGGCGCAGTATTTTGGCGCAGCAGCAGCGGAAGGCTTTTTCCATGAATTCGCCGGACTGGTCATCTTCCTGGCATCCCTCGGGATGCTCTCTGTCGCGCACGGAATTCTTGCGAGGTGTTCACGATGAAAGCTGGATTGCGTTACCTGGTGGTTATAGTCCTGATGCTTTCGGCATGGGGTTACATGAGTACCCATCGCGATACTCCCACGCCCATGCCGGAATCCCTCAGCAATTTCCCGTCCACATTCGGAGACTGGCGTCTGTTCAAGGAGGCGTTCTTCGACCAGGGGACTCTCGATATGCTGCGGCCCACCGAATACCTCTCCAAGCGGTACACCCGGCAGGACGGAGCGATGGTGGACCTGTACGTGGGTTTCCACGACGGCGCGCGGCAGTCGGGAGGCATACATTCCCCGAAAAACTGTCTCCCAGGTTCAGGCTGGTTCGAAGTGTCGTCGGAGCAGGTTCGGTTCAACCTGCAGGATAAATCGTTGGATGTTGTCGTGTCGGTCTACCAGCACGGGGCCACCACCGATTTGTTCCTGTACTGGTTCCAGGTCGGTGGGGCAGCGGTATCAAATGAATATGCCATGAAAATTCAAGAGGTGCTGAACTCGGTCCGTTACGGACGCCGTGATGCGGCCTTTATCCGCATCATCGTGCCCATTGTCGGATCCAAGGAAGCGGCCATGGCGCAGGCCGAGGATTTCCTGAAGGCCATGTACCCGTCCCTCAAGCGGACGCTTCCCTCGTAGATCGTCATGCCCTACGGCCCGATCCAGATATCCTTGCTCGTCCTGTGCGTCTGCCTCGCTGTGGGGCTGGCCATCAGTTTGTTCCGCAGACCTTCGCTGGCCTACATCCGCTGGTTTCTCCTGGCCGGGGTCTGCAGTTCCCTGGCCCAGGACGCCATCCCCATCTGGGCGCAAGCATATTCCGGGGGCTCGTCCTGGGCGGGCGTATACCTGGCGTCCGAACTCGGTGGAGCCATGGCCTGGCTTCTTTTCAGCCGGAGATATGCGCGCGCCGCCGAGGAAGGGCACAGGAGCGCGCCGGGCTGGGCGCAGGTCGTGGCGGCGTGCGCGGTGCTGGGAGCCGTGGCCGGGGCCGGAGTGTTCCTGGCCGTGCGGGTATCCGATGAGTCGTCCTCGATCCTGGCCCTGTCCGTGTTGGGGTTTGCGGTGCGCATCGTCACGCTCGTGCTGCTTATCCTGTCGCTGACCAATCTGGAGACGACCCTGGTCAATTCTGTGCACGGCCAGCGCTGGCGCATCAAGTTCAGCATTCTGGGAGCCTTCACCGTGCTGGCCGCCCAGGTCTTCACGGTGAGCCTGGGCCTGTTGTACCGCACTCTGGACCTGAGCCTGACGCCTGCCAGGCAGACCGGATTCATACTGGGCATGGCGTTCCTGTTGTACTCCACCCTTTTCAGGGGGCAGGAGACTCCGGTTACGGTATCCAGGCGTCTGGCACGCTCCTCGGTGGTGCTGTTCGGAGCGGGGGCGTACCTGTTGTTCCTGGGCGCCTTGAGCGTGGTCATGGGCATGACCCGATTTTCCGGAAACAAGGCGCTTCTGCTCGCCCTGGGGCTGGTCGTGGGCGTGTGCGTCCTCACGCTCCTGCTCTCGGAGGGGGTGAGGCGTCGTTTCACCCGGATTCTCCAGCATTATTTCTACAAAGAGAAGTATGATTACAGGGTGCAGTGGCTCTCCTTCACCCGCAGGCTTTCGCGCGCGGACTCCCGGGACAAGATGTACCGCGCCGTCCTGCTTGGGTTCTGCGAAACCTTCGGCATGGGGGGGGCGGTGCTGTATCTCAAGGACCCGGACCATCCGCGCATGAGCCCAGTGGAATCCTGGGAGATCGGTCGCGTTCCGCCTGCCATGGAGAACTGGAGCGCGGTGACCCGCAGGACCGGGGGCGGCGTGGCGGCCGTGGATCTGCGGGGAGTCAAGGACGGGCTGGATCCTCAGTCCGTATCGTTTCTGGAGGCTGTCGGGGGCACGTTCGCTGTGCCGCTCATGCGTGACGAGGCGCTGGATGGGATCATTTTGCTGGCCAGGCCCATCGATTCCTCGGAGCAGTACAACCAGGAGGATTTCGACCTCATGGAAGCGCTGGCCACCCACGCCTATTCGGCCATGCTCAACTACCGGCTGGCGGACCAGCTCGCCAAATCCAGGGACATGGAGGTCATGGGCAAGGTATCCGCTTTCATAGTTCATGATCTGAAAAATCTCGTGTATACTCTTTCGCTCATTGTGGACAACGCCAAGCGCTACATCCAGAATGCGGAGTTCCAGAGCGACATGCTCAAGGGGCTCGAAAACACGGTTTCCAAGATGCACATCCTCATCTCCCAATTGAGGCAGCTGCCGAGCCGTGAGAACCTTACCCTGGAGCGGTGTGATATGATGCAGTTGGCGCGGGAAACGTTCAAGTACTCTCCGCCGCCGGGTCTGGTGTTCAAGGATGGGGGAGCAACGGCCATGGTGGACAGAACCCAGATGCAGAAGGTCATCCTCAATCTGGCGCTCAACGCCAGGGAAGCAAGCAGGGAAGCAGATCCGGTGGTCATCGAGACCGGGACCATCGACGATGTGGCCTATTTGAGCGTCGCCGACCAGGGCGGCGGCATGAGTGCCGCGTTCATGAAGGAGAATCTCTTCCAGCCGTTCAAGACCAGTAAGAGCAAGGGAATGGGGATTGGCTTGTATCAATGCAAACAGATAGTTGACGCCCACGGAGGCTCGATCGATGTCCAAAGCGGAGAAGGGAAGGGCTCAGTCTTTACAATTCGGTTGCCGTCACCGTCCGCGCACGGTTCTACGGAGGATGCATGAGTAGCCGTACGCTGCTTATAGTCGATGACAACGAGGACGTGCGTCAGCAATTGAAGTGGGGCCTGTCGTCGGAACCGTATTCCATCGTTTTCGCGCAGGATGCCAAGAGCGCTCTCGAGGCATTTCGAGAGCACTCTCCCAACGTGGTCACCCTGGACCTCGGGCTGCCGCCACGTACCGAGGATGCGACTCAGGGATTCGCATGCCTGCGCGAAATGCGCCAGAGGTCGCCTGCGGCAAAGATCATTGTGATAACCGGCTTCGATTCGCGCGAGTACGCGCGCACGGCAGTGGAAGAGGGAGCCTACGACTTTTTCCTGAAACCCATCAATCTTGACGAGCTCAAAGTGATGATCCGTCGCGCCTTCCATCTTCACGAGCTGGAGAGCGAAACGGCCAAGGTGAAACCCATCGTGCCTGCCAGGGTCAATCCAGGCGGTATTGTCGGCGAATCGGAACCCATGCGCGAGATGCTGGCCTGCATCACCAAGGTCGCGTCGTCGGACGTCCCGGTCCTCATCCAGGGTGAATCCGGCACGGGCAAGGAACTGGTGGCCCAGGCCATCCACAACCTTTCCCTGCGCCGCTCGGGCTCGCTGGTCTGCATCAACTGCGGGGCGGTACCGGAGAACCTCATCGAATCGGAGTTCTTCGGCCATGAACGCGGGGCGTTCACCGGGGCGGTGTCCACGGTGAAGGGCAAAGTGGAGTACGCCGACGGGGGCACACTGTTCCTGGACGAAATCGGAGAGTTGCCGGCCAACCTTCAGGTGAAGCTCCTGCGTTTCCTGCAGGAGATGGTCTTCCAGCGGGTTGGAGGGCGAAAGAACATACAGGTCAACGTGCGCGTGGTGGCGGCCACCAACGTGGACATTCAGCAGGCGATGCGCTCCGGAGCCTTCCGGGAGGACCTGTTCTACCGCATCGGAGTGGTGTCGGTGAAGCTGCCGCCGCTGCGTGAACGTGGTCGCGACGTCCTGCTTCTGGCCGAGCATTTCCTGCGCAAGCACGGAGAGGGCGTCCAGGGCGCTCCCTTGGGCTTCAGGGAGGACGCCCTGGATGCCCTGCGGGCGTATTCCTGGCCAGGAAACGTCCGCGAGCTCGAAAACACGGTCCGAAGGGCCATGGTGATGTGCGGTTCCAAGCTTATCGCCGCGTCCGACCTGGAACTGGCTGGAACGGTGTCGCGTGACGACGACCTGTCCCTGCACAAGTATGCCACGCTCAAGGATGCCAGGAATCACGTGGAAAAACAGATGGTCATTGCAGCCCTGGAGCGCTTCGGAGGCAACATCGTCAAGGCGAGCGAAGCTCTCGGCATCAGTCGCCCCACGTTTTACGATCTCATGCGCAAGCACGAGATAGAGCAGTGAGAGCGGCAATCGTCATGCCAATGCAAGCCGTGAGCGTCCCGTATCGAGTCGTGCGGGATATTCATTCGAGGGACCGGTATGCATCGAGATGACCAGGCTGCATCTGAGGAGGGGAGTGCTCCGCCGCTCGTGTCGGTGATCATTCCGTGCTTCAATGCCGAGAAGTTCATCCAGAGAACACTCGAGAGCGTGTACTCCCAGAAGCATGTCTGCTTCGAGGTTGTTCTGGTGGACGACGGGTGTTCCGACGGGTCCATTGAGATCGTACGGAGCCTTTTCCCGAATGTCCGCATCCATTCGCATGAGGGCCACGGGAATAAGGGATATGCCGCTTCGGTGAACCTCGGGATTTCCAAGGCCGGGGGCGGGTATCTTGCTTTTCTCGACGCCGATGACGTGTGGCTTGTCGACACCTATCTTTCGGAACAGGTCGCGACCCTGGAAAATCACCCGGAAGCGGTGTTGTCGTTTTGCAACGGCGTCGCGATCGACCAGAACGATCGTGTGCTGTGGCATTGGAACGAGGAAAGCCTGTTCGTTAACTTCGACAAACGGCTGATATTGCAAAACTGCTTCATGCTGACCGGATCCACCGTGGTCAGACGAAGTGCCATGGCATTGGTCGGGGATTTCAATGTTTCGCTGCAATCCGCTGATCATGACATGTGGATACGGCTGTCCGAGCTAGGTGATTTTGCGTGCTCGCCCCGACCTGTTCTGGGATATCGGCAACACCCAGGGCAGATAAGTTCGCGCCGCAAGCAATGGGAAGATGGATTTGCCATTCTTCGCGATGTTCGTCGGCGAGGATATTACAATGCCGGTGAGATTTTCAGGCGCAAGGCCGTGTTGCACTACAGGCTGTCCGCGCATGACAAGTCCCAGGCGGCCTATGTGTCGATGCTTTTCCACGCGTTGATGTCTTTATTCTACGATCCCGCACGGGCGCTTTCCCAGGCGAAGCGGTGGGCTCTGACCCGCTGCAAAATGAGCTAGATTGGTCAGCGCGGCGTCTCACGCCATTGTCGGCCACCAAGTGGGGGAACTCTGGGATTCGATGCTCGATCCCGGACATGTCCTGGCATCTCTTCCCAACACGGTCCGGGATCGCGGATCTCCCATCCCCCGCTTCAGTGACTGCACTCTCTGCGGACAACCCGCGCAATGATGAGCCAAATGACTTCTTGCGATCCTCTCACCCCTGGCGAGCGGAGCTTCACGGGTCATAGATTCCTCAAGGAAATCCCGCTCAGACAGCGACGTTGGCGTTGGCAACGGCCTGAACCCAGGGCTAATACCGCTTCCGGACTCGTCGGATAGACTTCTCTCGGAGTGGTTTCGGCACCTGGCACAGGCTGAGGGTAATCCTCCCCATTTCAGGCGGTCTGAAAAGTAGGGCTATGCAGCCGTTCTCAGTTTCTGCCTCGGAGTGATGCCGCCGATGCCCTTGTTGGGCCGTTCGTTGTTGTAAGTCCAGAGCCACTTGGTGGCGTAGTCCCTGCTTCCTCGATATTTTCAAACAGGTGCTGTTGTATCCGGTGAAATGCCTGTTTTGTCTCCCGCGTCACCCGAGCCCTGGTGCGCATGTAAAGTTTTACCAAAGGCGCATGTCGCCGGTTTTTACAGAACCCCCTTGGCAGGGGTTTTTTCTGAAAAAAAGTTAATTATTTTATATATATGACTGTTGGCATCGCTTGTGCATTAAGGTTGGGAAATTGTTAATATCAACGTGGAGGAAGACATGGCACGGACAAGAAAAATCTTCGGGATGTTCCTGGCTCTGCTGCTCATGGCCAGCAGCGCGTTCGCCTCTCCTGTTCTGGGACCGGGCGTAAACCGAATCGAATTCACCAACTGGGAAAACGCGTATCATCTGGTTGGCGGCGTGTACGTTCCTCGGGAAGCTCCCGGCACCATCGAAGTGGGCGACATCTTCGTGGGTATCCTCCGGGCGCAGACCATCACAAACGGCGGCCTGCCGATCTGGGGTTCCGATGACATTGGTCCCGTTTTCGATCAGCTCTCCGGCTACTTCATCAACCAGGTCGTGGCCCTGCCGACCGACGCCTCCCCTGCGCTCATCCTGGGTGTCCCCACCGTTGACCCGTTCGGCATCATCTCGGCTGCTGAACTGGCCGCCGGCGTGGTCATGAAGCTTTTCGCCGACGACTCCTCCACCATTCAGGATCCGCGTACCGTCACGAGCGGCATCGCCACCTCCACCGACGGCGATCTGTGGGCCTCCCTGAGCATGACCGAGGGATACTGGTGGAGCACCGCGCCGAGTAACTTCGGCACCATAGGTGAACTTGGTACGAACTGGTTCGGCTTCAACGTGGTCGACGGCGTACTGGGCGGCTTGGTCAAGAGGAACGACCCCGTGGAAAACCTGTACAACCTGCCCGTGGACGTCTACGGCAAGTCCATCATCGTCCTTAACGAGGATGGCTCCACCAACCGCTTTAACGGCAACAACGGCTGGACCTTCGCCAGCGACGACCCTGCGTTCCTGGCCACCCCCGAACCCGCTTCCATGCTGCTGCTCGGCTCCGGCCTCCTGGGCCTCTTCGCCGCCCGCCGCCGCAAGGCCGCTCAGAACTAAGCACACGCCACGGTACGTGCACCAAACCCGGGGAGAGGCCAGCCT